>NZ_PIQW01000005.1:0-141615 GCF_003048445.1 Campylobacter concisus
GTCTTGTGATTTAGTAGATCAAAGAAAGATAGTAGGCCTGTTTTTAGTTTGAGGATGATTTTTAGGAGGTAAGACGATAGATAAAGTGAGAGCAATAGTCCTAAAATAAGCACCACTACAAGCACTCCGACAGATGCATAAGCAAGTGAGTTTAGATCCTCTAAAAGCTCATCTTTGTCAAGCTCTCCGATAAGATACCAGCCCATACTTTTGATATATTTTGAGCCGATCAATAAATTTCTACCATCTTTATCTAGCGATATGTAGCTGCCATTTTCGTTGATTAGCTTTTTAAGGTTTGCATCGCCAACTAAATCTTTTAGATTGCCGCTTGCATCTTTACCGATCTTGATATCGCCTTTTTCATCGACTAGTAGAAATTTACCGCCACGACCTATCTTTTGTGATTGGACAAAATTTACTATCTCACTTAAATTTACGCCAGTCGCTGCGATGCCATAAAATTTATCATCTTTTTGAACTTTGTAGTTTATATACATCATTATCTTGCCGCTGCCGTCTTCAGCCTTGTTGATGTCGATTAGGCTTAAGCTGCTGCCATCTTTTAAGGCGTAGTACCATTTGTCATTTTCTGGGTTAATGACCTTTAAAATTTTATCTTCGACGTAGTAGTTTAGGGTTCTATCTGAGCCAAACATTATTGTATCTAGCTTTAAATTTTTAGCAAGAGTTTGAAAATAGTCAAACAAGACCTTTCTACCGTGCTCGTCCTCGCCATTTTTAACCCAGTCTATTAAAAAGCTATTTTGAGTTATTTGATAAGAAGCGTCGATTATCTTATCGATGTAAGACTCTATTTTATAACCAACTTCATTGACAGCAAGTGGAAATTCTTTACTTTCAACCCTGTCGGTATATAAATTTTTAGCCATGTTATAGGTCACAAGACCAACCACACTAACACAAACCAAAAGCATGACACTTAGCACAAGTGCCGTTCTCATCCTGAGTGACTTCATTGCATTCTCCTTAAAGTAAATTGACAATTTTATTACAATATATTTAAATAATATTAAATTTTATAAATTAGAAATTTGTGAGATTTTTTGCAAGAAGCATTTTTGCCTCTTGCAAATTTATATTAGGATTTATTTTTTAAGGTCGTATTTAGCGAGCATTTTGTCAAATTCGCCAGATTTTTGTAGCTCTTCGATCGCAGCATCTATCTTTTTGATAAGATCAGTATGTTTGCCCTTATCAAATGCCATCGCAAAGCCCTCTGTGCCGTCAGGAAGTCTTAAAAACTCCTCTAAGTCTGGATTTTGTTTCAAAAACTCAACACCTATCGGGCTATCAGTAAGCACAACATCGATCTTGCCGGCATTTAGTGACATTATAGCTGCCGCTACGTTTTCAGCTGGGATTGACTGAGTTGTGATCTTTTTAGCTGCCTCTTCTTGGAGTGTGCCAACTTGAGCTGAAATTTTCTTATCTTTAAGGTTGTCTTTATTTACATCTGAGCCTTTTTTGCGGATAAATAAATTCTCTGAAAAATAATATGGCTTAGTAAAATCAACAGACTTTCTTCTCTCATCAGTTGCGCTCATACCGCTTATCGCGATATCGATCTTGCCTGTTTTTAGTGCTGAGATGAGGCCGTCAAAATTCATATTTGCAACGTCAAATTTGATCCCAGTTTTTTTAGTGATCTCATTTAGAAGATCGATCTCAAAGCCAACGATCTGATTTTTCTCGTCAAGATACTCAAACGGAGGGTAATCAGCGCTTGATCCGACCTTATAAACTACCTTTTTGCTAGCTTCTGGCGCATTTGCAGTGGCTTTTTTGCCACTATCATCACCACAGCCTATAAAAAACATAACTAACCCTAACACTAGAACTTTTAAAAAATTTTTCATTTTACTCCTTATTAGTGATTTAAAATTTTACCTAAAAACTCTCGCAGACGCTCGTGTTGCGGATTTGTGAAGACATTTTTTGGTGTGTCATCAACTGCTATCTTGCCTTTGTCCATAAAGAAAATTCTATTTGCCACATTTCTTGCAAAGCCCATCTCATGAGTCACCACAAGCATCGTTATACCCTTGGCTGCGACATCTTTCATGATATCAAGCACCTCGCCGATCATCTCAGGGTCCAAAGCACTTGTTGGCTCGTCAAATAGTATCACCTCAGGCTCCATCGCAAGACTTCTTGCGATTGCTATACGCTGCTTTTGACCGCCTGAGAGCTTGTGCGGGTAGGCAAATTTCTTATCGCTTAGCCCAACGCTCTTTAGCAGTTCATCTGCCCTCCTCTCAGCACTCTCTTTGTCTAAGATCCCAGCTTTTATCGGAGCTAGAGTTAAATTTTGCAATACATTTTTGTTTGCAAAAAGGTTAAAGTGCTGAAACACCATGCTCACTTTTTGGCGAATTTTATTTATGTCTGATTTTTTATTGAGGATATCTTCGCCATTTATCTTGATATGTCCGCTATCTGGCTCTTCAAGGCGGTTTATGCAACGCAAAAATGTACTTTTTCCACCACCACTTGGGCCAATTATCGCTATGACTTCGCCTTTTTTGATATCCACGCTGATGTCATTTAAAACACGCAAATCGCCATAGCTTTTGTTTAAATTTTTAATCTCAATCATGGCGATTTAGCCTCCTCTCAAGTAGTTTCACCAAAAGGGTGAAAAATTTAACGCTCACGTAATATACAATGCCCGTAAAAATGACTGGCTCTGGGCTGTAAAAGACCGCTTGAAGGCTCTTACTTTGCATCGTGATATCAACGACGCTTATATAGCCAACGACTGAGGTCTCTTTAAAAAGCGATATAAACTCATTTGCAAGCGCTGGCAAGATATTTTTAGTAGCTTGAGGAAAGACTATTTCACGCATCGAAACGTAGTAGTTTAGCCCCATCGCCCTAGCTGCCTCCATCTGACCTTTATCGACGCTATTTATGCCGCTTCTTACGATCTCAGCGACGTAAGCCGAGCTATTTAGTCCAAGTGCGATCACAGCTACATAGAAGTTATCGCTCCAAGTGGCGAAAATCACCACAGAAAATATTAGAAGTTGAAGTATTACAGGCGTTCCACGCAAGATGTCGATATACTCGTCTATGACGAAATTTAAAACCTTGATATCTAAAAATTTAATAAAAGCTAAAATAAATCCAAGTGTAATGCCTATAGCGATACCGCCTATCGTAAGGCCAAGTGTTACTCCGTAACTTTTGATATATGCGATCTCTTGCGCCTCGCTAAGATCTCTTGGATAGAAAAAATATGTTCCAAGTGAGACAATTATTATAAAAAATAGAAATTTGGCTAAATTTTGAGCGTTCAACTTCATCCTTTCTTTAAAATGTAGCCTTAAATGATACGAAAAAAAATATATCATTTTGCTTAAATAAATTTAAGGATTGCCCTAGCATTGAAATTTAAATAAATTTGTAATAACATAAGCGTTTTATTTTATTTGAAAGGAAATTTATGAGCTTTGGGTCTTATTTAGCCATCGCCATCTATTTTGGTTTCTTGCTCTTCATCGGACGATATTTCTACGATAAAAATGCAAGTATGAACGAGTATCTGCTAGATAACCGTCAAATGGGTCCAGTCGTCACCGCACTTAGCGCTGGTGCTTCTGATATGAGTGGTTGGATGCTACTTGGCGTGCCCGGGGCCTTATACGCAACTGGCGTGGCAAATGTCTGGATGATAGCTGGCCTTATCGTGGGAGCTTACTGCAACTACCTATTTCTAGCAAAAAGACTTAGGGTCTATACTGAGGTTGCAAGCGATAGCATCACGATACCAGACTTTTTGGAAAACCGCTTTAAAGATAGGACGAAAATTTTAAGGATCATCTCAGGTCTTATCATATTGATATTTTTCACACTTTACGTAAGTAGCGGCATCATCGCTGGTGGCAAGACTTTTGAGAGCTTTTTTGGTTTAAAATTTGCATACGGAGCGGTCTTTACGCTCATAATCGTAGTCTTTTACACATTTTTTGGTGGATTTAAGGCTGTTAGCATAACTGACGCATTTCAGGGGCTTTTGATGTTTTGTGTCCTAGTTTCGATCCCAGTCGTGGCATATCTAAATTTAGACTTGCCAAGCGATACAAATTTGATAAAAGAGATAAGCAAGCTTGATGCAAATCACCTAAATCCATTTAGAGACCAGACTTTCTGGGGCATTTTGGGCCTTCTAGCTTGGGGCTTTGGCTACTTTGGACAGCCACATATCATCGTTAGATTTATGGCGATACGTGACTCAAAAGAGCTTGCAAAGGCAAGAAGGATCGGCATCGGCTGGATGACGATCGGCCTACTTGGTGCAATTATGAGCGGACTTATCGGCTTTGTCTATTTTAGCCAAAGAGGCGGACTAAGCGATCCTGAGACCGTATTTTTAAAGCTTGGTGAGCTACTTTTCCCACCATTTTTTATAGGTATCATCATCTCAGCCGTGCTTTCAGCGATCATGAGTACCATCTCAAGCCAGCTCTTAGTCACTTCAAGCTCGGTCACAAAGGACTTCATCTTTGCCTTTTATAAAAAAGAGGTGAGCCAAAGCACGCAAACAGCGATCAGCCGCTATGCAGTCGTGGTCGTGGCGATAATTGCCACAGTGCTTGCCTTTATCTCGACAGATAACGTTTTAAACGTTGTTGGCAACGCTTGGGCTGGATTTGGCGCGAGCTTTGGACCGGTACTGCTTTTTAGCCTTTACTGGAAACGTATGAGCGCACTTGGAGCACTTGCTGGTATGATAGCTGGCGGTGCTACCGTGATATTTTGGATAACATCAGGGCTAAATGCCTATGTTTATGAAATTTTACCTGGCATTTTAACCTCAAGCCTAGCCATCATCATGGTCAGTATCTGGGGCGACGCGATAAATAAAATGACTAGCGAGCCACACGAGCAAGTGATAAAAGATGAATTTGAAAAGATGAAAACAAGGCTTTAAATTTAAGCATGGTGGCTAGCTTTAGCCACCATCAAATTTACTCTAATTTTAAATTTCAAATTTCTTAAAGCTAACCCTTGGATGTATCGCTAGTTCGCTGTGGCTTATAAATTCTCTTTTTAGATATTTTTCACGACCAGCCCTTGCTATCATCAGCGCATTATCAGAGCAAAACGAAAGTGGAGCTAGCAAAAGTTCGCACTCATTTTTTTGACAAAGAGCTTCAAGCCTTTTGCGTAAATTTAAATTTGCACTCGCTCCGCCAACCACGCCAAATCGCTTGAAATTTCTTAGCTTGAAAACCTTTTCAAGTTTATTTAAGATGTGCTCGCAGGCGGTATTTTCAAAGGCGTAGCAAATATCTGCGATATCTTTTTGTGTGATAGTTTCAAGCTTTGAAATTTCAACTCTGACTTGGTTTTTAAGCCCTGAAAAGCTATATTCAAGGCGCTTGTCGTGAAGAAGTGGGACGGTAAATTTAAACCTATCTTTATCCTCACTCAAAAGTGCGTTTTGCTGCACGACAGCGCCTCCTGGATAGCCAAGATCAAGCATCTTTGCCACCTTGTCAAAGCTCTCGCCAAAGCTATCATCGCTTGTGCTTGCAAGCTCTGTAATCTCGCCATTTTCGCTAATCTCAAGTATCATCGTATGTCCGCCACTTACTAGCAAAACGCCAAGTGGAAAGGTGGCTTCGCGGTCCAAAAATAGCGAGTAGATGTGACCAACTAGGTGATTTACGGCGATTAGCGGAATATTTAGAGCGACGCTTAGCGCTTTTGCCATGCTGACGCCGCCTATCAGGCTAACGCTAAGACCTGGCTCGTTTGTCACAGCGATGGCGTTTATATCTTTTAAATTTGGCAAGATGTCATTTAAAAGTGCTGGCAGCGCCTTTGTGTGAAGCCTCGCTGCAAGCTCTGGGACCACGCCACCAAAGATAGCGTGCTCCTCTTCTTGCGAGATCTTTTTATAATAAATTTGCTCCAGCGTCTCTTCATCTATGAGCGCGACAGAGCTGTCATCGCAACTACTTTCTATGCCAAGTATCATCTAAACTCCGCTAGTATCATGCCAGCAAATTTCTCTTTGCCATTTTCGCTTTTGTAAAACTCAACTCGGTAAATTTTGCCATCTTTATCTATGCTATAGCTTTTGTTTAGGCTGTTTTTATCGATATCTTGCTCGCTCTCATCAACGCTTTTAGTGCCATATCCTATGACATTTACGCGCACGTTTTTGAGAGCTTTTACCTTAAAGCTCTTTTTAACGCTAAATTTATCGCCACTTTTTAGCACAAGCTCTTTGCCATCGCTTAAGAGAGAAATTTTATCAAGTGGCTTTGCAAACTCGAAGTATTGCGGTTTTAGCCTAGTTACAGAGCGGTTGCCATACTGCACTTTGTAGGTGTCGTTATCTTTTATGACGGCGATTAGCGGATTTGGCGAGTGGTAGCTTAGCTCACCCCTTTTAAATGGCACGAAGCTTATCACTGGCTTTAAATTTTTAAGGCTAAGAGCGTAGCTGTTAAACAGCTCAAGCCTGATCTCCTTTTCGATCGCTTTTTTCACGCTTTTGACATCGAGCTCAAAGGGTCTAGTAAAGCTAATGCCAGCCTTTTTCATATACTCTTCGATCGCTACTAGGTGATAATATGTCCTTTGCTCGGCGTTTAAATTTTTGCTAGCTTCGTTTGCAAAGGCAGACTTGTTTTGCGTGATAGCGTAGTAGGTGAGGCTTTTTAGCATCTCTTTATCGCCCATCGCTGTGTGCGTATTTTTTACGTGATACTGATGTTTTGGATCTATAAGGTGCTTATTTAGCACGTCTTTTACGCTTGATGCGATGCTTTCAAGCTCTGGGTACTTTGAGCCTGGCAGTGTGCTTTGATCGATGATGCAGGTGTTGCCCCATTTGTCTGGATTTTCGTCCTTGCTTATAAATTTATCTCTATAATATCCGCTGCCATCGTGTAAATTTAAGATGAGAGTGACGTTTTTGTCGGTGATGACGTCTTTTATCTTCATCACCGAGTTGTAGTCTGGATCGTCCTTTTCGACGTGGGCGAATTTTCTATTCATATCGCCCTTTGTACCGCGACTTCGCTCGATGATACTTGGGAAATTTAAATTTGGCACGACCCAAAGCGAGCCTTTTGTGATGTTGTAGTCAGTTGCCACGATAGAGGCCGCCAAAAAGCCGCCTGGCTCGTCGCCTTGTATGCCACCGATTAAGAGCATAGTATTGCTACTTGGCTCACCTTTTTTGATAAGTGCATAGTCTAGTGCGCCTGCATTTGCAAGGCTTGCAGCCGCTAGAGCTGCTAGAAAAAGTCTAAATTTACGCATTAATATCCTTCGTAATGCTTTGTTTTTGGTAAAAGCAAATTTAAAACTATACCAGTAACCGCGCCAAGTCCGATACCTGAAAATTTAACCGCTCCAAGGTCAAGCACCATACCGCCGATGGCAAAGATGAAGATGAGGGCTACGATTATCATATTTCTAGGATCGGCAAGATCTACTCTGTTTTTTATAAGTGTCTCCATGCCAACGCTCGCGATGATGCCAAAAAGTAGCAGCATGATACCACCGATGACTGGAGCTGGGATGGTCGAGAGCACCGCGCCAAGCTTGCCAACGAAGGCTAGCACGATAGCAGTGATCGCTGCAAAGGTCATGATCGCTGGATTATACGCTTTTGTAAGGCTAACTGCGCCTGTGACCTCTGAGTAGGTGGTGTTTGGCGGACCACCAAAGGCAGCAGCTAGCGAGGTGGCTAGGCCGTCGCCTAAAAGGGTATTTTTAAGCCCTGGATTTTTCAAAAAGTCCTCTTTTGTGACATTTGAGATAGCGAGCATATCGCCAATGTGCTCGATCGCTGGGGCGATGGCGATAGGTATCATGTAGATGATCGCTTCAAGTTCAAATTTTGGTGCGCTAAAGCTTGGCACTCTAAACCAAGGGGCGTTTGCAATGGCGCTAAAATCAACCATGCCAAAGCAGTAAGCCACTATATAGCCAGCGATGATGCCAAGCAGGATCGGTATGAGCCTAAACATCCCGCGTCCTAGCATCATGACAACGATAGTAGCTATAAGCGAGGTGGCTGCAACTATCATCGCTACGTTTTGAGTGTAGGCCTCAGTAGCTGAAGTAGCCATTTTGACGGCATTAGGAGCTAGTATCAGACCTATGGTCATGATGACAGGGCCAACGACAACTGGAGGCAAAATTTTATGCAAAATTTTCTCGCCGCCAAAGCGAACCACAAGACTTAGCGCGACATAGAAAAATCCAGCAAATATAACTCCGCCCATAGTCACTGGTATGCCCCATTTTTCGATGCCGTACTGAAGCGGAGCGATGAAGGCAAACGAGCTTGCTAGAAAGATCGGCGGGACGTTTTTTCTAGTTATTAGCTGAAAAAGCAGCGTACCAAGGCCAGCGGTAAAGAGCGCTACGTTTGCATCAAGCCCCGTAAGGATAGGCACGAGCACCAGCGCACCAAAGGCGACAAATAAAAACTGCACACCGATCAAGCTTTGTCTAAGATCAAATTTATACCCTTCATACCTTTGCATTTAGCATCCTTTTTGCGTATTCTCGAACCTCTTTATCAACTTCATAAATTTCATCTACACTTGAAATTTTTATATCTTTAAATTTATTAGCCAAGCCCAAAATAAGCCTTGAGATATCTAAAAATGAGCACTTTTTCTCTAAAAAACTAAATACTCCAACCTCGTTTGCAGCGTTTATGACGACACCTAGATCAGGACTAGCTAAGACTTCATCTTTTAGTGAAAAGACCGGATACTTTTTAAGGCTGATCCTCTGAAATTTGATATTTTTTAGATCAAGCAAATTTGCGTGTGAGACGATATTTTGCTCAACTTTTTCAAAGATAGCATGCGAAATGGCCAGTTTCATATCTGTGCGTGAGAGATGCATCGTGCTTGAGCCATCGATAAACTCAACTACGGCGTGGATGGCTGAGGTTGGCTCTATCACGGCCTCGATATCTTTTATGCCATAAAGCCAGTAGGCCTCCATCACCTCAAAAAGCTTGTTTGTCATCGTAGCGCTATCAATCGTTATCTTTGCGCCCATATCCCAGTTTGGGTGTTTAAGTGCGTCGCTAGGCGTGGCGTCTTTTAGAAATTTGATCGGTTTTTTATAAAATGCCCCGCCACTTGCTGTGATGATGAGCTTGCTTGGGGTAGTTTTATTTTCTAGTAGAAATTTAAGCCCAAAATGCTCGCTATCAATGGGCAAAATTTCTCTTGTTTTTAAAAATTTGCCGCCAACTACAAGGCTCTCTTTGTTTGCAAGAGCAAGTTTTTTGCCAAGCGCTTGTGTCTTTAGACTAGGAGCAAGTCCAGCAAAGCCAACAAGGGCGTTTATCACCTTTTTTGAGCTTGAAATTTCAAGCATTTCTAGCAGTCCAGCCTCGCCAAAAAAGATGTTTTTAGCTTCAATGTTTTTTACATTTTTAGCTAGCTTTTCGTCGCCCACACAGACAAATTTTGGCCTAAATTTTAAAATTTGCTCATTTAGCAAAGCTACGTTTTTAGCGCAGCTTAGCGCCTCAACCTCTACATTAAATTTTTCGCAAAGATTAAGAGCATTTTTACCGATCGAGCCAGTTGAGCCAAGTATTACCACGATAGCGACCAAAGTAGCGCGACAACGCCAAATAAATAGCCATCTATCCTATCAAGCATACCGCCGTGACCTGGAAAAAGCGAACCGCTGTCTTTGACACCGCAAAGTCTTTTTAGATAGCTCTCAAAGAGATCTCCCCAGACTGCAAAGACGCAGACTAAAAAGCTTGAAAATAGAATTTGAAAAAATCCATCTGTTACGAAATTTCCAACGACGCTGCCAATTATAGTGCCTACTACCACGCCGCCAACTGCACCTTCGATGGTTTTGTTTGGTGAGCTTGGGCTAAACGGGTGCTTGCCAAAGGCTTTGCCAACGAAAAATGCGCCACTATCGCTTGCAACGACGCTTAAGATAAGCCACGCAAGATAGCCCATGCCATACTCTGAATAAAGCATCCACATCATAAATATAGGAGTTGTCGGATAGACAAAAGGGGCGACTAGCTTTAAATTTTCGCTTTTTATATGCGCAAGGATAGATGCTACCAGCATGATAGCTAGGATCGCGATGAAGATCGGATTTGTAAAATATGTAAGCACGTAAAATGCGAGTGCTGCATAAACTAGCTGTTTGTGATCGATGCCATAAAGCTTGAGCGACTCATTAAAGGCAAAGTAAAGCACAGCGCCAAGCAAAATAAAATTTAAAATATAATTATCTATAAAAAAAACTACCAAAATAGCAACAAACATCAAAACGCCAGTGATAATGCGTGAGGACATACACTCTCCTTAAAATCGTTATTTTGCCGTAATTATAACACTTAAAATTTAGACGGCGTTTAGGTGATAAAATTTTAATAATTAACTTCTACAGATGTGTAAAATTTACTTTTGGTTTATTTGTCTAAGATTTATTTAAGAAACTTAATAAGTATTTACTGAAATTAAATTATATGTTAATGGTGCCTTTTTATACTCTCCGCACGAAAATAAAAAATAAGGAGAAAACATGAGAAATGTTAGCAAAGTTTACAATCCAAAAAGCTCGCACTGGGTGGGTGATGGATTTTTAGTATATCCGCTTTTTACACATATGGATGAAGTTGATAAAGGAACGAATCCTTTTTTGATGCTTGATTATGCAGCACCGCAGTATTTTGAGCCAAATAATGGACAACCTCGTGGTGTTGGCGAGCATCCGCACAAAGGTTTTGAGACGGTAACTATCGCTTATGCTGGTGAGGTCGAGCATAGAGACTCAACAGGTGGTGGCGGTGTCATAAAGCAAGGTGACGTGCAGTGGATGACGGCTGGTGCAGGAGTAACTCATCAAGAATTTCACTCAAAAGAATTTAGTCAAAAAGGTGGGCTTTTTGAGATGGTGCAGCTCTGGGTAAATTTACCAAAAGCACATAAAAATACGCAGCCTAAGTATCAGCACCTACCAAAAGAGCGTATCCCAGTGGTTAGTATAGGAGACGGTGAAGCTAGGATAATAGCTGGTGAGTATGAGAACGCAAGGGGTGCTGCAAGTACATTTACGCCGCTAAATGTCTGGGATATAAGCATAAAAGAAGATGGTAAGATAACGCTAGACTTACCAGCAAGCCACAATCTAAGCTTGGTCATCTTGCGTGGCAATGTGATAATAAATAACTCACAAAAAGCAAGTGAAACACAACTAGTAAGGTTTGAAAACGCTAGCGGTGCAGTAATCATAAAAGCTATGGGTGGTGAGGCAAAAATACTACTTCTCTCAGGTGAGCCGATAGATGAGCCAGTAGTAGGATATGGACCGTTTGTAATGAATACAAAAGAGGAGATTAATCAAGCAATTGATGATTATCGCAGAGGAGAATTTGGGCAGATACCGGTGGAAAACTAAATAAAACGCACGTGGTTAAGGCTGCGTGCGTATTTTAGAAATTTTGTTATTTTTAGTCTTGGTTTATTTTTAAAGCTTTGTAAGATAGAGTCTTGCTAAGCTTTACAAAAGTAAAATCTTAAAAATTAAAGCGTTTTTGTATAAATTTAATGATGCCACAAAGCTTGCTTTTACTGTTTTGTTTTAAAAATTTAAATAGCAAAAGATAATTTCAAATCAACGCCTTAAAAATTGTTTTCCTCAAAAAAGTCGGTATCGATCTTGCAAATTTCATATATCTGGCTTGTTTGAACACCTACTTTATACTTTATCATGAGCTCAGCCAGTCTGTCGCCATCTATCAAGACTACGCTAAAGTTTTGACTATCCTTGGCAAACGTTTGGGCCTCTTTTGTAAATTTTGCCGTTGTAATAAAGACGCCTTTTTTGGTATTTTTATTTGAGATGGCGCCGATGAACTGCTGTATCTCTTGCCTGCCTATGTTACTACCATCTTTATATCTCTTTGCCTGGATGTAAATTTTAGAAAGTCCTAGCTCATCTTCGTCTATTATGCCATCTATCCCGCCTTCTAATCCTTTATTTGTAAGGCTTCCGGTTCCATAGTTCATTTTTTCTAAAATGCTAGATAAATTTTCACCAGTTTTTGTAATCTTAAAAGTTATAATTCACCGCATGAAATATGTAAGCCTAACAGAGTTTTTCTCAGAAAATATCAACTTATTTATAAACATAATCGCTTCATTGTTTGCGCTATTTTTTTGCTTTAGTGTTGGGTTTGATCTTTTGTTTTTTATTACCTTGCCACTTGGCTATATAATGGGCTTAGTCTTGTCGTTCCCGATTTTAATATTTGTGTTTTTAGTATTTGCGGCACTAGATATTTGTATCTGTATCTTGGCGTCAGTTTGTAGAGTTTTTAAATAAATTTGGGGCTTTTTACAGCCCCTTTGCTACTTTATAGCAGCCATTTTTCTACGCATATAAGCTATGCGGCTTTGAAGTGGTAGGTGTTTTGGGCAGTTGTCTTCGCAGCCAAGCAAAGTCATACAACCAAATACGCCATCATCATCGCCTATTAACTCGTAAAAGTCCTCGTCAGTTCTCTTGTCAAGTGCGTCTATCTTAAATCTAGCAACCCTGTTTAGACCAACAGCGCCGATGAAATCAGGTCTCATGATAGCTGTTCCACAAGATGCGACGCAAATTCCGCACTCTATACAGCGATCAAGCTCAAAAACTTCTTGAGCGACTTCTGGCTCAACTTTCTCTTCAAGCTTAGAGATATCTGTCTCATGATCTGTGTGTATCCAGCTCTCGACACGCTTACTCATAGCGTTCATCCAGTTGCCAGTATCTACGCTTAGATCTTTTAGTAGTTTAAAGACTGGCAAAGGCATAAGCTCGATGACACCGCTTTCAAAGTCTTTTGTTAGGGTTCTGCAAGCTAGGCTTGGTTTGCCATTTACTAGCATGCCGCAACTTCCGCAAATTCCCGCACGACAAACAAAGTCAAAGCTAAGATCTGGATCAAATTTCTCACGAATTTGATTTAACGCGATAAATAGCGTCATACCATCAGTCTCTTCAAGCTCATAAGTCGCAAAATGAGGCTTTGAAACTTTGCTTAAAGGATTGTATTTAAAAGCTTTTATGGTTATTTTTCTACTCATTTCCTATACCTGCTCTTTCATTTGGTGCTTTATATTTTGGTTGAAGGTCATAGTGCATCAAAGCCTCTTGAATTTCTTGTCTGCTCTTGCCTTCTGCTTGCATTTTCTCGCGAATTTCATCGACCTCTTTTTGGCGGATAGCGCTGTTTGGATGCTCGATGATATTTCCTTTTGCACCATAACCTCTAAATGCTGGCGGCATCTCCATCTTCATGATATCAAGTGGCTCATAAGTGATAGTTGGCATAGTGTCGCCTTCTTTCCAGCTTGTAAGCGTTCTGTTTAGCCAGTTAAGGTCATCTCTTTTTGGATAGTCTTCGCGGCAGTGAGCGCCACGGCTCTCTGTTCTATCAAGCGCACCTTTTGCGATACAAAGTGCTAGTTTTAGCATCTTTGGCACGCGGTAAGCCTCTTCAAGCTCTGGGTTGCCAAATAGTGCTTTGTTGCTTACTTTTACATCAAGTGACTCTTTATAGAGTGCTTCAAGCTCTTTAACAGCAAGCTCTAGACCTTTGCCTGTTCTAAATATCGCAACGTGCTCCCACATTACCTCTTTCATCTTGTTTTTGATATCAAAGACGTTAAATTTGCCCTCTTTTGTGACGAGGCTATTTAGATAGTCTTCTTGTTTTTTAACAAATTTCTCGATATCAGCTGTGTTTATCTCGATCTCGTGGCTAGCGCAATAATCTGCAAAATAATCACCAACGATCATACCAGCGACGACTGTCTCAGAAACTGAGTTACCACCAAGGCGGTTAAAGCCGTGCATATCCCAGCAAGCAGCCTCGCCAGCACTAAATAGACCAGCTAGTGTTGGGCTCTCGCCAGTTGGTTTTGTCTTGATGCCACCCATTGAGTAGTGCTGCATAGGCAGGATCGGTGCCCAGCCTTTGCCACGCTGATGTCCTGTCTCGTCGGTATATACTTCAGTGTCAGCAGGATCGATGCCGTTAAAAATTTCGCAAATTTCTTGAACGTCACGTAAATTTTTCTCAATGTGCTCGCGTCCAAGGATAGAGATATCAAGCCAAACGTGATAGCCATAAGGGCTAGGCACACCTTTGCCTGCGCGGATGTGCTCCATGATACGGCGGCTAACGACGTCGCGGCTAGCTAGCTCTTTTTTCTCTGGCTCATAATCAGGCATAAAGCGGTATCCATCAACGTCACGTAAAATTCCGCCATCACCACGGCAACCTTCTGTTAAAAGAATGCCAGATGGGACGATCGGAGTTGGGTGAAACTGAACAGCTTCCATGTTACCAAGCTGAGCTACGCCAGTCTCAAGTGCGATCGCAGCGCCGATACCCTCGCAAACAACAGCGTTTGTAGTGTGTTTATAAACTCTGCCGTATCCGCCAGTTGCTATAAGTGTGCCTTTTGAAACATAAGCTGTGATCTCGCCATTAACTAGGTCACGAACGATCGCGCCGTAACAGCGATTATTTTGGTGTATCAAAGCGATCGCCTCTTTGCGGTCGTGAATTTCTACATTGTGTTTAAGCGCTTCGTTTGCAACAGCAAAAAGCATGGTGTGACCAGTTGCATCAGCTGTGTAGCATGTTCTCCATTTTTTTGTACCACCAAAGTCACGTGAGTGGATAAGGCCATGAACCTCTTCTTTTTCAACGATAGTTGTCTTTTGAGCGTTGATGATAGCGCTTCTTTCGCCTTTTGTGATCCTAGTCCAAGGCACGCCCCAAGCTGCAAGCTCACGAATCGCTTTTGGAGCAGTTTGACAAAACATACGTGCAACTTGTTGATCGCAACCCCAGTCGCTACCTTTTACTGTGTCAGCAAAGTGCACATCTTCGTTATCGCCTTCACTCATTTTAGAGTTGCCAAGGCTTGCTTGCATGCCACCTTGTGCAGCAGCAGAGTGAGAGCGTTTTACAGGGATTAAGCTCAAAACTACGGTGCTTAAGCCCTTTTCTCCAGCAGCCACAGCAGCTCTAAGACCAGCTAGACCACCACCAATTACTAATGCGTCATAATATTTTACATTCATCTTCTAGCTCCTTTTTAATGGCTGATCCACACGAAATCGGCGATTAGCGCGATCACAGCAAGTATGCCATAAATGACAAATACAACTGTCTTTGCCTTATTTCTTTTAGCAAGCATTTCGTGTTTGTTTGCGCCATCAATACTTACCCACTTGACATACAAGCGGTACATGCCAACGCCAGCGTGAACGACCATGAAAACAAGTAGTGCGAAGTAGAAAATTTCTAGTTTGTGAAAAGCAGCAGCTGATTTGTCAGCTGTGATGTGACCACCAAAGATGATGTCGATTATGTGGGCGCTTGCTGCAAAAAATAGAGCAAAGCCTGTTAAAAACTGGAACCACCAAAGTGTGGTATCAAGGTGCTTCATGCGGTCTTTATGGCCTCTAAACATTAAATATTGTCTGTAATTTGCAGGAAATTTTCTCATTGCCAAGAAGGCGTGAGTAACAAAAACTACAAAGATAACAGCAGCTATAACATTTGTGATCCACCAAGTAGCCTCACCAAATAAAAATTTAGCCTCTGCAAATCCTACGACAGCGTTAAATGCGTCTTTGCCAAGTAGTATAGTAGAAGTAAAAACCATATGGCACAATATGAAACAGGCTAGAATAAATCCTGTAATACTTTGCCATCTATCCCAAGCGGCTGGAGTGCGGCTTTTTTTGCCGTCCGACCGTTTCCCCAAAAAACCTTCTATAAGCCCGGTCATGAGCCCTCCTAAGAAATTTGAAATAAGTTATCATTTCTTAATACTAATTTAAACATTAGCATTAATTGATAAAGCTAATGCTATCAGAACTTTACTTTAATAAATTTTAAATATTGACATTAAATTTTCGTAAATCTCTTATAGAGTTTAATATAGACAAAAATTCCGAGCCCACACATAATAAGTGATAAAATTTGCCCCATTGATAGACCATAAATAATAAATCCAAGTCCAGAATCAGGCTCTCTGTAAAATTCACAAATAAATCTTGCAAATGTGTATAAAATGGCGTAAAGTGCTATGAGCTCGCCATTAAATTTCTTATATTTTCTATATAAAAATAAAATGACGAAAATAACTAAACCTTCTAAGAATGCTTCATAAAGCTGGCTTGGATGTCTTGGCTGACCAAAGACATTTATCGCCCAAGGCACGTCTGTAACCCTGCCAAAAAGCTCTTGATTTAAGAAATTTCCTATCCTGCCAAAGGTGTAGCCAAAAGGTATGCAGATGGCACAAAGATCAAGTAGCTGCCATGCGTTTTGCTTATATCTTTTGCAAAATAAAATTGTCGCTAGCAAAAAGCCAACCACAGCGCCGTGATAGCTCATGCCGCGAATTCCTATAAACTCGCCGTTGTGGATTGGATTAAAAATTTGCCAAGGATGTGTTAGATAATATCCCGCTTCGCCAGAATAAACTAAAACCCAGCCAAGTCTAGCGCCTAAAATGACGCCTATCTCTACCCAAAAAAAGTAGTTATCTAAAAGTTGATTTGAGATAGGGATATCATCTTTTTTAACGAGATACTTTGCCATGGCGAGCGCCAAAACAAGGGCCAAAATATACATAAGCCCATACCAGTGCACGCTAAAGCCAAAGAGGCTAAAGGCGACTGGATTAAAGTGGTTATAAATGTCGTTCCAAATTTCCATTTTTTACTTTCTTTTTAAATTTGTGCGATTTTACAATTAATAAATAAACAGCGCTTTGCTGCCAAGTGGCAAGGCTAGAAATTTAAACTCGCTTGCTTCAAATTCTTTACAAAATTTAAATAGCTCAGCAAACTCGGCTTCGTTTAAATTTACGCTCCAGATCGCTCCAAGGTCGTTAAATTCTCTTTCAAACTCACTTAAATTTTTAGTGGCAAAATAGTGCTCAAAGCGGCTCATCAGCGAAAATGGCGTAAAAAATTTAACCTCATCTTTTAACTCAAATTTCATCACGCCACCATCTTTTATGGCTTCATTTATCGCTTCATTTACAGCCCCAGAGTAGGCTCTGACAAGCCCTCCAGTGCCAAGCTTTATCCCGCCAAAGTAGCGAACTATCAAGACCCCAACATTTATAAGCCCCGCCCCTCTTAGCGCATTTAGGCTTGGCTGGCCGCTAGTACCCTTTGGCTCGCCATCATCACTTTGATTTTCAACGATTTGTCCGTATTTGTTTAGCTCCCTTGTCGCCCAAACTACGTGAACGGCCTTAAAATGCTCCTCTTTTAGGTGTTCGTGCAAGCTTTTAAACGAGCTTATCGGACACAAAAATGCTAAGAAATTTGACTTTTTTATATCAAGCTGTGCTTTAAATATCCTATCAATCGTCTGCAAATTTGCTCTTTTTTTAAAATTTTAAAAATCTTATCAATTTGCTAATTAAAGCCTTGTAAATTCAAACAAATTTATATTATTAAGGAAAAGATAGTAGAATTTTGCAATTTTTCACGAAGGACTAAAATGATACAAACTTGCCTATTTCCAGCGGCTGGATATGGAACGAGGTTTTTACCAGCTACAAAATCGCTCCCAAAAGAGATGTTGCCGATCCTTACAAAACCGCTCATTCACTACGGCGTTGATGAGGCGCTTGAGGCTGGCATGGACAATATGGCCTTTGTCACAGGACGCGGAAAAAGGGCGCTTGAGGACTATTTTGATATCAGCTACGAGCTAGAAAAAGAGATCGCAGGCAGCTCAAAAGAGTCGCTACTTAGTGAGATAAGAAATTTGATGAGCTCATGCACATTTTCATTTACTAGACAAAATGAGATGAGAGGGCTTGGACACGCCATTTACACGGGCAAAACGCTAGTTCGAGATGAAGCATTTGGGGTCATTTTGGCAGATGATCTATGTATAAATGAAAATGGCGAGGGCGTGCTTTCGCAAATGGTTAAAATTTATGAAAAGTATCGCTGCAGCGTAGTAGCTGTGATGGAAGTGCCAAAAGAGCAGACCAAGTCTTACGGCGT
The DNA here is from genome assembly GCF_003048445.1 of Campylobacter concisus. GTDB lineage: Bacteria > Campylobacterota > Campylobacteria > Campylobacterales > Campylobacteraceae > Campylobacter_A > Campylobacter_A concisus_BF. The sequence continues at coordinate 18,100 of NZ_PIQW01000005.1, forward strand.
CGTAAGCGGTAGGTTTATAGAAGATGATCTCATAATGGTTGATGATATGGTTGAAAAGCCTGATCCTGCCGAGGCTCCGACAAATTTAGCGATAATTGGCCGCTACATCCTAACGCCAGATATTTTTAATATCTTAGAGCGAACAAAGCCAGGCAAAAACGGCGAAATCCAGATCACAGACGCGCTAAAAACGCAGGCAAAAGATGGCATGGTGCTAGCTTATAAATTTAAAGGCAAGAGGTTTGATTGTGGCAGCATCGATGGCTTTGTCGAGGCTACAAATTTCTTTTACGAGCGCAGTAAATGATAGAGACTTCATTTAAATTTAACTTTGCAAGTAGCGAGGTCATCGACTCTTATGCCAAACGCATAAACGACGAGTACGAAAGTGGCGAGATAGGCTACTACCACCTACCAGCTCTTGGGCAAAATTTGCTTGGCGAGACCCAGGAGTATAAAAAGGGGCTAGCTAACATCAAAAACGTCGTGCTAGTTGGCATTGGCGGCAGCAGTCTTGGCGTAAAGGCGCTAAAATCAATGCTTGATGGCACAAAGGGGATAAAAAGAGAGCTTTTATTTTTAGATAACGTCGATCCTTGCAGCTACAAAAGCACGCTTGATGGGCTAAATTTTGACGAGACACTTTTTATAATAAGCTCAAAATCAGGCAATACAATCGAGACGATCACCATTTTTAAGTGTTTGCTTGATGACTTTAAGCCTCAAAATTTAGGCAAAAATTTCCTCATCATCACAGATCCTGGCACAAATTTAGAAAATTTCGCCAAAGAAAATGGGATCAAATTTTTTAACATCCCAAAAAACGTTGGCGGGAGATTTAGCGTGCTAAGCGCGATCGGTCTTGTGCCTCTTGGTATCTGCGGCTACGATATAAAGGCACTTTTGGAAGGCGCACTTGCTTGCAAGAAGCAATACATCGAACAAAAAGATAGCTCAATAGTCGCTAAAGCCTACCACTACGCTACTAGCAGAAACGCCAGCATAAATGTCATTTTTAGCTATTGCGATAGATTTTTTGAATTTAACGACTGGTATGTGCAGCTTTGGGCGGAGAGCCTTGGTAAAAAAAGAGGCTATAAAAGAGTCGGCCTTACGCCAGTTGGACTTGTTGGCAGCCGCGATCAGCACAGCTTTTTGCAGCTTATCATGGACGGCGTAAAAGATAAGAGCGTGACATTTATAAAGATAAAAGATCACGCAAGCGACAAGACTATCCCGAGCTTTAACCTAAAAGGGCTTGAAGAGTGCGATTTTGTGGCGGGTCTAAGCCTAAATGAGCTTATAAATTTGCAGTGTGACGCGACGGCTATGGCGCTGGTGCAAGAGGGTATAAGTGTCGATACGATCACACTTGAGAAGCTTGATGAGTTTCACGCTGGCTGGCTCATTTTTTACTACGAGCTACTAACCTCGGCCACTGGTATCATGCTAGGTATCAACACCTACGATCAGCCAGGCGTTGAGATAGGAAAACGTATCTTAAAAACTATGCTTTTAAAGTAGAAAATGAAGAAAATTCTACTTTTGGCTCTTTTTGCCACGCAAATTTTTGCCTTTTCGGCGAGTAAATTTGTAAATGACGCTAGGTCGCAGATCGGCGTGACACTCAGTTACGATCCAAGCTACGAAAGACTTGCCTATCCTATGGGCGATGTGGATATCAAAAAGGGAGTTTGTACCGACGTTGTGGTAAGGGCGCTACGTCATCAGGATATGGATCTGCAAAGGCTCATTTTTGAAGATATGAGTAGAAATTTCGCAAGCTATTCTAAAAAATGGGGCCTTAAAAAGGCTGATAAAAACATCGATCACAGGCGTGTTTTAAACATCGCTACCTATCTAAAAAGAAAAGGTTTTGAGGTGAGTGATGATAAATTTCTGCCAGGGGATATCGTCACATGGATGCTGCCAAGAAATCTACCTCACATCGGCGTGATCTCAGATAAATTTGAAGGCCAAACGCCGCTTGTCATCCACAATATCGGCTCTGGCGTGCAGGAAGAAAACATACTTTATAGCTACAAGATCACGGGGCATTTTAGGCTAAAGTAGCAAAATGGCTTTTTAATCAAATTTAAGGCAAAATCGCAAAAAAATAAATTCAAGGAAAAATAATGCTAGAAGTTAGGGGACTTACTCAAAGATTTGCAAGCAGTTTGCTATTTGAGGATGTAAATTTAAAGCTAAATCGCCACAACAGATACGGACTAATCGGTGCAAATGGTGCTGGTAAATCGACATTTTTAAAAATTTTAAGCGGAGCTATCGAGCCAACTAGCGGCGAGATCATAATAGAAAATGGACTAAAAGTTGGCGTGCTTGGACAAGATCAGTTTGCGTTTGAAAATTTCACACTAAAAGATGCGGTGCTTTATGGTAACAAACGCCTATATGACGCTGTAAAAGAGAAAGAAAAGCTCTATATGAGCGAGGAATTTACAGATGAGATAAATGAGCGCTTAAGTGAGCTTGAGATGATAAGTGCTGAAGAAGACCCAAGCTACGAGTACGAGACTAGGATAGAGAAAATCCTAAGCTCGCTTGGTCTAAATGAATTTGATAAGCTCATGAGCGAGGTCGAAAACTCAGATAAAGTTAAGGTTTTGCTGGCTCAAGTGCTCTTTCCAAAGCCAGACATCTTGTTCTTGGACGAGCCAACAAACAACCTTGACATAGACGCGATCGCATGGCTAGAAAACGAGCTAAACCGCCACGAGGGCACGCTTGTGGTTATCAGCCACGACAGGCACTTTTTAAATAGAGTTTGTACAAATATTTTGGATGTGGATTTTAAGAAAATTCGCGAGTTTTCAGGCAACTACGACGACTGGTATATGGCTGCAAATTTGATCGCAAAGCAGCATGAGATGGAGCGCGATAAGAAGCTAAAAGAGAAAGAGGAGCTGGAGAAATTTATCGCGAGATTTTCAGCAAATGCAAGCAAGGCAAAGCAGGCGACCTCTCGTGCAAAACAGCTTGAAAAATTAGATATCGCTGAGATCGCAGTTTCAAGCAGGCGTGATCCTAGCATTCTGTTTCGTGCAAACCGCGAGATAGGCAATGAACTAATTGAGCTAAAGAACATAAGTAAAAAATTTGATGATAAAGTGGTATTTGAAAACTTTAACTTTAAGCTTGAAAAGGGTGATAAACTAGCTATCATCGGTCATAACGGCGTTGGTAAAAGCACACTTTGCAAGATCATAATGGGTGAGATAAAGCCTGACGCGGGCGAGGTGCATATAGGCGCGACCATTGAGCTAGGATATTTTGCGCAAGATACGGTAAATAAGATAGATGGCGAGCTAAAGCTATATGAGTACCTGCAAGATGCCAAAAACAAGGACATCGACGAGATCAGAAAGTGCCTTGGCAGGATGCTCTTTAGCGGTGCCGAGCAAGAAAAAGCAGTAGGCGCGCTAAGCGGTGGTGAAAAACATCGCGTGAGACTAGCTCAGCTCATGCTTCACAGGCCAAATTTACTTGTCATGGACGAGCCAAACAACCACCTCGATCTTGAGGCTATCATCGCACTTGGCGAGGCGTTTTACAACTTTAATGGCTCAGTCATCTGCGTAAGCCACGACAGGGAGCTAATAGACGCCTTTGCAAATAGAATTTTGCACCTAAAAGGCAATGGCGAAGTCATTGATTTTAAAGGCACATACGAAGAGTATAGAGCAAATTTAGGCCTTGAGAGCTAGTTTTTACCGTTTAAACCGCGCTAGGCTAGTTAAATTTGCTTAATGTTTATTGCTACATATACGAGCATTTGAGCAACTTGTAGAAGGTAAGATAGAAAATGTAAAAACGACTTTCCAAAACCAAAAGAAGACCGCTATCTTCGCTTTCCGATAGCATTTACATTAAGATAAATTTTAAGCTCATTTGAGCTTAAAATTTCTAATCAAGTATTTAGATCAGGATAGTCCCAGCAGTTAAATTCAGCGCTCAAGTCGTCATTTTCTTGCCCTTTGCAGCATAGCCACTCAAGTCCTGCTCGCCTCTCCATAACGACCTCTTCGTCAAGCCCAGCCGCCTTTGTGCCATTTACTCTTGCATTTACGCACGCCCAGTGGTAGCGATAAACTAGATCAAGCTTGCTTAAAATTTCATCCATACTGCGAAGCTTTGAGCGGCTTTTTAGCCCGCCCTCTCTAAAGACGTTCATCACAAACTCGCAGTCACAAATTTTATCCATCTGGCCGATATCTTCAGCGATGCCAAGCGCCCAAAGAAGTACCCAAAGCGACTCATATTTCCAGCCCATATTCACAGCCGTGTCCATATCAGCTCTGTCCTCAATGACCTCTTTTTCTTTTACACTAAGTCCCTCGTAGGCATCACCCAAAAAGCTCTTTGCCCACGCCATATTTTCTTCGCCCAAAGAGCCCTCATCACGGATCGTGCAAGCACACATTATCGCTGTAAATGAGCAAACTGCACGCCTTACTATCTCATCAATATCTCTTGGCATAACCTCGCTATTTTCATAGCGAAGCGGCAAGCTCTCAAGCACCGCCACGCCCTCTTGTTTTAAAATTTTTATATTCTCATCTTTTCTTTGTTGCGCTGTTTTTGGCATATCCTCACCTCCTTTAAAAATATCAAATACTCCCATTTTTACCCAAAAAACTCGGCATTAAATTTCTCTTCGTCGAAATTTTTGCCCAAAAATTTACAAATCTCCTCCATATCGGCCCTCGCCGTCTCAAAACAGCTAGTAGCCCCTGGGCTTGGTGTCATGTTAAAGCTTATGCCCTCGCCTGTGCTGATCTTGCCCTCGCCAAGCTCTAGCCTTTTTTTATTGCGGTCGATCACTTGTGGCCTTACGCCACCAAAATTTACAGCGTAGCTTAGGTCGTTTTCGCTTAGGCTTGGCACGATCTTTCTGGCGTCTTTAACAAATTCTTTTTTGTTGATAAATGGCACTTCAAATAAGAAATTTCGCAAAATATATGACCTGATGTCCTCGTCTTTTAGTAAATTTGTAAAGACTTCAAGGACGTTTTTGTCAAATTTTAGACACTTTAAGAAGTCAAAAAAGCTAGAACTTCCGTGAAATCTCTCAAGCTTTGGTATGACAAGGGCAGTTGGCCCAAAGCGAGTGTTGCCATTAGCTAGGATGTCTGGGTCGCCGTGAAGTGCGGCAAATGGCAGCTTGTCGTTTTGCACCATATAGACTTTGCCGTTTAGCAGGCGCTTGTTCGCGAAATAAAAGCTCCCAGCAACTGGCAGCGTGCTAAGATGAAGCCCATAACCCATCTTGTGAGCTAAAAATAGCGAGTGTGCTCCAGCATCGACCACGACGTAGTTTGCAGTGATCACTTCGCCGTCATTTATCTTGATGTGAAATGTATCGCCCACCTTTTTCATATCAGTCACTTCTGAACTTAGGCTGATCTCATAGCCAGCTCCGCCTAAATTTAGAGCATTTTGCACGAGCGAATTTGACACGCCACCAAAGTCCATCGTCGTAAATTGCCCATTTTGCGTGCCAATGGCGATGATATTTTCTGGGCGATCATTGCCATTTGCGTCAAAAACGACGTTTGGCTCGATCTGTTTTAATTTCTCTTTGTCATAAATTTCAAGATAAGCAAATAGCTCTTTAAAGCTCTCATATCGCTCCTTGATGCGCTCTACTTCGGCATCTCCGATGGCTAGCGTCATCTTTTGATGAGCGAACATATATTTGCCCTCTAGGTTGTATTTTAGGGCATATTTTACTGGCATATTTGCCACTTGTGAGACCTTTTTTGCCTTTTCTAGCGTGTAGTTTGTCTCGATATCGCCGCAGTGGATGGTCTGCGAGTTGCCCTTGCCGCTTGAATTTAGCGTAGCTACGCCGTCATATTTTTCTAAAAGCGCGACCTTTTTTATATCGCTAAATGCAGCCAACTCGTAAAAGAGTGCCGTCCCGCTAATGCCCGCTCCAATAATTGCCACTTCAAAGTGCTTTTGCCTCATTTTCTCCCCTGAAAGTTTAGTTGCACAAATGATACTATATTAAATTTAAATCAAACAGCAAAAAGCGAGGTGTGAAAAATAGGCTGTGTAAAAGTGAAATTTGGCAAGGCTCTCACCTTGCCGTGAAGTTAAAATTTATAAGATACATTTACCTTGAAATTTCTACCTGGCTCCCAGTCTACGTAGTTTGGATCGCCTGTATAATCAGCCGTTCTTTGAGACTGCGAAGCGTATGCTTTGTTAAAGAGGTTGTAAATTCCAGCATTTATCTCTAGCCCTTTAAATTTACCGCTGCTTGGCGCATATGTAGCATAGATGTCGCTAACTGCGTAGCTTGGTATCTTGACATTTTTATCGTCGCCAGCTGAGACGGTATTTTTTGATGCAAAGTAGATTAGGTTGTAGCCTATTAGCGTATCGATCCTTGAAAATGCGTACTCTGCATTAAATGTATATTTATCACCCTGATCGCGGTAGCCGATAATGTTTGAGGTGTAGTAGCTGCCATTTGGTTTAGCGACCCTATCTTTGTATTTTACCTTTTGATGAGTGTAGCTAGCAGCTAGGCTTAGTGCGTCTAAATTTAGCCTTGCAAGTAGCTCGACACCGCTTATATCAGCCCCACCAGCGTTTATCCTGACTAGAGTTTGATTTACACCACCACCTGCTGCGTTGTTATCGACTATTAAATTTTTATATTTTGTCATGAAGTATTTTGCAGATAGGCTATATGAGCTAGCTTCACTTATGTCGCCATGGTATTTAAGACCGGTTTCGTAGCTATTGCCGGTTGTTGCTTTTAGATCTTTATTTGCCGCCCAGTTTAAAGCCCTGCCCCTACTACTTCCACTTGCCATCATCGACTCCATGACGTCAGGTCCTCTAAAGACCCTCGCATAGCTTGCAAACGCGTTAAGACCTTTAATGATCTCATAATCAAGCGCAAGCGCTGGGGTAAATTCGTTAAATTTATATGTGTAGCTCTTTACATTTCCAGCTCTGCCGTCGTAGCTTTTTAGCTCGTGATGAGTGTATCTGATACCAGGAGTAACGGTTAGCGAGCTAAAATTTAGCGCATCTTCTGCGTATATTGAGTAGTTATTTACCTTTTCTGGGTAGTGATTGTCTGGTTTGTTGAAATTTTTACTTTGGTAAAACTCAGCGCCGTATCTAAAAGTCTGCGTCAAAGCGCCACTCTCGACTACGCTTTTAGCCTTTGCATTTATGCCATTTGTCTCTACGCCCAAATTTTTAACACTGGGTCATCTTTTTTATGCTCGGTATTGTATGCCGTTACCTCTAAATTCAAAAGATCGCTAGGTTTATACTCATACTTTAGCGTCGTCGTATCACGCTCATATTTGCGGTAGTCATCGGCATTTTGCTTATCGTGCCAGCTACCAAATTCTGCTCTAAATGGATAAAGACCCTTAAATTCATTATGCTCTCTTGAGATAGAAATTCTATGTGCATCAAGGAAGCTATAGCCAAGCTTTAGAAGATAGCTAAGGTCGTTGCCGTCGCCACCTATTTTATTGCCATTGCCGCTTTTGCCATAGTCGTAACCTTTGTGGTTTATCGCAGCTATAAAATCAAGCCCTTCAACTGGGGTGGTAAAGAGCATAAGGCCTTGAGAAAATTCGCTGTTATTTGAGGCGTATCCAGTCTTTATCTTTGCGCCGATCTTCTCACCGCTTTCTAACAAGTCCCTTGCGTCGACCGTTTTAAAGGCGACTGAGCCACCAAGCGCGCCAGAGCCATTTACGACCGATCTTGAGCCAACCTCGACGTCGATAGCTTTTATGAGATCAGGGTCGATCAGCAAGTCGGCGTTATGGTGAAAAGTGTTTCCATTTTGTTTCGCGCCATCTATAGTGATATTTAGACCGCGGTCACTTACGGCTCTCATATAAATTTTTTGGTTCATGCCGTTTGTGCCGCCCACATAGACGCCAGGGATGTCCCTCATCACGTCTTTTGCTAGGCCAGCGTTTCTAGTTGAAATTTTGATATCATCAACGCCGTATCCGCCACTGCTACTTGTCACCTCAACACCGCTTAGCACGCTCTCATCTGCTGCGTTTGCACAAACTGCCACGCTTGCTGCAAGAGAGAGCTTAAATAAGCCCTTAAACCTCATCTCTCCTCCTAGTTTGATTATTAAAATTACTATTTTAGTTTATAATCTAATTTTGAGATTGAATATTATAATTTTAAATATAAATTTCAGGTAAAATTTAAACTAAATGCGATTTTGTAGCTATGAAAATATAAATTTGTATTTGTTGTGTAGAAAAAATAGCAAGTAAATTTTAGTTATTTTATTTAAGAAAAGTAAAATTTGGCAAGGCTCTCACCTTGCCAAGAAAATTTAGTAAGCCCTTTTGTAGGCGTTTTCTATTTTGTCATTTTCGCCAAATTCTTTCATGGCGCCAAAAACAAAATATGGGTTGCGTAGTAGCTCCCTGCCAAGCGCCACGCCATCGCAAACATCGCCTAGCAGCAATGCCTCGCACTCGCTTGCCTTTGTGATGAGACCAACTGCAAAGACTGGGATTTTGACTGCATTTTTCACTGCTTTTGCGTAGCCAGCCTGATAAAGTGGTGTAAATTTAGGCGCATTATCAACTTTTCCATAGACTCCGCCAGCTGAGACGTGGATGAAGTCAGCTCCATTTTTCTCTAGCTCACGTGCGAGCTTTACGCTATCTTCTACGTCCCAGTCGCCCTTAAGCCAGCTACTTGCACTTATCCTCACACCAACTGTGATATTAGCGCCAGCCTTGATCTCTCTTAAAATTTCAAGCAGCAGCCTTATGCGGTTTTCAAATGTGCCGCCGTATTCGTCACTTCGCTTATTTGTGCCAACGCATAAAAATTGATTTATCAAATATCCATGTGCCGCGTGTATCTCCACAGCCTCGTATCCTGCGCTCTTTGCTCTAATGGCTGCATCCACAAAGCTTTGCTTGACGCTTGCGATATCCTCTGCGCTCATCTCTTTTGGCGTGGCGTACTCATCGCTAAATTTGATAGCACTTGGTGCGATGATGCCCTCAAAAGTGCCCTTTCTGCCGACGTGAGCAAGCTGGATGGCCATTTTGGCGCCGTATTTGCTGCAGCCTTTTACCAGCTCCGCGTGAGCCTCGATCTGCTCGTCACTCCAAAGCCCAAGGTCTTTTTTGGTGATCCTGCCGCGCGCCTCCACAGCCGTCGCCTCAACGATGATCATGCCGACACCGCCGATCGCCCTTGTAGCGTAGTGGAGCTTGTGAAAGCACCTTGGACGGCCATCCTCTTTTTTGACCTCATACATGCACATCGGAGCCATGATAATGCGGTTTTTGATCTCGATGCCGCCTATCTTAAGCGGCGCAAAAAGCTTGTTTTGCATGAAATTTCCTTTAAATTTTTTGATTATTTTAGGATATTTGTTTAAATTTTTGGATTTATAAAGATTTGCATTTTGTAACCCAAAAAGTGCTTAGTAAATTTTAAAATTTATGAGCGAACATATCATGGCTCTAAATTTAGTGGTAAGTAACTACAAGACTTGAATTTGGTAAGTTGCTATGGCGAGTGAATGAAAGTTGAAAAATTTGTTTCTTTGTTAAGGGGGAAGAGGCTTGAATTACGAAGTCGCTCCCTTCCCCCTTAACAATCCCCTAACCCCAACAACGTTAGATGTGCATGCAATGGTGCTGGCACACTGCATGCGTTTGCATGTCATTGGGCGCCAGGCAAATTTTAAAATTTCATGAGCGAGTAATTTCGGCTCTAAAATTTGAGTTAAGCTGTAAGCGAAGCCAAATTTTAGTAGCCAATTCTTGCGAGTGAATGGAATTTTAAAATTTACAAAGATAGCTTGATTGATTTTGTAAATTTCTTTTTATTTAAAAGGGAGACAAGGGGACTTAAACTTTGCTTCGCAGGCTCGCAACTGCATGGCAGACACGAAACCCCGTCCCTTTGTCCCACTTCTTTTTTAATCCCTCATCTGCTTGCAGTTATGAGACGAAATCCTAGTAAAAACCTGCGCGCGTTAGAAATGCATGCAATATAGTGCTAACACACTGCATGCATTTCTATGTCAGGTGAGTATATGGCAAATTTTAAAATTTCATGAGCGAGTAATTTCGGCTCTAAAATTTGAGCTAAGCGGTAAGCGAAGCCAAATTTTAGTAGTCAATTCTTGCGAGTGACGAGTAAATGGAATTTTAAAATTTAAAAAACGCAGTAAATTTAAAGAGTAGCTAAATTTAAATTAGCTAGCTGCAAATCTAGCAGCCAGCTAAAATTTTAGTTTTTATGGATGCGAAGGTAGCTATTTAATGCGCCGACATAGGCCTTAGCACTTGCCATCATCGTATCGATATCTAGTCCGTGACCCATTACTGCTGTCTTGCCCTCAAACTCGACTTTTACATCGACCTTTGCAAGTGCATCTTTGCCCTGAGAAACAGCTGTGACCTTGTAGTCTTTGAGCGTGCCATTAATGCCGCTGATGCGATCAACTACCTTAAATATCGCATCTGCTGTGCCATTGCCAAGGGCTGAGTCGCTAACGATCTCGTCGTTGTGCCTGATGCTCATAGAGGCACTTGCTAAGCTGCCACCGCTACTTTGAAGCAAGTCTGTGATCTCGTAAGCTTGTGGGATCTTGGTGATCTCCTCTGCAACAAGCGCCCTGATATCATCGTCAAATATCTCTTTTTTCTTATCTGCTAAGTCTTTAAATTTCTCAAACGCCTTATTAAGCGCATCACTATCAAGGTCAAATCCAAGGCTAGCAAGCTTATCTTTAAACGCATGGCGGCCGCTGTGCTTGCCAAGAACGAGCGAGTTTTTCTCTAAGCCGATACTCTCAGCACTGATGATCTCATAAGTCTCTTTGTGCTTTAGTACGCCGTCTTGATGGATGCCACTCTCGTGTGCAAAGGCGTTTTTACCAACGATTGCTTTATTTGGCTGTGGCTCGATGCCTGTGATGCTAGCGATCAGTCTTGAAGTCGGATAAATTTCTTTTGAGATGATGCCTGTGTAAAGCGGCGCAAAGACGTCCTGACGAGTTTTTATAGCCATCACGATCTCTTCAAGCGCAGCATTTCCAGCGCGCTCGCCGATGCCATTTATAGTGCCTTCAACCTGCCTTGCACCAGCTTTTATAGCAGCTAGTGAATTTGCTGTTGCCATGCCTAGATCGTTGTGGTTATGCACCGAAACTACTGCTCTACCACCTATAAATTTTACTATTTCGCTAATGCGAGCTGTGATCTCCTCTGGATACAAGTAGCCAACCGTATCAGGGATGTTTATGGTTTTTGCCCCTGCATTTATCGCTGCGTCGCAAATTTCTTTTAAAAAGCTCATCTCGCTTCTGCATGCATCCTCGCAGCTAAACTCCACATCATCGCAAAATGTTTTTGAGTATTGCACCGCCTCGACTGCACGCCTGATCACCTCATCTGGGCTCATTTTTAGCTTGTACTGCATGTGGATCGGACTTGTTGCTATGAAGGTGTGAATTCTTTTGTTTTTTGCCGGAGCTAGTGCCTCGCCAGCTGCCTTGATATCACGATCAACCGCGCGTGCAAGCGAGCAGACAGTGATGTTTGAAGCTTGCTTTGCAATCTGATTTACCGCGTCAAAGTCCCCTGGGCTAGCCGCTGCAAATCCAGCCTCCATCACATCCACACCAAGCCTTTCAAGCTGAAGTGCGATCTGTAGCTTTTCAGCTGTGTTCATAGAAGCTCCTGGGCTTTGCTCACCATCTCTTAAAGTCGTATCAAAGATTATAATTTTATTTTTATCCATTTTTTGTCCTTTTATGATTTTTTATATTTAAATTTAATGAGTTAAGTAAAGAAGAATTTGCTACCTAAGTAGCAGCAGTAGAGAGTTTTTGATTTCGATTTTTGGTAAAAATTTACGCGATTTTATTATGCCATTTTCGCTCATTCGCTCTCCTTTTTTTTATGATTTTTGCTAAACATTATAGCCGCTCTAATAATACCATAAAGCATATAAACGCTCATTACTAAAGTTGCACTCTCGAATGGATATAGATAAAGCATAGAAAATACAACTACAAGTGCTACTAAAATTCGTATAACATGAGTTTGTTTTAAATTCATCTTTTTAAAGCTTGGGTAGCGGATGTTGCTAACCATCAAGATAGCCAAAACCGCTTCAAGCAATATCAAGCACCACTCAAAACCCTCTAAGAATGTGTAGTCTACATAAATGCCGATCCAAAGTACACTGACAATCGCTGCTGATGGTATAGGAAGTCCGATGAAAACATTTGGTTCGTATGTGCCTGTAGTGACATTAAAACGAGCTAGTCTAATAGCTCCAAAGACTACAAACATAGCTGCTATTAGCGCACCAAATCTGCCAAATTTTGCACCAACTGTTAGATAAAATAAAATCGCTGGAGCCACACCAAATGCTACAAGGTCTGCAAGGCTATCAAACTCTACTCCGAATTTGCTTGTAGTCTTTGTAAGTCTTGCCACGCGTCCATCAAGTCCGTCTAAAATCAGTGAAAGAATGATGTAAATAATAGCCTTAAAATAGTTCCCCTGAATAGATGAAATAATGCTTATAACGCCCAAAAAAGCGCTTGCAGCGGTAAATAAATTTGGCAAGATATACATTAACTGCATTTTTTGTATGCTATTCATTTTATTTTTCCTCTTCAAAGTATCCAAGAAGTGAAGCAGCTTTAACACTCTCGCCAACGCTTACGCAAATTTTAGTATCTCTTGGCAAGTATAAAATCACTTCGCCGCTTCCTAAAAAGCCAAATTTTCTAGAGGCTTTTAGACTGGTAATGTTATAAATTTCTAAACTTCTACTAAAAACTCCAGCTATGATCTTCATAGCAAATTTAATATTTACTTTTTCAAAACGAATTATCGCTCTTTCATTTAGCATCTCTGAAATTTTCATCGCGTGACATAAAAAGAGCCCATGCCTTTTTTTAACTTCAGTGACGTTAGCATCGCTTATAGCCCTTAGCGTACCTACGCCAAAAAATGGCTTTGAGATAACTATCTTAGCCACCTCTTTATCATCAAAATTTGAAACGCTGATCTCTTTTATCTTACCATCTATGGGTGAAAGTAAGGCTAGTTTATCATCAGTAAAAGGCTCTCTTTCAGGGTCTCTAAAAAAATAAAGAGTCAAAAGAAGCAGTGCTAGAAAAAATAGTGGCGCAATACCAAACAATGCAGATATAGCAAATAAAATCAAAAAGAATAATATAAATTTATACCCTGCTTTTGCGATGTAGCCACTCATTTTTATTCCTCTTTTTTGCCTTTTTCCTCTTCTTCAAGCTCTACAAGCCTGCTTTCAAGACCATTTTCTTCTTCGTAGTTTTTGATGATCTCTCTAACTCTTTTTCCCTCGATAGTCTCTTCTTCATAAAGTGCCGAAACCATGTTTTCAATGGCGCCTTTATAAATTTCAAGAAGACCAAGCACAGCTGTATATCTCTCATGAAGAAGTGCTTTTACAAACTCATCAACCTTTTCAGCCATCTTGTCGCTATAGTCTTTTATGCTTTGTCCGCCATTTAAAAATGTCGCGCGTTGCTTTTCAAGTACCATAAGACCAGCAACATCACTCATACCATACATGCTAACCATAGCTTTTATGATATCAGTTGCACGCTCTAGATCGTTACTAGCTCCAGTTGATATCTCTTTTATAAATACCTCTTCAGCAGCCCTACCAGCCAAAAGAACATCCACTTCTGCAAGCAACTCATGCTTTTGCATCATAAATTTATTCTCTTCAGGTGTATTTAGCGTATAGCCAAGCGCTGCAAGACCACGTGGTACGACTGAGACCTTTGTCACTCTTTTTGCACCTTTTGTTAGCTCAGCTATCAAGGCATGACCGCTTTCATGGTAAGTGACTATCTTTTTCTCTTTTGGATTTACGCGGCGTGATTTTTTCTCAAGACCAGCTATCGATCTCTCGACAGCCTCCACTAGATCAGCCTGCTCGACAAAAGTCTTTGACTTACGTCCTGCAAGAAGTGCCGCCTCATTTATGATATTTTCAAGATCAGCACCTGCTAAACCAGTAGTAAGCCTTGCGATATCCTCGATATTTACATCTTTGCCGATTTTCACGTCTTTCATATGGACTTTTAAGATGTCGCAACGTCCTTTAAAATCAGGCTTATCAACAAGCACTTGCCTGTCAAATCTACCCGGTCTTAAAAGTGCAGCATCCAAAACTTCAGGTCTATTTGTAGCAGCTATAACTATGACTGGCGACTTGTCCGCATCAAAGCCGTCCATCTCAGAAAGAAGCTGATTTAGCGTTTGCTCTCTCTCGTCATTGCCACCCATCGGACCAGAATTTCTGCTCTTACCGATCGCATCGATCTCATCTATAAAAACAATCGCTGGAGCTTCTTTTTTTGCATTTTCAAAAAGATCCCTAACCCTACTTGCACCAACGCCAACAAACATTTCGATAAAGCTTGATGCTGACATAGAGAAAAATGGCACACTAGCCTCGCCCGCAACTGCTCTTGCAAGAAGCGTTTTACCAGTGCCTGGAGGGCCAACTAACAAAATACCTTTTGGAATTTTAGCTCCAAGTCTTAGATATTTATCTGGGCTCTTTAGATAATCAACTATCTCTTGAACCTCTTCTTTTGCCTCTTCAACGCCTGCAACATCGTCAAATTTAACTTTTGGTTTTTCAGAATTTATAAGCTTTTTCGCACTTCCTATACCTAGTATGCCACCGCCGATATTCTTTTGCATACGACTAGCGATAAACATCCAAATAGCAAAAAATATAAACACCGGTATGATCCATGAAAATATAAGATCTCCAAACCAGTTATTTTCGCTATAAACGCTGTAAGTTATGCCGTTTTGCTCAAGTATGCCAATGAGCGTTGGATCATTTATGCGCTTTGCGAGATAGATGGTTTTGTCATTACCAACGCCTTTTATCGTGGTTTCAGATATCGCAACCTCATTTAATTGCTTATTTTTTAGCATATCCTTAAATTCAGAATAAGCTATCATCTTGCTTTGAGCGTTGCTACCAAGCCCAAAAGTACCGCCTAGTCCGTCGCCACTAAAGCTTCTAAAAGCTAGAACTATAACTATCGCAAAAATAGCAAAGATAAAGATGGGATTTTTGTTGAAAAACCCGTTATTATCGCCATTATTTTGGTTATTATTTTGATTATTCATCCATTTCCTTATAAACAAAGCTAACCCAATCATTAGCCTGTTTTATCTCAACTAGCTCCAAATCCTTAAACGTATCTTTAATCCTATCTTCGTATTTGTTCAAAATTCCTGACAATACTAAATAGCCGCCTTTTTTAAGCGATTTTTTCAAGTCATTTGAGAGCATAAAAATAACATCAGCAATGATATTTGCTACGACGATGTCATATTTTTGCTCTAAATTTGCAATAGAACCTGTCCAAATTTTATTAAATTTAACCTCATTTAGCTGGGCGTTACTTTGCGAGCTTTGCGTGGCCTGCTCGTCTGTATCGCAGGCATCGACATTGCAGCCAAGCTTTGCCAAAGCTATGCTTAATATCCCGCTTCCGCATCCCACATCTAAAGTGTTATCACCACTTTTTGCATATTTTTGTAAAAGTTGCAAGCAAGAATTTGTACTTTCATGGTGCCCTGAGCCAAAGGCTAGAGCTGGGTCGATTATGATATTTGTTACGCCTCTAAGTGGCTCTTCCCAGCTAGGTCTAATATAAATTTTATCAACCAAAATAGGCTTAACTGCCTTTTTATATTCGCCTAGCCAGTCCTTATTTTCTTTTGAATTAAGAGAAATTTTTAAATCATTTGAAATTTTACGAACACTAGAGAGGCCTTTTGCATACTCTTCGACACCCCAAGCTATATCTTTTAGATCATACTCTTCCCTGATGATGATCTCATGGTCTAGCTCTTCTACACAGGTGACCCCAAAAGAAAAAACTAACTCTAAAATTTCATCATAAAAATTTGATGTTTTGATGCTTAATTCGTAAAATTTATCTTTCATTAACCAAGAACGTCTTCAAGCTTCTCTTTTAAAACTTGTGGCGTAAAAGGTTTAACGATGTAGTTATTAACACCTGCTTTTAAAGCTGTTATAACCTCGGCTTTTCCGCCCTCTGTTGTTACCATTATGATAGGCATATCAACATATTTTTGCTCAGCTCTTACCTTTTTAACAAGCTCAAGACCGTTCATCTCAGGCATGTTCCAGTCAGTAATAAGAACCTCAATACCCTCGTTTTGTGTCAAGATATTCCAAGCTTCAAGCCCGTGCTCAGCCTCGAGAATTTCTTGATGTCCTAACCTTTGCAAAGTATTTTTTATGATCCTTCTCATTGTTGAGCTGTCATCTACAACCAAAATCTTCACATAATATCCTTTTAGTAAAAATTGCCCTATTCTAGCTAATTAAAATTTATAAAAGCTTTAACGCTAGCCAACTTGTTTGAAAGCATCTTTTAAATCAAGTCGTCCCTCATAGTAAGCTTTACCAACGATCACGCCAGCTATCTCTTTTGTCTCTTTTAGTGCCAAAATGTCGTTTATATCGCTCACACCGCCACTTGCTATGGTCTCAAGCTTGCTGCTTCTAGCTATTTGCAAGCTAAAATCAACATTAACTCCGCCAAGCATTCCATCTTTGTTAATATCGGTGCAAATCACAGCTTCTACACCCACATCTGCAAATTTTTTTGCAAGATCGACCGCTTTTATGTTTGAAACCTCACCCCAACCTTGCACCGCCACATAGCCATCTTTCGCGTCTATGCCAACTACGACCCTGTAAATTCCAGCCATTTTTGCTGTAAATTCTGGATCTTTTAGAGCAACCGAGCCAAGGATCACTCTGCTAACTCCAAGATCCAAATAGCGCTTTATACGCTCTTCATCCCTTATGCCGCCGCCCACTTGCACCTTTAAATTTGTAGCTTTTACTATCTTTTCTATCGTGTTAAAATTTATAGCTTCCCCTGCAAATGCTCCGTCAAGATCGACAACATGCAGCCATTTTGCGCCGTAATCTTCAAACCTCTTAGCAAGCTCACTTGGCTCACTGCTATAAATTTTAGCACTTTGCATGAGCCCTTTACTAAGCCTAACTGCTTGCCCATCTTTTAGATCTATCGCTGGGAAAATTTCCATCACAACCTCGCAAAATTTTCTAAAATTTTAAGCCCAACCTCATGACTTTTTTCTGGATGAGGCTGAAAACCAAAGAGATTTTCATGCTGCACCGCGCTTGTAAATTCATAGCCATAAGTGGTCTTTGCAAGCGCAAATTTATCATCGCAAACCACGTGGTAGCTATGCACAAAGTATAAATACTCAAGCTCTTTTAGTCCTAATCTTAAAGGGCTATTTTGTTTAAAACTAAGCGTGTTCCAGCCAACATGTGGGATCTTTAGTGGTTTATCAAATTTAGCTTCATCAAATTTAACAACCTCGCCTGGCAAAAGAGAAAGCCCCTCGTGCTCGCCAAATTCGAAGCTTTTTTCAAACAAAAGCTGCATACCAAGGCAAATTCCTATAAAGGCCTTGCCATTTTTTACAGCCTCTTTTATCGCTTCATCCATGCCATTAAATTTGAGCTTTTTCATCGCCTCGCCAAATGCCCCAACACCTGGTAAAACGATGTGAGAGTACTCTTTTAAACTCTTGGGCTCACTTAGTAAAACGCACTCATGCCCAAGAAATTTAAAAGCATTTATCACGCTTTTGATATTTCCAGCGCCGTAGTCAATAATAGCAATCATCTGTTCTCTTGTCTTTTTACGCTAAAGAGATAAAAGCTAAGTGCTGCCATCAGCATCGCCACACCGCCTATTAGATAGATAGCATTTATGATATTTTCAGGTGCAGTGATAGCAAATTTAAACACAAGCATGAGCGCCTCGATCGCAAGTGCGATGATGATGGAGCCGATAAATCTAACCATTGTCTTATAAATAACGCTATTTTCTTCGTGATTTTTGCCTAAAACTTCTTCTTCAAATATCGTCTTTACAAGGTCAAAAATGGCAAGAGCCAGCGTTAAAATGATGGTTGATTCAAAAATTTCTTCGACATTTATATGCTCGATACTCTTTGAGATAAAGCTCTTTACACCGTGCCAAAATAAAAATGCACAGATCATAAAAAGCGATGCACAAAAGAGCGCATAGACTGTCTTTAAAAATCTACCAAAATGCTCCTCGACAAAGCCGCTATCGACCATATTTAGGATATTTTCTAGGCTTATGTCGATGCAAGCGATAAATTTAAGCTCATTTTTTTCATTATAGATAGGCACGCTTGCTGTGACGCACAAACCTCCATTTAGACTTGATGGATATGGATCGCTTAAAACGCACCTTTTCTCGCGCACGGCGGTGTAGTAGTAGGCTTTATTTGCGCGGTTTTCACCTTTTGGGATTTTATACTTTTCATTTAGGCTGATAGAGTCTTCGATCTGTATGCCATTTTCATCCAAAATGTATAGTGCGTCAAAATTTTCTATCTCGTGGCTGATCTTATCAAAGCCAGCTTTTATGTTTTCTAAGCACACTCCAGGCAGTCTGTTTGGCAAATTTCTACTAAATAAATAGCAGATATACGCCCTTGCCTTGTATCTCGTGTCACTAAATCTCTTAATATCTTTTATAACCAAAACTAGCCTTTTAAATTTAATGCATGGTTAAACTCTGGCACGATCACCTTAAGAGCAGGCGCTACCTCGTCATCTTCAAGCTGTAAAAGCCCATTTATCTGTGAATTTAAAAGGGTTAGATCATAAGGCTGTGAGTGTGTCACGAAGATCGACTCATACTTAGTTTGAACGTCATCTTTGTTAATAAGTAGCTCCTCATAAAGCTTCTCGCCAGGTCTAAGCCCCACAAATTCGATACCCAGATGCTCTTTGTTTGAAAGCAAAAGCATCTTTTTAGCAAGATCGACGATCTTAACTGGCTCGCCCATGTCAAGCACGAAAAGCTCTCCGCCTTTTGCGATAGAGGCTGCTTGAAGGACTAGCTGACACGCCTCAGATGTAAGCATAAAGTACCTTGTGATCTCTGGGTGAGTGACGCTTAGTGGCTTATTTGCAGCGATCTGCGCCTTAAATTTAGGTATGACTGAGCCACTTGAGCCAAGGACGTTACCAAAGCGCACACAAACTATCTCGCACACACCTGCTTCGTTTGAATTTAGTGCGTAAAGCTCGCAAACACGCTTAGTTGTGCCCATTATGTTTGTTGGGCGCACAGCCTTGTCTGATGAGATCATGACAAATTTCTTAGCACCATATTTTTTAGAAAGATCGACTGCATTTTTTGTGCCAAGGATGTTGTTTTCAACTGCTGAGCGAGGATTTAGCTCGCAAAGTGGCACGTGTTTGTAGGCTGCAGCGTGGATGACGATCTCTGGTCTAAATTCTTCAAAAACCTCTTCAAAGTCTTTTAAATTTGTGATATTTACAAGCTTGCTAACAGTTCTTTTATCTCTTGTATCTTCGCCTATTTTATAAAGGTTAAACTCGCTGTGCTCGACCATTATAAGCTCGCTTACGCCATATTTCAAGCACTGCTTGCAAATTTCGCTTCCTATACTACCGCCAGCTCCAGTGACAAGCACTCTTTTATCTTTTAAGAAATTTGAAATGGCTTCTGGATTAAGGTCTTTTGGCTTTCTAGCGAGCAAATCTTCGATCGAGATATCTTTGATCGGCTCATTTTCGATAAGCGAAAAGAGCTTCATATCTCTTATGCCATATCCAGTAAGCTCATCAACTAAAGCTTGAAGCTCATCTTGATCAAGTGCTAGTGCGATGATAGCAGTCTTTGCGTCGTAGTCTTTTATAAGGCTTGGTATATCTTTTTTATCTTGAACTAAAAATCCATCACAATATGTGCCAACAAGATCGCTTCTGCCATCTACCACGCCAACTGCGTAGTAGTCAAGATAGCCCTGCTTTAAGCCACGTAAGACGTGAAGCGCTTTTGAGGTCGCACCTATAACGATACAAGGCTCGCCTTTGTGAGGTCTGTTTGAAAAGTCAAGCACCATACGCTTTGAAATTCTCAAAAGCCCGATGAGTAGGCATGAGATAAGAAGATCGATAAATATGACGCTTCTTGGGTAAGGATTTAAAAAATCTTGTATGATAAAAAAGACGATCGTAAATAAGATCGCCGCACAAACGTGAGCTAGGAAAATTTTACGAGCTTCGTTTAAGCCAAAAAATCTCCACGGCACCTTGTAAATTTTAAACATCCACATGAAAAAGAGCTTAAATACGATCAAAAATCCTGCCGTTACAAAAAGCCCTTGCACGTAGATATCTGGGATATCGGCGTTAAATCTTAAAAGATAAGCCGCATATATCGAAAAAATAAATATAAAAACATCGCCAAGAAGGAAAAATACGAGCCTTTTTAACTTCGTTGCATGAAACATTTACGCATTTTCCTTGACTATTTTTATCACTCTTTCTTGTGTCTGCTCGCTCATATCGCTGCCGCTTGGCAAGCAAATTCCTCTTGAAAATAGATCTTCACTATATCTATCAACAAAGCTTAACGCACCTTTAAAGACAGGCTGCAAGTGCATAGGTTTCCAAAGTGGGCGGCTCTCGATGTTTGCGTCAGCTAGTGCTTTTATAACCTTTAAATGTGCATCTTTTTTAGCAAAAACGCCAGTTGTGAGCCATCTGTTTCCACGAGAATTTGGTAGCTCTGGCATAAATTCTAAAATATCGCCAAGCTCTTTTTCATAGATATCAAAGACCTTTCTCTTTTGCTCGACTCTCTTTTCTAAAACTTCCATCTGAGCCACGCCAATAGCGCCCAGAACGTTGCTTAAGCGGTAGTTGTAGCCGTAGTCCTTGTGCTCGTAGTGAAGCAGCGGCTCTCTTGCTTGCGTGCTGTAAAATCTAGCTTTTTCTACAAATTCGCTATCTCCAACTAGCATACCGCCACCTGAAGTAGTGATGATCTTGTTGCCATTAAAGCTATATCCACCCATCACGCCAAATGTGCCAAGTGCCTTGCCGCCGTAAAATCCACCAAGCGCTTCGGCTGCATCTTCAACCAAAGCGATGCCTTCATTTTGGCAAATTTCACAAATTTCTTTCATCTTTGAAGCTTGTCCGTAAAGATGAGTGACGACTAGCGCTTTTGGCTTTTTAGGTAAATTTGAGATCGCTTTTTTAAGTAGCTCTGGGCTTAAATTCCAGCTCTCGTCACTATCTATAAAGACTGGAGTTGCCTTTTCATAAAGTATCGGCGAGACTGAAGCCATGAAAGTAAAGCTAGAAGCTAGCACAAGATCGCCCTCTTTTACGCCAAGGACGCGAAGTGCTAGGTGAAGTGCCGCAGTTCCAGCGCATAGTGCAAGCGCATCTTTGGCGCCAGTATAGGCCTTTATGCTATCTTCAAATTTATTGACATATTCGCCAAGTGGCGCTATGTAGTTGCTTTCAAAAACTTTTTTTATATATTCCTGCTCTTTTCCACTCATATTTGGTGGAGATAAAAAAACCCTATCCATTTTCATACCTTTCGTGATTTTTTGGCGATTTTAGCACTTATTTTTAAATTTATATCTTAGCGCGCTCGCATGCAGGCACACCATACGCCTTTATGCCGTCCTTTATATCTCTAACGACCACGCTTCCAGCACCAATAATGCAGTTTTTACCGATGCTTATGCCTTGAATGACGCTTGAGCCAATGCCAACGTGCGTAAATTCTCCCACGCTAACGTTTCCAGCAAGGGCTGCATTTGGGCTGATGTGAGCAAATTTGCCTATCACACACTCATGCTCTATCACCGCGCCAGAGTTTATAATAGCGCCCTCTTTTATATGAGCCTTTGCGTTTATCACAGCATTTGGCATGACAACCACACCTTTTTCTATCACGGCACTTTCACTCACAACCGCACTCTTATGGATCAAATTTACTATCTCAAAGCCAGCAGCTTCGACTCTTTTGCTTATCATCTCTCTAGTTTTATTATCGCCTATGGCTATTATGATGTCAGCTTTTTCAAGCTCTGGGCTAAATTTACGCTCGCTAGCATCGTCTAAAAAAGCTATCTCATCATAGCCATTATCTCTAGCGATGTCAGCGATCACAAGCCCATGCCCACTCGCTCCGTAGATGTAAATTTTCTTAGTTTTTGCCATTAAATTTCTCCGTAGTCGCCTGACCCTCTTTGCTGACACCACTTCGTTTTAGCACCTTTTCGATGGTCTGCAAGGCGATCTTTACATCAAGCATAAAGCTTAAATTTTTAGCGTAATAGACGTCGTATTCAAATTTTTTCTCCCAGCTTATGGCGTTTCTGCCATTTACCTGCGCTAGGCCCGTGATACCAGGGCGCACGTCGTGGCGGTGCTTTTGCGTTTCGTTATAGATGGGTAGATACTCGACCAAAAGCGGCCTTGGTCCGATAAAACTCATATCGCCTTTTAGCACGTTAAAGAGTTGTGGCAGCTCATCGAGGCTAAGAGAGCGGATAAGTTTGCCAAATTTACCAAGACGCTGATCATCTGGCAAGAGCTCGCCATTTGCGTCACGCTCGTCGCTCATAGTCTTAAATTTATAAATTTTAAAAATTTTCTCATTTAGTCCTGGTCTTGCCTGTGTAAAAATGACATCGCGACTAACCTTAAAATAGATAAAGATCGCCGTTGCTATGATGATGGGCGATGTTAAAATGAGCAAAAACAAAGCCCCCAAAATATCAATCACTCTTTTAAAAAAATTTCTATACATCTATAAATTTCCTATAAATTTCTATATATTTTTTTGCGATCACTCGCTCGTCAAACTCACTAACCGCCCAGTTTCTGCCATTTTGCCCAAGCTTAGCGCAAAGCTCCTCGTCATCAAGTAAGATTTTGATCTTTTCTGCTAGGTCGCTCGCGTCTTTTACCTTGCATAAAAGTCCATTGTAGCCCTCTTTTACAGCTTCATTACAGCCTGTCACGTCACTTGCAACGACTGCTTTAGCCATACTCATCGCCTCTAAAACCGTTCTTGGAAAGCCCTCTTTATAACTTGGCAAAGCAAGCAAATAAGAAGCCTTTAAAAGCTGTGGGATGTCGTTTCTAGCACCAAGATAGCGCACTTTGCCACCTTTTAAAAAGCTCTCGTCCGCGGTTGATTTATTACCAGCAAAGCCTTCGCCAACAAAGACAAATTCACAGTTTTTGTAGCCATTTAAAATTTCTGCCGCCTCGTAAAATTCACGAACGCCCTTGTGCCACATGGCTCTTGCGATCATCAAAATCACCTTTTTTTCACCAAGGTCAGTCGCCTGCGTGATAGCTGGGTCAAATTTAGCAGTATCCACGCCGACGCTTTTTATGCGATACACTTTGCTTTTGTCTATCAAATTTCTTGAGATCAGATAGTCTGGGTCTGCGTCATTTACGAAGACGCAAGCGTCGGCCTTTGCAAAAGAGAGCTTATAAAGACTCTCCATGACAAAACGCACGGCCTTTGTTTTAATGTCATCATCGATATAAAAGCTACCAAGCCCTTCAACCAAATTTATAACATGCTTTATGCCAGCATTTTTAGCGGCAAATGTGCCAAAGACATTTGACTTGTGAGCGCCAGTTTGAAGCAGGTCTAAATTTAGCTCGCCTAAAATTTGAGATAGTTTTTTTGAGTTATTTATCACAGTTAGTGGGTTTAGGCTCGCCTTGTCAAGCTCGTAGGTAACGGTGTGAAAGCTTTTAGCAAGCTCATTAGTGAAATTTCCTCTTGGAGCGATAGCAAAAACCTCATGCCCCATATCTTTTAAAGCCTGCATAATGGGCCGTCTAAAAAAGTGTATGCTCATATCAGCGTGGCTTAAAAAACCTATCCTTGCCATCTCTACCTCTTTAGCCTATAAACTTTTGCCGCCCCGTCAAGTATGACTGGTTCAAAGACTTTTGGATCGTATCTTTCTAGCACGAAAAGCTGGATGTAGGCGCTATTTAAAATGCTCTCATCAAGGATGATGAATCTGCCATAATCCCTCATATAAATGACAGAAATGTTTGACATTTCGTTATTTTTATACTCTTTTACATTTAGCTTGCCAGCCTCGTTGTAATCAGTCTCTATGAAAGATCTTAGTGGCAAGACCTTGCCATCATAGATCAAACTTGTGACATCACTTGTTAGTGTAAATCCACCACTTAGCCTAATGCCCTTTTCGCTTTGCGAGATCGCTCTTGCGGTGACAAAAAGTCCGTTGTTTAAATTTTTACCGCTTTTTAGATCGATCTTACTAAACTGCAAAATGGTCGGAAAGATGCTAAGCATCCTATCTGGCAGGTAATAATATATCTCTCTGCTCTTTGCTGGCAGGCTAAAATTTGCCTCTTTTATCTCGCTAAAAAACTGATCAACGCTTAAATTTCTATCTTTTAAAATTTGAGCCAAGTTGCCATTAAAGTGCTCTTTGAAATTTCGCTCCGTATACTCAACATCAAGCCTTGCCATATTTGCCGAGCTCATCTCGTCGCTTCCAAGCGCAAAACTCACGGTAAAATTTTCACGTCCAAGGTGCTTTCCGCCGTCAATTAGCGTCTTAACATCGCTATAATATCTAATCGGATATCCATAGTCCCACCACGCAACCACGTAGTCCTCGCGTCCTGCGATGCCTTTTAGCTTATTTAAAATTTCAACCTCTTTATTTACAAAGACTGGCTCAGCCTTGTAGCCATAGATATGAATGAGCGCTGGAGTAAGCACGAGAGCCGCTATGAACGCTCTTATGAGATTTAGCACGGCTCCTTTTAGCTTTAAATTTGAAAGCACGAACTCCACCAAATAGCCAAAGCCAAGCGCCATGATAGGCACGGCATAAATGGTAAATCTAAGGCCGCTTTTAAAGGCTAAAAAGCCAAGTGCGAGCATGCCAAGCGAGACAGCAAATGAGCGGTGTCTATAACAAAAAAGAGCAACACCAACAAGCGAGATCAAAAATGTGATGACATTTGCGCTGATCCTCTCGCAAAATAGCGTAAAATCAACGACGCTTGACTCTTGGATAGTTTGATTGACATTAAAAAAGTGAAAGCTCATGCCACCAACTTCAGGCGCATCTCTAAAGACGTAAAATTTAAGTTGAAAGATTATAGGATTTAGCCCACCACGGATGACAAAAACGACAAAGATAACTGCCAAAATGCCAATAGCAATTTTTAAATTTATCACCTCTTTTTTAAATAAGCAAAGTGCGTAAATAGCGATAACAGCAATAAATTTAAGAGTTAGATCAAGGTTTGAGATAGCAAGTAAAAGCAGAGAAATTTCAAGGTAAAAAAGTGGATTTTTCCTATCAAAAATGAGCGTGTAGAGTAAAAATAGCCCAGTTAAAATGCTAATAAGCGAAAAGGCGCTCATATACCACCACATATAGATAAGCACGCTTAAAGGTGCTATTATTAGGCTCTTTGCGTCCTTTTTCTCAAGCACTCTAATAAGCCCCCAGACGACAAAGACGCTAAGTGTGATGATGAGCATATCGGTATCGTAATATCCTGCCATCGTGCGGTTGTAGTAGCTATTTGCGATCACTGCAAGAAGTGCAGCGATGAAGCCAGCCATTCTTGCTTTGTATTCATTTGCGATCAAGATAACAGGCACAGCCACAAGCGATGAAAAAAAGACGCTCATATAAATCATCGCTGTCTCTAGCTTTACCCCTAGAAATTTAACGATCCAGTAAGTAAGCGTCGAGAGTGGATAGCCGTAGTAGCTAAGGTCGTTTTCTTGGTGAAAGCCAGCTAACATATCCCTTGCGCCCTCGGCAAATGCGTAGCCGTCGTTCGTGCTGATCATCAGCTCGTTGTTCCAGAAAAAGACTGGATACTCGCTCGCCCAAAAGACCCAGTAAAGCCTGCAAACCATGCCAAAGATGACTGCGGCAAATATCATAAGGTATAAAGAGTAATTTTTAAAAAACAAATTTCTATTCATTAGGATTTTCCAAAAATTTTATAAGCTCGCTCGCTATATTTTCACTATCAAAAAATTTAGCCCGATTATACGCAACATTTTCAAAATTTTGCCTTATCTTTGGCTCGTTAAGCACTTTTAACATCGCCTCTTTCATTGCATTTTCGTCATCAATAGGCACTAAGATGCCAAACTCGCTCTCACCCAAAAGCTCCTTTGCACCGCTCTTGTGCTCGGTTGAAATGATAGTTTTTTCACATGCTAGCGCTTCAAGCAGGACATTTGAAAAGCCCTCAAAACGCGAAGCACAAAGCAAGCAAGAGGCGTTTTTTATATGCCTAAAAGGGTTTTTATCAGTGCCAAGAAGCTTCACTCGCTCGCCCACGCCAAATTTATCTATCAAATTTTGCAGCTCATCTTTTAAAGGCCCTTTGCCAAGGATGCCAAGCGTGGCGCGAGGGTCGTTAATCGAAGCTATTATTTTTATTAGCATAGCTTGATTTTTACCGCTATCAAGGCGACCTATATTTATGAAAAATGGCTTAAAGTCGCTCTCAAGTGGCTCATCTTTTAGCAAATTTATAGTTTTTAGATCAAGGGCGTTGTAAAGCACCTTTGTTTTTGCCTCGCTCATACCAAAATTTCGCACCAGATCCTCTTTGTTGCCAGCTGCATTTGCGAGGATTAGATCAGCCTTTTTATAAAGATGAGTGAGTAAAAATTTATTAACCCTGCCGCTTAGATCGTCTTTATATAGGATCGACGGGCAACTTCGCTCGCTGATAACTAGCCTAGCCTTTAGCCCTAAAATTCTAGCAACCCCAGCGATGTAGCATGGGCGGTTCATCAGCACAAACTGCGTGTCGATGCCTAAGTTTTGACAAAGTTTTTTATATTTAAAGGCAAGCAATGGCATCGCTAAAAAGAGCCTTGCAAGCTTCTTTAGCCCGCTCTCGTAAGGATCGCTATTTTCTATAAAGTGGGTTTGCACCTCGCTTGGGATCTCGTAGGCGATGACCTTGCTCATTAAGATGAGATGAACTTCATAACATTTGACCAAAAATGGCAGTAAATTTGCCACATTTCGCTCAGCTCCGCCAGGCCCCATCGAGTATAAAAAAACGGCTAATTTTTTCACTTGCTAACAACCTTTTTTATAAATTCTCGCCACTGCTTGATGATATTTTCTTTGCTAAATAAATTTGCACTTTCGCTGGCGTTTTTTGCTAGTTTTTGCCTTAAATTTTCATCTTTTAAAAGCATCTCAAGCTTATCTTTTAGATCATTTGCGTCGCCATTTTTAAAGATAAGCCCATCTATGCCGTCATTTATAAGCTCTCTTGCGCCCACAGTGTCGCTACTTAGCCTAGCGCAGCCAAATGCACCTGACTCGATTAACACGTTTGAAAGCCCCTCGCTTCTTGAACAAAGAGTGAAAATTTTTGCCTCGCTGTAAAGTTTTGTAACATCACTCATGTGACCTAAGAATTTGACGCTAAGCCCTAAATTTGAGGCCATCTCTTTTAGCTGCACTTCCTGTCTGCCACTGCCTGCGATCTTTATCTCCCAGCCATCAAGCAAGCTCTTATCTACCTTGCTAAGCGCCTCAAAATAGACATCATAGCCCTTTACCGCCTCCAGCCTTGCCACGCTTAAGATGACATTTTGCTTCTCGCAAATTTCAGGCACGTCGATAAAAAGTGGATTATGTATGACCTCGCGATTTTTGGCAAATTTATAGTAGTCGTAGTCGCTTTTACTTAGCACGCTTAAACCATCTACAAAGCGGTAGCTAATATCACGCATAGCGCTTGCTACTTTACTTTTTAAGTAGCTATGCTCGTGGTGCTCGGTTGCTATTAGTTTGCTCTTTAGCCCAGCATTTGCGATCACGCAAGCGACGTTTGTCCAGTCGATAAAGCTAATTATAAGATCAGCCCTTTGCTCTTTAAAAAGCGCTCTAAGGGCTAAAATTTTCTTAAATTTTAAAGCGAGCCCAGAGCCACTCACGTTAAGATTTATGATATTTATTTTTTCGCTAAATTTATAAAGCCCAAGATCCTCTTCAAGCAGGGCGATAGTGATCTCATTGTCTTTGCAAAGCTCATTTGCAAGCACGTTTAGCACACGTTCAGCTCCGCCGTTTCTAAGTGCGGCGATGACAAAAAGAATTTTCATTTCACACCTCCAAGCTTTAAAAGCTCCAGCCATTTTTTATAAATTTGCTCCACGCTAAACTCATCAAGTCTAGCCCTTGCGTTTTTAGCAAATTCGCCCATTTTTGCCTCATCTTGCAGCATTTTTGCAAGCTTTTCGCTCATCTGCCCAGCATCATTTATCTCACAAAGCAAGCCATCAAAGCCATCTTTTATAAGCTCTTTTGCCCCGCTAGTTTTTGTCGCAACCCGCACGCAGCCATAGTTTATCGCCTCTATCAAGGTGTTTCCAAGACCCTCGAAATTTGAGCAAGAGAGCAGCACCTTTGCTCTTTTATAAAGCGAGGCGATGTCGCTAACGTTGCCTAAAAACTCCACCTCTGCACCCAAATTTTTAGCTAAATTTTCTAAATTTACCCTCTCGCCGCCATCTCCAGCGACAACAAATTTATAGCCGCTTTGCTTTAAGCTTGCAGCCACTCTTACAAACATTTCGCAGTTTTTTATCTTATTTAGCCTGCCAACAAATATGACTAAATTTTCTTTAGTAAAGCTCTCACTGCGTATCTCTTCAAAGAGTGGGTTGTAAATTTTCATCACATTTTTGCAAAATTTCGAGTAGTAGCCAAGATCCTCGTCGCTTAAGACGCTAAGTGCGTTTGCAAATGGATAGCTAAGGCGTCTTAGCACCTTAAAAATGGCTCTTTTTGGCGCAAGGTAGTTTGTGTGCTCGCTTATTATTATAGGCGTTTTTAGACCCGCTGAGCTAAAGAGCACCAAGGTATTTACGGCGTCTAAAAAAGATATAACAGCGTCAAATTTGCCCTCTTTTATGAGCGCTCTTAAAGCAAGCACCTTTAAAACTCTCTTTTTTAAATTTCCAACCAAGCCAAGCTCATCAGCCCCAACGCCCAAATTTATGAGCTTCACGCCACTTGCTAGCTCGTAAAATGGCTCGCCCTTGTCAAATTTAACAAGGCTTACCTCGTGATCCATGCTAAATCTTGATGCGATCACCGCGCAAACTCGCTCCGCACCGCCACTTCTAAGCGTTGATGTGACAAATAAAACCTTCATACGCCAAACCTTTGTTTTATCTTTACTCTAAGCTTTGAAAGTGCCGGTAAAATGCCACTTGGAAGCGGGCTAAGCAGTAAAAATATAAGCGCCTCTTTGCTAAATTTAATGCTTAAACTTTTAAAGATACACCTTAACATCAGCCCATATTCGCCTGCTATTTTGGCGTAGTAAGCGGCGTTTTTATACTGCATAGCTAGAAATTTTGGCTCATTTTTTATAGCGATGTCGTAGTGCATATTTGCCGTTTTTATATAGGCGTTTGCGACGTTTAACGCGTGCTTGCTAGCATTTAGCGTAGCACTATCGCTTCTTGCGATGCGGTAGATGTAAAGTGGCTTTTTAAGATAGAAGACATTTTTTTCAAAAAAGCGAATGTAAAGCTCATTTTCGCCACCAAAACTGCTCTCATCAAACCTAAAACCATCTATAAATTCACGCGAAAAAAGCTTAAAATACTCGCCATTTATCCGCCCACAGTGATAATCAACCTTACTCATCGCCCCACTCTTGCTATATGGGCTTCTGCCAGCCACGACCTCGGTCATCACGCCATCTTTCTCACAGATCGCGTCTGCAAAAACGCACGAATACTCGCCACTTTTTAAAATTTCATAGCACTGGGCAATCGCCTCTGGCAAAAGCTCGTCATCATCGTCAAGTAAGCAGATAAACTCGCCTGTTGCGTTGTCAAAGCCGTTATTTTTGTTGCCATTTGGGCTCTTTTTGTGAGCGCTGTTTTTTACAAATTTGATCCTAGCGTCGTTAAAACTCTTGCAAATTTCACTCGCACTCTCGTCATCGCCGTCATCGGTTACAACTATTTCTAAATTTTTATAGCTTTGAGCTAGAGCGCTTTTTATGGCCTTTTTTAAAAGCTCTGGACGCTTATAAGTCGCGGTTACGATGCTGATTAATGGCTCGCTCATTTAGCCCCTTTTAAAAATTCTCTCATAGCCTTGAAGCTTTTCAAGTCGTGAGAAAAGTATAAATTTAATTGTCTTTATATAAGCCTTTAAATTTGCACTGTATCCTCTCTCAAGGCGCTCGCCCTCGATGTTTGAGCCACTAAGATCAGTTGGATGCGCAAAAAGGTCGCAAAAATACATCTGCATATCATTAACGCCTAGTAAATAGTCCCAAACATCGGTCGTGCAAAGCGCACGTTTATGAATTTCAAGCAAATTTTTAGCACTTTTTTTAGTTAGCACATAAGCCCCCGCTCTATAAATGCTTGAAAATGAGTGCTTTGAGACCTGCCAAAGTGGCTTACTTAGGCTAGCATCCACCTTTTTGCCAAAGGCGCTAAACCTGCCCTCTAGCCCATCTTGCATGCCACATATCAGCACGCTATTTTCAGGCATCTTACTAGCTGCTAAAAAGGCCTCTTTTATGGCCTCATCATCTCCTATCACGTCGTCTTCAAAGATGAGAGCAAATTTAGCCTCGCTTGCCAAAAACGCCTCATAAGCCTTCACGTGCGAGAGCGAACAGCCAACCTCTGCTGGGCTTAAAACCTTGCCATAAGCTTTAAATGATGGCGAAATGATCTTATAGTACTCCCTCGCGTTTAGCTCCCTGCCATCAACTGCGTCTATTAGTTTAAAGCTATCATAAGAGCTAAATTTCTGCTTTAAAAGCTCGCGCCTTTTGGTATCTTTTGCCAAAGAGATCAGATAAATTTCATTCATTTAAGACCTTTTAAATTTTTTTAAAATTTTACGCCAGACTATGCCTCGCTCGAAGGCATTAAAAAACAAAAAATATCCCAAAACATAAGCTGCGCCGGCGTATATCGCAGCAAAGATAGCAAATTTTAGCCAGTTATCTAGGCTCACAAAGTCCTTGCAGGCAAACATCGCAAGCACGCAAAGCGCAAAAACGGCTAAATTTTTAAAATAAACCCCGTAAAAGGTGGTGAGTTTCACCTCTAAATTTAAGGCGGCATTTATGAGGTCAAAGCCGAGAATCCTTATGCTATAAAAAATGGCTGCGACGATGACGATACCATAAACGCCGTAGTCACTAAATTTGAGCAGTGCGATCTGCGCTATGATCGTGCTAACGCCAAGAATGGTGTTGGCAATGGCTGGTCGGCGAAGCTTGTTTGTCGCGCTATCAAGGTTAAAAAGCGAAAAAACAAAGCTTATAAAGACGATCGGCACTAGCGTTATCATCGAGACATTGTAGATAAATTTAACCTCATCTGTGCTTTTAAAAGGTAGCCAAAGCGTGTAAAAATCAAGCCCAAAAACGACGAAAAATGCAGCCGGAGCGCTCATCACAAAGGCGATCACCTTCATTGAAAATTTAGCCTCTTTTATGAGGTCCGTGATCAAATTTTTAGAGTAAAGCTCGACAAATTTTGGCGCAAAGATGCCGCTAAGCTGCGCCACGAAGCTCTCAAGTATGATAGGGGCGGCCTTGGCGACTGAAAGAAGACCAGTGGCATTTGCATTTACGAAAATGTTGCAGATAAATAGGTCCATGCCTGTTAAAAGTATGCGGTTTAGCGCATTAAAGCTGTTCCAAATACCAGAGCTTAAAAGCTCTTTTATCTTAGAAAAGTCAAATTTGCTAAGGCTAAATTTTAGCTCCGGCGTGATGCGAGCTGACATAAAAATGGTGCTAAAAAAGACAAAAAGGCTAGCAACTAGCGCTGAAATGGCGATGTATGAAATGAACGGCTTAAAAAAGAAAAAGAGCGCCACGATGAGGGCTGCTAAAATCGCGCTTGAGATGGCGTTTCTGATGGAGAGTAGATAGAGCTTATTTGTCACAAAAGCACAAACCGTCAAAACGCCGTTAAATAGCCCAACGCAGAAATTTATAAAGTAAAAAACAAGGGTCATTCTCACGTCAAAGAGTAAATTTTCAGGGACATTTAAAAAGCTTTGCAAATTTAGTATGAAAATGGAGCTAAGTACCACCACAACGGCGCAAAAGAAGATATTTACAACAAGCACTGATGAGTAATAGGTGTTTGCAAGGCTTAGATCTTTTTTGTGCCACGCATGAGCGACAAAGCGGCCGCTGACAGAGTTTATCGCCACGCTCACGACTGCTGCGTAGCTTACGATGGCGTTGCTAAGGCCTACAAAGCCAAATGCCTCGTTGCCAAGGCTTTTTAAGATAAATGGCGTAAGAAAGAAATTTATGCCCATTGATACGACAAAAACGACGATCGAGCTTATTAGATTGATTAGCATTAGACTTTTAACCTTTGAAATTTAGCCCAAAAGCTAAATTTAAAAAGAAAAAACCATAAATTTTAGCCGCCAAGCCAGATGGCAAGGCAGCTAAGTAAATTTTAAATTTAACGCTCACTTACAGCCTAGCGTCAGCCTCTGGGTAGATATTTTTTATATCATAAACCAAGTGGCCTTTTAGGTTGAGCTTTTTAAATTCATTGTGAGCTACGGCGATCACGATGCAGTCGTAGTCGTCTAGGTTATACTCTTTTACTAAATCAAAGCCGTACTCATGTTTTACCTCAGCGCTATCAGCCCAAGGATCAGTCACATCGACCTTGCAACCAAAGTCTTTTAGCTCATCAACCACGTCTATAACGCGAGAATTTCTTATATCTGGGCAGTTTTCTTTAAATGTCATACCAAGAACAAGCACGCGCGCTTTGTTGATAAGCACGCCTTTTCTTATCATGAGTTTGATCACTTGATCGGCTGCGTATCTGCCCATATCATCGTTGATGCGGCGACCTGCTAGGATCATTTCAGGGTTGTAGCCTACCTCTTGAGCTTTGTGAGTTAGGTAGTATGGATCTACGCCGATGCAGTGACCGCCGACTAGACCTGGACGGAAATTTAAGAAATTCCACTTAGTGCCTGCAGCCTCAAGCACGTCTATGGTGTTGATGTGAAGCTTTTCAAAGAGCATCGCAAGCTCGTTTATAAAGGCGATGTTGATGTCGCGCTGAGTGTTTTCGATGACCTTTGCGGCCTCTGCTACTTTGATGCTTGAAGCTTTGTGAGTGCCAGCTGTGATGATAGAGCGATAAATTTCATCGACCTTGTCAGCGATCTCTGGGGTTGAGCCACTTGTGATCTTTTTGATCTTTGTCACAGTGTGCTCTTTATCACCTGGGTTTATGCGCTCTGGAGAGTAGCCGCAGAAGAAGTCTTTGTTAAATTTAAGCCCACTCTTTTCAAGAAGCGGCACGCAAATTTCTTCTGTAACGCCTGGATAAACGGTGCTTTCATAGACAACGATGTCGCCTTTTTTAAGCACTTTTGCTACGCTCTCAGTCGCTTTTACCACTGGAGTTAGATCAGGGCGTTTGTTCTTATCTATCGGAGTTGGGACGGTTACGATAAAGAAGTTGCAACTTCTGATGTCATCTAAATTTAGGCTAAATTTCATGCCATTATCGATCGCTTTTTTCATCTGCTCATTGCTAAGCTCAAGCGTTCTGTCATAGCCACTTTTAAGCTCTTCTATACGTTTTGCATTTACGTCAAAGCCGACTACTTCGTACTTTTCACTAAAAGCTGCTGCTAGTGGAAGTCCCACATATCCAAGTCCTACTACTGCTATTTTCATTTCTCTTTCCTTTTTAAAATTTTTGGTTTTATCGTTTTTATACGTTCATAAATTCTTATCTCTGCGCCCACGCCTTGCGGAGTTACGATCTTAATGGGGCTAATGCCAGGCAAAATTTGAGTAAATTCATAATAAATTTGCCTCTTTTTCTTTTTGCCGTTGCAAGGCTTAAGCGGTTCATCATCTGCGTTAAATTCATAATAAACCCCGCTTTTATCCTCTTTTTTATCTAAATGTCCGCCCTCTAGCATAGCAAATTCGCAATCCGTTTGCACCTCTTTAAAAAATGCAACTTCATATTTAAAATAATCATGCGGCATCTTTGAGATAGGGAGCTCAAAAACCTGCTCTTGCGTCTTTACTTCACTTTTGCCTACCTCATCACTAGCTAAAAGCGTAAAAGGTAGCAAAAAA
The DNA here is from genome assembly GCF_003048445.1 of Campylobacter concisus. Taxonomy (GTDB): domain Bacteria; phylum Campylobacterota; class Campylobacteria; order Campylobacterales; family Campylobacteraceae; genus Campylobacter_A; species Campylobacter_A concisus_BF. Next base: position 52,297 of record NZ_PIQW01000005.1, read on the forward strand.
GCTATGAGAGATAAAATTTGCTTCACGCTTTGACACCTATTTGAAAATATTTAAATCCATGCTCAGCTAAAGCTTTAGCGTTATACTGGTTGCGTCCGTCAAATATGACGGCGTTTTTTAGCCTCTCTTTGATCTCCATAAAATCAGGCGATCTAAACTCGCTCCACTCTGTCACAAGCACCATAGCATCGGCGTTATCAAGAGCGTCATATTTATTTTTAGCGTATTTCACATCTAAATTTGGCATATATTTTTTAGCTTCTTCGCTCGCTTTTGGATCGTAAGCGACCACTTTTGCGCCAGCCTCGTCTAAAAGCTTTATCAAAGTTAGCGAGTTAGCCTCTCTCATATCATCGGTATTTGGCTTAAACGCAAGCCCCCAAAGTGTAATCGTTTTGCCCTTTAGATCGCCGCCAAAGAAGTTATAAATTTTATCAAATAGCACTCTTTTTTGAGCCTTATTTCTTGACTCGACCGCGTTTAAAAGCTCTGGCTCAAAGCCATTTTGTCTAGCCGTGTAGATGAGCGCCTCGACGTCTTTTGGAAAGCAGCTGCCGCCATATCCGCAGCCTGGATAGATGAAGCTATATCCGATCCTTGAGTCGCTGCCGATGCCTTTTCTTACTAAATTTACATCAGCTCCCACGCGTTCGCAGATATTTGCTATCTCGTTTATAAAGCTTATTTTGGTTGCTAGCATCGAATTTGCAGCGTATTTTGTCATCTCGGCTGACTTTACGTCCATGCAAATGAGCCTGTCGTGGTTTTTCATAAATGGCTCATAAAGCTCTCTCATCACACTAAAGCCCCACTCGCTGCTAGCTCCGATAACAACGCGATCTGGCTTTAAAAAGTCCTCAACCGCCGCGCCCTCTTTTAAAAACTCTGGGTTTGAGACGACTTCAAATTTAACCTTTGCATTTCTCTTTTTAAGCTCAGCCTCGATCACCTCGTGCACCTTAGCTCCAGTGCCTACTGGAACGGTTGATTTATCGACCACGATTAGCGGTTTGTTTAAATTTTCTCCGATTGACTTGGCAACTGAAAGCACGTATTTTAAATCCGCCTGCCCGTCAGCGCCCATAGGCGTGCCAACTGCGATAAATAGCACATCTGCATGCTCTAGCGCCTCAGTTATCTGCGTGCTAAATTTAAGCGAGCCATTTTTGTAGCACTCACTCACGATATCAGCGAGCCCTGGCTCATATATAGGCACGACGCCGTTTTTTAGCGCCTCGATCTTTTTACTATCTACATCGACGCAGATCACGCTGTTGCCCATCTTAGCAAAGCATGCGCCACTTACTAGTCCAACGTATCCAGTTCCGATTACTGCTATTTTCATGTTTTCCCCTAAATTCTCTTTTCCCACTCAAGGGCAGTTTTTATGATGAGCGCCAGATCGTCTCTTTTTGGCCTCCAACTTGTTAGCAAGCGTAGTTTGCTTGCATTTGAGATGAGGATAGCTGGGTCGCCGTCCCTTCTTGGCGCATTTAGCACTTTAAAATTTACTCCACTTACTTTTTTTGCAGTCTCGATGACCTCTTTTACGCTAAATCCCCTGCCATATCCCACGTTAAAAGTTTCGCTGCCATTTTGACTGATATACTCCAGCGCGCTTATATGGGCGTCTGCTAGGTCGCTAACGTGGATGTAGTCTCTTACGCATGTGCCATCTTTTGTCGCGTAGTCATCACCAAAGATACCCATGCTCTCACGCTTGCCAAGGGCTGTTTGCACGGCTACTTTGATAAGGTGCGTGGCGTTTGGATAGTTTTGACCGATAAGCCCCTCCTCGTCTGCGCCTGCCACGTTAAAGTAGCGCAAAATCGCAAATTTGAAATTTTCATTTGACGCAGCGTAGTCTTTTATGATCTGCTCGCTCATGAGCTTGCTTCTGCCGTATGGATTTATCGGATTTGTAGGCGTTGTCTCGCTAACTTCTGCCACGTCTGGCTCGCCATAAACTGCAGCAGTTGAGCTAAATATAAATTTATTTACATTGTAAGTTTTTGCATATCTTAGCACTCTTGCGACATTTGCGGTATTGTTTAGATAGTATTTTAGCGGCTCGCTCATACTCTCAAAGACCTCAATAAACGCTGCAAAATGGATGATCGCATCAAATTTACCATTTGCAAAAATTTCGCTTAGATCATCTTCTAAATTTGCATTTATAAATTTAAAATTTCCTATCTTTTGGAGTGCCTCAAGTGCTTTTTGTGAGCCCTTGCAGAGATTGTCGATGATAGTTATCTCATCTTTGCCTTGCTTTAAAAGTGCTTTTACTACGTGGCTGCCGATGTATCCAGCTCCACCTGTTACTAAAATTTTCAAGTTTAAGCCTTTCATAAAAAAGTGGTTAATTTTATCAAAAATAGAGTAAAGCAAAAGTAAAGCAAGGTTAGTTTTTAAATTTTGCTTGAACGCTGCGTGGATAGGTCTTTGCCTTTATAAATTTAAAATAGACTTACAATCTATTTTAAATTTAATCTTTATAATCCCTCATCTACAAAAAAGGATAAAAATGAATGTCTCAATCTTAAATTTACTACCGATAAAACAAGGCAGTGACGCAAAAGAAGCCATAGATGCGGCCATCAGACTGGCTAAATTTGCCGAGGATATCGGCATAAAGCGCTACTGGGTCGCAGAGCATCACAATATGCAAAATTTAGCTAGCTCAGCCACGCAGCTCATCATCGCACACATCTTAGAGCATACCAAAAGCCTTCGCGTGGGCTCTGGCGGCGTGATGCTACCAAACCACAGCCCCTACTCCATCGCCGAGCAGTACGCCACTCTTGAGACGCTATTTCCAAACCGAGTCGATCTTGGGCTAGGCAGAGCTCCAGGGACTGACCAAGAGACAGCTGCAGTGCTTAGACGAGGCGCAAGAGAGATAGAATTTGATATGCAAATAAACGAACTAATGGACTATTTTAACGCCAAAAGAGCCGTAAAAGCCTATCCAAAAATTGAAAAATTTCCGCCTATTTACATACTTGGCTCAAGCATATATAGCGCATACGTGGCGGCTGAGTTTGGTCTGCCTTACGCCTTTGCGTCGCACTTTGCACCACGTGCGCTAGAAAAAGCGGTAGAAATTTATCGTCAAAATTTCAAACCATCACCCTTTTTAAAAGCACCCTATGTCATCGCAGGGGCAAATGTGATAATAGCCCAAAGTGACGAGCTAGCGAAGAGTTTGGCAACCACGCAAACGCAGTTTTTCTTAAACGTAGTAACTGGCGAAAAAGAGTATTTGCAGCCACCAAAAAAGGATAACGACGAAGTATTTGCCATAAGTGGCAAGGCAGGCGCACAGACTCCGCATTTTGGGCCGATCGACTTTAGGCAAATAGAGCTAAAAAATAGAGAAAGAATCGTCACAGAAGAGATGATGGCGTGCTCTTTTATAGGCTCAAAGCAAAGCGTTAAAGAGCAAATTTTAGAGTTTCAAAATAGACTTGAAGTCAATGAGATCATGGCTCAAAGCTTTATTTTTGATGAAAGGGTGCAGCTTGACTCTTTTAGGGCATTAAAAGAGATCGCGGACGAAATTTAATCCTCTCTAATCCTTAAAAATATGGGAAATCTTGGCTTGCCATTAGTCGTTAAATTTTGAAATTTATATGTGATGATAGAGCCTATCTTTGGAGGCTCTTGACGGTTTTTATCGCTTAGCCCTGAGCCTATTTTAAAGATAGTGCCCTCTTTTGGCTCGCCAGCTCTTTCTTTGTCATTTTTGCCGCCAAGCGCCTTGCAGGTAAGCGAGCCAGCAAGATTGGCGTATTTGCCGCTGCCTTTATTTACGGCGATAACCTCACACTCGGCGTCTTTAAATTTCTTAAATTTGAGCGCATTTTTACTTCGCTTTCGCTCATAAGGCGCATTTGGCTCACGCACCACAGCTCCTTCGCCGCCTTTTGCGATAATACTTTCAGTAAATTTTAAAAACTGAGCGTTATCACGCATCTTTATCTGTTTTATGATGATTAAATTGTCATTTGGCTCATTTTTTAGAAATTTAGCCAAAACTTCAAGCCTATCAAGCAAGCCACCACTCGCCTCTGGCACGTCAAAAACGTGAAATTTAAGCCTGTTCCACGCCTTTTCATCTGGCAGCTTATCCATCACACTTGCTTGAATTTCTTCAAATTTAAGCCCTTTTGCGTAAAGCTCGCCATCAAGTGCAAATTTTGGGAAATTTTTAGTAAAACTTTGCGGTGCATTTAGCTTTTTGCCCTGCCTTGAGAGCAAAATTTCTCCGTCCCAGTAGGCACGCACGCCATCAAGCTTCTCGCTAGCTAGCCAGCCTGAGACGTTTTGATCTTTATACTCGCTAAGTCGCAGCAGCTCAAGCTTGCCCTGCCCTGCTCCAAAAGCAAAGCTAAGGCAAAACGCTAAGAAAACGGCTAGAAATTTCAAATTTTTATGCCGTAAAACTCGCTATACCACTCGACAAATTTAGCCACGCCGTCATTTACCTTTGTATTTGGCTTGTAGTCAAAGTCAGCCACCAAGTCGCTCACGTCCGCGAAGGTCGCTGGGACGTCGCCTGCTTGAAGTGGGAGAAAATTTTTCTTGATCTCACGGCCGATCTTTATCTCAACTGCCTTGATGTAGTCCATGAGCTCGACTGGGCTGTTGTTGCCGATATTATAGACCTTAAACGGCGCCTTTGAGGTGGCAGGGTCTGGGTGCTTTGCGTCCCAAGCTTGGTTTGGCTTAGCTGGGTTGTCGATGCACTTGATGATGCCCTTTACGATGTCGTCCACGTAGGTAAAGTCGCGCTTCATCTTGCCGTAGTTAAAGACGTCGATGGTTTTATCTTTAAGTGCGGCATCAACGAACAAAAATAGCGCCATATCAGGGCGTCCCCATGGTCCATAAACCGTAAAAAAGCGAAGTCCAGTCGTCGGCACGTTAAATAGATGGCTATAAGTGTGCGCCATCATCTCGTTGCTCTTTTTAGTCGCTGCGTAGAGGCTTATAGGGTGATTTACCCCCTCGTGCGTAGAAAATGGCATGTTTTCATTTAAGCCATAAACCGAGCTAGAGCTTGCATAGACTAAATTTTTGATCTCATTGTGGCGGCAGCACTCGAGGATGTTCATAAAGCCTGTGATGTTGCTGTCGATGTAGGCTTTTGGATTTATGAGCGAGTAGCGAACGCCAGCTTGTGCGGCTAAATTTACCACTACGTCAAATTTCTCCTTCTCAAAAAGCTCTTTCATCGTCTTTTCATCAGCAAGGTCTGCTTTTATAAATTTTAAATTTGGATGAGTTTTTGAGGTGATAAGCTTGCCGTAGTCTATCTCGCTCACGTCAAAGCCTGCCGTTTTTAGGCGTGCAAGCTTTAAATTTACGTCGTAATAGTCATTTATCACGTCATATCCAACGACCTCATCCCCACGCGCCACAAGGGCATTTGCAAGGTGAAATCCTATAAATCCAGCTGTTCCAGTTACTAAAATTTTCATATTTTTCCTTTCATTTTGACTTATTCGTCGTCTAAATTTATCTCAGGCACTTTCTCTTCAAAAAGTGTCTTGCTCTTTGGCTCTTTTGGCTTTAGATCGCTTGCTTTTTTAAGCAAACCGCCTAGCATATCGCGGTTTAGCTCCTCTTTGCTAATCGGCCTTACATCATCAAATTCGCTAAATTCCAAAGCCTCTTTATCTACTTTTATCTCATAGTCTAGCTGTCCGCTAAGCCTTGCTAGCTCGTCGCTTATCGCAGAGCAAAAGACCTCACTATATCCCCTGTGAGCGCAGTTTTTGGCTAAAAATTCGCTCATCACGTTTAGGTGATTTATGTAGTCTTCTTGCAAGATATTTGCCTGCAAAAGTTCAAATTTCAAAAATAGCCAGTAGGTGTTAAGCACATCGCTTTCGCAGTATTCGTTTATCTTATCAAGCTCGCCTGCGTAGTATAGCTCAAGCACCTGATCGCCGTGCACGTCGTACTTGCCAGGTAAATTTAAGCTAGCACAAAGTGTATCAAGCTTTAGCCCTCTTACGCTTCCAAAATCGCTTATAAAATCAAGCAGATCAAGGTGAAATTTAGGCGAATACCTTGCTCTATAATTTTCCCATTTGTTTTTATTTAGCTCTTTGTTCTCGCTCTCATAATATGCCGCCGCGTTTAGGTTGTAGCGCATCGCACGCACCATAAGCATTGGCAGGTCAAAGCCACGGCCATTAAAGCTAACAAGCCTTGGGTTGTAGTCATTTATAAATTTTAAAAATTTAGCGATGATCTCGCGCTCATCCTTGCCCTCCATCGTGCTAACTTTTAAAAATTTGCCGTATTCATCGGCCATCACCGCAGAGATCGCGACCACTCTATGAAACATCACAGGCAAAAACTCACTCCCACTAGCCTCTTTTTGCAAGGCCATCGCCTGCACGCTCACATCTTCGTCGCTCCCGTCAATGCCGTAAATTTTTCTTATCAAATTTGCATCAGGTATCGTCTCACAGTCAAAGACGCAGATGTAACTTTTCGCCATTTTAGCCCTTTTTTAAGCATTTTTTTTTAAAATCATACCAAAAATTTATATTTAAAGTAGCCAATGCAAGATAAAAATCAGCTAAAAATAGCCATAGTCAAGCTCTCCGCTCTTGGGGACATCGTGCACGCAGCCATTGTGCTTCAGTTTATTAAAAAGCATTGCCCAAATGCTCACATCACATGGCTAGTTGATGCCCGTTTTGCAAGCCTTTTAAAAGATCATCCGCTTATCGACGAGTTAGTCATTTTGCCGCTTAAAGAGAGTTTTAAAAAGAGCTACAAGATCATAAAAACGCTTGGCAAATTTGACAAGATCATCGACCTGCAGGGACTTTTCAAATCAGCCGTCGTCGCAAAACTACTTGGCAAAGAAATTTATGGCTTTAGCAGAGAGAGCGTCAAAGAAAAGATCGCAGCCAGGCTTTATAGGCATAAATTTAAGATCGACTACAACGAAAATATCATAGTTAGAAACCTAAGCCTCGTTGGATACGCTCTAAATTTTGGCTTTAATAGAGATGAAATTTTAAAAAAATCGCCCTGCTTTGAAATAGTGGGAAAATTTAAAAATGAAAGCGGCAAAAAACGCGTATTAATCGCTGCTTTTGCAAGTGAAGAGAGTAAAATTTATGACAAATTTAAAGATGTGATCAGACTGCTTGAAGGTTGTGAAATTTACCTTTGCTACGGGAGTGAGAGCGAAAAAACAAGGGCTGAGGCGATCATTTCAGGCACTTCTGCAAAACTGCTTGAAAAACTAAGCATAAAAGATATGATAGATTACATCGCGAGCTGCGATCTGGTAATCGGTAACGATAGCGGTCTAACGCACCTTGCATGGGCTGTAAATAGGCCTTCTATCACGCTTTTTGGCAACCGACCAAGCCACCGCAATGCTTACGTCACGGACAAAAACTTAGTTGTTGATATGGGCAAGCAAATAGATGCTAGAAGTATCGATAAAAACGACTTTTGCATAAGAGAAATTTACCCTGAAACGGTTGCAAATTTCGCAAAAAGGCTGCTAAATGGATAGGCTATATCTAGCTGGCTTTTATACCTTGAAATTTCTTATATTTATATTGCCAAGCTCGCTTCAAAATATGCTTGCTAAATTTTTAGCATTTGCGTTTATGAAGCTTAAAAAAAAGAGATTTCACATCGTAATGACAAATTTAGACCTTGCATTTGGCGAAACAAAGAGCAAAGAAGAAAAGCTAGAGATCGCCAAAAAATGCTACTACAACTTTGCAAAATATCTTGGTATAAATTTCATCCTTAATCAAAACACGACAAAGCAAAAGATACTTAAGCAAGTTGTTTTTAAAAATGAGCACTTTTTGCTTGATGCGATGAAGTCTGGTCGGCCTATCATCGTCACAACGGCGCACTTTGGGCAGTGGGAGATATTTCCTCTAGCTGTTGCAGCGCATTTTGGGCCATCTTCAGTGCTTGGCAGAAAGCTTGATAGCAGCGTCATGGATAAAATTTTAAGGGCAAATAGAGCGCAGTTTGACGTGGAGCTAATCGACAAAGATGGCGGCGCAAAAGATATCTTAAAAGCGCTGAAAGCTAGGCGAATAGTAGGAATTTTAGTCGATCAAAACACAGCGCCAAAAGATGGCATAAAGGTGCAGTTTTTTGGCAAAGATGTGCTTCACACGCCAGCTGCAAGTGTGCTAGCGCAAAAGACAAATGCCCTTATCATAAACGCATTTATCTACCAAAAAGGTGAAAATTTAAATGAAATTTGCTTTGAAGAGCCAATAGATATAAGCACATTTGACAAAGAAGATGCCGTGCAAAAAGCGACGCAGATGCAGTGCAGTGCGTGCGAAGAGATGGTTAGAGCAAGGCCTGAGGAGTACTTTTGGTTTCACCAAAGGTTTAAGAGATTTTACGAAAATGAGTACAAATGCTAAGTGTTGTCATTTTGACTTTTAATAGCGAAAAGTACCTAAAAGAGGTGCTAGAGAGCGCTAAATTTGCTGATGAGATCATCATGGTTGATAGCGGCTCAAAAGATGGCACAAGGCAAATTTGTGATGGCTTTAGTAACGTGAAATTTCACGAGCAAGCTTGGCTTGGATTTGGCGCGCAAAAGCAAAAGGGCGTGGATCTAGCCAAAAACGAGTGGGTCTTTGTGCTTGATAGCGACGAGGTGATTACAGACGAGCTTAAAAATGAGATCATAGATACGCTAAAAGAGCCTAAATTTATGGCTTATAACGTTGCTAGGCTAAATTTTTTCTTTGGCAAAGCGATAAAAAACATGGGACTATATCCAGACTACACGGTGAGACTTTTTAATAAAAATTTTGCCAAATTTGATGGCAGAGCTGTGCATGAAAAGGTTGTTTTAAATGACGGCTCACAAAGGCTTGGCGCGCTTAAAAATCACTTCTTACACTACGCGTATGAGAGCATCGAGCAGTTTATCGCCAAGCAAAATCGCTACTCAAGCATGGGCGCAAAAAGAAATTTGCTAAAGGCGCTTACAAGCCCAGCTTGGACATTTTTTAAGCTTTATGTGCTAAAAGGTGGCTTTAAAGAGGGGCTTACGGGCTACGTTATCGCTAGACTTTACGCCCAGTACACATTTTGGAAATATATAAAATGAAAATACTTGTGATTAAATTTAGAAACATCGGCGACGTGCTTTTGACAACGCCACTCATTGAAAATTTGCACCACTACTACCCAGAGGCAACCATCGACTTTGCCCTAAACAAAGGGACAGAAGCGATGATAGAAGGCAATCCTTATATAAATAAAATCCACATTTACGATAGGCAAAGTGCAAATTCTGGTTTTTTTAAAAAGCTAATGACCGAGCTAAAATTTATAAGAGCGATCAAAAAAGAGAAATACGATATGGCGGTGCAAACGACCACTGGAGACCGCGGCGTCATCATCTCAAAGTACGCCAAGATCAAAAAGATAGTCGGCTTTTTAGGCAAGCACAAGGCGATAAACAAGCTTTTAAGCGTAAAGGCAAAATACTACGAAAATTTCTCCCACACGGTTGATCTAAATTTAAACGCGCTAAGGGCTTTGGGCTTTGAGCCGGTTAGCAAAAAAGTGAGCGTTTTTTCAGACGAGAGCGTGGAGCATCTAAATTTACCAAAGCGCTTTGTGCATGTACATCTAACAAGTCGCTGGATGTTTAAATGCGCAAACGACGATAGCATGTCAGAGCTTATAGACTACTGCGAAAATGAGCTAAATGTAAAAGTCGTGCTAACAAGCGATAACAAAGAAAATGAGCTAAATAAGCTTGCAAGCGTGCTAAAAATTTGCAAAAGTGAGCCTATAAATTTAGGTGGCAAGCTAAGCCTAAAACAAACGATAGCCCTCTCAAAGCGCTCAAGTCTCTTTATCGGCGTCGATACTGCGATCATGCACATAGCTGCAGCAAATGACGTGCCAGTGATCGCCTTTTTTGGGCCAAGTGGAGCTTTTGAATGGGGACCATGGGATAATAGCTTGATGCAAAATGGCTACACAGCGCAAAACGGCATCCAAAGCATGGGCAAACACATCGTATATCAAAAAGATTTGGACTTTGTGCCTTGCGACAAAGAGGGCATAAAAGAGCACGGCGTTGAGAATACTTTAATGGATTTTAGCGATGAAATGCCAGAGATAAAAGAGAGGATAAGCCAAATTTTAAAAGGATAAAAATAAAGCTTCCTATTAAGCCCCATCGTACTTTGCAACTAAAAATCGCTTTTATATAAAGCTTAGCTATGTTATGCATTTTTATTGCGATCAAAATGATATAAACTCTGTTATAAATTTATTAAATGCCTATGTAAAATATGACCCAGAATTGCTAGATATTATGGAATTTGTCATAATAGATGACGGCTCACCATTAAAATATAAAATACCAGATTTTAATCTAAATTTACGCTGGATAAAAATCAATGAAGACATAAAATGGAACCAAAGTGGAGCAAGAAATTTAGGAGTTCTAAGCGCAAAAAGTGATAAATTAATAATCACAGACTTAGATCATATCTTTTATGAAGACACATTAAAATTTATGGCGAACTATAAAACTAAGCCACAAAGATGACTTTAGGATAATTTTTGTCTCACGCTTGGGCTTAAAGCCTTATATCACTCATTAAACAAAGATAATTCACAAAATAAAATAATTTATGAAAAGAAAAAAGAAAAAATAAAGAAGTATGGTGCAATGGTAGCACATTCAAGAATGTTTCTAAATTTTACTTGGCATGTTTTAAGCGAACAGTTTATAAAAAACATCCCAGAAAACACTATAAAAAAGAAATTTTGGCTTTTGAATTGGAGATGATAAATTTAAGGTAAAAGATATTGACATTTCAAATAACAAAAACAAGAATAACTATATTTTGAGGTCAAAAGGAATTCTTTATCTTTTTTGATCTCACTAATTAATTGAAAAATTTAATAATGTTTTGTTGGTTTTAACTTCTAAGAAAAGCATATATCGAGCCCAAAAAGTCATTTTGATAGATAAACATAGTCTTTTTAAGCCATTTTTCATCGCGCTTTGTCACTATGCGTTTTATCTCCTCTAAATTATCATCAGCTCTGTTTATGCCGCGTTTTGTTGTGAAAAATGCGCTGTAGCCATGCTTTTTAGCAGCATTTATATACTCATCATTATATTTACCCCTTGGCCAGCAAAGTGCTTCATCCTCAAAACCAAAGTTTTTCTTCATAAACTCACGACAAAGACCAAATTCCTCATCCAAGCTAAGCTGCCCAAAATATCCATCAAAATGCCCATGCGTATGCGAGTGAAAGCTAAAACAGTCGCTCATCTTCTCGATCAGCTCTAAATTTAAGATCACGTCTTGCGGTCTGCTCGGAGCCACTTTTTTGCACTCACTATGGCTGCCATTTAAGAAGGTTCCACGACTTATCTCATGGGCCTTTTGTGCTGCTTCTATCCAGCCAGTAACTATAAACATATTTGCTTTTAGTCCAAATTCTTTCACGATATGATAGGCATAGATGTAGTTGTCCATCCAGCCATCATCAAATGTTATGCAAACGCTCTTTTTAGGCACTTCAAGCTCGCCTTTTTTGTATGCGATAAATTCATTTATACTTAAAGTTTTATAGCCATTTTCGGCTAGAAATTTCATATGCGATCTAAACTCATCCACGCTACTAGCGATAAAACCGCTCTTTTCAAGTACGTGGTGATACATCAAAACTGGTACGCTCATTTTTGCCTTTTACAAAATTTCATTTTTTATTTTTGTATTCTAACAACCTATTTATTAAAAACTGTGTAAAATACGCCTTAAATCAAACTAAAGGAATTTATTTTGTTTTACCTTTTACAATACATACTTTTTTATCCCATATTTAAATTTATAAGTTTTTTTAGAAAACCATCTGATAAAATTTTAATCATACAAACTGCCAAGATCGGCGACTATGCAAATTCTACTGTTATTTTTGGGCCTTTGGCTAAATTTGATATATTGCTTGATGAGATAAATGTTGCTTTTGCCAAACATGACAATAGGATAGATAAAATTTTTATAATAAATGATATAAAAAAGAAAAAAACTTCCAAACTAAGACTGGCATTTGCACTTTTTAAACAAAACTATAAAGATGTTTATGTTCTTATGCCAAATAGTCTAAATCTTTTCTTGGCACGTTGCACTTTATCCAAAAACATAGTAACTATCAAACATTACGCTACTTCTAGTAGCTTTAAACTGCTAGCTTTTGGTATGAAAAAAATTTCACATACATTAAATGACTTAACACTATCAACATATCTAAAGATGATAAACGTTAATGAATTAAAATTTGAAAAACAACTACAAAAACCTCTACTAGTGCCATCAGAAAATATTATCAAAAGTGATAAATTTAAGATAGGTATAAGTCTTAGTGCTGGCAATAAAATGAAAACGCCACCTAATCAAACTTGGAAGAAGATCTTAAAAATTTTCTCTAAATTTGACTGTGAAATTTATGTTTTTGGCGTTGGCGATGAGGCTAAACTACTGGAAAAACTAATTTTAGAAAGTAATGAAAGAAATAGTTTTGAGGGATTAAAATTTATATCGATGATAGATAAGATCAAACTTGAAGAACTTCCGTTTTATCTATCACAGATGCAGATATACGTAAGCTCTGATACTGGAAACTACTATGTGGCTGACAGCGTGCACACTCCAACGATATGTTTAATGGGTCCATGCTTTGCTAGTGAGCAAAGGGGAGTATTTGATTCGCTTGTTATAAATTCTGCTTTATCCCCGATTAGTTCGGTGTTTAAAACTGTTAGAAATATAGATGCAAGTTCCTTTTTTGAGCTCAGCAAAGATGATCTAGAAAAGATTGAACGATTTGTCAAAGATCACTATATATCGCATCAACGCTGCGAATATAATTATCCAAACTAAAAGTATCAATGACTGCACTATCTGGCGCCTTTGAGCTTGGTTTAGTTAAATTTTCAAGACATTTTAAAAGCGACATTGGGTCTCTTTGGACTATGAAAAAATCTTCTTTTTTTGATGATATATTATACATTTCTCTTATAACTGGTATATTTGAGTAAATAACGCCAAGTCCACAACTAAGTCCTTCTATGACAACCCTTGGCAATCCTTCATTGCTTGAAAAGCCTAGTACGTAGTCACAATTTTTATAAATTTCTCCCATTTGTTGCACAAATCCCAAATATTGTACTTTACCTGATCTTATTAGCATGTCAAATTTCTCTTTTGCGCCAGGTGTGAGCTCTCCACTGCCTGCAAAATAAACATCGACATCATCTCTTTTTAAAATAGTTAGCGTATCAAAGACCAGCTCATGTCCTTTGAGTGTTAGAAAATTTGCAGGCATTATTATATTGATCTTATTTTTATCAAATTTTATATTGTCTATAACAGTTGCTTCGTTATTAACTATCACTGGATTATATATGATGTTTTTTTGTATTTCTATCTGTTTGGCATAAAATTCATAAGTTGAGTTTGAAACGCAAATAGGTATAAATTTTTGTTTATTTAAAATTTTAAGCTTAAACGGCTCTATGAGAGAATTTTTTCGTAAATGCTGTATGACTTTAATGCCTAAAACATTTGCAGCTTCGATGTAGGCAAGATTTGTTGAAAAGTGATTATTTAGATGAATTATGTCTGGTTTTTCATTTGAAAGCATAGCGATGGCATATTTGTAATCTTTTTGATAAAGGTATTTAGCTAAAGTTTCTTTGTTAAATATACGCAGTAGCTCTTTTATTATTTTTGTTGGCTGCCTCTTTGGCGTAAATTTTATAAAGTTCACGCCAAGATTATTGATTATTTCAGATATATTTTGCTCACCAACTTTATAGTCATTTTCAAAAAAAACACTAAATTGATATTTCTTGTATTTTTCTAGACCTTCTAAGAGATATAAAAAGCTCTTTGTTCCGCCACCATATTCATGTCCAGTATCCACAAACAAAATTTTTTTCAAATCATTTCCTTGAGCATATCATAAACCTCTTTTTCATCAATTTGCAACATACATTTTTGAAATTTACACTTTTTGCCTACACATGGAGAGCAAGTGCGTGGTTTTTTAATAAATTTATGAATATCTATATCAAAATCTGGATTTGAATTTATAGGTGATGCCACCGCAAAAAGACCAATAGTTGGAGTTTTTAGGGCTGCTGCGACATGCAAAGGACCAGTATCTGGCGTGATTAGTATATTTAGCCTTGAAATTAGTGCAGCTGCTTCTCTAATATTAAATTTACCAGCAAGGTTTAAAAGACGAGAATCATTTATCCTTTCTTCTAGCTGCTTAGTCATGGCACGCTCAGCAGGACTTCCTGTTAAGACTATGATAGCATTTCTATCTTGCAAAACAAGCCTTGCAAGTTTTTCCCACTTATCTATAAACCACTGCCTAGAAATAGTGCTAGCACCCATTTGAAAACCGACAATTTTACGGCCCTCATGGCCTTTTAGCACCTCATCAACATTAGTAAAATCACTTGCCTCAAGATATAAATTTAGACGCGTGTCACGACTTTGAATACCTATAAATTTAAGCTGTTCTAGACGGTTTAATACCACATATCTATCATCTCCATATGGCTCTGGAGCATTTGAGTGAAAGGGGCTAAACTTATTATTTAAATTTGGCAGTTTGAATAGATATTTTGCCCCACTAAGGACAGCTAGTGGAGTAGCTTGCGGTTCATTTGAGTGCAAGATAAAAACTATATCTGGTGATAGTTTTTTTAATTTTTTTAAAATATCCAAAAACCCACTTTTTTTACCATCATATAATAAAATTTCATCAATGTTTGGATCGGTTTTAAAAAGTGAGGCTGTAGATGGATTTAGTAGCGCAACTACTTTTACATGCGGAAAATTTTGCTTAAACACTCGAAATACTGGTGTGTTAAAAATAGTATCGCCTAGTGCTGTGTTACTAAAAAAACAAATGGTTTGAAAAGGCTCGGTTACCAGCTGCGTCTTTTGTATTCTTTTAAAATTTAAAATTAGACGCATAAAGTTTTCAAAGAGCTTCATACATTTTTTCCGTTTGTCTCACCATTGTTTGGATTGAGAAATTCTCTACTATAAAATCTCTAGCATTTCTACTAAATTTAGCACGAAGCTTAGCATCTTCTATAAGAGTTTTTAAAGCATTTTTTAAAGAATCTTTGTTGTCATTCTCAAATAAAAGTCCAGTTTCATTATCTTTTATCGCCTCGCCAATACCACCTACATCACTGCCTATGCAAGGCACCGCACAAGACTGAGCCTCAAGCAATGCTGTGCCAAGGGCTTCCATTTTTGATGGCAAAACAAATAGATCAAAGCTACCTAAGAAATCGCTTACATCGGCTCTATTGCCAACCATTAAAATATTTGAAGTTTTTATATTCTGCAAATTTTCATATTGTGGGCCATCGCCAACTACAACTAAAAAAGTATTTTGTAAATTTAGCTCACTAAATGCTTCAAATAAAATTTTGTGATTTTTAGCAGCTCTTAACACTGCCACAATGCCCACTATAATGGAATTTGCAGGCAAGCCAAGCTGGTCTCTTATATCTTTTTTAAAATGTGGAGTAAATTTTTCAGTATCAACTCCAGTGTAGATAGTCTCTATTAGGTTTTCTTGTACTCCTTGAGATATAAGCTGAGTCTTGACGGCATTTGAAACAACAACGATCTTATCATTTATGTTGTAACTAAATGGCGACCTAATTGGGGTTTGCAAATGTCTAGTGCGAACTACCTTTGCGCCAGTTATTTTGCTAACTATAGCACCTATAATTCCATCTTTACCCGAGTGAGTTGAGATGATTTTTATATTATTTTGTTTTACAAATTTGCAAATTTTTAAAATTTCAAGGATATTAAAAGATTTTTTAAGGTTAAACTCGACAAATTCACACTCTATCTGCTTTTCAAAACTTTTTGAGCCAGGGTTTAGGCCATAAAAAACTTTAAATTTGCTCTTGTCTAGTCCATTTATCACACGCTGCGTGCGGTGCTCCTGCCCGCCAAATCCAAGAGAGCTTTCAAGCTCTAGTATATTTATCATCGTTTTTAGAGCCTTCTTTATAGTATATGCCAAGTGCCATACCTAGCGTAAGGTAGAAAAGTTTTGCTTCGCTACTTCCAAAAAAACTACCAAATAGCAAGCTTGCAATAAAACCAAGTCCGCCAAAGAAAATCGTGTATCCAAATACCCTTAAAAGCGTATCATTATTTTTACTTACCTGAATGCTAGTTTTTAAATAACTTATCCAAATTCCAATAAATGCGAGAAGCCCAAATATACCAAGCGAAAAAAACATCCCTAAAAATTCATTATGGACTTGAGAATAATCAGAAAAAGGCACATCTTGCTCACTATTTAATTTTCTAATAGTTTTTCCATATAAAAATCTACCATATCCAGTCGGCACAAATGGCTCATGCAGTCTATAAATAAGGACTGACTTCCACATGGCTAGCCTAGCTGGAACAGATATGGTTAGTCCCATGTCTGAATATGATTCCATCTCTTTTGGAGATTTTTTCATAAGCTCAATATATTTTGGTATTAGTGTCAAATTATATCTATCTGGAGATATGTGATGAGAAATCTCATAAAAACCAAAGATAAATATAGCAACTAATGCACAAGACAATATTCTGATTTTATTTGATCGTATAAAAATAAAAAAAACAGTTGTTAGTACAAATATAACACCTATATAAGTAGCTCTTGTATTGTTTGAAATGATGCTAACTAGTGATATTGCTAAAAAAAGAACCGCAAATGCTTTATTTTTTTTAAATGTTAAAAGAGAAATGGCACATCCAAAAGCATACACTGCCCAAATTCCAAACCTCTCGCCGCCACCATCGTAAATATATCCATCTAATAACCCGCCAGTTCTATAACGGAAATCAAAGCCAACATTAGCCCATGTTATTATATTTATGATAGAATGCAGTAAAAGTGAAGAGAAAAATATATAAATATAAATTTTAATTTTGTCATATTCTAAATTCATAAAATAATAGAACAAAACGATCATAAATGCGGCGTTTTTTATAACACCCTTATTAACCTCTTTTAGTGTTTCATTTATATCTATGGTAAAAAAAAGTGATATATACGCCAATAAAGCTATGATAAAAAATAGAGCTAGTGGAGCTTTTATTTTTAGTAAATCTTTCAAGCTCCATTTTTTATACTCTGTTGCAATAACCAAGAGAGTAAATAATGACATAGATATAGACTGTATAGAAGCTACTTTTGCCACTGGCAAAGAAAAGAGATAAATGATAAAAAATATATATTTTAAATTTTCAAGCAAACTGTAATATTTTGTTAAAAATTTCATTATTTTTGATTTCCTCTGCTATTTTGTTTGGGTTTTGTAAGACTATGCACTCACCACTGCCGTAGATTGGCGCCCATCTTAAAGGATTTGTTTTTCCAAATAAAACGATCGTCTTTACACCAAGCGCTGGGGCTAAATGTGCTACACCTCCATCAAGAGTAAGAACAAATTTGGCTGCCCAGATATAACTCGCTAGCTCATCTAAACTTTTTGTTCTAGCAAAAATAACATCTGCCTTATGTGATATGTCATTACCAAAGTTGGCTTCTTCTGCACTAATGGCAATATTTTTAAATCGCTGCTTTAGAAATTCTAAAATTTCTAAGATTTTACCTTCGCTTAAGCGATTTTGTTCTACTCGTGATGAGATATGAAAAAATACAAAGTCTTTAAATTTTTCATTTTTTTCACTTGGCACATAAAGTGTTTTTTCATCTTTAAAATTTACCCCAAGTGGTGTCAAGCATTGACAACATAGCATGGCTTCATGTAAGGACTGATCAAAATGTAACCTATCTGTTATGAGATGTCTATCTTCGTTTTGTTTGACTGCCCCTATTATCTTTTTAGCACGAGCCACTCTTGCAAAGATAGCGGCAGATGGCGAATAGGAGCTTCTAAAAATAACAACTACATCATAATTTTCACGCCAAATTTGAAATAAAATTTTACACTTTCCAAAAAAAGCTTTAACCTTCGTGGCAATGGATCTCACATGCTTTGGCTTTGTATATGTGTATATTTTGTTTAAAAAAGGGTTGTTTTTAACAACACAAGCATTTAAGCTATTTACTACGATATCTATCTGAGCCTGAGCGTAGGCTTTGCGCAACGCTTCAATGGCTGGCGTAGTGCAAATTAAATCACCTATGTTGTCATTTCTTATAAGTAAAATTTTCAAAATGTTCCTTCATTAAAATGGCAAATTATATCTAAGATTATTTTAAAACAAGCCAATTTTTAGGTTAAGGCATTTTTTTGTATTATTAAACAATTTAATATTATTTAAAAATGTCTTTGGCGGAGTTATCGATGAAAAAAATAGTATTTTTAAGAACTAATCCAAACGCAGTTGGAGGTGCTGAAAGATACTTAAGAAGGCTTGTTAAGGCCATAAATGAGCTTGGTATCCAAACTGAGATTCGCTCATATCTTGGTGACACCGGCGTCTCCTCTTGGAAAAAGGCTCTACATTTTAACCGCCAAGTAAAACGCCAAAAAAAAGAAGATGAGTTTTACTTTAGCCTAGAGCGTGTAAGCTGCGCCGATATCTACAGGGCTGGAGACGGCGTGCACAAGGTTTATAGGGCGACAAAGAGCTTTTGGTGGCTAAATCCTCTAAATTTCGTATATCCATACTTAGAGAAAAAATGCTTTAAAAACTCCCAAAAGATCATCACAAACTCAAATTTCATTAAAGAGCAGATCATCGCGACTTACGGCATAGAGCCTGAAAAGATCACGACCATTTATAACGGCGTAAATTTACCCCAAAGGGTACAAAAAGCCGAGGCAAAGCTCGCACTTTGTGAGGAATTCGGACTTAAATTTGAGCTTGCGACCCTGCTTTTTGTGGGAAATGGCTTTAAAAGAAAGGGGCTAAAAGAGTTTTTACTCCTTGCTTCAAAGCTAAAAACGCCCGTAAATACGCTCATTGTGGGCAAAGACAAAAACATCTCAAGCTACAAACGCCTAGCTAAAAAACTTGGGTTAAACGCCTACTTTGTCGGCGAGCAAAAGAGCACGGCGAAATTTTATGAGGCGAGTGATATTTTTATCTTTCCAACGCACTATGAACCATTTTCAAATGTCGTGCTAGAGGCACTTAGCTTTAAAAACGTGGTCTTTACGACGGCTCAAAATGGCGCCGGCGAGATACTTGAAGATAAATTTGTGCTTCAAAATCCAAACGACGAGAGCGCGCTGGAGTTTATAGATGAAATTCTCGCAAACCACCAGCTTTTAGCGAGCCTGCAAGAGAAGGCCTACCAGCTTTCGCTAAATTTTAGCATCGAAAAAAACGCCGAGCTCACTCTTAAAGTGATAAAAAGTCTTTTAAAATGAGAGTTTTTATCGAGCTTCCAACCTGGCTAGGTGATAGCGTAATGGCAAGCGCTGCGATCGAAAATTTAGTGCAAAATGAGAAGAATTTACAAATCGTTTTTTTTGGCTCATTTGTAGCCTGCGAGCTTTACAAAAACCATCCAAACTGCGAAAAAGTGGTCGTTGATGAGAGCAAAAAGGCTAAATTTAGATTTTTATCTCTTGCTAAAAGTGCAAAAAATCTTGGCAAATTTGATTTAGCGCTTAGCTTTAGAAGCTCGTTTGCTAGTAAATTTTTGCTATTTTTTATAAACGCTAAGAAAAAAGCCATATTTAAAAAGAGTAAAACCGTCCTTCATCAGGTGCTAAAATATGCAAATTTTGTAAAAAATACCCTTGGCTTGGGCGAAATTTCCACTCAGCTAAAGTTACATTTTACACCTCAAATTTCAGCTAAAAAAACACTAGCACTAAATCCAGGTGCGAGCTACGGAAGTGCGAAAAGATGGTATCCAGAGTATTTTGCACAAGTGGCGCTAAATTTTAAAGATGAGTTTGAGATCGTTATCTTTGGTGGCAAAGGCGAGCAAGAAATTTGCGAGAAAATAGAGCAAATTTTAAAAGAAAATGGCGTAGCCTGCCAAAATTTAGCTGGCAAAACCAGTGTCAAAGAGCTTTGTGAGCGCATAGCTGGGCTTAGACAAAATGGCATTTTCGTCACAAACGATAGCGGTCCTATGCACGTAGCTGCCGCCTTTCATGTGCCAACGATCGCTCTTTTTGGACCGACAAAATTTAGCGAGACCTCTCCATGGGGCAATAAATTTGCAAAGATAGTGCATCTAAATTTAGCTTGCATGCCCTGTATGAAGCGAGTTTGCCCACTAAAAACGCACGCTTGCATGAAAGATCTCAAGCCGCAAATAGTGATAGATGAGATAAATTTACTAAGAAAAGAGAGTGGAATTTAGGCAAAAAATAAAACGAGGCAGTTGCCTGCCCCGCTAGTTAGCATTAAGCCGACTTTTCTTTGAGATATTTGTTTATAAGAGTTGTGATCTCTTCGCCGTGTGGGAACCTTGACTCATCGTTTCCGATGCGATCCTTTTTAGAAAAGATAACGTTTCCATCAACCTCGACGATGAAATTTCCACCATCTCCTACAACCAACTCGACTCTTGCATCACTAAAGTTCGCTTTTATTTCATCTTCTACACGAGAAGCTACCGGACGATAGTTTCAAGAGTTGCAGTAAATAATTTTTACTTGCATGCTCTGTCCTTTCTTGTGAAATAAGCTTTGATTATATAAAATTTATCCTAACGAACAGATAACATGAGAAAGGACGATTTTATGAAAAAGGTAGCCGTAATCCTAGCTGATGGTTTTGAGGAGATCGAGGCGCTAACCTCCGTCGATGTTTTACGCAGAGCAGGCGCGATAGCATCTATCGCTAGCTTGAAGGACGCGCAGATCAGAGGTGCTCACAACATAAGTGTAAAAGCTGATGTCACGCTTCGTGAGGTGGAGGAGCTAGGCTATGATGCGATCGTGCTTCCAGGAGGTCTGCCTGGCGCAGAAAATCTCGCAAATGACGCCAAACTAAGAGAAATTTTGCAAAAATTTGATAAAGAGGGTAAGCTAATTTGTGCCATTTGTGCCGCTCCTATGGTGCTTGAGCGAGCTCGTGTGCTTAAAGAGTATTTTGTTTGCTATCCTGGATTTGAAGAAAATGTAAGAAGCGACAAAAAAGGCTACGTGAGCGATAAAAACGTGCTAAAAGATCAAAACATCATCACTGGCAAGGGACCTGCTTTTTCTATGGAATTTGCGCTTTTTATAGTGAAAAATTTGCTTGGCGAAGAGGCTTACCATAAAGTAAAAAATGATTTACTTTATAAATAGTTTATAAAAAAATTGTAATTTTTTATTTAATTATTCCACTTAAACTTAAGGATAAATTTTGTTTAGTGATAGATATTATAATGCCTTGCTATTGCGATTTGTTGCATTTAAGGATATTTTTTAAAAATTTGTAATATTTTTTTTGATTTTTACATCTTTTTGACGGAAATAAGCTATTATTTCTCTAATCGATCAGATCGATAATTTTTTTAAGGAATAATCCTGTGAACATTTATGTAGGAAATTTGTCGTATAGAACGACAGAGGCAGAGTTGAAGGAAGCTTTTGCACAATTTGGTGAAGTAAGGCGCGCAAAGATCGTAAAAGATAGAGAAACAGACCGCTCAAAGGGCTTTGGATTTGTTGAAATGGACGACGCGAACGAGGGCCAAAAGGCGATCGACGCACTAAATGAAAAAGAACTTGGCGGACGCACTTTAAGAGTAAATGAGGCTAGACCAAGGGATTAATGACTATTTGCCACCATCTGGTGGCATAGTCTCTCGCATAGCTCCGACGCCAAGCGGCTACCTGCACGCTGGCAACGCCTACAACTTCATCTTGACTTACCTTTTGACGCGCTCACTGGGTGGCGTTTTATACTTAAGGATCGATGATTATGACCTTGGCAGATACCGGCGCGAATTTGTTCAAAATATCTTTGACGTTTTAGAATTTCTGGGGCTTTGTTACGACAAAGGTGCCACAAGCGTTAGCGACTTTGAGCGTAATTTTAGCTTTAAAAAAAGAGCTAAAAGATATGAAAACGCACTTGAAAAGCTAGATGAAATTTACATTTGTGAGTGCACAAGAGCTACCAAAGATGCCTATGAAAACAGCATTTACACTAAAATTTGCAAAGACAAAAAGTTAAAATTTATAAAAGATAAAACCGCTATCAGACTAAGCGTGGATGAAAACGACGAGCTTGGCAGGCAAGTGGCAGCGCAGATGGGCGATTTTGTAATTTATAAAAAGGATTTTACTCCAGCTTACAACTTCGCAAGCGTCATTGACGATGAGGATATGGGGGTAAATTTGGTCGTTAGAGGCGAGGACTTGCTGCCTTGCACGCTAGCTCAAAGATACCTTGCAAAAAGGCTAAATTTTAGCTTTTTAAATGCTAAATTTATCCACCACAAGCTACTTTTAGACGGAGCTAAAAAGCTTTCTAAAAGCTCGAAATCACCACCTATTGATCTAAGCCAAAATCCTCAAATTTATTACAAAATGTTAGCAAGTGATCTTGGGCTAAATTTAAACTCAGCAGATAAAATTTCAAACCTTTTGCATGAATTTAAGCTTAAAAATATAGCTGAACTATTGCTAAATCGCACCTGAAATATTTATGAGCCTATTAAGATTATCAAATTTGAAGCTAAGTTCATCTTTAAACTTAGCTACTATTTCATCTTTGTTTTCACTAAATTTTATCTCGCTGCCCAACAAAAGTCCTTTTATAAAAAGCTTGTGATCCAGTTCATAGGCGCTTAAGCACTCATTTACTACGCTTATTACTTCATTTGCTAAAACTGGCTCTTTAAAGATGGCCTCCGCCCTAAATGCCACGTACGCAGCACCTCCGTCGTAATTAATTTTGTAGTAGCTTAGCTCCTCATCAAGCGCCACGCAAGCAACCAAGCTAAGCGTATGACCATTTACATTTTCGTCCAGCTCAAACCGCGCCGTGCTAAACGCTTCAAGCCCAAATTTCTCGCCAAACTCACGCGCCCTATTTGCAAGGCTAAGCAAGCGCTCATCAAAGCCATTTACATTTTCATAGCCCCAAAGCCAAGTATTTGACGAAAAGCTCTCAGAGCCGATAAACTGCATATCAAACTCCTGTTTGTCAAAGCAAATTTTGCCACTTTCAAAGTCAGCCTGCCACTTGCTAGCCTCAACCACTTGCTTAAATAATCTCTTTTGAAGCAGCATCGCTCTGCCAAGACATGCGCTAAAAAGCTCACTCCAGTTACTTTTATCTATGCCAAGCTCATCTAAAAAATGGCTCTTTTTTCTAAAAATATCAAACATTTCTTATCCTTAAATTTACGCCGAAGCAGCGAGCTTTTCTATCTCTTCGCCTACATCGTCACTTATGATAAACTCAGTCTTATAGATGAAAATTTCGCCAGTTGCTTCATTTTTTATCTTCAAAATTAGCCGTTTTTGATTATTTGGAGCATTTTTGCTAAAAACTAGCGAGTAAATTTGCTCCAGCTTTTGCCTGCTAAGCTCGCTAAGGCTTAAAAGCACCTCTAACTCGGCGTACTCTCTTACTTTTTGAGAGGCGCTCGCCTCTTCATTTTTACTAAATTTAGAGTTTTGCTTTAGCTTTCTAGTCTTAAAGTCTAAATTTTGCGCATCTTCTAGACTATAAACCTCATTTAAATTTGTCCTTACAAACTGATCGTCGCGCGAGATATTTATCCTAAAAGCATAAGGCAGATCGCGTTTTGCCTCGTCTTTTACGATATCTTCGATGTTGCCAAGCTCCCTTTCAAAGACGGCGATCTCGATGTTGCCGTGAAAGTCCAGCACATTTATAGTGCCCATTTTTTTGCCACTTTTTGTGATCCTTGTGCTAAAGTCCTCGATCTTGCCAACCACCAAAATTTCAGCACTTTGTGGCAAGGTCTCAAACTCTGAGCTTAGCGTGTATTTGATCTTATTTATCTCGTCCTTATAGTCATCAAGCGGGTGACCTGAGAGGTAGATGCCAACGCTCTCTTGCTCAAATTTCAAGATCTGCTTGATGTCAAATTCATCATCTATAGTGACGAAATTTATCTTCACATCATTCATGCTATCATCTTCGCCAAAGAGGCTCTCGGCCGCATTTTTACGTATCTGAGCTGCATTTTTGCAAGCTTCTACGATATTTTCTACATTTTGTAAAAGCATCTTGCGACTAAAGCCAAACTCATCGAAGCAGCCAGCTTTTATAAGGCTTTCAAAGACCTTTTTATTGACCTTAAATGGATCGATCCTTGAGACGAAGTCGTCCATGCTCTTAAACTCGCCCTTTGCATCACGCTCAGCGATGATGTTCTCAATAGCTGCTCCACCAACGCCTTTAATCGCTCCAAGACCAAAAATAATGCCATCGTGACCCTCATTTTTAACGACGCTAAATTCTTTGGTTGATTTGTTGATAGATGGTGGCAAAGTATCGATGTTTATGCGCTTTATCTCATCGATGTAGCGAACGATCTTATCGACGTTGCTCTCCTCGCTTGTTAGAAGTGCCGCCATAAATTCAGCTGGATAGTAAGCCTTCAAGTAAGCTGTCTGAAATGTGACATAAGCGTAGGCTGCAGAGTGAGACTTGTTAAAACCATATCCTGCAAATTTAACGATCAGCTCGAAAAGATCATCCGCTTTTTGGCCATTTAGTCCCTTTGCCTCAGCGCCTTTTACAAACTCGCCCTTTAGCCTATCCATCTCCTCTTTGATCTTTTTACCCATCGCACGGCGCACAAGATCCGCCCCACCAAGACTAAAGCCGCCTATGGCTTGCACGATCTGCATGACTTGCTCTTGATAGACGATGACGCCGTATGTTGGCGCAAGGATCGGCTCAAGCTCCTTAAATGCGTATGTTATCTCCGCCTCGCCATGTTTTCTTTTGACGAAGTCATCAAGCATGCCACTCTCCATCGGTCCTGGGCGGTAGAGTGCTAGCATCGCGACGATATCCTCAAAGCAGTCTGGGCGCAGGCTAGTTCCTAGCTTTCTCATGCCCTCGCCCTCTATCTGAAAGATGCCGATGGCTTGGCCACTTTGTATCATTTTATAAACGCCAGAGTCGTTTTTATCGACCTGCTCCCAGATGATGTCCTTGCCAGTGCGCTGTTTAACGAGCTTGATCGCATTGTCGATAACCGTTAGCGTCTTAAGACCAAGAAAGTCAAATTTTATTAAATCAACGTCTTCAAGGTATTTTAGACTATACTGCGTCACAAAGCGATCTTCTGGGCTGTTTGGCTGGCGAAATAGCGGGGTTTTGTTCCAAAGCTCTTCGTTTGAGATGACGACACCTGCTGCGTGCTGGCCGGCGTTTCTATTTAGTCCCTCAAGATCAAGGGCAAATTTCCAAATTTTAGCCGCCTTTGGATTTTGGCTTATTAGCTCAGCTATCTTTGGCTCTTTCTCGTAGGCGTCTTTTAGCGTGATGTTAAGCTCATCAGGGATAAGCTTTGCCATCGCATCAGCCTCCGCATAAGGCATGTCGCAGACTCTAGCGACATCTCTAATGACACCTTTTGCGAGCAATTTACCAAATGTAATAACGCCAGCAACGTTAAATTTGCCGTATTTTTGCGTGACGTAGTCGATGATCTCGCCACGTCTGCTTTGACAAAAATCCACGTCGATATCTGGCATGCTAACGCGCTCTGGGTTTAGAAATCTCTCAAAAAGCAGGTTGTATGGGATAGGGTCAAGGTCGGTGATCTTTAGCGAGTAAGCGACCAAGCTACCAGCCGCAGAGCCACGTCCTGGGCCAACTGGCACGCCTCTACGCTTGGCTTCGTTGATGAAGTCCCAAACGATCATCATATATCCTGGGAAATTCATCTTATTGATGATGCCGATCTCTATCTCAAGGCGCTTTCTATACTCTTCGTGTAAATTTTCAGGGACAAATTTCAGCCTCTCTTCAAGACCCTTTCTGCACTCATGCTCGAAAAAAACAGCGTCATTTTTAAAGCTATATCTGTTTTCTGGCTCTGGGAGGGTCAAATTTCTCTCCTTGGCGCACTCAAGAGTAAATTTAAAATTTGGCGGAGTTGGGTTGCCAAGCTTGATCTCAAGGTTGCACTTATCCACGATCTCTTGGGTATTTTCTATCGCTTCAGGGATGTCTAAAAATAGCTCATTCATCTGCTCTTTGCTTTTAACAAAAAACTCATGGACGCTGTGGCGAAGTCGGTTTGGATCGTCTAAGGTTTTGTTCATCGCGATGCACATGAAAACCTCGTGCGCAGCGGCTCTTTCTTTAAAAGTGTAGTGGGTGTCATTTGTGGCGATGACCTTGATGCCAGTCTCTTTTGCGATACGCAAGATGTCATCGTCTATGCGCCTTTGATCGCCGATGCCGTGGCGCATGATCTCAAGGTAAAAGTCATCTCCAAAAATTTCTTTATACTCAAGCGCGACCTCTTTTGCCCGCTCGTAGCCTTTAGCGCCAAATTTAACGTTGCGCTCGCTTAAATTTAGATGCCAGCTCACCTCGCCCTGCAAACAAGCAGAGCTGCAAACTAGGCCCTCGCTGTGCTCTTTTAAGATTTTTTTATTGATACGAGGATAGTAGTAAAAGCCCTCGATATAGCTCATGGAGCTAAGATACATCAAATTTTTATAGCCAGTCTCGTTTTTGGCGATTAGTATGAGGTGAAAGCGCTGCTTGGTGCTCTTATCATCGAGCTGCTCGCCGTTATGCACATATGCCTCGATGCCAATTAGCGGTTTTATCCCATTTTTTTTCATCTTTTTGTAAAAATCAATCGCGCCAAACATGTTGCCGTGATCCGTGATCGCTGCTGCCGTATCGCCTCTGTCATGGAGCGTATGAGCTAGCTCTTCTATCTTGTTAGCTCCATCTAGTAGGGAGTATTCGGTGTGTAAATGTAGGTGTGTAAAGCCAGAATTTTCACTCATTTTTTATCCTTTTTAATGAGCGGATTTTACAAAATTTTGGCTAATAAGGCGCTTGATGAAAGCTTAATGATAGCTTTAAAATTTAGAGATTTTTTAAGCCTGCGACAAGAGCAAAGCGCTTGGTTAAGTTGTCACGCTGCGCTATTTAGCGTTTGAGGAATTTAAAAACTAGAACTGGCATATCACATTGTCAAATTTAACCTCGATAAAATTTTAAACGGCATGCGCTGCGCTAGCACAATCGCATACAGTTAAAAACTCGAGCAAATTTTAAAATTTCATGAACTAGTAATTTCAGCTCTAAAATTTGAGTTAAGCGGTAAGCGAAGCCAAATTTTTGTAGTCAATTCTTGCGAGTGAATGAAAGTTTTAAAAATTTAAAAGATAGCTTGATTAAATTTGTAAATTTCTTTTTATTCAAAAGGGAGACAAGGGGACTCGAGTTACGGTCTGCTCGCAGTTACGAGACGAAATCGAAAGTAAAGACGTCCCCTTATCCCCCTTTTTAAATCCCCCAAACCCCTCGCACGTTAGATGTGCATGCGATAGCGCTTTGCACCGCATGCGTTTTATCGTCAGGCAGGTGTAGGCAAATTTTAAAAATTTAAGAACAATCATATCACGCTTCTAAATTTAGTGGCGAGTTTTACGAGGGCTAAATTTAGTAAGTTGCTAAGGCAAGTGAGTAAAGTTTTAAAATTTGCAAAATAATAAATTAGATCGCGGACCAAGCCGCAATCCATTATAGATAAACTGGGATATTTGTATGTTCTAAGAAAAATCTTGATGTTCCACCAAGAACCATCTCCATTAGTCCGTTCTCACCGTATCTGCTAGCTACGATAAGGTCTGCATTTCTATCATTTGCAGCCTTTAAAAGTGCCTCGCCAGGTATCGTTGTAGTTGCTATAACTTCAAAACTAGCACTGATATTATGAACCTTAAAGTACTCTTCAAGCTTTTTAAGATTTAGCTCAGCGTTATCGCCAAGGCTTGCTTTTGAAGTGATGCACTGAACCTTTTTGGCACTCTTTAAAAGATCGATCGCGCCAGTTAGGGCTCTTGAGCTTTGAGTAGTTCCTGTCCAGCTCACAAGGATATTATCAGCCTTAAATTCACGCATCTTTCTAGGTATAACGATCGCATTTTTGCCGCTTTTTAAAACAGCTGACTCAAATGTGCCAGTGATCTTGCCATCAAGTGGCACTGCAGCTACGACTAGATCGCAAAATTTACTCTCTTGCTCAACTATGGCGCTTCTTTTTCCATTATGGATCGTGAAATTTGCAGTGCAGACATCTTCGATGACCTCGTCGCTCACCTTTATGCCTAGCTCTGCGCAAATTTTATTAAAAAGCTTTTCATTCTCTTCGTGTTCAACCGCAAGCTCTGACTTGGCTGATTTTAAGAATTCCTCAAAAAGCACTCCACCACGAAGCGTCATTTTCATATTATAAACCACGCTTGGATCTAGTTGGCAAGTGAGGATCTCCATGTGAGCTTTAAACCATTGTGCAACTTTTAAAGCACCGTAAATTCTTGGCTCGATATCGTCCCCTGCTCCTATTGGAAAAAGCAACTTTTTGTATTTCATCATCTATCCTTTAAAAATTTATTCAACCAAAGAGAGCGAAATTTTATTTCCTTTTTGCTCACTCACACACACTTTTACCTGATCGCCTACGTTTAATGGGCTCTTTATCTTTGAGATGTGAAGCAGACCATCAACTCCGTCTTTTAGCTCGATAAATACTCCAAAATCAACCACGCTTTTTACGCTTCCTGTAAATTCATCGCCTATGTTAAATGTCGGTTTTACGCGGTCTTTGTCGTGTTTAAATGGCTTTTTGCTAAATGAGCGAGAGTTCTCTTTTGAAGTGATCGAGATGATGTAGTCTTTTGCCGCATCGACATTTTTCTTGGCACCACCTGCGATTTTAACCTCGCCTTTTTCTCTATCAAGGTCGATTGAAACTTCAAATTTCTCGATGATCTCTTTTATGGTCTTGCCAGCTTGACCGATGATATCCACGATCTTGCTTGGATCAACGCTAAATAGCTCGAGTTTTGGAAGCACATCTTCGTTTATCTCTATATTTTTATCAGCCTGTGTCATTAGAGCAAGGATATGCTCTCTGCCGCGTTTTGCTTGATAAAGTGCCTCTTTTAGCACCTCTAGGCTGATGCCTCCAAGCTTGATATCCATCTGAAGCGCTGTGATGCCATCACTTGTGCCAGCAACTTTAAAGTCCATATCGCCGTCGTGGTCTTCAAGTCCCATGATGTCAGTTAAAACTGCGTGCTTATCGCCTTCAAATATAAGACCCATAGCAACACCAGCGACAAGTTTTTGGGTATTGACCCCAGCAGCTCTAAGTGCGAGCGAACCACCGCAAACGCTAGCCATCGAGCTTGAGCCGTTGCTCTCTAAAATTTCTGAAACAACCCTTATCGTATATGGAGATGCTAGATCGATGCTTGGTGCAAGGGCACGTTTGGCTAAATTTCCATGTCCAAGCTCACGTCTGCCTGGAGCTTTAAGCGGGCTTGCTTCGCCTACGCTAAAGCCTGGGAAGTTGTAGTTAAACATAAATTTCTCAACCAAAGGAGCTTTTTCAGTAAGGATGTCATACATCTGAGCATCGCTATCTGTGCCAAGAGTGGCGACAACTAGCGCCTGAGTCTGACCTCTTGTGAAGAGGCATGAGCCGTGAGCGTTTGGAAGGACATTTGTCTCGATGCTAATAGGTCTAACCTCTTCAAGCCCGCGTCCGTCGGCTCTAACGCCCTCGTTTATGATCTGCTCTCTTACTATTTTCTTTTTATATTTGCCAAGGACATTTGAGATGACAGCCTCGTCCCAGCCCTCTTTTTGAGCTACCTCATCGCTTGAAATTTGTTTAGCGATCTTGCCAAGCTCGCTTGCACGCTCGCTCTTTGCCATTTGATTGATCGCGTTTTTAACCTCTGCTTTATAAAATTTATCGATGTAAATAGCGATATTTTCGTTTTCTATCTCTGGTTTTAGCTCAAGTGTGGCGTCTTCTTTTTTATGCTCTTTAAACGCCTCTTCATAAGCGCTGCTAGCTCTTAGTATAGCCTTGCCAGCAAAGTCGATCGCCTCAACCATCTTATCTTCACTAAATTCATTCATCACTTGCTTTTGCGCCATGCTATCGCTTAGGCTAGGATCTATCATCGGCTCGATCGCTACCATCGGTATGAGCTGCGTAGTTTGCTGAGGCAAGCTTCTCATCTCGATCATCAAAAGCTCATCTTTTGTGCCAGCAACATATAGGTCGATCGCGCTTTGTTTTAGCTCAGAGTTGCTTGGATTGATAACAAATTTATCATCTATATATCCAACTCTTACACCACAAACTGGGCGATTTACAGGGATGTCGCTAAGATATAGTGCAACTGAAGCCGCATTTAGGCTCACAACTTGCAAATCAACCTCAGGATCAGCTGAAAGTACCATGACAACGATCTGTGTTGGGTATGCGTAGCCTTTTGGAAAAAGTGGGCGAAGTGATCTATCTATGATGCGAGCTGTTAGCGTCTCAAAGTCGCCTGGCTTGGTCTCGCGCTTGACGTAACCACCTGGGATTTTACCAGCAGCGTAAGCTTTTTCGATGTATTGCACGGTTAGAGGTAAAAAATCCTCTTCAACTTGCACATCTTCTCTTGCCACAGTTGCTAAAACTACGGTGTTTTTCACCCTTAAAAGCACTGCCCCACTAGCTTGTTTAGCTACTTTATTAAGGTCAAAAATTTCGACCTGATTATTGACTTCTATACTATATTGCATTATTTTTATCTCCTTGTTGTTTTTGTAACGGTAAATAGTGAGGGCTCTCTTCTAATATCGACATGATGCGCTCGCTCGTAGCCTCGATCTTTTTCTCGTAGTACGAATCCACATCGATAAAATCAACGATCTTGTTTATCGTGTAAATTTCATCGACCATATCATTTAAATTTGCAAAGACATCAGTGGCTATCATCGGCGTTGCGTATGAGATGGATTTTACCTTCACATCAAGCAGCGTCTTTATGCAGATGAGTGCCGTCATGCCAGTCTCACACCCCTCATCGATCAGTAAAATATTCTTGCCCTTTAGCTCTCCTATCAAATTTCCTTTTCTGTATTTATAGACATTTTTTAAAATTTTCTCTTCATATTTTCTATGCGCTTCGCCGTAGATGTAGTCATAGCTTATATTAAAAGCTTTTATGAGAGGATCGTTTAGCACGATATCTTCTGTTTCGCTAACTATCGCTACGTCGCATTCGCTGTTATTTGGCGCAGGGATTGGCTCGCTAAAGAGCATCTCATAACTTAAATTTAACCCCCTGCAAACCACATCAGTCAGGATAACTGACTCAAGCGACATGCAAAGAACTATCGTCTTAGCGTCATTTAGCTCTTTTTTTGGCAAGATCTCGATGAGCTTGTTAGCTGCATCTAGTTGATCTTTAAATTTAACGCTTGCCATTTATCTAGCCATCTTATTTGCTACTTGATGAAGTAGTGCTGCTTTGTGAAAAGTCATAGTGCAAGCCGCCCATCGGATAGAAATTTATAGTAAAGTAGATGCCACTTTTCTTAGTTGAGGCTGAGCCATTTGTCGTTGTTGTCGGCTCGACATCGTGTTGGTAGATCAGCCCGTAGTTCCAGCACTTTCTTTGATGAAGCACGCCAACTCTCCAGCTCTTTGTGTAGCTTCTCTCAAGGTCGTATTGCCAGCCGCCAATTAGGCTATATTGATGAGGGAGCTTCACGCCAGCGCTGCTGGTAAAGTAGCTATCTTTTGTTGCACTATTTTTAGCCTTGCTGTCGCTCTTTTTCATCGTATGGAGCATATTTATCCAAAATAGATCATGCGTATAGTAAAGTCCATTTTGAACCTTTTTAAGCTCTCTATCTTTGTGTGAATACTCTAGCTTGTTATAAAGGCTAAAATTCTCAAACGGATATAGATAGATGGCATTTTTTAAATTTGAATACTCATCATCTTTTGTGTAGTAACCTTGTGAGATGCTGTGTTTTACGACTTTTATGCCACTGCCGTTAAAGAAATACTGCGTCAAATAGCCAGAAACTTCCTCTTTGCTCTGATCTTGAGCTAAGAAATTTTCATACTCATTTAGATCTTTGTCATAGATAAACTCGTCGTCTAAATTTCCTTTTCTGTAGCCAGGTAGCAAATATTCAGCACCAAAATTTAAAGTGTGATAAAAGCTCTCATACGCCTTTGCAAGGTCTGTGTGAAGGGCAAATTTATGATAGTTATTTACAAAATTTGCGTGTTTATCTTCTCTTTTGTCATCAAATGAATTTATCTTGTTTTCGTAGTTTATCCTTGAAGCGTAAAGGTACTCATAAAATGAAAATGTTAGGCTATCATCAAACAGTGGCACATGAACTGAAGCTGGTAGAGTAAATTCATACTGAGTTGCTCTAACGCCTATCTTTCTATCATATCTGTGTGATTGAAGATCGATTGAATATAAGATATTTGGCAAGACTATATCGTCTGTAAATTTATGATACTGAAGCGATGGAAGCTCTTGAAGCGTATCTTTGTTTTCGTTCTTTGAGCCGATCTTTTCGGTATCTATGTAGTATTTCGCATAGGCGCCAAAGTAGTGATCGTCATTTGCTATGAAGTAGTTAAATTTAGAGGTGACAAGCGAGTCATAGTCATCATCTCTGCCCTTTAAATTTAGATAGTCTATATCATTTAGCTTGGTTGCATCTATCCACATGCCCTCTTGCAGATCAGCCTCGCTAAGATATTTTATGAGTTTATCTCTTTCATATTTTAGCCCGACACCTTTGTGAGTTTTGTTTTTTAGCTCAGCTCTGTTTGAAGTCTCACTTTTTTGCTTGGCTCGGTAGCTGTTTTTATCAGTAAATGAACCAAAGCTGATCTCACCTCTTGAATCAGGCGAATCAGTAAATCTAAAAGCACCGTAAATTCCAGCGCCCCTGTTTGTCCTTATCTGCGGATCAAACTCCAGATCCCACTCATTATAAGGTGCAAAATAGACTGGTTGTTTGTAGTAAAAGCCCTCTGACTTGCCATATCCAAGCTCTGGTGGCAAAAGGCCTGTCCTTCTTGTAGTATCAGTTGAGAAGCCAAAGTATGGCAGGTAAAAGACTGGCACGTTTGCAATGCGAAAGACTGGGTTAAAAAGGTGCAAAAATTTGCTCTGTTTATTTAGCATGGCTGAGCTTGAGGTAATGCTCCAGTCAGGATCTTGGACGTTGCAGCTTGAAACCATCGCCTTTCTTACTCTGTAGTACTCGCTATCAGAGCTGCTCTCGTCGCTTCTCATCCACACTTCCATGTCTTTGTTCATCATAAAGAGTGACTCAAAAGCAGCATTGTTGTTTTTTAAATTTAGCTTAGCGTAGTTTGAGCGAGAGACCTCATCTTTGCCCTTCATCATATTGACATTGCCAAAGAGCTCAATGACTGAGTTGTTTTGATCATAAACAGCACAATCAGCCGTCACAAGATACTCTTGCGAATATACAACGACGTTTTTGTTTGCCGTTACGATGCCCTTATCTTGCTTCACATCATCAGCCAATAGCTGTACATCTTGCACTGCTGCACTTAAACTAAAAACACAAACCGGAATTAAAAATAAAATTTTACGCATTTATCACCACTGTTTTTGCTATTTTGTCTTGCCACGTCTGCCTTGCAGGGTTTGAAAGTGCCCAAGCAAAGCCAAGATAAAAACAAGCTTCACTAACTATCC
The DNA here is from genome assembly GCF_003048445.1 of Campylobacter concisus. Taxonomy (GTDB): domain Bacteria; phylum Campylobacterota; class Campylobacteria; order Campylobacterales; family Campylobacteraceae; genus Campylobacter_A; species Campylobacter_A concisus_BF. Next base: position 86,081 of record NZ_PIQW01000005.1, read on the forward strand.
TAAATATCGCCCTAACAAGACTTTGAGTTAAATTTGGCTTATCTAAAATTTCTACATTTATACACATCGTCTTTGTTATCATCTGCCCGAGGCTTGCGCCATAATACCAAACAAAAAATGTGTGATAGATGACTTTTAAAGCTACCACTTGCCAAAATAAATTTAATACTAAATTTCTAGCGTCATCATAGTTAGTACTAGTAGAAAGAGGCTCCCAATAGATGATCATAAAAAGAAACGAAACTATGATCTCATCGATAGAAAACGCCATGATCCTCTTAGCAAAAGGAGCAAGTGAAATTTCTTCGTTTTGAAGCTTCTCTTCTATCTGCATACTCATTTTAGAGCCTGCCACGCGATATCTTTTCTAAAGTGTGCTCCGTCAAATTTGACATTTTCGCAAAGCTCATAGGCCTTATCACGTGCCTCTTTTATGCTCTTTGCAGTCGCCACGCAGACTAGCACTCTACCCCCATCTGCGTAAATTTCATCACCTTCTTTGCTCACACCTGCGTAAGCTATATGGGCGTCTTTTACATCATTTAAAACTGAAATTTTAGCCTTTGGGCTGCTTTTATACGGATAGTTTTTGCTAGACATCACGACGCCAACAGCAAATTCATCTTTTAAGCTGATAGGCTTTAGCTCGCCTTTTGCAGCGTTTAGTAAAATTTCACTCAAATTTCCGTCGATTAATGGCATCAAGACCTCGCACTCAGGATCGCCAAATCTCACGTTAAACTCAAGCACATAAGGCTCATTTTTTACGATCATCAGCCCCACAAAAAGCACTCCACAAAACGGACTGCCCTCGTTTTTCATCCCTTTTAATGTAGGTTTTACCACCTCTTCTTCAACCCTTTTTATCAGCTCTTTTGAAGCAAGCGGACTTGGAGCATAAGCGCCCATGCCGCCAGTATTTGGACCCTCGTCGTTGTCAAGCAGGCGTTTGTGGTCTTGTGCCACTGGCAAGCTTACAAAATTTTCGCCGTCACAAATGGCAAAAAAGCTTAGCTCAAAGCCGTCTAAAAACTCTTCAACCACCACAAATTTACCAGCATCACCAAAGCTAGCCCCACTTAGCATGTCGCTAACTGCCTCTTTGGCTTCTTCTTTGGAATTTGCGATGATCACGCCTTTTCCAGCGCAAAGTCCATCAGCCTTTACGACCATCGGAGCGCTTAGGGTATCAATAAATTTAAATGCTTTTTCTTTGTCGTCTGTGTTTAAATATTTTGCAGTTTTTATATTATTTCTAGCTAAAAAGTCCTTCATATAGGCCTTGCTAGCCTCAAGTCTAGCAGCTGCTTTGCTTGGCCCAAAGATGAGCAAACCCTCTTTTTTAAAGATATCCACCACGCCTTCACTAAGAGGCGCTTCAGGTCCCACGATAGTTAGATCGATACTATTTTTTTTGGCAAAATTTGCTAGCTCATGAAAGTCTTTTATGTTTAAATTCTCACCAAGGCGTGAGGTCGCACCATTTCCGGGCGCAAAGTATAAATTTATATTTTTTTCGCTTTTTAGTTTTAGAGCAATGGCGTATTCGCGGCCGCCACTTCCTATTATGAGAATGTTCATATTATCTCCGTAAATTTAAAAACCCAAGTGGGCGTCGCATAGAAGAGTGGCCCATAAACAAAGCCAATCTTGCAAATAGATGGATACCAAAAGGTTGCAACTTCTCGCTGTTTAAGGCTCAAACGAAGCCACATCGCAAGGCACCCATACCTTTTCGCTAACAAAAAAGTGTTGGACCCCGTAAAATGCTGACTCGCTTCACTCAGGCAATAAAATTATATAAATTCTTTGCTTAAAGTAATGTTTTGGCAAGTGCGATACAAGCGTTTATATCTTGACTTTGACTAACAAGTGGCGTGCTAAATTTTAGCTCTTTTGCAGTGACCTTTCCGATGCTTATCGTCTGATAGCTATCGTCCCAGCCAAAATTAGTTAGAAAATTTCTCACATTTATCGGAGATGCGAAGATCAAAATGCTATTTTTTGGTGGCTTTAGCTCCATTTTGCAAGGATTTAAGACATTTTCATAAGCTATGACCGCCTTTATATTTACGCCGCCATCTTGCAAAATTTCTAAGAAATTTGAAGCGCTATCTTTGCCTTTTAGATAAAGAACCTTTTTGCCCTTTAAAAGTGGCAAACTTTCTCTTGCAAAGTCATCTCCATGAGCATTTTGCCCAGTGTAAATTTCACTAAAACCAAACTCTCTTGCAGATGTTGCGCAACTATTTGCGATAGCAAAAACTGGCAAATTTATAGGCGAAATGCCATTAAATTTTAAAGCTTTAAAGGTATTTTTTGAGGTTGCTACAAGCGCGTCATATTCGCTTAAATTTATCTCAAATTTCAAAAACTCTATCTTACTAACGCTTAAATTTATAACGCTCTCATCAGTCGTTTTTGTGTTTGAGACAAGATAAATTTTACGCAACTCTTTTTAGTCCTAAAAATGAGATAAAAGCAAGCACGCTGCAAGCTAAAATGGCTATTGACGTCGAGTAAAAAATGTCACCAAGACCAACTAGTGGAGAGATGACGCCGCCTAAGAAAAATGGGCAAAATCCAAGCACTGCCGAGGCTGAGCCAGCGTACTCCCTGCCCTCGTTCATCGCAAGTGATGAGGCCGTTGGTAAGATAAAGCCAGTAAAGAGCAAAAGTAAGAAAAATGCGATGATAACGCCGATCACTTCAAATTTAAAGCAAAGCATAAACGCTATAAAAATGCTAGCAAACAAGGTGCCAAAAAGCCCAGTTTTTAGTGCTTTTCGTTCATTTAGCAAGCTTGCAAGCCTAGCACCTATGACGATGGCTAGACCATTTGCCGCAAAGCAAAAGCTGTAGCTTACTGGGCTTAGCAGGTAAAACTCTTGTAAGATAAAAGAAGATGCCGCGATATAGGCAAACATCGCAGCCATCGTAAATGTCTGGATCGCAATAAATAGCATAAATTTCTTTTTTCTTAAAATTTTGCCAAAGACGCTGTAGGTCTGAAGCAAAGGCACTTTTAGGCGGTTAGCGGGGCTTAGGCTCTCTTTGAAGTAAAAATTTGCGATAAATAGTAAAATGCCGATGATCGTTAGCGCCATAAAGATGCCGCGCCAGTCGGTAAATTTAAGCAGCAAGCTACCGCCTATGGGCGAAAATATCGGAGCAAGACCATTTACAACCATCATAAGACTAAAAAATTTAGTCATCTCGTGACCCTTGTAAAGGTCGCTCACAACGGCTCTTGAGATAACCAGACTGCCCGCACTTGCAAGCCCTTGGATGATGCGCATAAAGATAAAAAACTGGATATTTTGCGCAAAAAATATAAAAATCGTGCTTATCGTGTAGATTATGAGCGAGATGGTAAGTGGTGTTTTTCGCCCAAATTTATCGCTGATTGGACCAACTATTAACTGACCGATCGCAAGGCCTGCCATCGAGGTTGTAAGAGTTAGCTGGGTTGCTGAAACGCTTGTGCCAAACCACTCAGTTATGGCTGGAAGTGCTGGCAGGTAAAGGTCTGTGACAAATGGTCCAAAAGCTGAAAGCGCGCCCAAAAATAGTAGTAAAAATAGTTTGGAATTTTCTTTTTTCATAGCTCTTCTTTAAATTTTAAAGAGATTATATTATGACTTTGCTTTTTGAGTTATTAAGGGTAAATTTAATGTTATTTGTAAAAGAGAAAAGCCCTAAGATAGGGCTTATTTTTACATTTTGTCTTTTGTGACGATTAGAAGCATTTTGAATTTGTCTTTCACTTTTAGGCCATGCGGGATCTTACCTGGAAGCACGATGCTATCGCCTTTTACTAGGTGAAAGCTCTCATCAGCTATCTTTAAATCAAGCTCTCCATCAAGCGCGATAAGTAGCGCATCGCCAGGGGCAGCGTGAGTTGATAGCTCTTGGTCTTTGTCAAAACTAAGTAGTGACATCGAGCCATTTTCGTTTTTGACAAGCGTCTTGCTAACTATCTTGCCACTCTCGTAGCTAACGGCATCTGCGAGGCTAAAGACACTCGCTTTGTCTAAATGATCTATCATAACATTCTCCTTAAAATCTATTAGTAAATATTTTGTCTTCTTTGTAAATTTGAGCTTTCGCCAGGTTTTTGCCTCGATAAGGCAGGCTTCATCGCGTCCAAGCTTCATCTGCTTTTCGCCGTATTCAAGCTGCGCTTCGCCGTCTATGACGAAGGCAAGGCTATCTATAAAAAGCATCTCGTGATCAAGCTCCTCACCCTCATCAAATGCGTATATATCTACACTTGCGTTTTTGTTTTGAAAGAGCCTTTTACTAACGACGCTTTTTTCAACTATCTTTGTGTCTTTGTCAAGATTATAAATTTTGCTCAAGTTGTATCCTTTTTTGCGAAGGATTATAATGCAAGTTTTGATAACAGTTCTTAACATATGTTAAGGAATTTGACTATTTTAGTCCTTTTTTTAGTTTTCTTATCAAAAATCTAGCAGGGTGTAGCTCGTAAAATAGCGATCTTTCTATGCAAAGTGGGCGGGCAAGCACAAGATCGGTTATCAAATTTGCTCCAAGTATCGCCGTACCAAGGCCCCTTGAGCCGTGAGCGAAATTTACAAAGAGATTTTTTTCGTAGCTTGCTTTTGGATTGTTATCTTTATTTTTACTCCAAAATAGCCCTTTGTAGTTTTGCTTGTAAAACTCCTCGTCGTGCAAAGCGCCGATTATCGGAAATCTATCTCCGCTATAACTTCTATATCCCACGCGTGAGCCGATGATGGTGGCTTTTGTGGCGTCAAAAAACTCGCTCACGTCGCTTAAATTTTTAGCGTTATCCTCATCTTTAGGCATGTCGCAAATTTCATTTCTAGCGTAGGTTGCGCCGATGACTTGCACACCTTTTACGGCTGGGCAGATGTAGCCTTTTGCGCTTAGTGGCAGCTCATTTTTTAGCACTGGTTTTAGGTGCGTGACTTGACCGCGGACGCTACTTATTTGCATGTCATAGTCTTTAAAAATTTCGCTACTTTTACTACCTGTACAAAAGACTAAGATATCAGCCTCCAAGCTTTTTTTATTTTTAAATTTAACGCTTATCTTGCCATTTTGCAGGTGCGCCCTACTCTCGTACTCGTGGTTAAATAAAATTTCAAAGTTACTTGATAGAAATTTACAAATTTCTCTTGGCCTAGCGTATGCCGCCTCTTTTATAAATATCCCAAGATATGGCTTTAAGCTCTCATCAAATTTAAAAATATCCTCCGCGCTTTGATCCTGCCACGATGCGTATCTTTTAACGAGCTCGTCATCAAATGCATAGTCGATGCAGCCATTAAATTTGATGAGGCTTTTTGGTAAATTTGCCTTGTAAAATCTCACTGCTTGCAAAAACGCATTTATGTGCATGCGGCCTAAATTTACCCCAGGCTTCGTAACTAATGGCATCAAGGCGCCGCAGTGGTTGCCTGAGCCATTTGTCGCGACCTCACTCTTTGCCTCAGCGATCACCACTTTAAAGCCATTTTTAGCTAGCTCTCCAGCGGTGGCAAGTCCAGCCACTCCTGCTCCTATAACAAGCGCTGTTTTGCCTTTTACGCTGGCAACTGGCTCGCATCTCGCAAACCAAGCGTCCTTTAAATTTTCATCCTTTTTCTCTAGCACGGCGCTACTCATCTGGCGTTTTCTAGCGTAGCCCTCTTTTAGGCTCAGTAAAAAGCCAGCATTTTTTAGCCCATCTTTTACCATTTTTGCGCACGAGTAGGTTCTAACTATGGTGCCAACCCTGCTTAGCCTTGCGATCTGCTTAAAGACGCCCTCGCTCCAGATCGAGCCATTTTTGCTTGGGGCAAAGCCGTCTAAAAACCAGATATCAGCGGCGAAATCAAGCTCAGGCAAAATTTGATCCGCCTCGCCGTAGCAAAGATCAAGGGTGATATTTGGCGCGAAATTTATGCGGTGTATGCCTGAAATTAGCGGTGGATAGAGCGAAACTAGTTTTTTGGCGTAGGCTTTAAAAATGCCTAAATTTTCATAAATTTTTAAAAGATCTTCTTTTTTGATAGGGCTTTTTTCGATGCTAACGAAATGAAGTTTTTTGGAGCTATTTTTAAATTTCTTACAAAGTGTGAAGAAATTTAGTCCGGCGCCAAAGCCAGTCTCAGCGACTATAAAGCTATCTTTGCTCTGCCAAATTTCATCAAGTGCGCTCGCAAAGACAAATTCGCTCTCAAGCCAGGGTTTTTCGGTGTTAAAGTAGATGTCACCAAACTCTTCGTTAAATGGAATTTGCCCTTTAAAGCTCAAATTTGCATTTTTCATCTATTTTTTGCGAAATATCCATCTATGCCGTTTGCGATGCCGTTTGCAAGGGCTTTTTGATAGGCCTCGTCAAAGAGTTTTTCGCCCTCGACTGGATGCGTGATGTAGCCGATCTCGACAAGAACTGCCGGCATAAGAGCGCCCACGAGTACCCAAAATGGCGCCTCTCGCACGCTGCCGTCGCTGGCTGCATAGACCTTTCTAGCACTTGCTAAAATTTCTTTTTGGATGTCGATACCAAGCTTGTTTGAGGCGATGATCTTCTCGCGGTTTAGCACGTTTAGAAACGTTTGCTGCGAAAAATAGTTCATCTCTTCGATGTCTGATTTGTTTTCAAGTGCGGCTGCGTTTTTGCTGCGCTCGCTCCTTGCAGGCGATAAGAAAAATGTCTCGATGCCGTGCATGCTCTTTGCTTTAGCAGCGTTTGGAGCGGCGTTTGCGTGGATAGAGACAAAGAGGTCAGCCATCTTGTCATTTGCAAATTTCGTTCTTGATCTTAAATTTATAAAAACGTCAGTTGATCTGGTGAAATAGACCTTGTAACCACGAGATTTTAGTATCTCGCCAAGCTTTTTGGCTACACCTAAAACGGCTGTTTTTTCTTTTAAACTGCCATTTACCGCACCAGGATCTGTGCCGCCATGCCCTGGGTCGATGACGATCGTTTTGTTGCGTGAAAATTTACCCGCAGCAACTGGAGGCAAAGGCTCTTCTACTGGCTCACTTTGTGCTGGCTCAGACTTTAAATTTGGCTCTACGGCGCTTTGTGCTGGCTTTTCATTTTTATTTTTAAGCTTATGAAGTGGCGCTCTTACATTTTCATTTGAGATGAAATTTTGAGCGCTTATTATTAGCAAATCGCCAGTCGCATTTGCTTTTATCGTCTTTTGCGCCTTGTCAGAAAAGATGATCCTGACGGTATTTTTGTCATACTGAGAGATGTGGATGTAGTCTGAGATGAAATTTTTATAAGTTAGCGGGTTGCCATTTAGCCTGCCATCGATGTCCATGATATTTTTGTAGGCATTTTGCTGTTTGGCAAACGATGTTTTTAGCCTTGCGGTATCTAGCTTCGTGTTAAATTTAAGCACCAAGGTATCATTTACCTTTGTAGCGCTTAGTAGCGTTAAAGCTGGCGAAACCGCTTGCGCGCTGGCACCTTTTACGCCGTTTATCGCATTTATATCTCTTATATATGCGCTTGAGTCAAAACCAAGCGCTTTTGAGCTGGTTATAAGTCTAGTGAGTGCCTGCTTTTTCGTGTTTTTATCATTTTTGATGATCGCATCAACATAGATATTTTTTATATCATTATGAAGCTTGATCTTTGCGCTTCTATTTAGAGCCATAAAATTTCTATCAAATTTGGCAAAAGTCTCCGAATTTGTCGCTGCAAAAAGAAAACTAAATGTTAGAAAAAGAGATATTAAAACCCGTTTCATTCACCATGTACCAGCTTATGCATTAGCTCTTTTACGCTTATTAGCTCTTTTAGTTTGTAGCCGTTTGCTCCCGTGAAAAAAAGCCCGCTCTCTTTTTTGCCGCTATATGCGTCAAATAGCCTATCCGCGATGCAGTATCCCACCTGCTTTGCCTCTTTTCCTCTTTGGCAAGGGCTTACGCAGTTGCTTATGCACTGGATCTTTGGCCCCATTCTTTTATCGACTAAATTTATCAAATTTGTTCTTATCCCGCGAGCTGGGTAGCCAACTGGGCTCTTTATAAGCTCGATGTCTTTTTCTTCAGCTGCTAGCAGGACCTCTTTAAAGCCGATGTCTGCGTCGCACTCGTGAGTGCCGATGAAGCGTGTGCCCATCTGAACGCCATTTGCTCCAAGTGATATCGCCTTTTCGATGTCATTTTTATCCCAAATTCCACCAGCTGCGATGAGAGGGAAGTCGCCCCACTCTTTGATCTCGGCTTTTACTTGCGGGATGAGATTAAATAGCGAAAACTCAGGATCAAGGCACTGCTCGTATGTAAAGCCCTGATGTCCACCACTTAGTGGCCCTTCAAGCACGACAGCGTCTGGCAAGCGCTCATATCTTTGAAGCCAGCGCTTACAGATGATCTTTAGTGCTTTTGCGCTTGAGACGATCGGCACAAGTGCTATCTCTTTAAAATTTTGTGTAAATTCAGGTAAATTTGTAGGCAAACCTGCACCTGAGACTATGATATTTATACCAGCCTCGCAGGCGTCTTTAACCACCCTTGCGTAGTCGTTTGCAGCATACATTATATTTACGCCAAGTGGCAAGTCACCACAAATTTTACGTGCATTTTCTATGACTGCTCGAAGACCTCTTGTAGAGTAGAAATTTTCGCTTCCAAAAGGCTTTGCATTTAGCTCTTTATCTATAAATTTGCGGTTTTCATAGTAGCCTGTGCCAACTGAGCTAATTATGCCAAGACCGCCTTCTAAGCTCACATTGCCAGCTAGTTTGTCCCAGCTGATGCCAAGCCCCATACCGCCTTGAAATATCGGGTATTTTATCTCGTATTTACCTATTTTTAACGGCTTTAACTCCATTTATTCAACCTTTATCTTCGCAAATTTACGCTTTCCAACCTGCAAGATATACTCGCCTGCTCCTAATTTTAACTGCTCATCACTAATTTTTTCTTGATTGATGCTAACTGCGTTTGCTTTTATATCTCGCCTTGCTTGAGAGTTTGACTCGCTTAGCCCACACTGAGATAAGGCTTCAACTATCCAAATCGGCGCTTTTAAGCTAAATTCTTTCATATCAGTTGGGAGCTGATTTTGAGAGTGCACGCTGTTAAACTCAGCCATAGCAGCCTTAGCAGCCTCCTCGCCGTGATATCTCGCTGTTATCTCATAAGCAAGATCCTCTTTTGCCTTTTTTGGATGATATTTGCCACTATTTACGTCATTCATCAGCTCTTCTATCTCGCCAAGATTTTTTGTGCTTAGTAGCTCGTACCAGCGCCACATAAGCTCGTCACTTATGCTAAGCGTTTTTGCAAACATATCATTTGCATTTTCAGTAACGCCGATGTAGTTACCAAGGCTTTTACTCATCTTATTTACGCCATCAAGCCCTTCAAGAAGTGGCATCATGATGACAGCTTGCTCTTTGCCGATATTATATGTTCGCTGTAAGGTTCTGCCCATTAGAAGGTTAAATTTCTGATCTGTGCCACCCATCTCGATGTCACACTTCATAGCAACGCTATCATAGCCTTGAAGAAGCGGATACATAAACTCAGAGATTGATATAGGATTGCCCGCTTTTATCCTCTTTTCAAAGTCATCTCGCTCTAGCATCCTAGCTACTGAAAATGTGCTAGTTAGCTCAATCATCCCAGCAGCTCCTAGCTCATTTGACCATTTTGAGTTAAACATTATCACAGTTTTTTTAGGATCTAAAATTTTAAAAACTTGCTCTTCGTAAGTTTTAGCATTTTTTAAAACAGTCTCTTGATCTAGCTTTTTTCTAGTGGCTGACTTGCCTGTTGGATCGCCTATTTGAGCGGTAAAATCGCCTATCAAAAACTGCACGATCGCGCCATGTTTTTGAAGCAAAGCCATCTTGTTTAAAACGACTGTGTGACCTAGGTGAAGGTCTGGAGCGGTTGGGTCAAAGCCTGCTTTTACGTAGAAATTTTCGCCTTTTTCATAATAATTTTTAACCAAATTTTCAACTCTCTCAGCATCGATCATCTCGGCAACGCCGCGGTTTATCTCTTGTAAAATATCGTCTATATCTTGAACCATTTTTCTCTCCTAATTATGATATGGGTCGCTTTGCGAAACAAAATCAATAATCTTATATCTATCTTTGATCTTCTCTTTGATCTCGTTTGCATCGATGTTTTCTGCTATTTCGACGCTTATTTCAAACGTATCTCCGCTAAGATCATTTGCTTCGTTTAGCGAGATTGTAGCTAAATTTATATCAAGTCTAGCAAGATATGTTAAAAATTCAGCCAACGCACCTTTTCTGTTTTCTAAATTTAATAAAATTTTATACCTATGTGGGGCATTTCTCGTCCATTTGACAAAGATGATCTCATCGCCTTTATCCATTAGCTTGCCAGCGCGCTCGCAAAGCTTGTGATGCACTGTCACGGTGTGGCCATTTTTAAAGCCAACTATGCTATCGCCCCTTTTTGGATTGCAACAATAATCAAACTCGACATTTGAAATTTTATGGTTTGAGTAGATCACTATATTTTCAAATTTTTGCTTTTTGATCTGGTATTTGTCGCCCAAAGAGATCATAAATGGGCGCTCTTTTCTGATGTATTTTTTAAGCATATTTGCCACTTCTTGCAGATACTCGCTATCAGTTGCTGCACGAAATACCTTTTTGCCTAAATTTTCACTCTCTACCCACTCTAAAATTCTATCTTTTGAGACATTAAATACTGATTTTAAGATATCGATCGCCATTTTGTAGTTTATATCTCTTATCTTTTGCTTACAAAATGACCTTATCGTCGCCTTTGCCTTGCCTGTTCGCACGCTGTTTATCCATGAACAGCGAAATTTAGCCTCTTCGCCAGTTACTATCCTAACGATGTCGCCATTTTTTAGCTCTGTTAAAAGTGGCATCCTAACGCGGTTTATATAAGCTTCTTTTGCGTAAAGTCCGATCTCTGAGTGTATCTCATAAGCGTAATCAAGCGCCGTAGCACCACGTGGTAAAGTAAAGACCTCGCCCTTTGGAGAATAAACTGCGATATCTTCGATATAAAGGCTATCTTTTGCGTATTCATAGAGCTCTTCAACATTGCTCTCATTCTCGCTATTTTGCATGCTGATGTCATTTAGCCAGTCAAGCTTTGGATTTAAGAGGCTGCCCTCGCCGTTTTTATATTTCCAGTGAGCGGCAACGCCGTATTCAGCGGTTTTATGCATATCATAAGTGCGAACTTGCGCCTCAAATATGCTTTTGTTATCAAAAATGGTTGTGTGTATCGTTTGATAGCCATTTTGCTTTGGAAGCGCTATATAGTCTTTAAATCTTGAGATGAGAGGATTAAAATTTATATGTAAATTTCCAAGTGCAAGGTAGCAATCAAGCGGCTTTTGCACGATGATCCTAATGGCAAGCAAGTCAAGCACCTCTTCGATAGAAATGCCCTTTCTTTGCATCTTTAGGTAGATCGAGTAGTAGTGTTTTATGCGTTTTTGTATCTCAAAAGTGCCCTCGATAAAGCCATTTTCAAGCAAAATTTGACTTACCTTTTCGTGAAAAGCATTTAGTTTTAGGCTAAGCTGCTGCTTGTTTTTGTTTAGGTAGCTATCGATCTTTGCGTATTCTTCTGGCATCGCATACTTAAAGCTTAGATCTTCAAGCATGTTTTTGATCGATGAAATTCCCAGCCTATGAGCAATCGGAGCATAGACCATAAGCGTCTCTTCGGCTATGCGTTTTTGCTTTTCAGGCCTTAGCGCTTCAAGAGTTAGCATGTTGTGAAGTCTGTCGCAAAGCTTTACGACAAGGACTCTGACGTCTTCTATGGAGATTAAGAGCATCTTTCTAAAAGTTAGCGCCGAGCTTGCCAGTTTTTCGTTGCTATCCGAGCTTGCGAGCTTGTTTTCTCTAATGGCAACTATCTTTGTAAGCCCTTCAACTAGCTTTGCCACCTCATCGCCAAATTCAGCCTGAAGCTCACCTAGCGTTACGTCGGTATCTTCGACCACGTCATGAAGGAGTGCAGCTATAACCATGCTCTCATCGCCGCCCATATTTGCTACGATAGAGGCTACTAAGATGGGGTGGATGGCGTATGGTTCGCCACTTTTGCGGTATTGTCCAGCGTGAGATGTGACGCAGCTATCTATCGCTTTGTCTAAAATTTCACTTCTCTCACAAAGAGAAAAGAGCAGTTTTATCGCTTCTGAAACGTTTTTGCAAGCTAAAATTTGCTCTATCAACTGCTCTAAAAAAAGACTATTTTCCTTCAACTATTGCCTCTAAGCCTATTTTGCCCTCAGCCACTTCAAGTAGTGCTATGTCGGCAAATTTCATCTTTGAAGTATCAGCATCAACTAAAGCTATGGCGCCATTTGCTAGCGCTTCTGCACGCTTTGCAACGATAAGTGAAAGCTTATATCTGTCATCTCCTACTTGTTTTAGTGCTCTTGCTGTGATTTGTTCTGTTCTCATTTTTATCCTTTTTGAAATTTATTTTACAACTGAGTATAGGGCTGCTTCTTCTTCATTTATTATTTTTAATAAATTTCCAGCCTTAAACATATTACAAACTAAGATCGGCAGTGCGTTATCTTTTGCTAAAGCTATGGCAGTGTCGTCCATAACCTTGATGTCATCGCTCATCGCCTTTTCGTAGTTTAGTGATTTTAGAAGTTTTGCATCTTTGAATTTTTTAGGATCTTTGTCATAAACGCCATCAACTTTTGTCGCTTTTATGATCATATCTGAGCCGATCTCGATAGCTCTTAGCGTAGCTGCTGTATCTGTTGTGAAGAATGGATTGCCAGTGCCTGCAGCAAAGATAACAACTCTGCCCTTTTCTAAATGGCGCTGCGCACGTCCCACGATGAAAGTCTCACAGATCGCTTCCATCTTGATCGCACTTTGCACTCTTACTTCAAGCCCACTTCTCTCCAAAGCTTCACGCATCGCGATCGAGTTGATGACAGTTGCTAGCATGCCCATATGATCGCCACTTGTTCGCTTGATGATACCATCTTTTGCAGCGCTCACACCGCGCACTATGTTGCCACCGCCAATTACGATGCCAACTTCGATATCATTTTCTATAAGCTCTTTTATCTCGCTTGCTATAAATTTAAGCACAGCTGTGTCTATACCAAAACCATTTTCTCCAGCCAAGGCCTCGCCTGAAAATTTGACCAATACGCGTTTTCTCTTACTCATTGTCATGCTCCTTGAAATTCACGCATTTTAGCCAAAAAGGCTTTAAATTTAGCTAATAACGCTTACAAAGTGACTATTTTGAGATCATTTCAAGCGGGTCGATATGGTAGTTTCTTTGCGTTACTTCAAAAGTTAGATCGTTCCTTACCCTACCTATGACGTAGCCTTTTTGCACGACTGAGCCGACCTTTACAGTTGGCGCGATCTGGCTTAGGTGGGCGTAGATCGTGTGGATGCCGTTTTCGTTTTCGATGATAACGACATTTTCAAGCATCGGAGTAGCTTTTGCAAAGACAACCTTACCATTTAAAACGCTTTTAACCTTCGCATCTGGCGTGCTTGAGCGAAGTATGACTGACTCGTTAAAAATTTTGATGTTATATATCGGATCTACGTAATTGCCAAATTTTTGCTTTACAGAGTAGCTATCAAGCGGAGCGATCGTCCTTGTGCCTGAGTATCTCTTAACAGAGCTTGTCTGATAGCCCCCACCCATTGGCTGGCTCTTTTCGCCCTTTTTGCCACCTTTGCTAGCTGCTCTTTCTTGCTTTTCTCTGGCAGCTCTGGCTGCTTCATCCTCTTGCTTTTGCATGATAGCAAGCTGCTCAAGTGTCTTTCTTAGCTCATCTTGTTGAGCTTGAAGCTTGGCTAACTTTTTGCTGTAAATTTCTTTATCGCGTTTTAGCCCGTTTATTGTATTTTTCTGCGTGCTCTCTAAGCTTTGCAGATCATTTTGCTTGCGCCTATAGTTTTTTATGCTTGAGTTTATCTCGTTTATCTTGCTTGATTTGTTTTTTATCTTTTCTATCGTATCTTCGTAGTTCTCACTAAGCCTTTTAAAGTCCTCTTTTGCTATGGCATTTAGCTTGGTTAAAATTTGCGACGAGATGATGCTCTCTTCGCTTTGTTTGCCCTCGCTTGCAGACATCATAAGATCAAAAGAGAGGTCTTCTGCGATGATCCTTATCATATTTTGCTCTAGCTCTTTTTGGGTGCGCTCTAGCTCTTTGTTTTGCTTTGTTAGATCATCAAGCTCAAGAAGCGCTTTTGAAGCATTTGTCTCAAGAACTGAAATTTGACCTTTTAAATTTGTGATATCGCCGCTTATGCCGCGCAGTTTTTTCTCGCCAGTTACGATATCACCAGCCAAGTCATCGAGCTTTTTACTAAGCTGCTCACTCATGGCCTGCGTCGATCTTAACGAGTTTTTGGAGTCTTTTATCTTCTCTTTAGTATTTGATGCAAAAGCTAGACTAAAAGCTAGCAAAAGTGTAAAAATTCCTTTTTTCATATCGTGCTTTTTCTAGCCTTACTCATCACTAAACTAACAGCAAAAATGCTTAAAACCACAGCCACGCCAAATAGGATAAAAATATCTCTTGAAAGATCAAGGCTAGGCAAGACTACATCGATGCTTGCGGCATTTTCTCTAAAAATTTCAATGCTAGGCAAGAAAAAGAAAAATGCGCCAACAACAATGGTCGCAACTATGCTATCAACCATGGCTGATTTATAGAGCATGGCTGATTTTAGCCAAAATGGCGCGCCAAAAAGCGTCATGATCTCGATGCGCTCTCTATGCTCAAATAGCCAAATTTTAGTCTGTTTCAGCATAAGCATAAGCCCAACGACACAAAGTATCGCCATAAATGCATAAGATATACTTTTGGCTAAATTTAGCATCTTAAAGACCTTGTCATGGGTCTTTGAAAATGTCTCGACCTTGCTTATACCATCAAATTTCAAAAGCTTTTGCTTTATCTCCTCCATATATTCTGGCGATGGAAATTCGCTTAGTCTTAGCGAGTAAAATTTAGGCAAGGCGTTTTGAAGGATGGATAAATTTTTAGCCGAGATGTCGTTTGATAGGCGGTCGATGATCTTTTGTGGGCTTAGTGGCTCTACACTTGCTAGCGTGCCAACTACTGGCTTTAGCACTGGCTCGCTTAGCTCTTTGTTTGAGACCACCACGATGTTGTAGTCATTTCCCATAAGCCTCTCATACTCTCTTACGATCTTGTCTGCTGTGAGGCTAAACTGCACTGAAAATAAAAGCGCGATTAACGGCAGGATAAATCCAAGGTGGTTTTTAAGCGATCTCATGCACGCCTCCATTTTCTATGACGAAGTGGCGGTATGGGATGCGAAGCGTTGATGGGATGTGATGCGTCACCACGACAACGCTTGTGCCTAGAAATTCTCTGGCTGATTTTAGAAGCGACCAGATGACGTCGCTTGAGTATTCGTCTAAATTTCCCGTTGGCTCGTCACATAAGAGCAAATTTGGATTGTGCGCGAGTGCTCTTGCCATGGCAACTCTTTGCTGTTCGCCGCCACTTAGCTCGCGAGGGTATTTATCGGCTTTGTGAAGCATATTTACATGTTTTAAAAGTTTAGCGACCTGCTTTTTGCTCACATTTTGATTGACGCCTTTGATGATGAGTGGCAGCATGACGTTTTTTTCGACATTCCACTCATTTATCAAGCGATAGTTTTGAAATATAATGCCAACTCGCTGCCTAAGCTCGCAAAGTCTTTTGTCATCGATATCGTCCATTTGCGTCATGCAGACATTTAGCTCGCCAGCAAGTGGTGAAATTTCTCCGTAAAATGACTTTAAAAGCGTGCTCTTTCCGCTTCCACTCTTGCCTGTGATAAAGACAAAGTCATTTGCGTAGATGTCTAAATTTACGCTATTGATCACAACCTCATTGCGCTCATAAGCAAGGCTTAAATTTCTTGCGCTAATTATCTCTTGCATCAGCCAAATACTCCTTCAAAAGCTCGTGTGCTGCTAAATTTTCACGTATTAAGATCGGTTTTTTTATAAAATATTCGCTTTTTTCATCGCTTATTTTGATGAAACACTGCTCTGGTTTGTTAAACGCTCCAAAGGCGACTTTTAGCAAAATTTCACCCTCGTTTATAGTATAAATTTCTTCAAAATGTAAAAAGTGATCCTCTTTTTTTATGATGAAATTTTTAAAATTTTTAATGATATTTTTTACGCTTGTCTTTTCTTTGAAGCTAAAATCTCCAGCCAAAACGCTCTCGCCACTTTCAACCTCACAAGTATAAATGACATCGTAAATGTCCTTATCTTGGCGTCTCCAGCGGTCTTCATACTTGCTAGTTACTTCTAAATTTCTATTTTTAAAAGCCTCTATCTTTGAGTTTGCGGGCTCTAAAAATTTACTCAAACTAAAGTCGCAATACTCCTTACTATCAGTCCTTAGCTCAAATTTACCGCCAACTTTTAGTATCCTCTCACACTCAAGCGCAAACGCCGATGAGACCACGCGTCTATGCTCGGCCTTGTCCCACGGCACTGGAAAGTGTAAAAATACTCTATCAACCAAATTTGATCCAACAAGTGAGAGTAAGAGCCTTGCGTCGGTGTTTATTAGACGCACATTTTCTAGGGCATTTGCCCTAGCTAGCTTTGCTACTTGCTCGATGCTTGGTTTATAGACCTCTATGCCGATAACTAGGGCATTTGGGTTGTTTTTAGCCTGATAGAGCAAGTGCCTGCCAGAGCCAAAGCCAATCTCGATAAAAATCTCTTTAAATTTATCTTTTAGCTCGAAAAATGCTGGCACAAACTCTTCAAGACTTAAAATTTCACTCACTTTTTTGGTCAAATTTGTCTTTTTTACAGCAAATGCTTGACTGATGATGTCGTTACAATTTTGCTCTTTAAAAAGCTCCAGCGCCTCTTGCAAAAGTCCGACTTTAGCAGGTTTTGTAAGCTTTTCTCCCTTTACGACGACGCCATTTTTGCCTGGCTTTACGACTAGAAAAAAGCCTTCATCTTCATTTTTTGTGTAGATGAGCCTCTCGTTTCGGCCATTTGCCTGCCAAAGAAATTTGATCTTGTCGTTACCAAATGGAAACGAGAGCTCTTTTAAGGACGAAGCGATGAAATTTGGCATTATTTTGTGCTAACTTCTGCTTTTGATGACTTATCAGAGGCGATGCCGTATTCATCGACTGCTACGACGCTGTAAGAGTAGCTAGCTCCTTTTTGGACGCTGTCATCTCTAAGCCCAGTATCACTTATACCGCTAAAGACTTTCTCGCTAGCACCGCTTCTATAAACTGTATATGAGCTAGCTCTATCAACTGCGCTCCAGCTTACATTTACACCGCTGCCATCGTAGCTAGCGCTTATGCTTGGAGTTTTTGGTGCGCCAAGTGTGCTACCAACGATCGGCTCTTCTTGCTTTAAGCTCTCAAGACCGTCTTTATCGACAGCTGTGACTCTATAATACCTTGTCGCTGCGTTTGTATTTATGAGGTCCTCATAGGTGTTGCTAGTCGTTTTTGCTAGGTATGTGTAAGGTAAAATTTTACTTGTCGTTCTATAAACCTTAAAATAAGCAAAATCCTCAGCTGGCGCGTAATCCCACGTTAAGATGATCTTTTTTGGAGCATTTTTGGTTGCTTGGACGTTCGTTACTGATTTAGGGTAACTCCTTTGTTGTGGCGCTTATGTTTTGGCTTGGTTTTGAGATGACGCCAGAAGAAGTTTTAACTAAGATCCTATACTCATAAGACCTGCCAGGTTTTACATCAGTGTCGATATACTCGGCATTTAGTCTGCCATTTACCTCTGCTACTTGGCTAAATTTATTAGCTCCTGCATCGCTTCTTTGAATGATGTAGCTTGCTACTGTGCTATCAGGATGTGGTCTCCAGATCACTTTTACGCGGCCTGGAAGCCCAGTGATAGCTTGCGCAAATGGCACAGAGTCAAGTAGTGGCTTAGTTGTCGCAGTTGCGATCGCACCTGGTTGAGAGATGGCGTTACTTGAGTAGGTTCTCATTTGGTATGAATAAGTCGTCTCTGGAGCTAGGTCGCGATCCACATAGTGCGTAGCAAAGCGGTCTTTTATGTTTGCAACTAGTTGCATTTTTGAGTTTGCATCGTTTGGATTTGAGCGGTAAAGATAGTAGCCAACGACGCTCTCGTCGCTCACTGGGTTCCACTCGAAGCCAACTTCTGTCATATCTGAAATAGTTTTTAAGCTTGTAATAGTTGGCAGTGACGTGCTTTGCTGAGTCGGTACGCTAGAGCCGCATCCCGCTAAGAAAGCTACTAAAAATGGTGTCAATATGCGTAGGGCAAATTTTTTCATCAAAAATCTCCTTGGGAATTTTTTTGTAAATTATTTGGTTAAAGTCATCATACGTTTTTGCGGTAAATTCTACCCTTTTGCCAGTTCGCGGATGGATAAAATAGAGCATATAAGCGTGAAGCATAACCCTGCTTATTTTATCGCCTTGGCTCTTAAATCCGTATAAATCATCACCTAAAATGTGGCGATTTATGCTAGCAAGATGCACTCTTATCTGATGCGTCCTACCTGTAAAAAGCTTTGCCGCTATCAAATTTACTCCGCCTTCACTTAGCAAATTTACAAAGGCACTTTTTGCAAATTTAGCGTCCGCAACGATCGCTTTTTTTAGGCGGTTGTTTGGATTTCTGCCGATTGGCTTGTCGATGACGACGTCCTCTTTTAGGGGCAAGTCGGTGAGCGCTAGATAAATTCGTCCCATGCTCTTATCGCTTAGTTGCTCGCTAAGTTTTGCGTGGGAGAAGTTGTTTTTAGCGACGACGATAGCGCCGCTCGTGCCCTTATCTAGGCGGTGGACGATGCCAGCTCTTACGTCGCCGTTTAAATTTGAAAGCATAAAGCCTTTTTTGTTTAGCCACTCAACAAGTGTCGCCTCTTTGACGCTTGGGGCTTGGTGAACGACGATTTGTGGGGGCTTGTTTAGCACTATGAGATCGTCGTCTTCATATATAATCGGGATATCAAAATTTACTTCGTACTCGTTTTGCACCTCTTTTTTTGGGGCAAAATTTACGCAAATTTCATCGTTTTCATTTAACAAAAAGCTTGGTTTTGAGACTGGTTTTAAATTTACGCTTACAAGGGAGTCTTTTATCAAATTTAAAGCTTGATTACGTGAAATTTGAAGCTCATGTGCTACTGCAACGTCGAGTCTTGAGCTATTTAAAACATTAAATTTAACCAAAATCAAAGCCTTGTTTGTGATATAATCTAGCCCAAAAATTAAGGTTTGCTTCTTGATAAAACTAGATCGGCGTATTTTAACACATTTTGATTTTATTCAGCCGTTTTTGATCATCCCAATCATAGCCATCTCATACATCCTAGTCTCCGAAGCAAATGACATTTTGGCAAACAAACAGCTTGTGTATTTTGGCATAGGATTTGTCTCATTTTGCATCGCATTTTTACTGCCCATTAGACGCATCGACTGGATCATCCCGATGTTTTACTGGGTCTGCATCGTGCTGCTTTTAAGCGTTGATATCTTTGGCGTTAGCAAGCTTGGAGCTAGGCGCTGGCTGGAAATTCCCTTCGTTCACTTCACACTTCAGCCCTCAGAGCTCATGAAGCCAGCCTTTTTGCTGATGCTAGCCTATCTAGTTAAGCAGCGCCCGCCAGAGGTCGATGGTTACGGGCTAAAAGACTTTTTAAGGCTTAGTTTTTACATACTTTTGCCATTTGCGCTCATCATTAAAGAGCCTGATCTTGGCACCGCGCTCATACTTTTGATAGTTGGCTACACCATCCTTTTTGTCATCGGCGTAAATAAGAAAATTTGGATCTGCATCATCCTTGCCATAGGATTTTCGGCGCCAGTTTTATATGAAAATTTGCATGATTATCAAAAAAAGAGGATCCACGACTTCATCGCCGAAGAGCCAAGCTATCACGTCAAACAAAGTATCATCGCCATAGGTAGCGGCGGGCTAAAAGGCAAGCCAAAGGACGAGGCGACGCAAACGCACTTTAAATTTTTGCCAATCGCCACAAGTGACTTCATCTTTGCCTACAATATCGAGCGTTTTGGCTTTTACGGCGCGCTTCTTTTGCTGGGGCTTTATGGAGCGCTTATAACGCACTTACTTAGCCTAAACTACGGGCTTAAAAATGATTATTTCACGCAGGTGACCGCCACTGGTATAGCCACGCTCATCTTTGTTTATGTGGGGGTAAATGTTTCGATGACGATCGGTTTTGCGCCGGTTGTGGGCGTGCCACTGCCGTTTTTTAGCTACGGCGGAAGCAGCTTTGTCACCTTCATGGTACTTTTTGGGATACTGCAAAATCTACTAACATTTAGGTTTGATCAGACCTACCGCTCAGTGAAATTTAAATTTTAAAATTTGCGACCACGAACTACAAATATTTAATTTTTTTACAAAAATATTCAAACGAATTTTAAAATTAGAGCTGGCATATCACGGCTCTAAATTTAGTGCTAAACGAAATGCAGCCTAAATTTAGTAGTCTGCTAAGGCGAGTGAGTAAGATTTTAAAATTTATAAATTTATTTTGTCAAATCAGACAAGTGTCAGACAAATTTTAAAATTTCATGAACGAGTAATTTCGGCTCTAAAATTTGAGCTAAGCGGTTAGCGAAGCCAAATTTTAGTAGCCAACTCTTGCGAGTGAATGAAAGTTTTAAAATTTGTAAAATAGCTTCATTAAATTTGTAAATTCTTTTTATTAAAAAAGGGTGACAAGAGGATTTAAATTTTGCTTCGCGGGCTCGCAACTGAGTGGCAGACACGAAGCCTGTCCCCTTATCTCTCTTTATATCATCGTCTGCTTGCGGCTACGGACGAAGCCCGAGTAAAAACCCTCTCGCACGTTCAAAGTGCATGCAATAGTGCTTTGCACTGCATGCGGTTAGAAACTCGAGCAAATTTTAAAATTTATGAACGA
Organism: Campylobacter concisus; assembly: GCF_003048445.1. Lineage (GTDB taxonomy): Bacteria > Campylobacterota > Campylobacteria > Campylobacterales > Campylobacteraceae > Campylobacter_A > Campylobacter_A concisus_BF. The sequence continues at coordinate 107,022 of NZ_PIQW01000005.1, forward strand.
GCATATCACGCTTCCAAATTCAGTGGCAAGTAATAACAAGACCTGAATTTGGTAAGTTGCTAAGGTAAGCGAGTAAGATTTTAAAATTTGCAAAAGCAGAAATTTACAAAATCAATCCTATTTCTCCTCCTCAAACAAAGAAGAAAAATATTCACCTATATTAACGCCATCTTTTTTCATATCTTTAAGCCTTAGTTTTACGTCGGCGTCTTGCCAAAGAAGTGGTGGTAGCGCAAACATCACCTTATCAAGGCTAAATTTACGCACATCCTCGCGCCAGCCATCCCAGCGGTAAAGCTCGTAAAATTTAGATATATCGCCACTTAACGCCCAGTATAAAAACTGCGAGTAGCCAAGCTGCGTATCTTCCCATTCGCCGCTGTCTGGTGCGTAGTAAAAGACGTTACCAGCTTTGCCACCAAAGGCGCCGCCATTTACCGCGAAAAATCCACCCAAAATATCGTCCGCCACGAGCAAATAGCTAGGCATCTGCCCTACTTCGCTAAAGCTTTTGCCAAGGTTAAAGCTGTAAATTCCGCGCTTCATCCGCTCGCACCCTGAGCCAAGCAGGCGCAACCAACCGCCATCTATCACTATGCCGCCGCACCCATAAACAAGCGCTCCCATCGGCGAGCGAGTGGTGACTTGAAGTCCTAAAAGCTCACTTTGCGCCCTGCTCTCATCGCGAGGCAAAATTTCATAGTCGTTTTTAGCCTCCTTTAGCCACTCTTCGATCAGCGCCCAGCCTGGCTCATTTGTGTCTATAAGCTCATCTAAAGCTCTCACTTTCTGTCCTTTTTATCAAATTTGGTGAAATTTAAAAGAAGAATTTGGCGAGTCGCCCCGCCAAATTTATATCAGTATGTTATTTTGCGTCCCAAGCTAGGATAGTGTTGCCCTCGGCGTCGGTAGCCACGTCGCCCATGCCCATGATGTTGTAGCCGCAGTCTACGTAATGAACCTCGCCTGTTACGCCGCTAGCTAGGTCGCTAAGCAGGTACATAGCGCTGTTGCCGACATCTTCAGTGGTGACGTTGCGTTTTAGCGGGCTATTTACTTCGTTGTAGCGCAAAATCATCCTAAAGTCACCTATTCCGCTTGCAGCAAGCGTTTTAATTGGGCCTGCGCTGATCGCATTTACGCGGATGTTTTTAGCGCCAAGGTCGTGTGCTAGGTAGCGAACTGAGCTTTCAAGTGCTGCTTTGGCAACGCCCATGACGTTGTAGTGTGGCACAAATTTTGGTCCGCCAAGATACGTAAGAGTTAGCACCGAGCCGCCCTCTTTTAGCACCGGTAAGACCGCGCGAGTAAGGCTTAGTAGCGAGTAGACGCTAGTGCCCATCGCTATGTCAAATGCCTCTTTTGTGGTATTTACAAACTCGCCCTCAAGTGCCTCTTTTGGCGCGTAAGCCACAGCGTGCACGACAAAGTCGATCTCGCCAAGGTCTTTTTTGATCCTATCAGCAAGGACGTCTAAGTGAGCTTGGTTATTTACGTCAAGCTCATAGACAAATTTGCTACCAAACTCCTCAGCGATCGGCTCTACGCGCTTTTTAAGAGCGTCGTTTAGGTATGTAAATGCCATCTGCGCACCTTGATCGTGACAAGCTTTTGCGATGCCGTAAGCTATCGATTTTGCATTAGCGACGCCTACGATTAGACCTTTTTTACCCTTTAGTATCATCATTTCTCCTTTTTATTTTGTTTGGCTTTTAAGCGATATTTAAATTTTAAACCAAATTTAATAGCGGCAGTATCGCGAGATGAATTTTAATGTTGTGTAGAAATTTTAGGTCAAGACTAGGCAAATAGCCTGTCGCAGACTTAAAATTTCGAACTCATTAAAAGGCACTCACGAGACAACGCGTATCAAATTTAAAAAATTATTCGCATCCCAGCTGGCTGTGCCTACCAGCACCCCATCGCAGCTTTTGATACCCGCGATATCAGCGATATTTGCCGCATTGACGCTTCCGCCGTAAAGTAGCGACACATTTGCCTTTGTCTTTAAAAAGCTTAGCACCTCATCTATCTGCTCTATGCTAGCGCTTTTACCGGTTCCTATCGCCCAGATCGGCTCGTAGGCGATGACTAATTTTTTATAGCCAAGGTCGATATTTTCAAGCTGGCGGCTTAGAAATTCTTTGGTCGCTCCGCTTTCATTTGTGCTTAAATTTTCGCCGATACAGTAGATCACATTCCAGCCATTTTTTGCGGCAAAGTCAAATTTCGCTCGCAAAAATTCCTCGCTCTCTTTTAAAATTTCACGCCTTTCAGAGTGGCCTATCAGCACGTCTTTTATGTCAAATTCATCAAGCATCGCCTTGCCGATCTCGCCAGTAAATGCCCCACTCTCGCATGGGTAGAAATTCTGCGCTCCAAGCCTAAAAATATGCCTTTTTTCATCAAAAGCACTAGCTGGAGCAAATACGCTCACGTCGTCATTTGCGCTTAAATTTGCGTCTAAAATTTTCGCGTACTCTCTAAAGCTTGCTCTTGTGTGGTTGCACTTTAAATTCGCTAGAAATTTCAAGACCTACTCCTCTTTTCTAAGCGGCTTTATGCCAGGCAGCTCTTTGCCTTCAATGAGCTCCAAGCTCGCACCACCGCCAGTCGAGATAAATGTCATCTCATCAGCGTCGCCTGCGCGCTCGACCACGTCAGCCGTATCGCCACCGCCAACGACAGTTGTCGCGTGAGTGTCGATGATAGCGTGGCTCATTTTGATGCTACCCTTGCTAAATTTATCCATCTCAAAAACGCCCATAGGTCCGTTCCACCAGATGGTTTGCGCATCTGCGATGACCTCTTTAAATAGCCTAATCGATGCAGGTCCGATGTCAAGCCCCATCCAGCCATTTGGGATCTCTTGAGCTGGGACGTATTTTACGGCACTTTCAGCTGAAAATGTCTGAGCAGCGACGACATCTACTGGTAGGTAAATTTTCACTCCTAGCTCTTTGCCTTTTTGTAAAATTTGCCTTGCATCTTCGATGAGCTCTTCTTCAAGGAGCGAATTTCCGATGTTTTCGCCAAGTGATTTTAAAAATGTAAATGCCATACCGCCGCCAATTATGAGCTTATCTACGCGTGGCAAAAGGTTATGCAAGGCTTGAAGCTTGCCACTAACCTTTGAGCCACCCACGACTGCGACAAATGGACGAGATGGATGTTTTATCAAATTTTGAGCGAAATTTATCTCTTTTTGTAGTAAAAATCCAGCTGCTTTGTGCTTTTCATCATAAAATTTAGTGATCGCTTCGACTGATGCGTGAGCCCTGTGACAAACGCCAAATGCGTCATTGATGTAAAATTCGCCAAAGCCTGAAAGCTCTTTTGCCAAAGCCTCATCGTTTTTGGTTTCGCCCTTTTCAAAGCGTAAATTTTCTATCATCAAAATTTCGCCAGCTTTTAGCGCCTCAGCCTTTGTCTTAGCGTCATTTCCGATCACATCTTCAGCAAATATCACCTCTCTATCAAGCAGTCTTGATAGCCTTTTTGCTACGCCGCGAAGTGAAAATTTCTCTTCATAGCCGTTTTTTGGGCGTCCAAGGTGACTAGCCAAAACCACGCTGCAACCATTATCCAAGCAGTAGCGGATAGTTGGTATCGCCGAGCGGATCCTGCGGTCATCAGTGATGTTTAAAAACTCATCCATAGGCACGTTAAAATCGCACCTTATAAAGACTTTTGCGCCGTTAAGTTCAAGGTCGTTGATCGATAAAATATCACTCATTTTTCACCCTTTAAATTTACTTTGTAGCCACGATCTTAGCAAGATCTACAAGCCTTGTTGAGTAGCCCCACTCGTTGTCGTACCACGCAAAGACCTTCACCATATCATCAGCGATAACCTGCGTAGTGTCGCTAGCTACGATGCTGCTAAAGGTGCTCGTGCAAAAGTCGCTACTAACTCTGTAGTCGTCATCAACAAATAAAATTCCCTTTAAATTTGACTCCGCAGCCGTTCTAAACGCCTCGTTTATCTCATCTTTGCTAGCTGGTCTTTTTAAAACCGCCGTTAGATCGACCATAGAGACGTTTGCCACTGGCACACGCACTGCTTGGCCGTGTAGTTTGCCATTTAGCTCTGGAAGCACTTTAGCGATCGCTTTTGCAGCTCCGGTGGTCGTAGGTCCGATATTTAGCGCTGCAGCGCGTGAGCGGCGGAAATCCTTAGCTTTTACATCAACTAAGCTCTGACCATTTGTATAGGCGTGGATCGTGGTCATCAGCCCTTTTACGATGCCAAATTTATCGTTTAGCACCTTTGCAACTGGAGCTAGGCCGTTTGTGGTGCAGCTTGCGTTTGAGACGATCGCTTCGCCTGCGTATTTATCGTCATTTACGCCGACTACAAATGTCGCCGTATCATCTTTTGCCGGAGCGCTCATGACGACTTTTTTGACGCCGCGAGCAAGATATGGCTCACATTTTTCAGTGGTTAAAAACTTGCCAGTGCACTCTAAAACCACGTCTGTGCCGTAGTCTGCGTAGCTAAGCTCGTTTAAATCTCTTGTAGAAAAAACTCTTATCTTTTTGCCATTTACTTCTATAAAATCGTCGCTTATCACCTTAACGTCTTGCTTAAATTCGCCATGAACGCTGTCGTATTTGAGCAAGTACCTCGTCATATCCCTTGTTGCGGTGTCGTTAATAGCGACAAGCTCAACATCATCACGTTCTAAAATAATACGCGCAGCACACCTACCGATACGCCCAAAGCCGTTTATTGCTACTTTAACTGACATCTTAGCTCCTTTTGATATAATTACGCCTAATTCTACAAAAAAGAATTTTAAAACAAATATAAACAAGGCACTTTAATAGATGAAGTTAGCACTTTTTGGCGGGAGCTTTGACCCGGTTCATTTAGGACACGATAGCATTGTAAAAATGGCACTAAGTGGCCTTGATATCGACAAGCTCATCATCATGCCAACTTTTATAAGTCCCTTTAAGAGCGAATTTTCAGCTCCGCCAGAGCTTCGCCTAAAGTGGATAAGAGAAATTTGGGGCGGCCTAGAGAAGGTCGAGATCTCAGACTATGAGATAAATTTAGCTCGCCCAGTGCCTACCATAGAGACGGTTAAGTATTTGTATGAGAAATTCAAGATAGAGAAATTTTATCTCATAATAGGCGCGGACCACCTAGCCACGCTTGATAAGTGGCACGGATATGAGGAGCTAAAAAATTTGGTGCATTTTGTGATCGCCAAGCGCAATCACATAGAAATTCCGCGAAATTTACAAAAAATGGACGTGCACGTGGATGTTAGCTCGTCGCAGATCAGGCACCAAAAGGGGCTTGATGAGCTGCCTAGCGAGATAAAAGATGAGATTATAAATTTTTACCAAGGATTAAAGATGCAGGAAAGATCGATGCAAGAGCGCACCGAAAGTATAGTTAAGGTTTTAGACGCAAAAAAGGCTGAAGAGATACAAGTGTTTGATATGAGCGGGGATGATTATTTCGTAAAGGCCGTAGTTATCGCTACTACGCTTGGTGAGAGGCACGCTTACTCGCTGGCTGAGGATCTAAAAGAGGAGCTTAAGCCTCTTGGAGAGAAATTTATAGGCACTGAGAGCTCGCCTGATTGGATCGTGATGGACCTTGGCGACATCTTGATACATCTTTTAAGCCCAGCTTACAGGGCAAAATACAACATTGAAGAGTTTTTGCAAAAGCTAAAAACTAGCAAAGAGTCTTAACAAAGACAAGCGATGAGCAAATAAGCCATAAAAATATAAAAAATGCTAACAAAAATGGTTTTTTGCCCGTCGCTTTAAATATACTCCTATCTATCCCAAACCCCAAAGCACACATCGCCACGCAAAGGCAAATGCTAGCGGCTAGCTTTAAAATTTGTACCAAATTTTCAGGGAAAAATGGCAAAGATCTAACGCAGATCGCCACTAGGAAAAATAGCGCAAACCATGGTATGCTCTTTAGCTTTGAGGCGTCACTATTTTGGCTTAAATTTAAGAAATTTAGCAAAAACAAAAATGGCACTAGCATGATGACGCGAAGCATTTTTATGATGACGGCAGTGCTACTTGCTGTGCTGTCAAATGCTGCTGAGGCTGCCACTACGTGGGCTACTTCGTGAAGTGAGCCGCCGATAAAAAAGCCAGTTTGCTGAGGCGTGAGAGCTAGAAATTTAGCGATAAATGGGTAGATAAACATGCCAATAGTCCCAAATAGCACCACCGTGCAAATGGCGATAGCAAGCTTGTTTGCGTCCGCTTTTATCTCATTTTGAGTAGCCATAACAGCAGCTGCACCGCATATGCTAGCCCCCGAGCCAATGAGCACGGCGCTATCCTTGCTAAGCCCCAAAGCTTTGGCGGTAAAAAGCGCAAAGCAAAAGGTCGCAAAAACCATAAAAGCTGCGTATATCACGCCAATGGTGCCGACACTTGCGATCTCGCTAAGGCTTATGTTAAAGCCAAAAAGTATGATGCCTAGCCTTAAAATTTGCTTCCCAGCGATCGCTACGATGCCACTATTTTTTAAAATTTGAGTCTGTTTGGTGAAAAGATTTGCAAAAATGGCGCCTAAAATGATAGAGATGATGAGTGGGCTGGTGTGAAATTTAGCCAAGACCATGTTTGAGAGCATGAAAGAAACGGCGCATATGAGCGCTAAAACAAGCACTGCGAGAATTTTGTGAGACATATTTTAACCTTAACTCTTTTTTTAAAAATGCAATTAGCACGTTTGGGTATAATTAGACGAATTTTATAATGCAAATTTAAAATAAAGATAAAGGGATAGGCCTATGATCATCCTTGGCGAAAAATATACTTTCACCAAACTCGAGCTAGAGAAGCTTAGGAAGAAATTTGGCCAGGTAAATTTTTTATCCCCTGAAAATAGCGACGCAAAAGCCCTGCGAGGTGCGCTAGAAAATCTCATAAAATCAGGCGATCAGAGGCTAATAGTGCTAAATACCCAAAAGCCTGTTGATAGCAAACTGGTGAGATTTCTCACGCTTTTGCAGTTTAAGACGAAGTATAAAAAGATCAAATTTCTAAATGTGGAGAGCTTTTTAGAAATTTACTTGCAAAAGTGCTACATCCCAGAAAATGGCGAAAATTTAAACTTTTTAAACGATATCAAGCCTTATAATGCCCTTGAATACACCTTAAAACGCGTGATCGACTATGTAAGCTGCTCACTGCTTCTTATGATACTTTTTATGCTTAAATTTTATGTAAAGAAAAAGATAGATGAGCAGTCCCCTGGTAGCCTTTACTTCTTGCAAAACAGGGTTGGGCTGGGAAATAGAGAATTTGAGTGTATCAAATTTCGCTCAATGGTGGTTGATGCTGAAAAAGACGGGGCTAAATTTGCTAGCAAAAACGATGAGAGAGTCTTTGAATTTGGCGAATTTATGCGTAAAACTCGCATAGACGAGGTGCCACAGTGCATAAATGTGCTTCGCGGTCAGATGCACCTAATAGGCCCAAGACCAGAGCGAAGATATTGGATAAATTTCTTTGAAAAAGAGATACCTTACTACAATGAACGACATATCGTCCGCCCTGGCATTACCGGCTGGGCACAGGTAAATTACCCTTATGGCGCAAACACACATGACGCCAAACAAAAGCTGATGTATGATCTTTATTACATAAAGCACTGGTCACTTTGGCTGGAGATAAAGATAATAGTAAAAACTATTGCAATTATATTTGAAAAAAGGGGCATTTAGTCAAACCCGCATATCCCTTTTTGACTAAATTTGTCTGGTGGATATAAAGCTACATCCTATCTTTAGCTGTGATTCCCATTATGTTAAATGCTGTTTTTATCGAGACAGCAACGACTGCAAAGACTTTTAGCAAGCTATCTTCATTTTCATTTCCAACCACGCGGTTTTCATTATAGAATTTATGAAAGCTAGCAGCCAGCGACTTTAGATAGTCTGATATCTTTTGAAGCTGCCTTGAAGCAAAAGCATCCTCTAAAATTTCAGGCAATATAAGCGCTTCAAAAAGTAAATTTTTAGCATTTTCATCTAGGCACTCAAAGTCAGCATTTATCACGTCACTAACACTTTTTCCAGCCTTTGCAAAGATCTGATTTATCCTGGCGTGAGCGTAATTTATATAAAAAATAGGGTTTGAGCTATCCTCTTTTTTAAGCTCATCCACGTCAAATTCCAAACTACTTGTGTTTGCTTTGCTTATAAAGATAAATCTAAGTGCCTCAGCACCGATCTCGCTCGCGATATCACTCATCAGCACCGCATTGCCAGCGCGCTTGCTCATTTTATATGGCTTGCCCTCTTTTAATAGGCTAACCATCTGCATAAGTATCACTTCAAGCCTGTTTTCATCATACCCAAGGAAATTTATCGCAGCCTTTAGCCTTGCGATATATCCGTGGTGATCCGCGCCCCAAATATTTATATAGTGGTCAAAATTTTTCTCAAATTTAGCGTTATGATAGATGATATCGCCAGCTAAATATGTCGGTCTGCCGTCATTTCTAACCACAACCCTATCGTTATCGTCGCCAAGTGTGGTAGAAGCGATATAGGTAGCGCCCTCTTTTTCATACATTTGATTTGAGCGTTTTAGCTTTTCTATAGTTGGCTCCAGGCGGTCATAAAGAGCTTTTTCGCTAGCCCAGCTCTCTATAAATATCCCAACATCAGCCAAGTCTTTTTTGATGATCTCAAGTACGATATCCTTGCCAAATTCGGCAAGCTCAAGGTTTCTACTCTCGTCATAAAAAATTTCCTTGCCAAATTTCTCATTTGCAAGCTTAGCGATATCTAAAATATAATCCCCGCGGTAATATTTCTCTGGATAGACGACACTTTCGTTAAAAAGCTGCTCTTTAGCCGCAAGTGATATCGATGTGCCAAGCAGATCTATTTGATTGCCAGCATCGTTTATGTAGTATTCTGTTGAGATAGCGTAGCCAAGTCTTTTGCCAAGTCTTGCTAAACTATCACCATAAACTGCGCCTCTAACGTGTCCGATGTGAAGCGGCCCAGTCGGATTTGCGCTGATATATTCTATTAAATAGCTATCTTTTTTCGCATCTTCTTTTGCAAAATTTTCGCTATCTAGCAAAATTTGCTTTGAAATTTCATCTAAAAATTCGCTCTTAAGTTTGAAATTTAAGTAGCCATTTACCGCGCTAGCTTCCACTATCTTGCTATCACTAAATTTATCAGCAAATTCGCTAGCTATCATAGCTGGAGACTTTCTTAGCTCTTTCGCGAGGCTAAAAAGCGGTGTCGCGTAGTGGGCTAAATTTTTATCCTTTGGCTTTTCAAGCACAAATTCTCGCTCTAAAACCTTTGAAATTTCAGCTTTTACTTTATCTTTCAACTCTAAAACCTACGCGTTTTTAGTTGTTTCTTCTATCTTTTGACTAGCTGCACTCTCTTCTTTATGCTCGACTTTCTCGCTCTTTTCAGGTGTTGTGTCTTCCATCTCAGCTTTAAAAGTCTTTATGCCCTTACCTAGTCCTTTTGCAAGCTCTGGGATCTTCTTTGCTCCAAAAAGTAATACAATGATCGCTAAAACGATCAACCAGTGGCCAATACTAAAAGAACCCATCTTTTCTCCTTATCAAATTTTCTCAAAATATTATCATAAATTCCTGAATTTCTAACAATCTATCCACTCGTCGATGACGTTTCTTAAGTTAATCTTAGCACTTTTTAACCTCATCGCCCGGAGGATCGATTTTAGCCCTTTATAGCTCTTTTCTATATCATCATTTACTAAAAAATAATCATACTCTAAAATATGCTCCATCTCTCCAACTGCGTTCATTAAGCGGTTCTCTATCGTCTCGTCACTATCTGTTCCGCGGTTTTTCAAGCGCCTTTTTAGCTCTTTTTTATTTGCAGTAGTTATAAAAACCGAAGTGATGTAGCTTTTAAATTTCTCAAGTGCGATGTGAAAACCCTGCACATCAATGTCAAATATCACTATCTTTCCAGCTTCAAGTGCTGCTAAAACTGGCTTTAGGCTCGTGCCATAATAGTTTTTATGCACCTGCGCCCACTCTAAAAACTCGCCTTTTTCTATGCCGCTTTTAAATTCATCTTCTTTTATAAAATAATAATCCACCCCATCAACTTCGCCTTCTCTTTTGGCTCTTGTTGTGCTTGAGATAGAAAAATATAGGTCTTTCTCTTCCTTTAAAAGACGACCCAAAAGCGTGCTTTTACCGCTTCCACTAGGTCCCGAAACTACTAAAATTTGTCCTTGCAACTACTTTTCCTCGAAACTTATATTTATCTTGATATTCATATCTTTTAGCACATCTCTTAGCGAGCTCTCATTTAGCGACTCGTGGACGTGTTTTGTGATCTTTTTAGTTAGCTCTTCTTTGTAGTCTTCTTTTGCATTATTTTTTGAGCTTGTTTGAGGCATATCTTTTAGTCCAAATGCCGCTAACATCGTGTTTTCATCTATGTCATCTATCGATGCCACGTCAAAATTTAACTCACTTGATGCCGTGTCTTTGCTCTCTTCTTGTGCGTTTTCTTCTTGAGCATTTTCTTCTTCAAAAGTTTCGTCCGCAAGGCCTAGATCTTCTTTGGCTTCTGGCTCACTCACATCTTCTAGCTCTTCTACTGGCATCTTGCTAGAAGCATTTTCGCTATCACTAGGCTCTAAATCTTCTAGCTCCTCACTTGAAATTTCATCCAAAGCCTCTTCTTCTATATCCTCTTCTGCTTTTTCATCATCTACTTGAATTTGCTCTTCATCAGCATTAGAAGTCTCATCTAAATTCTCCTCATCTTTAGGCTCATCTTCCAAATTTATCTCATTTTCAAGGCTATCTTCATCATCAAATTTAGCTAGCTCGTCTAAATTTAGCTCTTCTTGCTCTAAATTTTGAACATCTAGCTCAGTATCGTCTAAATTTTTATTTTCTTCGTCAGCCTCTTCGCTATTTAGCTCTTCATCAAGTGAATCGATCTCACTAAGCTCAAATTTACTCTGATCTATCTCGTCAAGCTCACTACCCGCATTCTCATCATCAACCAAGCCTGCAACGTCATTTTGGCTAATAATATCATCTAAATTTTTATTTAGCTCTTCATCTGCTTCAGACTCTTCTGGCATATTTTCTATCTCATCGACAAGCGCGCTAAGCTCTGCTAGATCGCCATCTTTGCTCTCTTCGCTCTCATTTGCATCACTTATCGCTTCGCTAGTCTCTTCATCCACGCTCTCATCAGCAAGGTCTTCGCTAGCAAGCTCTTGCAGGTCCTCAAACTCTTCTAAAGACTCCACATCGCTAGCTTCATTTTCCTCTTGCAAGTCGCTCTCGTCTGCCTCCTCACTTGGGCTATCTATGCCACTTTCTAAAAGCTCTTTATCAAGGTCTGCGAAATTTTCTAAATTTGTATCGATATCAGGCAGCTTAAATCCTGACATCTCGTCAAAATTTATAGCCTCGTCGCTAAAATCACCAAAGTCGCTTTCGCCCTGCTCACTAGCATTTTGCTCGGCAGCTGGCTCATCTTTTGGGATATTTTGCTCAAAAACACTTATAAATTCAGTCGGTAAAAATGGTTTTTCAAGCATCAAAGTAGCAAATTCTGGTTTACTCTCGCCACGACTTGCTAGATACATCACCTTTTTATCTGTAGCTAGCTCGCTACTATCCACGTCACTGTCGATTATGATAAAGTCAAACTGAGCATCGTCAAATCCATTTAGATCCTCAAATTCGCTATATTCGGTGCCGATTTTATTCAGACTTAAAGTTATCAGACGTGAAACTGCTGGATTTTTATTTATTAGAGCAACTTTCATCATCCCTCCTTGTAATAGTAAAAGCCTATTCTATGATAAATTTCATTGCTATTTTCTTAAAAAAACAGAGCCGGTAGATCATTTATCACTTTTAAAAGTAGGTCGCTCATTATCTTCATAATGCCTGCTAAAATGGCTATCAAAACAGAAAATCCGATCGTCACCTTAATAGGGTAGCCGATGACTAGTAGGTTAAACTGCGGCATCGTCTTCATGAGCATGCCAAAGATAGAGTCTGAGAGCAAAGAGAGGGCGATGATGGGAAATGACATGATAAAGCCAAACATAAACAAATTTGTAAATAAATTTATCGCATAGCTCATGATGCCAGGGCGTGGATAAAAATCGCCAAGCGGTACAACTGCAAGCGAGCTAGCGTAAAACTGAAGGAGCAAATGGTGACCGTCAAAGGCTAGAAATGTTAGTAGCGCGATAAAATTTATAAGGTTTGCAATAACTGGAGAGTTTGTGCCAGTTTGCGGATCAAGCACCGACGCCATCGAAAAGCCCATGACCATCGAGATTTGCTCCCCTGCCATTTGAAGCGTGGCAAAGATGATGGTTAGCATGAGACCGGCACTTAGTCCCAGCATAACCTCGCCTAAGATCTCGCCGATTAAGAAATTTATAGAGTTTTCATGAGCTTTTGAGATGGGAAATAGTACGACGCAAAGAACAAAAACTAAAAGCGTTTTTACGCTAAGTGGAATTTGATTGTGCGAATAAAAAGGAAAAAAAACGATGAGACCGCTTAGGCGTGCGAACAAAAGCATAAAAACTATTGTCCTATCGGCTCCAAAAAATTCTACTAATTCCATTTTGCTCTTTTAAATTTTTTACTAATTTTACAAAATTTTACTTTGTTTTTTAAATTTAAGCGGTAGTTTTTAGAAATTTGAAGCTAAATTCTAAGAAATTTGCACAAGCTCTTTGTTCTCAAGCTTGTATGAGTTATCGCATTTCGCGGCTAGGTCGTTGTCGTGAGTGACTAGAACAAGAGCAGCATTGTTTTCATTTATATAGTCAAACAAAACTTGCATCACTTCATTTGCTGTTTGCTTATCAAGGTTGCCAGTTGGCTCGTCCGCAAAGATGATCTTTGGCTTTTTTGTAAGCACTCTAGCGATACTCACACGCTGCTGCTGACCGCCACTTAGCTCGCCAACTTTTTGGTTAATAACGCTTGAAATTTTAAGCGCTTCAAGATCATTTTTTTCTATATTTTCGCCAGATAAGATGCTTGCAAGCTCGATATTTTCATAAGCGCTAAAACCTTTAAAAAGATAGTGTGACTGGAAAATAATGCCAAAATGAAGCCTTCTAATGGCCAAAAGCTCGTTTTGAGAAAGCTCATAGATCGATCTATCTTGGTAGATGACCTCACCAAAATTTGGCTTTAAAAGTGTTGAAAGTATGTGTAAAAGTGTTGATTTGCCACAACCGCTAACGCCAGTTATCGCGATGCTTTGTTTTTGATTGAGAGTTAAATTTATATTATTAAAGAGCGTATAATCATACGCAAAGCCTAGATTAGACGCTCTTAAAATTTCCATTAGCCTATTTGAGCAGCAACTTCTGCAGCAAAGTCATCTACTTTTTTCTCTAAGCCTTCGCCAAGCTCGAAACGAACGTATTTTACGATCTCGATCTTGCCGCCAAGCTCTTTGCTCTTCTCTTCGATAACTTGTTCGATAGTCTTTTTATCGTCCATTACATAAAACTGACCTAAAAGTGTGAGGCGTTGGTCAAGCACTGTGTTATCAGCGTAAAATCTCTCGATCTTACCAGGGATGATCTTGTCCCAAATTTTCTCAGGTTTGCCCTCAGCTTTTAGCTCTTCTTCGATCGCTTTTGTAGCTTTCGCAAGCTCAGCCTCACCTATCTGGCAGCGGCTAGCATACTCAGGGATGTGGTGAAGTGGCTTGCCTAGGCGTTTTAGCTCTTCATTTTCTTTTTCAAGCTCAGCGCGAAGTGCGATAAATTCTTTCTCAACAAAATCTTTATCAAGGTCTTTGTAGCTTATAACGCTTGGCTTCATAGCAGCTGCGTGCATACATAAATTTCTTATAAATTCAGCTGCTTTGTTTGCAACTTCAGCACTTTCGCAAGCTGCACCGATAAGCACGCCAACACGGCCATTTGAGTGAACATATCCATTTACCACGCCCTTATCATCAGCACTAATAGTCTCAAAGCGACGAACTACAAGGTTTTCACCGATAGTTGCGATCTGAGTTTTGAAATATTCTTCAAATTTAACCCCATTTAAAGTGCTTGTATTTAGCTCTTCAACTGTTTTTATGCCACTTGATTGGATATGAGCTGTTGCGTCTTTTGCAAGTGCTTGAAACTGTGGGTTTCTAGCAACGAAGTCAGTCTCAGAGTTGATCTCACTAATAGTTGCTTTTTTGCATTTTGAGCAAACTTCAACACTTACTAAGCCCTCGCTTGCAAGGCGGTCAGCTTTTTTAGCAGCTTGACCTAGGCCTTTTTCACGAAGTATATCAACAGCTTTTTCCATGTCGCCATTTGCTTCGCCAAGTGCCTTTTTGCAGTCCATCATACCAGCTCCGGTTGATTCACGGAGCTCTTTTACCATTTGTGCAGTTATTTCCATTACTCTTCGTCCTCGCCAAAGTCTTCTTCGCTCATAGCCTCAGCTACAACTGCGTCTTTCTCATCTTGGCTTACTTCTTCGCCAGCAGCTTGCTCGCCACCATCTTGCTCAAGAAGTGATTTGCCTTCGTTGATAGCCTCAGCCATCTCTTGGCAGAAAAGCTGAACAGAGCGGATCGCATCGTCGTTTCCTGGGATAGGATAATCAACAACGTCAGGATCGCAGTTTGTATCGATCGGTGCTACAACTGGGATTTTTAGGCGGTTTGCCTCTTGAACAGCGATCTTTTCTTTAACTGTATCAACAACAAATATCATATCAGGTAGGCTTTTCATGTTGCGGATACCGCCTAGAGTTGCGATAAGCTTCTCTTTTTTGCGGCGAAGCATCAAAGCCTCTTTTTTAGTTAGTAAATTTATCGAGCCATCTTCTTCCATAGTCTCGATAACTTCTAGTTTGCGGATAGACTGGCGGATAGTACCAAAATTTGTCATCATACCACCTAACCAGCGGTGATTTACATAAGGCATTCCGCATTTTTCAGCGTACTCTTTTATAGCGTCGATAGCTTGTTTTTTAGTACCGACAAATAGCACTGATTTGCCTTCAGCAGCTGCGTCACGAACGATGTTGTAAGTGTAGCGGAAGTAGCGGATAGTCTTTTGTAGATCTATAATATAGATACCTTTTCTCTCGCCAAAGATAAATTTTTTCATCTTTGGGTTCCAGCGGCGTGTTTGGTGACCAAAATGTACGCCACACTCTAATAAATCTCTCATAGTTACCATGAGTTTCTCCTTGTTTTAGGCATTTTGCCTTGAAATTTAGTTTTATCCTCCACGACCATTAATGCTCTCGCACAACCAAATTTAGGATTGTCGTGTGTGAAATAAAGCTTGGATTTTACTAATTTTTTTATAAATTCAAGCTTTATATAATAACAAAGTCTTATTTTTGCAAATTCTCCACTTGTTTACTATTGATTACTTTTTGAATTTCTAATTTTTCCCAACCTAGAAATTTTTGCCAATCCATGCAGCCACCAGCAAAACCAAGAAAGAAAGCAAAAATAGCAATCAAAATAGTAGTAATACTAACAAATTTTTGAAAACTCTTTTCTCTTTTTCTATCTTCAATTTTATTTAATTCATTTTGTATATAAAATTTTTCTCTTGATAATTCTAAATTTTCATCAACTTGACTACACTTTCCAAACATAGTATTTAATTTTTTATAAAACTCTATCAGCCCTACTTTTAAAACTGCATTTCTTGATTTAATTTTAAATTCCAACAAATTCTCTCTTGCTTTTAAAACAGATTTCAAATCATTAATATTGTTAGTCAGCGTTTTACTAAGTTCACTAGTATATTTCATAACAAGATATAAAAAAACAACGACTACTTCACAACCTTTATTTAGTTGATTAAAAAAAGGATTTTTTATCTTACTAATAAAAACAATCCCTTTTTCACTATAAAATATATTGTGTGTATTATCTAAGTCTAGGAAATCGTAATTCCCCAATTTATCTATCTCAGAACTAACTTCTTTATCATACTCATTGAGTTGTTCATCTTCTCTAAAAATTGTAATAAAGTGCTCATAATAAATTCTGTCATCGGCTAGCACATTTAAAATAAAAAGAATATTTTCCTTTTCAAAATAAATAAAAGTATCACTATAGGGTATTTTTCTATTTATGTAGCTATCATTTAGTTTTAAATTTTTTACTTCTTTTTTAAAGTCTTCTTTCTTTTCTTTCTCTATTGTATAAGTTTTGCACACTGTTCCATCACAAAAAATTGCAGAATTATTAAAAAAAGAAGTGCCATCTTTCTGTCTATAGGCAAAATTACTAAACTTAACATCAAGTTTATCGTTTAAAAAATTGATAAATTTTTCATCTATTACCTGATACACTCCATATCTTATGTTAATCAATGGTTCTTTATTATTATCTAATGCATAAATTTGCTCATCCATATTTAGTCCTTGTATAAAATATCCTTTTTAAAAAATAATGTATTTTATTCTGGTTATTTTTAATTTTTACTTAACTTACATTAATAAAATATTTAATATATTAATTTACAGAATTTCACTCATAAAAGCCTATAAAATCGGTATGTATGAGCATATAAAAAGATATAGTAAATTTACTATATCTTTAAGGATATTAATTTTCAAAAAAGCCTTTTTTTACAACCTTTTCATCCTTGACGCAAAACTCGCCTTTTGCGATCACATCATATAAATTTAGCTCCTCGTCAAAGACACAAAGATCAGCGTCATTGCCGACTTTTATCTCGCCTTTTTGGCTTAAATTTAGATATCTCGCCACGTTTTTGCTCATCAAAGCTAAAGTGTCTTCTATCTTTAAAATTTTATTTCTTACCAAAGCTTGCAATACCTCTAAATTTGACGCGCATGACGCACAGCCATATCCCACTAGCTCGCCATTTTCGTTAAATTTAGGCACGCTGCCGTTGCCATCAGAGCTCATCGTTAGGCGCTCTAAATTTAGCCCATTTTCAAGGCCGTAAGCTACCACTTCGTGAAGTGGGGCAAATTTACTTCCACCGCTTGTGATATCGACGTTTCCGCCCATTTTTTGAAATTTCAAAGCCTCGTTAAACAGGTCTTTCGTCCTAGCGCAGTGCGTCGGCGAGAAGTAATGAACTGGGAATTCGTAGTCTTTTATCACCTTAAATACGTTGTCAAATTTCTCGCTTAAAGCACCCATGTGCATGTGAAGCACGCCACCTTTTTTAGAGACCATGCCGCCTATGCGTATCTTGCTTAGAATTTTAATGAGCTCCTCTTTTGAGACGTAGCTGCTGCGGTTATCAGTCAGTGCGATCTTTACGCCGATCACTTTGTCGATTAGTATGAGATCCTTTGCGATGTCGCCAGTAAATGTCACACAGGGGCTTGCGTATGAGCCGGTGTGGATGAAGGTTGAGATGCCCTCAAACTCGAGCGCTTTTGCTTTGGAGTAGAGATTTTCCAAGCTTCTAGTGACACCATCAGTCCCCAAAACGCCAACAAGCGTCGTAGTGCCGTATTTTACGATCTGGCTAAGCGTGATCTCAGGCGTTCTTGAGTGATATCCAGCCTCGCCGCCGCCACCCGTGATATGCACGTGCTGATCAATGAGACCCGGAGCTAAAACCTTACCCTTTAGGTCATAACTTTCAAGCCCTTCTACGCTAAAGCTTAACTCCTCGCCGATGGCTAAAATTTTACCGCCACCTACCAAAACATCGCGCTTACCAAGAAATTTTGGCGTGTATAGATTAGCATTTTTAAGCAAAAGCATATTTTCTCCTTTATTTGCTAAGTTGTACTTTTTCTTCTATCTCCATCAGTTTTATAAAAATTTGCTCGATATTTTCCCTATCCACGGCGCTTAGCTCCAGTTTTTTTGAGCTAAGTAGCATCTGCACAAACTCTTCATTCATAAGCTGCTCGAAGCCCAAATTTCTAGCGTTTTGAGCTATTTTTGCCGCTAGTGGATTTTTAAAGCTCTCATATCCCATTTTTATCCTTAAATTTCACTGCAAACCCGCAAAATCTACCGCACACGCCGTCTCTTCGGTATGAAAAATATCTCTCGTCGCAGTGCGTGCAGACCTCGCTAAAGTTTAAATTTCTAACCCCAAGTGCCTTAAATTCATCTCTCAAGGCTGCGTTCATATCAAAATTTCTACCTATCTTATATGCGTTAAATTCCCCAAGGTCAAGCTCGCCCACCTCGTAGCAGCCGCCTTTTATATTTGCTCCGACAAAGACGCTCATCTCGCCCGCTCTTGAGCCAAATTTCTCGCCCATAAGTGTAACTGCTTTTGTGCAAATTTTTAGCGTAACGCCAGCTCTGCCCGCATGAGCCACGCAGATAGCGCCCTGCCTCTCATCTATCATCACAACCGGCGAGCAGTCAGCCACCAAGACGCAGATGCCAACATCACTTAAATTTGTGATCACAGCGTCGCACTCTGGTAGCTCATCCTCCTCATTTTCAAGGACAAAAACCTTGTCCGAGTGGATCTGCTTCATAAATTTAAGCTGCCTAACGCCCAAATTTCTAGCTAAAATTTCTCTATTTTTGATGACATCTTTTGGCTCATCGCCCACGTGATCGCCTAAATTTAGCGAGCTAAATTTACCTTCGCTCACGCCGCCAAGCCTATTTGTAAAGCCAGCCGTGATGCCATTTCTATCAAAAACGATCTCTAAATTTTCACGCATCTTCGCTCGCTTAGTAGAGGCTTGAAATTCTCTCGACCTCATCCCAGCTAAGGCTGCCATTTTGCTTAGCCTCAAGCATCCTAGCCACGTAGCGAGCCAGCAGGTCGCTCTCGATATTTACGCGTCTGCCGACCTTGAAAGTACCAAAAAGACTATCTCTAAACGTGATCGGTATGATAGTTAGCCTTATGCCCTTTGGCAAAATTTCATTTATCGTTAGACTCACGCCCTCAACGCCCACCGAGCCCTTGTTTGCCATGAGAGCCATCGCCTCACGTGGCAGGTCTATGTAAAAATCAACTCCATTTTCATGCTTTTTTATAGCCGAGATCACGCCGATAAAGTCGATGTGCCCTTGCATCAAATGCCCATCCACACGCTCTCCAAGCTTTATCGCAGGCTCGATATGCACCAAGCCACTTAAATTTTCAACCGCGACATTTGCCCTGCTCTCTGCGCTTAGCTCCACGCTAAAGCCATCATCATATAGTTTTATGACACTTAAGCAAGCACCATTTACTGCGATGCTGTCGCCTAAATTTGGGCGAAATTTAGCCTTTAGCCGTAAAACATTTTGCGAGTAGCTAATGACCTCGGCAAGCTCCCTGATTAAGCCATTAAACATATTTTGCCTTTAAATTTTTTAAGGATTTTACTAAATTTTGCCTAAATTTGGCGCATGGATAGATTTGCTAGTTTTGTGAAATTTAAACCGCACTAAATAAATTTATGACGCCACGCCAGAGCGTAAAATTTCGCTATGAACTTTAGGCGGCATGCCAAACATCCTTGCGTATTCGCGGCTAAACTGCGACGCGCTCTCGTATCCCACGTCAAAAGCAGCCTGCGCAACGCCGATATTTTTATTTACGAGCAGGTTTTTAGCCTCTTCAAGGCGGATCTTTTTTTGAAATGCTACTGGGCTTAGCGAGGTTACGATTTTAAAGTTATGATATAGCGAAGACTCGCTCATATCGCACTCTCTAGCGACATCTTTCATATTTAATTTTTGCGAAAACTCGTTTTTTATCTTTGCTACGGCTTTTGAAATTTTATTTGAAACGCTGCCTTGCATCGCAAATTTACTTAAAAAATAGCCGCTTTTATCGTTTGTTGCGAGCATGTAAAGTATCTCTTTTTTGGCAAGGTCTGAGAGAAATTTGACCTTATCTTTTGGCTTTTCTAGTAGCCAAACAAACCTCAAAACAGGCTCTAAAATCTCATCCGTTAGCTCGCCAAAAAATATGCCTTTTTCGCTTTTTTGCAAGCTTTGCTCTTTTACGTCCACGCCCTTTAGCACTTCATAGACCTCATCTAGGCTAAATTTAATGCAAAGCGAGATATAAGGCTTCTCTTTTGAGGCGTCTGTTAGGCTTACATTTAAGGGCACATGAGTAGAGGCTAGCGCGTAGGTTCGCTCGTCATATCCATACATCTCATCGCCAAAGCCGATTGCCTTTGCTCCCTGCAGTATTATGCATAAAGACGGCTCATAAACTGTACTGATAAAATCATGCGTTTTATCGCTGATATAAAAGTCAAGCGAGACAATGTCGCTTTGCGCAGATCCCGCTATGCCGTATCTATCTAATAAAAACTCTTTTGTCTGCTCTTTTAGCAAATTTACATCAGCCATTTTTGCGCTCCCCAAGTCAAATTTTGCAAAATTATACAGCTTTTTAGAAAATTTGCAGGATTAGGCATGAAATTTAGAGGATCGTTCTAACGTAAAATTTACAATACAGATATAATGCATCACAACAAAAGGGTATGCGGGACAAGTAAAATCCAAAGCTCGCCAAAATATCAAAAAATTTATGTCGGCGCTTGTAGCGTCAAGTTTTATTTTAGGAGGCAATTTAGTGGCTAGCACAAACGTAGTAAAATCACCGCTAGAGGCGGTATCGATGGTAAGCGAGTGGGACAAAGTTTTCACTAAAAGCGATAAGGTAGATCACAAGAAAGTTAAATTTAAAAATCGTTATGGTGTTGAGATAGTAGGCGATCTTTATACGCCTAAAAATTTGCATGGCAAAGCAGCTGCGATCGCAGTTAGCGGACCTTTTGGCGCAGTCAAAGAGCAATCAAGCGGCCTTTACGCCCAAACTTTAGCCGAGCGCGGCTTTATCACGCTTGCCTTTGATCCAAGCTACACCGGAGAGAGCGGCGGCGAGCCAAGAAATTTAGCAAGTCCAGAGATAAACACTGATGATTTTAGCGCAGCGGTGGATTTTCTAGGCACCAAGAGTAATATAGATCGAGATAAAATCGGCATTTTAGGCGTATGCGGCTGGGGCGGTTTTGCTCTAAATGCAGCTCTAGCAGACCCTCGCATAAAGGCGGTTGCGACCAGCACTATGTATGATATGACGCGAGTGATGGCAAAAGGCTACAACGATAGCGTGGGCGCCGATGAGAGATATGAAACTAAAAAGAAGCTAGCCGAACAACGCTGGGTAGGTGTCCAAAATGGCAAACCAGCATATACTGGTGCGATAAACGTTGATCCAAAAAAGATAGACGCGAGCACGCCGCAGTTTATTGCTGAATATGCGGACTTTTACCGCACGCCGCGCGGCTATCACAAACGCTCTGTAAATTCAAACAGCGGAGAGAGCGGCTGGATAGTTACAAATCCTATCTCGTTTATAAATATGCCGATCCTTGCCTACGCAAGCGAGATGAGAACTCCAACTCTTATCGTAGCCGGCGAGAAAGCGCACTCAAGATACTTTAGCGAGGACGCCTTTAAATCTCTTGGCAATAAAAATAAAGAGCTAGTTATCGTCCCTGGTGCCGTGCATACAGACCTATATGACAATAAAAATAACAAGATCCCATACGATAAATTTGAGGAATTTTTCAAAGCAAATTTGAAATAAACCGCTGCCCCTGCACCTTGCGGGGGAAATTTAAAAAGGAAAACAATGGAAAATTTTACATTTTATAACCCAGTAAGAATAGAATTTGGCAAAGGCAAAGAGGCTCATATCGGCGAGTATATGAGAGAATTTGGTGCTAAAAAAGCCCTTGTGCTATACGGCAGTGAGCGCGTAAAAAAGAGCGGTCTGCTTGGCGTAGCTACCGATAGTCTAAAGGCAAATGGCATCGAATTTACTGAGCTTGGCGGCGTGAAGTCAAACCCGGTACTAAGCAAAGTAAATGAAGCGATCAAAATAGCCCGTGAATTTGGCGCTGATAGTGTGCTGGCTGTTGGCGGTGGCTCGGTGCTAGACTCTGCAAAGGCAGTCGCTGCCGGAGCTAAATATGATGGCGACGTATGGGACTTTTTCGTAGGTAAAAATCCGGCCGAGTCGCTCATGGTATTTGACATCATCACGCTAGCGGCAACTGGCTCTGAGATGAATCAAAACGGCGTCGTGACCAACGAAGCTGCTAAACTAAAGCTTCATCTGGGCGCGCCGTGCCTTTTCCCAAAAGTATCTGTCGTAAACCCGCAGCTACAAGCCACCGTCAGCCGCGACTATCTAGTTTATAGCGCAAGCGACGTTATCGCGCACAGCATCGAGGGCTATTTCACAGCTACAAACTATCCGCTAATCGCCAGAATGCAGGTAGAAGCAAACATCAAAACTATCATCCGAACGACTGAAATTTTACTTGCAAACCCTGATGACTACGACGCTAGAGCTGAGTTTGCCTGGGCTGCGACGATGGCGCTAAATGGCATAACTATGGTCGGTACTTCAGGCATCGAGTATCCAAACCACATGATCGAGCATGCGATGAGTGCGGTAACAGACTGTGCGCACGGAGCTGGACTAAGTGTGGTTATGCCTGCGTGGATGAAGTGGTATAAGGA
Source organism: Campylobacter concisus (assembly GCF_003048445.1). GTDB lineage: Bacteria > Campylobacterota > Campylobacteria > Campylobacterales > Campylobacteraceae > Campylobacter_A > Campylobacter_A concisus_BF. Next base: position 129,515 of record NZ_PIQW01000005.1, read on the forward strand.
TAGAAATTTAGGCGTATTTGAGCGTTTTGCGAGGGAAATTTTTGGGCTTAAAACGGCAGATGAGGGCATAGAGGCGCTAAAAGCGTGGTTTGACAAAATAGGCACTCCAACAAGACTATCGCAGCTAAAGATAGATAGCGAGGCGCTTATAAATGAGATCGCGGGTGTTGCCTATGAAAACGCAAAGGCGTGGGCGATGCAAGAGCTCTATCCAAAGAAAAATATCGTCCAAATCCTTGAACTGGCAAAATAAATTTAAAGTGAGTCAAAATGAGAAAAATTTTAGCTATCTTTATGCTTTTTGCGGGGTTAAATTTGGCAGCAGGAGAGAAAATGCAAAATTTAAAGATAATCCTAAAGAGCTCTAACGGCGAAGCGACGGCTATCCTAGACGATACGGCAGCAGCAAGAAGCTTTGCCGCACAGCTACCGCTAACGCTAAATTTAGAGGACTACGGCGGACACGAAAAGATCGCTAAGCTGCCAAAACCGCTTGATACAAGGGGCGCTCCGAGCGGCAGCGACGGCAAAAAAGGCGAGATCTCCTACTTTGCTCCGTGGAACAACTTTGTCATCTACTACGGCTACCAGCCCTATTATGAGGGCATCGTGCGCTTAGGCGTGATCGAGGGCGATGTGAGTTCGGTCGCAAAAGACGGGCAGATCAAGATCGAGCTAGTAAAATAATATAAATTTTAGGCGGTTTTTGGATTTTGACTTTGAATTTGTCATTAAATTTACAGCCATATAAGTAAAGTTCTTAAAAATTTAAGCACGGTGGCGTGCTAAATCGCAAAAAATAAACAAAGAAGAAAAGATGCAAGAAGCGCAAATTTTGGTTAAAAAAGAAGATCTCGCCGTCTATGACAAGGTGAGCAATAAAATTTTTGCAGGCGGTCTGCCAAAAGTCACGCTGCTTTTTGACGCGACGCCTTATGCAAACGCAGGAGCAGCGCTAGTGCATTTTCCGCGTGGAGTTCGCACGGCGTGGCATACACATCCCGCAGGGCAAAATTTACACTGGCGCAGCGGACAGCAAAAAATAACGTGGATAAAGCATTTAAATGAAAAAATACGAAATTGATCAAAAATTTATCTTTGATTTTGGTATATTTTATTTGCCGATGACGATAAAAAGATCTTATGCGGTAAAATGAAGCACTTTGTGCAACAGGACTAACTTTTTAGTGGTTGCACCAAAAAAATGCGAGTATAGCTAAAATATTGCAAAAATTCACTCAAAGAGCGAGATGATTAGCGAGCAGAAATTTAAAGAACATAAGGGTACTGGAAATTTTAGTGATGAGCCGCTAGCTTGGTAGCAAAAGTCGCTTGCAAGGTAAATTTAACTGGCGGTAAATTATAAAAAATTTAAATTTGATCTAGCCAGTATAAATTTCACATACCATTTGCCTTTAAATTTACACGCTCTAGTCGCAAAATTTAGATAGCGTACCAAAAACAGCAATAATAATTTTACTACTAGACGCATATCAAAAGCTTTTGGCTAAATTTCGCCCCTAGCTTGTCTGCAAAACTAGCCACGTCTTGCTAAAGTCACGCGCCGCTAGGTCGTCCCTCTTTATCCACAGATAAACTCTGCCCTCTCCGTCCCAGTCCATGTCGCTATCCCAGTCGCTATCTATCTGCAAAAGCAGCTGCCACTGGGCGGCATTTTTCTCAAACTCCGCGATATTTGGGTGGTGATAAGCGCTACCATCGCCGCAGTCAAGGCCGTTTGCCACGAGCTCGCACTCTAGCTCCATGCCGTCTTGAATGTTGTCAGAGTGACCAAGTAGCTTGTTTTCTTTGGCCTGCCAGCTTGGCTCGATAACCTCGTGATAGGCCTCCCACTCCTCCTCGCTAAATTTGCCAAATGGCACGAGCGAGCTTTGCAAACTTGGCAAATTTAGCTCGTTTTTAAAGCTAAGAGAGCGTGCGCCAAATGTGAAATTTCCGCCCTCCATGTTTTGGCGAGCAAGCTGGTCTTGAGCTGCCTCACTAAAGATCACAGCAAAGCCCTTTTTATCAGCAGGGTCGTAACCCCAAACACGCAAATTTATATCATAAAAAAGATAGAGCATGCCACTTTTTGGTAGTAACCCGTCGGTGTCAAATTTGCTGACTTCAGCAAAATTTATCTGCGCCACAAAGCTAAGCGCGCCGTTTTCATTTGAGGGCCAAGGCACGCTAGCTGGTAGATCTGGCTGCCCGCCAAATTTAGACGTTCCAACAGCGATATCGCCGTCATCTTTAGCCTGCGCATCTATCTTTATAGCATTTTTGGCCATTGGCTTTAAGAACTCAAAAAGCCCATCCAAGCCGCGCTCTTTGCAGCCTTTATAAATTTCATTTAGATCCATATTTTTCCTTTCTAGCAAGCATCAATGTAGATGTGATACTTTTTGCAGTGCAAGCAGCGAAACAAATACCCAGCAAAGTTGCCGCCTGCGACAAGCAGCTCGCGAGCCATTTTCACGTCGTAATCGTCCCTTTTTGCATAGTCCGCAAATACCTCGTCTGCGATGCCAAGCTCCTCAAGCTCCTTCGTGCCCACATCGCCCAAAAATGCGCAATAATCATCACAGCACGCCACCCAGTGCTCACCCTGCCAGCTCTCATAGCCTGGTGTTCTTTCAAAGAGCTCCTCATCTTTTTTAGCATCATCCGTGGCAAGCTTGTCGGCGCCCTGCACAAAGGTAGCGTCAAATTTCTTAGCAGCTTCGCCATTTGCGATGCAGGCTGGGCAAAGATAGGTGACGTCTTGCTCGCTATAGACGCCATTGTTGTAATAAATTTCTGTGTTTTTGCCGCAACACTCGCAAATGACACTCATATCATCTTTAAATGCGCCAGTTTTTAATGGCTCTGGGTGATAGCGAAATTTTGGCAAGGTGGCAGCCTTTGCCTTTTGAGCTAAAATCTGCTCTTTGCTCTTTGGCCTTGGCACCGCCCATTTATCACCCTCATCCAAAAACTGCGCAAGGTAGCCAAGCGTTTTTAGCTGTTTTTTGTCGTTTTTATCGAGTATCTTTAAAAGTAGCTCGTAAGCACTCTTTTGCATAGACAAAAGCTGATAAAGATCTACCAGAACTTTCTTTGCCTGCATATCCTCGCTTGCCTCAAGCTCTTCTTTGAACTGATACAAAGCCTCCACGCTCGCCGCATTGCCGTTATTTTTGTAGTAATCTTTTGAAAGCTTTATATATTTTTCTTGAAATTTATCCACAAATAGCCTTTATGAAATTTGCTAAGAATTTTAGCTTTAAAGACTTAAAAGTCGCATAGATGAGTTATTAAAATTTAAAAGAGTGGGATAAAAATATGAAACTATTTAATTTTTAAAATTTAAAGAAAGGCATATCAAATTTAATGTAAGAGAGAATCACAAGCGAATTTACTTAAATTTCAACTCACTTGCGACTGTAAATTTTACTCTTCATAAGCCCCGATAGAGAGGATTTTATCTATTCTTTTTGCGACAAGCTCGTTTATATCAAGCTTCTCAAGCTCGGCTAGCTCTGAGATGAAGTAGTTTGCAAGTGCTTTTGCAGCACCGTCTTTATCTCTATGAGCTCCATTTATCGGCTCGTTTATCACGTCATCTATAAGCGATAAATTTTTTAAGTCATCAGCCGTTATCTTCATAGATTTTGTGGCCTGCTCTTGTTTAGCTGGGTCGTTCCAAAGTATCGCAGCACAACCCTCTGGTGAGATGACTGAAAAGACAGAGTTTTTCATCATAGCAAGTCTATCAGCCACACCAATAGCTAAAGCGCCGCCACTTCCGCCTTCACCGATAACGACAGCTATTATTGGAGTTTTTAAATTTGCAAATTCAAATAAATTTCTAGCTATGGCCTCACTTTGACCTCGCTCTTCAGCGCCAACACCAGGATATGCGCCCGGAGTGTCTATCAAAAATAAGATAGGTAGGTTAAATTTCTCAGCCAATTTTGCTACGCGTAAAGCCTTTCGATAACCCTCCGGATGAGGCATACCAAAATTTCTTTTTAGTTTATTTTTAGTGCCACGACCTTTTTGCTCGCCTATAACGACAGCCTTTTTGCCTCCGATATAGCCGATGTAGCAAACTATCGCTGGGTCGTCGCGAAATACCCTGTCGCCATGGATCTCATAGCCATCAACTAAAAATGAATTTATATAATCAATAGCATATGGTCTATCTGGGTGACGAGCAAGTTGTAAACGTTGATATTCGTTTAAATTTTTATATACTTTTGATATCTCTTTAGATAGGTTCTTATTTAAAATTTCAACAGCATGTTCATCGCCTCTGATCTTAGCATTTGCTATATCTTCATCAATTTGCTTTATGCTCTTTTCAAAATCTAAATAATTTGACATCTTAATCCAACTTTTTAAATATCACGACGCCGTTTGTTCCGCCAAAGCCAAATGAGTTGCTCATAACAGCTTTTATATCAGCTTTTCTAGCTTTATTTGGAACGTAGTCTAGATCACAGTCTGGATCTGGCGTTTCGTAGTTTATCGTTGGAGGGATGATGCCATCTCTCATTGCCATTATAGATATGACAGCTTCGATCGCACCAGCACCGCCTAAGCAGTGTCCAGTCTGACCTTTGGTTGAACTAACTGGTGGGCACTTATCACCAAAAACAGCCTTTAACGCAGCTGTCTCATTTTTATCATTTACTGGTGTTGAAGTACCATGTGCATTGACATAGTCTATCTTTACGCCTTTTGCCATATCAAGTGCTTGCTTCATCGCGCTTAATGGGCCTTCAAGTGTTGGTGATGTGATGTGGTGTGCATCTCCGCTCTCACCAAATCCAACTACTTCAGCGTAAATTTTAGCACCTCTTGCAATAGCTGACTCATACTCTTCAAGCACAAGTGCGCCAGCACCTTCGCCCATGACAAAGCCATCACGGTTGGCGTCAAATGGCCTTGATGCCTTACTTGGCTCATCGTTTCTAGTTGATAGCGCTTTCATCGCCGCAAAACCACCTATGCCAACACCGCAGATAGTTGATTCAGCACCGATAACTAGCATATTTGTTGCCTGACCGATCATTATGCATTTTGCAGCTTGTGATATCGCATGAGTGCTTGCCGCACAAGCTGTTACGCTTGATAAATTCGGACCTTTTAGTCCGTGGTTTATTGAAACTATGCCACCTAGCATATTTACAAGTGCAGATGGGATGAAAAATGGCGAAATTCTCTTTACGCCTTTTTCAAAATATGTGATTGAGTTTTTCTCAATATTTGGCAAGCCGCCTATACCAGCTGCTGAACTAACGCCAAATTTATGAGCATCAAACTCCTTAAAATTTGCATCAGCCATAGCTTCGTTAGATGCTTTTATGCCAAGCTGTATGAAACGATCTACTTTTTTCACCTCTTTGCCGTCTAAAATGCTATTTGGATCAAAATCAGTTATCTCGGCAGCAATTTTAACAGGGAATTCGCTTACATCAAAGCTCGTGATCTCTTTCACACCTGTTTTACCCTCGCAAATAGCCTTAAAAGAGCTCTCTTTATCAAGACCAAGTGCGTTTATCATGCCAATACCAGTTACAACGACTCGTTTCAATACATCTCCTTAAATCAAACTATGCAAATTTAAATTATTTGCCTAGTTTTTCTATATAATTTACAACGTCTTGAATGCTTACTAATTTCTCTGCTTCGCTATCAGGAATTTCTACTTCAAATTTCTCTTCTAAAGCCATAACTAGCTCTACAACGTCAAGTGAATCAGCGCCTAAATCTTCGATGATTTTAGACTCTAGCTTTACCGCTTGTGGATCTACGCTTAGTTGCTCTACAACTACGTCTCTTACGTCTTCAAATACTGCCATTTAAGGTCTCCTTATAAAAAATGTCTGTTATCTTATAATATTTACGCTTTTATTTATTTTAAATTTCAAAACTTGTTGAAATTTCATTACATATAAAGTCCGCCGTTTATTTTTAGCGTCTCGCCAGTCACGTAGCTCGCGTGATCACTTAGTAAAAATGCCACAGCCTCGGCCACCTCGCTAGCACTGCCAAAGCGTTTTAGCGGGATATTGTCGCTATAAGTTTTTTTCACCTCATCACTTAGCCCATGCGTCATATCAGTCTCGATAAAGCCCGGAGTTACGCTGTTAAAGCGGATATTTCTACTTGCGCCCTCTTTTGCAAAGCTCTTACTCATGGCGATTAGACCGCCCTTGCTGGCTGAATAATTCACCTGTCCAGCATTTCCCATCTCACCAACGATAGATGCGACGTTTACGACTGCTCCGAAGCGCTTTTTACTCATCACTTTTAAAGCCTCTCTACATCCTATGAAAGCTGAAGTTAAATTTGCATTTATCACATCTGTAAATTCGCTAGTTTTCATGCGAAGCGCTAGCTTGTCATTTGTGATGCCAGCGTTATTTACGAGGTAGCTTAGCTCGCCGTCGCTATCAACTATCAAATTTATACCTTTTATAAACTCATCTTCGTCTGTCGCGTCAAATTTTATCACTGCAGCCTTGCCGCCATTTTGCTCGATCTCAGCCTGCAAAGCGTCTGCTATCTCAGGCTTTGAGCGGTAGTTTATCCACACTTTTAAGCCCATATTTGCAAGCGTCTTTGCGATCTGTGCGCCGATACCTCTACTTGCACCTGTTATTAGCACGTTTTTTCCGCTAAATTTCATAGATTCTCCTTATAAATTTTGCTTATATTATCAAATTTAAAATAACGCCTCGTCCATCTCAGCTGGGATCTCAAGCCCCATGAGCTTTAAAACGCTTGGCGCAATGTTATTTAGTCCGCCATTTTTTAGCTCTTTAACTCCCTCAGCCATCACAAAGCAAAAGACGTCATAGGTAGTGTGATTTGTCAGTATCTCACCGCTGCTATCACGCATCTCTTCGCAGTTTCCGTGGTCACTCGTGATGATCATAGCGTAGTTTTTCTCTTTTGCCTTGGCGTAAATTTCTCCAAGAGCCCTATCCACCGCTTCGACTGCCTTTATAGCGGCCTCGTAGTTGCCAGTATGTCCCACCATATCGCCATTTGCGAAATTTACCACGATAAAGTCTTGCTCATCATCCATGCCCTTTAGCACGGCTTTGCAAACCTCAGCAGCGCTCATCTCTGGCTTTTCGTCGTAGGTTTTTACTTTTGGACTAGGGATGAGCACCCTAGTTTCGTTGCTAGCTAGCTCCTCGACGCCGCCATTAAAGAAAAATGTTACGTGGGCGTATTTTTCAGTCTCAGCCGTGTGAAGCTGCCTTAGTCCAGCAGCCGCTATGACCTCGCTTAGGGTGTTTTTTATCTTTTCATTTTTAAATAGCACTTCAAATTTAAAATTTGCGTCGTATTCGGTCATGGTGATAAGATTTTTGATAGCAAAAGGTCGCTCAAACTCGCTAAATTTCTCTTCACCTAGAGCCTGGCAAATCTCTCTTGCCCTATCATTTCTAAAATTTATTACGATCACGCCGTCATCTTCGCTCATGCCACTAAAGCCATTAAAGCTTGCTGGCTTTACAAACTCGTCTGTCACGCCCTCATCGTAGCTTTTTTGTAGATACTCACTTGGCGTTAAGCTGCTTAAATTTGCTCCCCCCACCAAGCTATCATAGGCCTCTTTTACGCGCTCCCAGCGTTTATCCCTATCCATCGCGTAAAATCTCCCACAAACCGTCGCTACCTTAAATTTAGCCTCTAAGCTTTTTATAAAATTTAGACCGCTATTTGGGCTAACGTCGCGTCCGTCGGTTATAGCGTGGGCAAAAACTTCGCAGCCACTTTTGCTAGCAAGCTCGCACATGCCATCAAAATGCTCCATATGAGAGTGCACACCACCGTCGCTATAAAGCCCTATGACGTGGATCTTTTTGCACTTTTTAAAAAGGGCTTTTAGCGCTTCATTTTCTGCTAGCGAGCCGTCATTAAAGCTGCGTGAAATTTTGACTAAATTTTGATACAAAACTCGACCGCTTCCTATACACATGTGCCCTACTTCGCTATTTCCCATCTGCCCTTCAGGTAGTCCCACAGCGTTTCCAGAGGTTTTTATGAGTGAGTTTGGAATTTCTTTAAAAAATTTATCGTAGTTTGGCTTTTTGGCCGCCTCAAATGCGTTAAATTTGCCATTTTTGTTTGATCCAATGCCATCAGTTATTATAAGTATAGTCTTTTGAGCCATTTTTAAATTTTATCCTTAAATTTAGATAATTTTTAAGGCCATTATACTAAAATTGCTTTTTTTTAAAATAAAGGCCCCTATGTTTTACTATATCTATGAAATTTTAAATTTTAATATCTTTCAGTATATCACCGTTCGCGCTGGCATCGCGTTTTTCATAGCATTTATCTTGACAGCTTATCTGATGCCTAAATTTATCGCTTGGGCAAAGGCAAAAAACGCCGCCCAGCCTATCTACGAGCTTGCCCCGCAAACTCACCAAAAAAAGGCCAAAACGCCAACCATGGGCGGACTTGTCTTTGTCTTTACAGCTGTGATCGCCACGATCATCTGTGCTAGGCTTGATAACGCCTTTGTGCTAGCATCGCTCTTTTGCCTAGTTTGCTTTACTCTGCTTGGCTACAAGGATGATTACAGCAAAATTTTAGGTGCGAAAAACCACGCCGGCCTAAGCCCAAAAGCAAAGCTCTTTTTTCAGTTTCTCATCGCCTTTTTGCTCGCAGCATTTCTCTACTTTAGCAAAGAGCTAAACACCGAGTTTTACCTGCCATTTTACAAGCAGCCGATCTTTGACATGAAAATTTTTGCCATTTTCTTTTGGACGCTAGTCATCGTCGCAGCCTCAAATGCGGTAAATTTAACAGACGGACTTGACGGACTTGCCGCCGTGCCATCGATATTTTCACTTCTAACACTTGGCGTTTTTGCCTACATCTGTGGCCACGCTGTCTTTAGCTCGTACCTACTTTTACCAAAGATCGCAGGCGTTGGCGAGAGCGTCGTCGTAGCCTCTGCGCTCATTGGCTCGCTCATGGGCTTTTTGTGGTTTAACTGCCATCCGGCTGAAGTCTTTATGGGCGATAGCGGCAGCTTAAGCGTTGGTGCATATATCGGTTTTATGGGCATTGCGACCAAAAATGAAATTTTGCTCATCATCATCGGCCTCATCTTTGTCGTAGAGACGCTTAGCGTCATCTTGCAGGTGGGTAGCTTTAAAATTTTTAAACGCAGAATTTTTCTCATGGCGCCTATACATCACCATTTTGAGATAAAAGGCTGGGCGGAAAATAAGATCATCGTGCGCTTTTGGATCATCGCGCTTTTGGCAAATTTGATCGCACTAACGGCGTTAAAGATCAGGTAGATCATGCGAGCGCAGATAGAACCTGACTTTGAGAGTGCTAGAAAAAAGTATGATGAAATTTTGGAGCAAATTTTAGCCTACACCGACTATTGCGACGAATTTGGCGATGAGGACGGCGAAGAGTACCGCAAGGTAGAGCAGCGTCTAGCCAAGATAAGCGGCAAAGATATGAGTAAATTTAGCCTGCACGAGTGGTGGGAGGCTGAGGGCGCTGAAAATCTCGCCTTTGACATCGCTTTGCCAGAGCCAAAAGTGGTGCCAGATATAACAAAAGACGAACTTAGCGTGATCGTGGAGCGTATGTTGGCGCCTGTGCCTGAATTTAATGATGATTTTTTAGAGGCATTTTATGTAAGAGTGACATTTGCCTGCAAAGGTGCATATTTTGCAGAGTTTTTAAAGCTAAATTTTGCCAAAACCTTTAGCTTTGAGCTCTTTGAGCGCCGCGAGATAGAGGGCGTGATGCGTGAGCTTAGCGCTAACGAGATAGTAGAAATTTTATGGGGCAAAAGAGGATAAAAGCATGAGAAAATCACTATTTGGCTATGGTGGCACGACAAAGGCTATCGCTAAAAACTTCGTAAATGACGGGCTTTGGGACATCTATGACGATAAATTTAGTGAAGCTTCAAAGGATGAGTTTGGCAATGCTCTTTTACCAGTTAGCGAATTTGACCCAGCAAAAAGCGGTCTAGAGATACCAAGCCCTGGCATCCCGCCTCACCACGAGCTTGTCAAAAAAGCTAAAAATTTGATCAGCGAATATGACTATTTTTATGAAATTTATAAGGCACATTTGCCATTTAACGTCTGGATAAGCGGCACAAACGGCAAGACGACGACCACAAAGATGATGCAGCACCTGCTAGAGAGCAAGGGCTCAGTGATGGGCGGAAACGTCGGCATCGCGCTAGCAAATTTAGACCCGCACGCTAAAATTTGGATACTTGAGACTAGCTCATTTACCCTGCACTACACAAAGCACGCAACGCCTGGCATCTACGTGCTTTTGCCGATCACTCCAGACCATCTAAGCTGGCATGGCAACATGAGCGAGTATGAAAAGGCAAAGCTAAAACCGCTTGCTAGCATGAGCGAAACAAGCGTGGCGATAGTGCCTGAAATTTACGCTAAAACGCCTACAAAGGCCAAAGTGATCACCTATAAAGATGAGAGCGATCTGGCTAAATTTTGCGCTGTAAATTTGGACGATATAGCCTTTAAAACGCCGTTTTTACTTGACGCACTGTTGGCACTGGCGGTGGAGAAAATTTTATTTGACCGCTGCGATGTGGGGCTTTTAAACACATTTGTTATTGAAGCAAACAAGCTTGAAGAATTTACTGATAAGATGGGTCGAACCTGGGTAAATGACACAAAAGCGACCAACATTGATGCGAGCATACAAGCTGTGAAACGCTACAAAGATCACTTCATGCACCTAATCTTAGGTGGCGATGACAAGGGCGTTAGCATGGATGAGCTATTTGAGATTTTAAAGGATCTTAAGGTTAAAATTTACGCCATCGGCTCAAACAGCGACAAACTTATGAATTTAGCTGTTAAATTTAACGTGCCTGCTCTAAAATGCGACTTTTTACAAAACGCTGTAAATGAGATAAGTAAAGAGCTTAAAAATGGCGAGATAGCGCTTCTAAGCCCAGCAGCTGCGAGCCTTGATCAGTTTAAGAGCTACGCCGAACGAGGAGATAAATTTAAAGAGTTTATAAGGGCTCTTTGAGTTTAAGCTATTTTTTAGACCTTGGCGTTTTGTCTAAATTTTGACACTAAATTTAAAGAAAAAAGCAAAAATTTTCTCTATAAGAGTTTTTTATTGAATACTTTTTAAGTTTATGCTAATATTTGGCAAAAAAATTAAGGAAGAATTTTATGCCAATCACCCCTAGAAATGATGCAAATTTTAAAGAAAACTTAATAGATATCATCAAACTATCATATAGCGCCGACATCAATAAGCCTTTCATCTCTGGTGACAAGCTACTTATGGGATATAGCTTTAGTTTAAAAGACGATCTAGACGCGATATGCACTCAAATTTATGGTGCCAACAAAGCAAAAGTGATCGAGGCTATTAGAAAAACCATAACCAACACTACAAGTAAAACCGTGGTTTCAAAGATAGATACAGAAAAGCTTTTTAACGATATAAATATTGCTGCAAGGGCCGCTTACGCAAAGGCATCTGGCAGCGCTGGCGCAGAGTTGCCTGAGTTTAAATTTAGCCAAGATGAGCAGTTAAATGCCATTTTAGAGTCAAAGCTAAAGCCACTAGTGGCTGATATAAGAGATAAATTACGTGGCTCGTCACTTGCAAATTTAGAAGAGGTCAAGCTCACTTCATCTGGGACGTCTAATGTCTCAAAAGAGCATGTAGCACTTCTTGCCCTGCTTCACATAAGTAGCAAGAAAAATATCGACCCAGCTTTAGCAAAATACATCAAGAGCAAAAGTCGCTTTAAAGCGTGGTTTTGGCTAGCTCACGAGAGCTTTAGCGGTGACAATCCACATAACCTTAAACTTTTAAGAAAAAAGATCTCAGCTCAGTTTGGCCTTTACGAGTCAGACGAAAATAACAAAGCTCTAAGCGACTCGTCTAGTGCGGCTAGTATGGAGCGCGTTAGCTTTGGCGAGTGCATAGACATCTTTACCCACCTAAATATCTCTAAAGCTATGTATGTCGCAAAACACAAAAACGGCAAAGAGCACAAAGAGGACGTCACACACTTAGAATTTATGCAAAAAGACGAAGAGAGATCA
>NZ_PIQW01000006.1:0-123493 GCF_003048445.1 Campylobacter concisus
CCCTTACTGGGATGTTGGAAAAGTAGGTCGTTGCGGGCTTTGTTGTTAATCTGCTTTTAATTCTTATATTATTAATCTTGGTTTTTTATTAGTATTTATTTCTGTTTAAGTATATGATATTAGTTTTTACTTTTTTAATTAGTTTTTATTGATTAAATGTAGTAAATTTTTTATATTTGTTTTTATGTTATTGGGTTTATTCATTTTTTTAATTTAGTTTCTTGTTATTTCTAAAAGTTTTTTATTTATTATTCTTTATGGATTTTTTTGTTTGGTTTAATCTGTTTATTTTTATGAAGTAGTCTTTTTAATGGAAAATTGCAAATTATGACGAGATAGTGTTAAGGTATGATTATGATACTCTCGGTCTATGAAAATGTTAATAGTATGAAATAGGTCTTTTCAAAAAAATACTTATATGATGATGTTAAATTTTTAAGTATAAAAAATGTATAGACTGCTAATTGGCCAAAGAAAACGGCCTAGAGATGGTTGATTAAAAGTACTTTTTCACACAGTTTAGATATGACGCACTCCAAAGGGCTAAAGAGAAACAAAAGCTCATGCTTGATAGTGAAAAGACAAAGAAAACTTCGCTAAATTTATATGAGCGTCCATATCTTGGCACTGTTGGAGCGATTGCGCTTGATAAAAATGGCAATCTAGTGCAGCAACCAGTACCGGTGGCATGACAAATAAAATGACTGGCCGAATAGGTGATAGTCCGATAATTGGCTCTGGAACCTATGCAGATAATGACTCAGTGGCAGTCTCTTGCCACTGGTACAGGAGATATCTACATGCGTGTAAATGCTGCTCATGATGTCTCAGCTCTTTATAAATACAAAACCTCAGATGTGCAAAAGGCAGCCGAAGAGGCTGTAAAAGAGGTAGTAGCACTAGGCGGCAGTGGTGGTATCATCTCTATTGATAAGTCTGGCAAGACAGGCTTTGCTTGGACTAAAGATAAACTTGGTATGTATCATGGTGAGGCAAGACTGGGAGCTAAACCAGTTGTTTACTGGCCACTTGGTGAGAAATGATTAGATAGCTAGGTCGGATTATATCCGGCCTAGTTTTAAAGGAAGAAAGTTTATTAAAATATATAAATTGCTCCAAGAACGATAAATGCTCTTAGGCAAAAACCGCCGATTAAAACACCATATTCATTATATATGCAGCTTTTGATGCCTTCGCTACATTCACATACTGCTCCGTCTTTTGTTACGCCACATCTTTGCAGCATAAATTTACTGCCACCAATTAATGGCAGTGCAAGACCGAGTACTATAAAGCCTATCCAAAACATCGGCGCTAGAGAGCCTGATACTATTTTGGTTATGCTAGCCATGCCAGCAGCTTCGTTTCTAACGCTTGCAAATAGCATCAAGAGGGCAAAAATTTCAAGCGCTACTAAGATAGTGTGAAATTTATGCGACTCATGGCTTAAAACGCCACCGCCACTTAGCACAGATATAGCGTTTGCGCTAAGACCTGTTGATATGGCTGAAATAGTAAATAGTATCGGTAGCCATATACTTGCCCAAAGTGGGATCGCTTTAACAACATATAAAAGTAGTCCAGTATAACCCATCACTCCAATGGCTAGTAGCGAGCCAAAACTAAGCATCATATCGCAAATTTTGCCACCTTTTTTAACTTGTAAAAGCACGAGCACGCTAACTATTATGAAAAATGTTAGAAGATATGTGCCGATACTCATTATAGAAACTGGTCTTGTATAAAGACCTATGATCTTAGCCGGATTGATCGCCGCACTTGGTGCTAGGTCAAATAGCAAAAGTAAAGTTCCAACTATGACCGCTATTGGCGCTAGTAAAAATCCAAATTTGTAAAATTTCTCATCTAGTTTGCCCAAAAAGCCTTTATAGGCTAAAGCCGAGCACAAAAATGCCCCAGCACCTAAACCGCCCAAAAACAGATATATGACTATGAGCCATCCCCAAGTTGTTTGTTCCATTATCTATCCTTTAACTCTTAAAAGTTAGAAGAGCTCTTGAATGCTCTATCTCGTTTTCAAGATATAAATTTAAAAAATCAGCAAAGCTCACATAGGCTTCTAAATTTGTAGCCTCCTTACAGCGAGAGCTAAATTTATAAAACCACTCAAACGGATGAGTGCGGATGAAGTCATATTTTTTATTTAAAATTTCATCCATTTTCTCTTTTTCGTCTGCTTGCAAGGCATTGAAACTTAGAAAGTAAAGGTATTGCAGCTCGTATCCGATGAAATCATCTGGAAATTTATCAAACTGCTCTTTACTAAGCTTTAGTCCAAAGCTCTCATAAAAACCACGCACCTGCATAGTCTTCTCGCCAAACATCGTTTTATAATCAAAATAAACCGACTCGTATGGCTCAGCTTTTGGGTGTCTTGGCCCTACAAATAGCCTATTAAATTCATATCTTAGCTCGTCTAGCAAATTTAGATCATCTTTACACTTATTTAGCCAAAGTATGAAGTTGTGATTTTTAAATTTATCACTAAAATTAAGGCTTAGGCTTATGAGCTCGTCTAAATTTTGCTCTCTAAGCTCTACTAAGAAAAATCGCCTTAAAAAGTCTTCAACACTAAGGCTAACGTTAAGCTTTTCTTTGACCTTATCCATCTTTTACTCTTTAGTGTATGAATTCGTTTCGCTTCATTCTTGGATAAAAGCGGATATTTGGCTTGGTAAAGAAGTGTTTAAAGCCTGGCATATCTTTTTGCATACCAGCACTGTCGCTAACGTTGCTATCAACTAGCTTTAGTACTCCACACGGACAGCCTGCTACACAAGCTGGCTCTTCGCCACGCTCAAGTTTTTCAGCGCAGAGATTACACTTTTGAGCTTTGCCGTCTTTGCCTTTTGTGATAGAGCCATAAGGGCAAGCCATCAAGCAGTATCCACAGCCTATGCACTTATCATGAAGTGGCTGTACGACACCATTTTCTAGCTTGATATAAGCCCCAACTGGGCAGACATCCATACAGGCTGGCTCGTCGCAGTGATGGCAAGAGTGAGTTATAAAGATCTCTTTTTCTATGCCATCTTCATGTATCATAAGGCCATCAACATGTCTCCAGTTTATATCTGGATCTTGGTTGTGATAGACTTGACATGAAATTTCACAAGCCTTGCAGCCTATACAAAAGTTATAATCAAATAAAAAACCTTGTTTTCTTTTCATCTTAGACCCCTTTACATCTCTTGTTTAGCTGCTTTTTTTACTTCACAAAAGCTAGCTGTATAAGTTGAGCCATTTCCTAGATCGCTAACGCCGTCAGAGCAAAGTATGTTTGCTCCAGTTCTTGATTTTGTCACTTTTACCCAGATGTTGTTCCACGCATAGACTATGCCTGGGTTCATTTGATTTGTCTCGACTGCTGTAAAGACGGCTGTACCTTTTTCGTTTGTTGCCTCAACTGTGTCTCCGTTTTTGATACCGCGTGCTTCCATATCTTCACGTGTCATAAATAGCTCAGCATTGCCCTTAACGATAACCCTTTTTAAGATATAAGGCATATTGCCCCAGTTTGAGTTGTCTTGGAGCTGAGTACCTGGTGTCATGAAATAAAGCGGATATTTCTTGAGATAGTCTTTTCCAAATTTATTGCTCTTTTCATAGTAGTCCCAGTCGGTTTCAAGGTCTATTACTGGATGATATCCTGCGTCTTTAAAGGTTTGTGAGTAAAGCTCGCATTTTCCACTCTTTGTACCAAAGACTAGCTTGTCTTTTGGCGCATAAGGGTAGTATGGGAACTGATCTTTCATCGTTTCAGGCGTTCTAAATGGTTTGATCCAGCCGACTGATTTTAGTTTTTCATAGGTGATGTTTTGTTTTTTGGCAAATTCTGTATCCAAAAAGCGTCTACAAACTGTTTCACTATCCCAGTTAAAGCACTCTTCTGTATAGCCCATAGCTTTTGCAAGAGCGTTAAAGAACTCTAAATTTGTCTTAGCTTCGCCAAGAGGTTTTACACTTTGAGCGTTGTAGCAGACGTATCCAGAAATTTGGTCGTTTTGGATATCCTCACTCTCCATAAATGTAACACCAGGTAGAACATAGTCAGCATAGTCACAGGTATCTGTTTCGTAAGGATCAATTACAACCAAAAAGAAGTCATCGTCCATTACACGCTTTTTGATCAAATTTGTATTTGGTGCGGTTACCATTAAATTTGAGTTGTAGTTGATGCATGCTCTAATGACCGTGTTTATAGGCTTGTCAAGATATGTTGGATTTTCTTTTTGTATGCCTTTACCAAATTCTATATAGCTTACTTGCTGCCTTTCTATCTTTTTGCCATCTTTATCTTTTGGAGAGAGGTCTGGCATACAGT
Source organism: Campylobacter concisus (assembly GCF_003048445.1). Classification (GTDB taxonomy): domain Bacteria; phylum Campylobacterota; class Campylobacteria; order Campylobacterales; family Campylobacteraceae; genus Campylobacter_A; species Campylobacter_A concisus_BF. The sequence goes on from NZ_PIQW01000006.1 coordinate 4,346, forward strand.
TGTCGAAATTAAAGCAGCCTTTTACATGCACATATGCCCAAAATAGTCCGCCACCAAGCTTTGTCAAGGCGCCAGTTAAAACTGGTAAAAATGTAACTGCACGAACAAGTCTTGCTCCGTTAAAGTGTCTTTGTCCGCCGTCGCCGTGCATGATAGCTGGTGCTTTTGCGTGAGCGTACTCTCTAGCAAAAACTTTGATCTGATCCACGCTTGCTCCGCACATCTCAGATAGCTCGCCATAGGTGTAGAGTGAGCACTCATGCACTAGATCTTCAAAGCCAGTGGTATATTTTTCTACAAATTCATGATCATATAGATCTTCTTCTATTAAAAATTTACAGACCGCTAGACAAAATGCAGGGTCGCTAGATGGTTTTAGCTGGATAAACATATCGGCTTGGTTTGCAAGAGGAATTCTTATTGTATTTATAACGATGATCTTTCCGCCTCTTTTTTTAACGCGGTGAGCAAATCTTATCCAGTGTACGGCTGTGTAAGCTTCGTTTGATCCCCAGCTAATGTACATATCACTCTCATCGATCTCAAGCGCGTCTTTTGAGAAGTCAGTACCTATAACGCTAGGAGTGCCCGCGTATCTTGGCCAGTCACAAGGGTTTCTAACAAGTCTTGTGGCTCCATATTTTTCAAAGAAATTTCCTGGTGCGATAGTTTTTGAGATATGTCCTTCGTTGCCAGAGTAGACAAACTCGGTCAAGGCTTCGCCGCCAAATTTCTCTTTTATCTCAGTTAGCTTTGCAGCTATCTCTTTTAAGGCTTGATCCCAGCTTATCTTCTCCCATTTTCCTTCGCCTTTTTTACCGACTCTTTTCATAGGGTGCATGATGCGGTCAGCGTTATATAGGTGCATGGCATAGGTGTGACCCTTGACGCAGACTGTGCCTTGAGTTAGTGGGTGCTTTGGATCTCCTTTTATGCTTACCATTTTGCCGTCTTTAATCTCAGCGATCATCGAACAGGCATCACGGCAGTTTCTAGGACAGGTTAGGTAGTGGTACTCTACATTTTCCTCGTTCTTATAGGATTTTGGGTTAAAATCCACCTCAAATTGCTCCATACCAAATAGGCTAGGAGCTGTTCCAGCTGCTGCTAGAGCTGCTCCCGTGCCTTTTAGGAAAGAACGTCTTTGCATGTTTTCTCCTTAAATTTGATAGCTATTTCATCTCAAAGATAAAAACTTTATTCTCTTTGCCTTCTCGTGAGAAGATGTAAAATTTATTATCTTTGATCGCTAATGCTCTTGGGTTATTTACCCCACTAAAACTAAATGCCTCGTCTATCTCTTTGGTGGCTAAATTTAACTTTAAAATAGTTGAGAAATTTTTGCTTAAAAGATAGAGCGCATCAGGCTCTACGTCGATGCCGGTAATGTAGTAGTTGTTTAAATTTCTACCCTCTTTTAGCTGCAAATTTGCTCCAGCTTTTGGCATAAATTCTTCTAAGATCATCTTGTCATCACCATCAAATATGGCCACACTCCAGTAGTCTCTAACGTCATTTGGCACGCTAGCTGTGAAAAATTTATTCTCATTCTCTAGGTAGTCCCAGCCTAAGATGTACTGCTGTTTTGATCTAATGGTAGAAAATCTGCCCTTGTTACCAAGATCGTTTAGCTTCCACGCGTCATATCCAGCCAATAGGTGCCTCCACTGGCTATTTTGCTCGTCTTTGCTAAGGTTGCTAGCTGGCTCATAAAAGACAAAAGTTTTGTTGTAACTTATCATGCCAAGCTCTTTTTTATACCAAGTAGCTCCGACTGTTGCTTCCATTTCCATTATAAAATGGCGGTCGTGTTTGGCGTAGCTAACTGGCTTTAAATTTTCATCTGCGATGTAAAATTCATTGTCGTTTGAGACAAGAGCGAACTGCTTTTTGCCTTCATCGTAGTCAGCTCCAGTTATTGCATTATCGTTTTGCAAATTTAGAGTGATCGTCTCTTTAAGGCCTAGCTCTTTTATGTTTTGGATAGCTCCATTTTTGCTATCCATATCAAAGCTAAAACCAAAAGCAAGGCTTGCTAATGCGATAAAAAATATTATCTTTTTCATCTTTTACTCCTTACTTTGCTAGGTCTGGAAGCTCAGGGTTCCAGTCAAATCTAAAGTCAAGTGAGCTATCCCAGTGGTCTTTTTCCCAGAACCATTTTGAAGGATCGATGCTCATTCTAGGTGGTGTGCTAGATCCTAGATATGGCGGTGGACCAGAAGCTATAAAGGCTTGAACGCAGTTTGCAAGTATGATCACGATAAAGACCAAATTTGCAAATTTGCCAAGCGGTAGGTAGCTTAGAAAGTTGCCATATTCGCCATTTGAGCTTTTTTGCATTATAAGGCCTAAGTTTTTGCTAAACAAAAATATAAGAGCCAAAAATATGATCACACAAAAATCAACAACCATAACCCAAAACTGAGTGTGGGCACCTAAAATTTCAAGGCCAAAACCTTGTTTGATGTCAAGATAGCCGCCAAATGTTCCATCTAGGCTGTAGTGGATAAAGCCGTTAAATATGCCCCAGCAAACCATTAGTAAAAGGGCTGCTAGATATCCAGGCTTTAGTCCGTACCTGATGATGAAAAGTGCTATTAGGCTAATAGCTATCATCGTGATCCTCTCGGCCCAGCACATTACGCAAGGGTTATCACCTAGTCCAAAGCCAAGCACCAAGCAGGCGATACCAACTGGAAGTGCCACAAGAGCAGTGATGGCTAGTGACATAAGGTTGAAAAAGCCTTGTTCGTTTGCTGGGATTTCGTTTCGTTTTGTTTGCATCTTGCCCTCCTAGAAGTTGCCTATTGGCAAGACTACCCATAAATTTACGTAAAATTCTAGTGCAACTAGTATTACGCACCCCAAAGCCATACAGGACGTTGCTAATTTCTTCATTTGTGGCTTTATGTATAGGATAAGACCACTGATCAAAAATAGCGTCAAAATTAGAAATTCCATTTTGAGCTCCCAATTTGTAAATTTTAAAATCTAAGCATGCTTATCTGAGAAAAATAATATAACTATATTTATTAAATTTAGTTTAAAAAATATATTTTTATAGTTAATTTCTACTTTATAAAATAAAAATTTGTAAATAAAAATATATTTATACAAAAATATTTTATATAATTAAGCTATATTTAATTAAATTAATATTAATTTTTACAAAATTATTTTTATTAGTTAGCTTGTAAATTTAAATTAGCTTAAAGAATAGTTATGTAATATTTTTGCAAAGGTAAAAAAAGGGCGGTAATGGAAAATATATTTTTAGAATCATACGATGTTTTTAAGGTATGTAAATCCCCAAGCAAATTAAAAATTTATGATGAGTTTTTGCAAAACAACAAAAGGTACTCTATAACGCGTTGTTACTACGTTATTGTGGTGGATAATATCTTTTTAACCTACTCACATCTCATGGTATATGAACAGCTGCTCTATCTTTTATACTCACAAAACAAGCTAAAAAATGGCGACTTTTCGCTTACTCTTAAAAAAGCAGAGCTTGCTAAGAAATTTAAAACAGATATCACTAAAAGTGCCACAGATACGATAAAGTGCTTTTACGAAATGCAAGACGTGAAAATTTCGATCTTTGTTAAAGACAAGATCGAAAAGCAGATGAATATAATCGAATTTATAGACGCAGAGCAAACCGACAAATATGGTGAGCTACAAGATGAGATAAATGTTAGGCTAAATCCCGAATTTGTCAGGCTTTACCGATGCATCTATCTTGATAAGATCGAGTATTTAAACAGCTTTGATATAGAGCAAGGTAGCTTCATAAGATACTTCATGCAGCACGAGCTAGATGGTGGTGTAAAAAGCTCTGCTATTATCGATAAAATGGGCGTTTTAAACTATTTGCCTTTTGCTTATAAAAAGCGCTTTGAGCAAGAGGTGGCAAATGTTAGTTTTTATTATAAAAATGAAAAATACGAGATAAAAGATGGCTTTGTAGTTGTTACAAATCACGCAAATAGAGTAATGGATAATCAAAATGCCTCTATTGAGCTCTTCGGTCTTATATACGAACAGATCACAAAAAATTGCACTAAAAATATCGTACTAAATGATGCAAATTTGCAAAATTATTATGCGAGGTTTGGTAAATTTGAAACAAATCAAACTATCTTTAAAATTTTTAGCAACATGGAGCTCATGCTAAATCACTCAATGCAAAAAGAAAATGCCAAAATTTCTTTCTTCTCTCACTTTTTTGAAAGCATAGTCTGCAAAAGAGATACGGAGCTTGAAATTTTGATCGAGCTAAATCAAAAAGGCTTTGAGTATATCATCTCACGAAGTGCAAATTTAGACTTTTATAACGTGGAGTCGGCTGACTACGGACTTACTTCATATCCAGCTAGCTCGTGTGCGGTAGGTGGAAATTTCTAAATTTAGTTGATTTTAGCTTTTAGTTTGGCGATCACTTCGTCAAGCTTGCCGCTATCTTGAGCGTTTTTTAGGCATTCGTTTATCTCGGTCATCTTTTTGGTAAATTCGTTTTTTATAATGCCAGCCACAAAGTCCTCGCTGCTAGTCTCGTCCAAGATAGGATACATATCTCGCCAGATATCTTTGATCCACCAGCCACATTTTGATATGCAAGGAAACTTTTTAAGCTCGCCAAGCTTTAGGCTCATCATAACCTCATCAGAGCGTTTGATATCGTCTGTGACAAAGTCTTTATGTATGCTATCAAAGCTCGTAAACATGCGGTAGCCAAGGCTTGATACGTTGTTTTCAGAGCAAATTCTAAACTGAAAAATATTATCTTCATAGTCTAAATTCGATATGCAAATTTGATGTTTTTGGGTGAAATTTGGAAATGAGTTAAACCTTTTATCATCTATATTAAGCTGCCACTTTGAGCCACTATCGCTACTTAAAAACTCTTTAAAGCTTAGTTGTACAAATTCTTTATAGCTCATCTCATCAGCTGCGAAAAAGTCATAGTTGCTACTGTTTTTTTCTTTAAAATCTTTAAATTTCATTTCATTTCCGATCAAAAAAGTGTAACTATTTTACTACTTCTTAGGATAAAAGTTATTAAATTTTACGAAATTTATAAGATTTTTTGTCCGCGAGCTATTTTGATTTTAAAAATTTGAGTTGTGTAGCAAATGATTTTTCAAAAACAAATCAAATTTTCATCCGTGGTTATCTCTATATTTTATCGGCAAAAAATATTTGGTATTGCTAAAGTAATGATATTTAGTAAATTTATTGCCATGCCAAATTTAATTCATAATGCCTAAAAATTTTTTACTAAATTCAGCCTATTTTTCCCTCAAGAAATTCCAAAATTTCTTGTGCTTTTTCATTTAGCGACTCTTTTGGGATATGCAAGAAGCTGCCTTCTTTTAAGATCAAAGCTACAAAATCATCAGTTTCGCAAGTGCCAAGAAATGCACCATATGAAAAATGAACCGTGCTATTTTTTGTGACAAACAAGACCTCATCATCATATATAACGATCTCTTGTTCGCGCTCAACATCGATGTTTGAGTAAATGGCTCTAGTAAATAAAACTGGTTTAATTATAGCCGCATAAATATAGAGCAAGACTATGCCGACACAAAGAACAATGGCTAAATTTTTTGCCAAAAAAGAGATATCGGTTATATCCGAAAAAACTGTTAAGTCGTTCTCAAAAATGTCAAAAAGAACAACCAAAGCTACTGCGCATAGCACAGCAAATGGCAGCTCGATCGCCCTCATTAAAAATACAATTTTATTCTTTTTATAGACGGTGCGCGAGATTTCGCGTAGCAGGTTTTTAAATTTAGCATCGTTTTTTATACTAAATTTTGCTCTAAATCTTTCATTTTGCATTTTACTCCTTTAAATTTTGGCTAAATTTCATCGGTGATGATCTTTATCTTGCTTGCATCAACCAAACTGCCGTCTATGATGATCTCCTCTATCCTGCCGGCTCTTATGACGCCACTTTTTGGGTTTTTTACGCTTTTTATCGTGCTTTTTGTGCTAACATCAAGGCTTGAATACTCAAAAGCAAGGCTAGTATCCATAAAAATGCAATCTTTCACGATCAAATTTTCCACATAGCAAAGGGCTTGCAAGCTCTTTACCTTGCAGTTTATGAGCGTCACATTTTTAGCGTTCCAAGCTAGGTATTCGCCTGAGATGAGGCAGTTTTGCGCGACCACGTTTTCGCAGTTCCAAAAGGCATCTTTTGAGATGAGCTTTGAGTTTGTGATTTTTACATTTTTGCAGCCATCAAAGCAGTAGTTGCCATCTAAATTTAGCCCATCAACCTCTAAATTTTCGCTATTTGCCGCGAAATAATCGCCTCTTGCAAAGACATTTTTAAGCTTTACGTCCAAACATCCCCAAAGTGTCTCGCTAGCGTCTGAGAAATTTACATTTTCTAGCAAAATTTGCGAGCTTTTCCTAAAGCTTTTTGGCGCATTTATGACCACATCTTTGAAGCTTAAATTTTTGCTGTACCACATGCCAGCCCTTGCTAGAGGCTCGAGATAGCCGCCATTTAGCGTGATGTCGCTTGCATACCAAAGTGGATACTTGTAGGCAAAAACGCACTCATTTAGCTTTAAATTCGAGCTGTGCTTTAGCGGCGACTCGCCGTCTTCAAAGATGCAGTTTGTAAATTTTGCCCCTTTTGCGCCAAACATCGCACGCTCGCCAGTGAAAATTTCTGTGTTTCTCTCTTGCATTTTTGTCCTTTGTGAAATTTTGCTCTCAAAATTATACTAGTTTTACTGCAAAGTGCCATTAAATTTACTTTAAAGACGCAAAGCGTTATAATCGCCCAAAAAAAGGAGCAAAAATGGGTTTAAAAGCAGACTCTTGGATAAGGAAAATGTCGGTTGAAAAGAACATGATCGTGCCATTTGCCGAGGAGCAAGTGGGACGTGGCGTCGTTAGCTACGGCGTTTCTAGCTACGGCTATGATATCCGCGTGGGCGATGAGTTTAAAATTTTCACAAACATCGGCGGAACCGTCGTTGATCCAAAGAATTTTGATGAGAAAAATGTGGTCGATTTTAAAGGTGATGTCTGCATAGTGCCGCCAAATTCTTTTGCTTTGGCACGCACGGTAGAGTACTTTAACATGCCTGATAACGTGCTGGCGATCTGCCTTGGCAAGAGTACATACGCAAGGTGCGGTATCATCGTAAACGTCACACCTTTTGAGCCGGGATTTAAGGGGCATATCACGATAGAGATCTCAAACACAACGCCACTTCCTGCGAAGATCTACGCAAATGAGGGCATCGCACAGGTGCTATTTATCGAGGGCGATGAGCCTTGCGAGGTGACTTATGCTGATAAAAATGGCAAATACCAAGCCCAAGAAGGCATCACGCTGCCTAGAATTTTGAAGTAAAGACAATGAAAATTTTGTTTCTTAATGAAGACGACGAACTAGCTAAATTTTTAGAAGAAGATTCGAATACGCTAGTAAAAACAATAGAAAAAATTGACTAAGAATTTGTATTAAAAAATAAGATAGATTTTATTGTGAGTTATGACTATAGGTATATTTTGCCTTATGAGGTGTTAAGACATTTTTCTGGAAGAGCAGTTAGTTTACATATTTCGCTGTTGCCATACAACAGAGGAGCAGATCCTAATTTCTGGTCTTTTGTAGATAACACACCAAAAGGTGTTAGCATCCATTATATGGATACAGGGCTAGATACTGGCAAAGTTATAACTCAAAAAAAATAAACTTTGATGCATCGAAGGAGAGTTTTGCTATCAATTACAATACTTTACAAGTAGAGATTCGGAAATTATTTAAATCGTGTTGGCAGGAGATTAAGACATCAAAATCAGCTAATAACTCTAACGGTCAAACCATTGTTAACAAGGGTACCTATCATAGGGCAGCGGATAAGGAGAAGTATATGCATCTTTTGAAAGATGGTTGGGATACTAATATCGCATATTTTCTAAATAGAATAAAAAATATTCAAATTTAAAATAATTTTTATAAGCTCTAAACAATAACGAAATTTTGACGAAATAGAAGCTTTGATAAACAAATTTTAAATTTGGCACAGCTTTTGCTTAAAAATTTATAAAAATAATCCAAATTAGCCATTTATAAATCAAAAAATGACTAGCAAAAAGTCGCAAAACGTTTAACAACAAATCTATATTGATCACCGGCGGAACAGGAAGTTTTGGTAAAAAGTACACCGAAATTTTGTTAAAAAAATATAAGCCAAAAAAGGCTAGTTATCTACTCACGCGACGAGCTAAAACAATACGAAATGGCTCAAATGTTTAAAGACAAGGCCATGCGTTTTTTCATCGGCGACGTGAGGGACTATAAGCGCTTAAGAACTGCGATGAACGGCATAGACTACGTCATCCACGCTGCTGCGATGAAACACGTACCAATCGCAGAATACAATCCAATGGAGTGCATCAAAACAAACATAGATGGCGCTCAAAACGTTATAGACGCCTCCTTGGAGTGTGGCGTTAGTAAGGTCATCGCTCTCTCAACCGACAAAGCATGCAACCCTGTAAATTTATATGGAGCTACAAAGCTAGCAAGTGACAAACTTTTTGTCGCTGCAAATAACATTGTTGGAGACAAAAAAACAAGATTTAGCGTCGTAAGATATGGAAACGTCGTTGGCTCTCGTGGATCAGTCGTGCCGCTTTTTAAAAAGCTGATCGCACAAGGAGAAAAAGAGCTTCCTATCACGCATGAGAAGATGACAAGATTTTGGATCACGCTTGAGCAAGGGGTAAATTTCGTCCTTAAAAACTTTGAGAGGATGAAAGGCGGCGAAATTTTCATACCAAAGATCCCATCAATGACGATGGTCGATCTCGCAAAAGCCCTTGCACCAGACCTTGGCGTCAAGATCATAGGCATTCGCCCAGGGGAAAAGATGCATGAGATGATGATCTCAAGAGACGACGCGCATCTTACATACGAATTTGATGATTATTACGTTATTAGTCCGTCTATCCAGTTTTTAACAGCGCAAGACTTCTCGACAAATGCCCTTCATCAAAATGGCAAACCAGTTAGTGAGGACTTTGAATATAGCTCAAATACAAATAAAATTTGGCTCGATAGAGCGGGTCTTCTTGAGATGATAGGAGATGCTAAATGATCCCTTACAGCCGTCAGCAGATTACAGAAGAGGACATAAAGGCGGTCACTGATGCCTTAAGAGATGACATTTTAACAGGTGGTCAAAAAGTTAGCAGATTTGAAGAGGAACTGGCAAAGTATGTTGGCGTAAAGCACGTGATCGCTATGAACTCAGCCACTTCGGCCCTTCATGTAGCCTATCTTAGCCTTGGCGTAAAGGGCGGCGATGAAGTGATCACGACACCTATCACCTTTGCAGCCACTGCAAATGCGGCTTTGATGGCAGGGGCGCAGGTCAAATTTTGCGACGTAAAAGCAAATGGCAACATCGATGAAGAGAAAATTCCAGCTCTTATCACGCCAAAGACAAAGGTGATAACTGCGGTTGATTACGGTGGTAACCCAGTGGAGCTAGATAAGATCATAAACTTAGCCAAAAAACACGGCATAAAAGTGATAGACGACGCCTCTCACGCCTTTGGTAGCGTGCAAAACGGCGTAAAAGTGGGCGTTAAGGCTGATATTAGCATATTTAGCTTTCATCCAGTAAAGCCTATCACCACGCTTGAGGGCGGAGCGCTTGCTACAAACGACGATGAGCTAGCAAGGCTAGCAAGGCTATATAGAAGCCACGGCATCACTAAAACAAAGCTTTGGGATAGCGACATGAGCCTGCTTGGATACAACTACAGGATCACAGACGTAGCCTGCGCTTTGGGGCTTAGCCAGCTAAAAAGGCTAGACAGCTTTATAGCTAAAAGAAATGAGATAGCTAAATTTTATGATGAGAAATTTAGCGGGTGTGAATATTTTAAAACTATAAAAATCCCAGCAAATACAACTAGCTCAAGGCACCTATATCCAGTGCTTTTGGATGAGAAATTTTGGGATAAAAAAGAGCAAATTTTTGAAGCACTCTTGCAAAAGGGCGTTGGCGTGCAGGTACATTACAAGCCAACATATAAATTTAGCTTTTACAAAGCGCTACTTGGCGAAATTTCACTGCCAAATGCGGAGAAATTTTATAGCGCCGAGCTTAGCATCCCATGCCACCATGGTATGAGCGTGGATGATGCTAAATTTGTTGCAAGCACGCTTTTTGATGTGCTAAAAAGCTTTAGCGAGTAAAAAATGATCTGCATCATACCAGCAAGAGGCGGCAGTAAGAGAATACCTGGCAAAAATATAAAAGACTTTTTAGGCAAGCCATTAATCGCATATAGCATCGAGGCTGCGTTAAATTCTAAAGTTTTTAGCGAAGTGATCGTAAGCACCGATGATGAAATGATCGCAAATGTGGCTAGAGAATTTGGAGCTAGCGTGCCATTTTTTAGAGATGCGAGCCTAAGCGATGACTACGCGACAAGCACTGACGTGGTAAAAGATGCTATAAGGCGCATAAATTCTAGCTTTAGTGACGTCTGCTGCCTTTATGCTACAGCACCGCTTATAAGGGCTGAAATTTTAAAAGATGCCGCAGGAGAGTTTAAAAAGCAGGAGTGTAAATTCTTATTTTCAGCGACTGCGTTTGATTTCCCTATACAAAGGGCGATAAAACTTGACGAAAACGCTAGGGTTAGCATGTTTTACCCGCAGTTTGAAAAGACGCGCTCGCAAGATCTTGAGCCTGCGTTTCATGACGCTGGAGCATTTTATTTTGGCAAAAAAGAGGCTTGGCTGGAGTGCAGTGCTATCTTTGCGCCACACTCAAAGGCGTATTTGCTGCCAAGAAATTTAGTCTGCGACATCGATACGCTAGAGGATTTTGAGTTTGCTAAGAAGCTTTATTTGATAAATAATGGAAAGATCTGATTGAAAGAATTTAAAGGACTCCCGCAGCTAAAAACGCTCGTGCGCGCTGATAGTAGCAGCAAGATAGGGCATGGGCACATCAGGCGAGACCTTTTGTTTGCTAAAAAATTTAGTGACATCTCATTTGCATCTTTAAGGCTTGAAGGTGACATTTTTGATGAGATAAACTACCCTAAATTTAGCTTAACAAGTGGCGAGATAGATGAGCTTTGCGAACTTATAAAAGATAATAAATTTGAACTTCTCATCATCGATCACTACGGCTTTAGCTTTGAAGACGAAAGAGCTATAAAAGAAAAAACTGGCGTTAAAATTTTATCATTTGACGACACTTACGAAAAACATTTTGCAGACTATATTTTAAATGTAAATTTATATGCGCAAAAGGTAAGATATGAAAGGCTGGTAGAAAAAGGCTGCGAGGTATTTTGCGGAAGCGAGTTTTTGCTAGTTAGAGATGAGTTTTATGAAGAAGCGCAGGTAAAAAGGGAGAAAATTTACGACTACGCTATCATTCTTGGAGGCACCGATATCTTTGGGCTAAGCGCTAAAATTTCAGAAAAACTGCTTCTTAAAAACCAAAAAACAGCCGTCATCACAACTAGTGGAAATAAAAACTTAAGCGCCCTAAAAGAGCTAGCTAGTAAAAACGAAAATTTTAACCTTTTTGTAGATAGCAAAAGCGTAGCAAGGCTGATGAATGAAGCCAAAATGCTCATCATAACAGCAAGCTCGCTTGTAAATGAAGCTTATGTTTTGGGAGCTAAATTTAAAGCCATTTGCGTGGCTGATAATCAAAAAGAGATATTTACTTGGCTAAAAGACAATGGATATGAAGCTTACTTGGGAGATGAAATTTGCTTGAACTTATAAATTTTACTTTGCTTAGTGGCGAGCAAAAACTGATGGTCTTAAAGTGGCGAAACGACGAGCGTATAGCAAAATTTATGAAAAATAAAAGCGTTGGCAAAGAGGAGTATTTTGTTTTTTTAGAGAGATTAAAGAGTATTCAAGATAAGATCTATTTTTTAGTAAAATACGAGAGTGAATTTATAGGAGTGGTGAGCTTTGTTGATATCACGAAAGAAAGCTGCGAATTTGGCGTTTATAAAAACCCAGAGCTAAAAGGAGTGGGTAAAAAGCTGCTTGATCTTATAAAAGACTATGCGTTTTTTACGTTAAAAGTCGGCTCACTAAAGGCAAAAGCTTATAATAACAACGAAAAAGCGCTTGCTCTTTATGAAAAATTCGGCTTTAGGATATACGCAAAAGATGATGAATTTAGCTATCTTGAGCTTAAAAATGAAACGGACTAGCGGATGAAAATAGGAAATTTTGATACAGACAAAAAGGTCTTTATAATAGCAGAGCTCTCTGCTAATCACAGCGGTAGCCTAAAAACGGCGATAGATACAATAAAAGCAGCTAAGCGCGCTGGAGCTGACGCGATAAAGCTTCAGACATATACGCCTGATAGTTTGACTCTAAATTCGCACCTAGATGACTTTGTCATAAATGGCGGACTTTGGGACGAGCGAAATTTATACGAGCTTTATCAAGAGGCGCTAACGCCAAAAGAGTGGCACGCTGAGCTTTTTAAAGTGGCAAAAGAGGAGGGACTTGTCTGCTTTTCAAGCCCATTTTGCAAGGATGATGCCAACTTTTTAGAGCAGTTTAACCCGCCAGCTTATAAGATTGCTAGTTTTGAAGTGACAGACTATGATTTTGTAGAGTTTGTGGCCAAAAAAGGTAGGCCCATTATCATTTCAACTGGCATAGCCTACGAAGAAGAGATAAGAGACGTGGTGCAAATTTGCAAAAATGCAGGCAATAACGACATCGCCCTTTTAAAATGCACTTCAAGCTACCCAGCACCGCTAAATGGCATGAATTTACAAACGATAGCTGATATGAGAGAGAAATTTGGCGTTGAAGTGGGCTTTTCAGATCACACTTTAGGCGTGACAGCCCCAGTTGTTGCGGTTAGTTTGGGTGCTAGGATAATTGAAAAACATTTTATACTTGATAAAAGCGTAAAAAGTGTTGATAGCGCATTTAGTCTTGATAAGAGAGAATTTGCTCTTATGGCAAAGTGCGTTAGAGAGGCTGAAGAGCTTTTGGGCAAAGTAAGCTACGAGCTAGATGAAAAAGCGGTTTTAAACAGGAGATTTTCACGCTCACTTTATGCAAGTGCAGATATAAAAAAGGGTGAAATTTTTAGCGAGCAAAATATAAGGAGCGTGCGCCCAGGATACGGCTTGCACCCTAAATTTCTAAAAGAGCTAGTCGGAAAAAAGCAAAAAGAGATATAAAATTTAGTGAGAGATTAACAAAGGAGGATCTGATATGAGTGATGAGAACAAAGTTTATAAACTAGATGACCTTGAGGTATCTAAAAATAAAAAACATAAAAAGACAGATGAGGCAAAGCGAAAAGTACTTGAGAGTAAGATGGCAAATATACAAAATCCTATCTTTCAAAAAAACCTTCAAGCGCTTTTTCAACAAGATGAAATTTTAGCTGCTAAGCTTTGGTCTGTTGTTGGTAATAAAGATTACGAAATCTTTATAGGAAAAGACCCTATTGATATAAATTTAATAAACAAACATACTTTTAAATATATATATGATAATCCAGCTGCCGATATTCTAAAGCTACTTGAAGATACAGAAAAGGACTATAAACGTTATCCGATGCTATTTTTTTATGGACTGGGCAATGGCATACTTTATAAAGCATTAGCAAAAAATAAAACTCATCAAAAAATAGTGGTTATAGAACCAGAGATCGAAATTATATATCTTGTTTTAAATGTCGTCGATCTTTCAAGTGAGCTAGCAAGCGGACAGATAATACTTTTTTACTCAAAATTTGCAACATATACGCATTTTTATTACCTAGTGACAGAAGCTAAGCTAAATTCGTATGCCAAGACTTACGACCTTAAGGTTCATGTGCCTTTTTATGATCAGTTTGAAGAAGATTATATAAGGATAAATAAAGAGGTTACAAGAGCATTTTCTCAGATAGTAGTATCTCATGGCAATAGTATTGACGATCTTTTACTTGGCACGAAGCAAAATTGTGAAAATTTAACGCCTATGATTAAAAATTATTGTTATGCAAGTCTTGTAAAGAAAAGACATGGCTTAATGGATACAGCTATCATCGTCTCAACTGGCCCAAGCTTGGACAAACAGCTTAAAACGCTTAAAGAATTTGCCCCGTACGCTACTATCATAAGCGTTGATGCTTCTTACCCAATCCTTGCAAAGCATGATATAAAGCCAGACTACGTAGTATCGCTCGAGAGAATGATACCAACTTCAACTTTTTTTGAGAAAAAATATCCAAAGATCGATGATGACATATACTTTATAGTTGCTTCTGTTGCACACAAACAAACTATAAAAAATATCTTGCCAAGAAGACTGGTTTTAACTATGAGACCTCAGCAAGAAGAGCAAATGTTTGGTATGAAAAGATATGGATATTTGGGCATTGGGCACAGTTGTGCCAATATGGCATATCAATTAGCATATGTTTTAGGTCACAAAAACATTGTTTTTATAGGGCAAGACTTGGCTTTTGGAAAAGATGGTGCAAGTCATGCAAAAGGACATGCTTTTGCGCAAGCTGATGAAAATTTATATATTAAGGCTTATGGCGGAGTTGGAGAGGTTAGGACAACATATGTCTGGACATTATTTAAGAATCAGTTTGAAAATGACATTGCCCAATCAAGTTTGGAAAGCATTAAGTCTTATAATTGCACAGAAGGTGGTGCTAGAATAGAAGGAACTATAGAAAGACCATTTTTGGATGTTATGAAAGAGCTTTGCAAAGGCAAAAAGGCAAAGACATTACCTAACATCAGAAAAGATAGTGAAACGATTATAAATAAAAATTTACTAAAAGCCTATGAGGTAATAAGGACAAAGGTAAAAATCCAAAGCCAAGTCAAACATCAAATAGAAAAAGTCTTTTTAGATGTAGTGCCTAGCATAGATAAGTTGCTTAAACTAAACAATGAAAATAAAATAACTGAAAAGCATTTTAATGAGCTTCTTAAAATAACTAAAAAGATAGATAAGCTAAAGGATGCGATCGCAAAGCGAGGTTATAAAAAATATATAGAAAATGTCATACAAATTTCAGTTTATTATCAAGAGCTTGAGCTAGCAAAAATTTCAGTAGCTCCTAGCGATACTAAGATTCAAAAAGTAAATAAACTACTTGAATGGGTCGAGATGCACAAGTACTGGATGTTCTCTGCAGCTGGAGGCATAAATGCTGATATAGAGGTAACTAAAAAGGCTTCAAAAGCGCTTATAGCCGAGCTTAAAAAAAGAAATCTTATAACAAAAAATGAGATAGGAAATGCGAAGGAAAATTTTACACTAAGCATATAAACTAACTTGCAAGTAGAGTTTTTCTACTTGCATCTTTCTTTATTTAACTCACTAAATTTTATAAATTTCATGGTCTCTAAAAAAATAAAAATGCAAATCCTTCAAACTAAACTAGCTAAAAAGGTTACAACTATAAATAATTGATTAATGTCTTGGTATTTTAGTAGATTAAAACCCCAAAGACTAGCTTTGGGGCTGGGGGTTTGCGTATTGTAAAAGCATTAACACATTAAGGCTTTGCTACTGCAACAAAGCCCTATTTAAAACTTAATTTAACTAGCTACGTTATTGTAGTAGCTTCATTACGTTTTGTTGAACGCTGTTTGCTTGACTCATAGCATAAGCACCTGATTGAGCTAGGATGTTATGTTTTGAGAAGTTAGCAGACTCGCTAGCAAAATCTACGTCCCTGATTTGTGATTCTGCTGATTTTACGTTAACTTGAGTTACAGTTATGTTATTAACTGTAGCTTGAAGTTGGTTTTGGACTGAACCAAGGTCTGAACGAACTTGATCAAGTGTTTTTTGAGCTGACTCAGCGATACTCATAACACCCATTGCACCACGAAGTGTCATAACACCTGCAGATTGGTTTTTTGTTAGTTTCTCATCCATCCTTTGAAAGCCCATAGCCATAGCTAGTTTGCCTTCTATTTGACCTCTTACGTCTCTTAATGATACTGATTGCTCTGAACCACCACTTGAATAGTCAAATGCTTTGTCTAGTTTAAAAGCAGCCGTTCCTTCTAGCTTGATATCTCTACCATCAAGGCGAACTAGGTTTAGTCTTCCAACAAATTTACTAATAGCTGTACCTTTGGCAGCTTCACCTTTGCTACCAAGACCATTTGAGATATCTTTACCAGTTGCAACAATAGCACGACCATCACGGCTTGTTAGCACCATTTTGCCAGTTTCAGCATCAACAGAAGCCTCAACACCAGTTTGATCTTTTACAGAGTTGATAGCATTTACAAGTGCGCCATTTGAGTCATTTGCTTTAACATCTAGGTCACCAATGATTACACCATTGATTTTTAGATCTTTGATTAAACCACCAGTAATAGCAGCACTAGCTTTCCAAGTAACATCAGCTGTAGCTCTAACACCAGTTTTATCAGCAACTTTATTGATATTTTCAACCAAAGCGCCAAGACCTTTACCAATGCCTGTTGAGATAACAGCAGATGTAACGCCAACATCATTTACACCATCAACTTTTAAAAATTTAAGGTCTATCTTGCCCATAGCTGTAAGTAGTTTTGAGCTCTCAAAACGTGTAAGACCGATCTTGTCAGATGTAGTCGCACCAATACTTGCTTTAACAGTTTGGTTTGAGTAAGCACCTATTTGGAACTCTTTGTTTGTAAATGTTCCGTTTAGTAGTTGCTGACCGTTAAATGAAGTAGTGTTACCGATATTGTCAAGCTCCTCCATTAGACGAACGATATCAGCTTGCAATGATTGGCGTGATTGAGTTGTTTGGCCGTCTTGAGCTGATTGAGTAGCTTTAGTCTTGATAGTATCAAGAATTTTTAGCTGCTCGTCCATAGCTTTGTCGGCAACTTGAATGATACCAATAGCATCATTACCATTTGCAATAGCTTGACCTAGAGCTGAAGCTTGACTTCTTAAGCTATCTGCGATAGATAGACCTGAAGCGTCATCTGCAGCTGTTTGAATTCTAAGACCAGAACTAAGTTTGTTAAGTGACTTAGATAGGTCAACGTTGTTGCTAACTGCGTTAGCGTGTGTGTTAAGTGCGTTTACGTTTGTGTTAATACGAAAACTCATTGTAAATCCTTTTATGTTTTAAGTTACGACTTCATGTCGCACGAAAACTATATCGATTAATTTTTAAAAAAGTTTAGAGCTATGCATAAAAATTTTTTATAAAAAACAAAAATCGCGCTCCATCTAAAAATTTTTCACACGTTACACTCTAAAAAATTATTTCTGCTACAATTACGCCAAAAAATTCAAAGGCTATATATAAATGAAAAGCTTAATCATCGTGGAATCTCCCGCAAAAGCAAAGACTATAAAAAATTTCTTAGATAAAAGCTACAACGTCATCGCTTCAAAAGGTCACATCAGAGACCTGCCAAAAACGAGCTTTGGCATCAAGGTAGAGGATGATAAATTTACCCCAGAGTATCGCATCAGCAGCGATCACTCCGCCATCGTAAAAGAGATAAAAGAGCTTGCCAAGGGTGCAGATGAAATTTACCTCGCGACCGATGAGGATAGGGAGGGTGAGGCGATCGCATTTCACATCGCAAATGCCATCGGCAAGGAGCCAACTAGCCTGCCTCGCATCGTCTTTCACGAGATCACCAAAAGCGCCATACAAAACGCTCTAAAAAGCCCAAGACACGTCGATATGAACAGCGTCAATGCCCAGCAAACAAGGCGCTTACTTGACCGCATCGTTGGCTACAAGCTAAGCCCGCTTTTAAATTTAAAGATACAAAAAGGGCTAAGTGCTGGCCGTGTGCAAAGTGCGGCGCTAAAGATAATAGTCGATCGCGAGCGTGAAATTCAGGCATTTAAACCGGTTGAATACTACACCATTGACACCATTTTCAAAAAAGACCTAGACGCTGAGCTAGTTAAATTTGAAAACCAAAAGATCGAAAAGCTCACTATCCAAAACCCAGACCGCGCAAAATATATCATTGAAAATTTACAAAATGAGAAATTTAGCGTCCGTGAGATCGAGAGCAAGGATAGAAAGATCCAGCCAAGCCCGCCATTTATGACCTCAACCCTTCAGCAAAGTGCGAGCAACCGCCTTGGCTTTAGCCCTAAAAAGACGATGATGATCGCACAAAGCCTCTACGAGGGCGTGCAAACAAACGATGGTTTCATGGGTGCGATCACATATATGAGAACGGACAGCTTAAATTTAGCCAAAGAGGCCGTAGCGGCAGCTAGAGAGCACATCCTGCAAAACTACGGCAAAGAGTATCTGCCAGCCAAAGCGATAAGCTACACGACAAGCTCAAAAGGCGCGCAAGAAGCCCACGAAGCGATCCGCCCTACAAATTTAAACTTCACACCGCAAATCGCCGCTAAATTTTTAGAAAAAGACGCGCTCAAGCTCTACACGCTCATCTACAATAGATTTTTAGCCTGCCAAATGAGCGCATGTGTGAACCAAACGCAAAACGTCTATGTCGCAAGCGAAAAAGGCGAGTTTAAGATAAGTGGTAGAAAGGTGCTATTTGACGGCTTTTACAAGGTTTATGGCGAGCTTGATAAGGATAAAATTTTGCCAAATTTAAAAAAGGGCGACGAGATGAGTTTGCAAAGCATAAAAAGCACGCAAAACTTCACCGAGCCGCCAGCTAGGTACTCTGAAGCTGGCCTTGTTAAAAAGCTAGAAAGCCTAGGCATTGGCCGTCCAAGCACCTACGCACCGACCATCTCGCTACTAACATCAAGAGACTACGTGAGGATCGAGAAAAAGCAGCTCATACCAAACGAGATCGCATTTAGCATGATAGGCGTTTTGGAGGAGCACTTTAGCAACATCGTAGATAGCGAATTTACCTCACATCTTGAAGAAAAGCTCGATGAGATCGCGCTTGACAAGGCTGACTGGCAAAAGGTGCTAAGCGACTTTTACTATCCATTTATGGAAAAAATAAGCGCTGGCAAAACTGGCATAAAAAGCCTAAAAACAGCCACTCCGATCGGCGAGAAGTGCCCAGAGTGCGGAAGCGAGCTAGTGCTTAGAAAGGGCAGATATGGCGAATTTATCGCTTGTTCAAATTTCCCAAAATGCAAATACTCAAGAAACATCGCAAAAGATAATGAAAAGAGTGCAGATGCAGGCACTACTGCGGCAGCTAAGCCAAAACGCGAGCTTAAAAAGCTTGACGTGCCATGTCCAAAATGCGGTGGTGAGATCGTAGAGAGATTTAGCAGGCGCGGTAAATTTTTTGGATGCGCCAACTATCCAAAATGTGACTTCATCTCAAACTACGAGCCAGTCGCGCAAAAATGCGACGAGTGCGGCGGCGATATGATCAAAAAAGAGCTTAAAAAAGGTACATTTATAGAGTGCACAAAGTGCAAGAAAAAGACGTTAGTTTCTGAAAACTAAAATTTCTAGCCAAATTTGAGCTTTTGAGCCTAAATTTGGCTTTTATAAATTTGGACTTTAAATGCCTGAAACTATCACACAAGTTAGCCAGTATAAATGGCAAAAGAGCCTTGTGATAAACTGCACGCAGCTAGGAGATAGCTTCGCGCCGCAGTATAAAACCGCCAAGCAAAAAAGAGCTGTGCTTGATGAGTGGTGCTACTTTTTAAGAAGCGAGCAAGAGGCATTTGATGAGCTTAGCTTTTGCACCAAAATGCCTCAAGAGCTCTTTGACGCGGTGTGCTGCCAAAGAAATTTAAAAAGTCTTCACATCAAATGGGGCTCGTATGAGAGCCTTGACGCGCTGGCAAATATTTCTAGTCTAAAGAGCCTTTTTATCGGCTCTGGTGCAAGCGTAAAAAGCATAGCACCGATCGCTAAACTTGCCGTACTTGAAAGCCTTGCGGTGGAGAATTTTCAAAAGATAAGCGACTACTCTGTGCTTTCAAATTTGCAAAATTTAAAGAGCTTAGAGATCAGTGGCGACGGACTTTCGCCTAAATTTATCCGCATCGAAAGCTTAGAGTTTTTACGCCAGATGCCTGAGCTAACCAGCCTTGTGATCTTGGTGGCTAGGCTAAAAAGCAAGGACTACTTGCCTGTCTTGTCTCTAAAATCCCTCACTCACCTCAGCCTGCCGCCACAGCATGCGCTTTTTGGACTTTTTGACGAGCTTAGTGCTTTGCCAAATTTAAAAATAGGGCTTTTAAAAGAGAGAGCGGAAATTTATAAGAAAAGATGATGCTGTAAAATTTAAATTTTTCGCATAGTTTTATTTCAAAGAGAAAGTTTTAAAATTTGTTTGAAACTTACCTTTGGCATAAAACATATGCGGCACGATAGTGCGTACCTCTAACGTCATCGAGCTTTGCTTCGACTTCGTCTCGTAACTGCAAGCAGATAGGGGATTGTTAAGGGGAAGGGAGCTTCTTTGTTTCGCAAGCTCGCAACTGCAAGCAGAGCGTAATTCAAGCCTCTTCCCCCTTAACAAAGAAAAAAACATTAAATTTCTAAAAATTTTTTTATAAATTTTTAAAATTCCACTTGTTCGCCTTAGCAGAATACTAAATCTAGGATGCACTTCGTTTAGCACTAAATTTAGAGCCGTGATATGCCAGCTCTAATTTTAAAATTTGCCTGTTTTTCGTAAATTTACAAGCCACTCTACTTAAATTTTAAATATAATACGCCCCAAAAAAGGATAAAAAATGAAAACAATCATGCTTTGTGCGATATGTTCCGTCACTCAGGGAAACTGCGCTGAGGACTGCGCTTATTGCACGCAAAGTGCCAAAGCTGGCGCTGATATCACAAAATTTAAAGAAAAAAGCGTGCAGCAGGTGGTGGACGAGGCCAAAATGGCTTATAAAAACCACGCTCTTGGCTTTTGTTTAGTCACAAGTGGCGCTAGGCTGAATGACAAAAAGACCGACTACATCGCTTCTTTGGCGCGCGCCGTGAGCAAAGAAGTGCCAAATTTGATGCTCATCGCATGTAACGGCATGGCGACTTACGAGCAGCTTTGTGAGCTTAAAAATGCTGGCGTTTTTAGCTACAACCACAACCTCGAAACAAGCCGCGAGTTTTTCTCAAAAATCTGCACAACGCACTCTTGGGACGAGCGATATCAGACAAATTTAGACGCAAAAAGGGCTGGGCTCATGCTTTGCACTGGCGGCATTTACGGCGTTGGCGAGAGCGAGGCCGATAGGGTTAGTTTTAGAGCTAGCTTAAAAGAGCTTGAGCCGTTTTCGTCGCCTATAAATTTTTTCATAAAAAGTGACGCCCTGCGCCTTGATCTGCCTCCTCTTAGCGCGGATGAAGCCTTAAAAATCGTGCGTGAGACCAAAAGGGCGCTACCAGAAACTAGGGTCATGATAGCTGGTGGCAGGGAGAAGATATTGGGCGAGAGGCAGTATGAGATCTTCGAAAATGGCGCCGATGCGATCGTGATAGGCGACTACCTCACCGCAAAGGGCGAGAAGGCAAGCAAGGACATCGAGGAGCTTACAAGGCGCGGTTTTAGCTTTGCAAGCATCTGCCACTAATGCTTGTAAATTTGCTTTTTGCTGGGCTTGGAGGCTTTATCGGGGCTGGGTGCAGGTTTTTAGCTGGAGAGCTGCTAAAATTTAGCCACTTTCCCCTAGCCACGATTGGTGTAAATGTGCTTGGTAGCTTCATTATCGGCGTTTTATTTTGCCTAAATTTAAGCCAAAGCGCGAGGGTTTTCTTGGTCGTTGGCATACTTGGCGGCTTTACCACATTTTCAAGCTTTAGCCTTGATAGCGTGAAATTTTTACTAGAAGGCGAACTCATAAAAGGCTTTTTAAATATCTTTTTAAACCTCGCTCTCTGCCTGTTCGCAAGCTATCTTGGCATTTTGCTTGGTAAAAATTTGTAAGGTTTTTTAAGGTGTGTAATAAATAACTTCTTTTATGCCATTTTGCAAATTTTAAAATTTCATTCATTCGCAAGAATTGGCTACTGATTTTAGGTCTCGCAAAGCTTGCCACTAAAATCAGAGCCGAAATTACTTGTTCATAAAATTTAAAATTTGCTCAAATTTAACAAAACCACATGCAGTGTGCCGCCACATGCGCCTCTCTACCTAGCTTCTACCTTTGGCATCTGTAGCATAAAATTTCTAGCTTCGCTTAAAAGTACCGGTTTAAGTGCATCTGCTAAGGTTTTTGGATCGTAAATTCTCTCATACGAAAGCATC
Source organism: Campylobacter concisus (assembly GCF_003048445.1). Taxonomy (GTDB): domain Bacteria; phylum Campylobacterota; class Campylobacteria; order Campylobacterales; family Campylobacteraceae; genus Campylobacter_A; species Campylobacter_A concisus_BF. Next base: position 26,564 of record NZ_PIQW01000006.1, read on the forward strand.
AGAACTCCATCTTTTTTAAGTAAAAAGTGGATTATTTCTATATTTTTGCTCTTAGTTTCATCTTTTATGAGGGCTAAAATTTGATCATTTTCTTCACTAAAAAGCACGTTTTTATCTTGCTTAAGAGCTATTTTTAGCTCTTCTAGCTCGTTTTTTGTCTTGACATCTTTGTCAAACTTTACTCTAAAAGAAGCAAAGTGCTCGTCCATGTTTTCATTTTTTAAAAAGTAAAAACTCTCATTTTTAACCACTTGCTTTTTATAAAATGTGCTGCCATCAAATTTAAAACTCTCAACTAAATTTGGCTCATCTGCTAAGCAAAAGACGCCAAAAAATATCAAAATAAAAAGGCTAAATTTACGCATAAAATTTCACTCCAAATTTATAAAATAGCCGCCATTTTGCCCAAATTTCGCTTAGATTAATTAAAAAATAACAAAGCTTTTTATACAATCAGGCATTTTTATTTTAAGGATCTTTTTGCAGTTACACCAAGCAAGCGAGCTTAGCATCCTTGTCGTTTTGGCATTTATCGTCTTTGCTTCGCCTTATATTTCTAAAATTTTACGCATCCCAGTCGCGCCTGCTGAGATACTACTTGGGGCGGTTGCTGGCTACATCGGAGTTGTCGGCGAAAACGAGATGTTTAAGCTCATCAGCGAAGTTGGCTTTTTCTTTTTGATGTTTCTAGCTGGCATGGAGATCGATCTTAGGATGCTCATAAACATCGACCGTAAAATTTTGCGCCTTGGGCTCATCTACCTTGCGCTCATCTACGCTCTAGCCACGGCCCTGACGCTAGGACTTGAGCTTAGCCTGCTTTACATCATCATCATCCCGATAATGGCCGTTGGTATGGTATTTACACTATTTAAGGAGTATGGCAAGCAGCAAGAGTGGCTAAATTTAAGCATGCTAATAGCAACTATCGGCGAGCTTTTAAGCATCACACTTCTAACATTTACCGCTGCTTACTTGCAGTTTGGAGCGAGCATAAATTTATGGCTAACAATTGGCTATTTGATCCTATTTTTAGCTATCAGCGTGCTTAGCTTTAAAATTTTGGACGTGCTTTTTTGGTGGTATCCGGGGCTTAAAGTGGTACTCATGCCACACTACGACAAGGACGAGAAGGACATCAGGCTTTGCATCGCGGTATTTTTCACGATGATAGCCTTGATGCTCTATCTAAATTTAGAAGTCGCCTTTGGCGCGTTTATCGCAGGTATGTTTATCACGACATTTTTTGATCACAAAAAGGACTTGCCGCACAAGCTTTCAAGCTTTGGATTTGGCTTTTTAGTACCGATATTTTTCATCCACATAGGCTCGACTTTCAAGCTTTCAAGCCTAGGATCTAGCGAAGTGATAAAGGATGCTATTTTTATATTTTTAGCGATGCTTGGCACGAGAGTTGTATCTAGTTTGCTCTTTTTGGGCAAGCTTGGCTTTAGAGGGATATTTTTGTTTTCAGTTTCGCAGTCTATGCCGCTCACTCTTTTGATCGCAGTTGCTACTATCGCACACAAATCAGGCGAGATAAGTGACTATTCTTACTCATCTTTCATCCTAGCAAGCCTCGCACAAGCTATAATAGGAGCTATAATCATCAAAATTTTAATGCAATCAAAAAGCAAGGAGTAAAAATGTCATCAAATACAGCCACGCTAATCGACAACCGAACTGGCAAGAGCTATGAATTTCCTATCCTAAAAGGCACTATGGGGCCAGATGTCATCGACATATCGACCTTCTTTAGCGACACTGGGATGTTTACCTTTGACAGGGGCTACACCTCAACTGCGATGTGCCGCTCAGCCATAACCTACATCGACGGCCTAAAGGGCGAGCTCATGTATAGGGGCTACGACATCGCATATTTGGCTGAAAATAAGACATTTTTAGACGTTGCCTACCTGCTTTTAAACAAAGAGCTACCAACTAACGAACAATACAGGGGCTTTAAAGATGAGCTCAAAAAAAGAAGCTTCATACACGAGGGTATGATGAAGCTTTTTGACGCATTTCCAGACAAGGCGCACCCTATGGCGATCCTGCAAGCAGCGGTCTCAGCGCTAAGTGCCTTTTACTCAGACCACCTAAATATGGATAAACCTGAAGAGTACCACGAGATGGCTATGAGGATAATCGCCAAGATCCCAACGATAGCGGCCTTTAGCTACCGCTACTCACGCGGACTTCCTATCATCTATCCAAATTTAGATCGTGGCTTTACAGAAAATTTCCTCTACATGATGAGGGGCTATCCATACGAGCACGTCGATCTTAAGCCTATCGAGATAAAGGCGCTTGACACGGTCTTTATGCTCCACGCTGATCATGAGCAAAATGCCTCAACGACTACCGTTAGGACCGTTGGCTCAACGCATGCTCACCCATACGCATGTATAAGTGCAGGTATCGGCGCACTTTGGGGCTGGGCTCATGGCGGCGCAAACGAGGGTGTTATCCGCCAGCTTGAAGAGATCGGCTCGGCCGCAAACGTCGATAAATATATCGCTAGAGCAAAGGATAAGAACGATCCGTTTAGACTAATGGGCTTTGGTCACAGGGTCTATAAAAACTTCGACCCGCGCGCAAAGGTGCTTAAAAAGATGAGAGATCAGCTGATGGATGAGATCGGCATTAGCTCAGAGCTTATAAAGATCGCTAACCGCATCGAAGAGATCGCGCTAAATGACGACTACTTTGTGAGTAGAAATTTGTATCCAAATGTTGATTTTCACTCAGGGCTCATCCTAAAGGCGCTTGGCATACCAAATAATATGTTTGCCGTTATCTTTGTCATCGGTAGGACGCCAGGCTGGATCAGCCAGTGGATCGAGCTAAAAGAACAAGACACTATAAAGATCGTCCGCCCAAGACAGCTCTACGTCGGAGAGACAAACAGAACACCAAAATGAGCGAGCTTTTAAACTTAGCCATCAAGGCAGCCATCAGCGCTGGGAGTGAGATAATGAAAATTTACTCATCTAATGGCGAGGCACTTAAAGTCTGCCTAAAAGATGACAGCTCGCCGCTAACTAGCGCTGATCTAGCGGCAAATGAGGTGATACTAAAAGAGCTAAGTAAAAGCGGGATAAAAATTTGCTCTGAAGAGAGCATCTTGCAAGAGAGCGATAAAGATGAATTTTGGTTAGTTGATCCCCTTGATGGCACAAAAGAATTTTTGGCTAGAAACGGCGAATTTTGCGTTTGTATAGCGCTTATAAAAGAGGCTAGGCCGGTGCTTGGCGTCATTTTTATCCCGGTTAGCAAAGAGCTTTTTTACGCTGATGAAAACGGCGCTTTTAAAGAAATTTTAGGCGCTAATGATGAGGTCGTAGAAAGGCAAGATCTAAATGAAAAAGCTAAAAGCTTAAATAACTTCATCTTTTCAAGCAGAAGAGGCGAGACAAAGAGGGCCACGCTTATAAGAGATAGTTTAAATTTAGAGCAAAAATGCATCGGATCTGCCATTAAATTTTGCCGTTTGGCTGAGCTTGGCGGGATATATGTGAGATTTAGTCCAAGCTATCTTTGGGACAATGCTGCAGGCGAGGCGGTGGTGAAATTTAGCGGTGGCAAGGTCTTAAACGCTAGCGACAGATGCGAGCCAAGCTACAAGCTAGCTGATCTAAAAAGCCCATTTTACGTAGCTTTTGGCAAAAATACTTTGGGCTTAGAAGATGAAGTTTTTAAGCTTATAGAGCAGGGCAGATAAAGCTACTTGCACCTTATCTCACCACTCATCTTTAAAAATGCGCTTTCGTTTTGCTCTAAAAATTTATTTGCCGCTTTTAAATCTTGAAATTTATCTTTTAGCCTGATCACCAAAGTGCCACATTTTAGCTCTCTAGCTCGCTCTAAACTAGCATCAAAACTTTGCGTTAGATCATTTACGCTTTTTATCAAAAGATCGTTTTTGCCTAGCTCTTTTACGTTAAATTTAGCGTGTCTCTCAGCCCTTACTACGCCAAGATAGTTTGCGACTTTAGCGTTACTTATGTAGATAAAAACCCCCTCACGCAAGTTGCTACTAAAAGCCACTGTATCGTCTTGCTCAAGTATCTTTGCAAGCTCTTCGCCGCCGTAGTTTAGGCTGCTTTTAAGATTTAGATTTTTCACGCTTGGCTTGCTAGCACAACCTATAAGAAAAAGACAAAATATAAGAGCTAAAGTTCTTTTCATTTTAAATTTCCTCAAGCAAATAGAGCATGCTAGCTATCTTTGCTGTGCCTATGACGTAGCTTTTTATGTGAGCTACTAATCTGTCATTTTTAAGCTCTTTGCCATTTTTGTCAGATATTTTTATGCTGTTTTCTTTTATAAATTTCAAACTCTTAGCCGTTATTTCTTCTAAAGTATTTTTGCCATCAAGTAGTAAAAATATGTAGTAATCAAGCATGCTAAGCTGTTCTGCGAGTCCAAATTTATTTGCAAAGATTATGTCTGTATTATCTTTGTGATTTAAAAAGTACTTTATATAGCCAGTTAAATTTGTCTTTAGCCTTGAGTGATTTGGAGCATATTCTATATCTTTTAGCTCATCTTTTACGATCATTGCGTCTGCCGAGTTTGTTAAAAGCCTTACAAAAGCGCTATAAACTGCTAGCTTATCTTCTGGCAAAATCTCTAAAATTTGAGAGAGATTTATACTTGCTGGATACATTTTGTAAAATACCTCACAAAGCCAAGAGATATCTTGAGGCATAAGAGCAAATTTATCGTGCCACCCATCATCTTTTTTTATAAAGTCATCCACAATGTGAATTTTATTTACATCACTTGGTCCTATTTGTTTGTTTGCCACACTCTCATAAGCCTTAGCATGCACGATGAGGCTTTGTCTAAAGACCCTGTTGCTAACTATATCTATAAACTGCTCTAGATCGATCCTGTCTTTAAATTTCTTATCTTTATAGCTATCTGCAAGTTCCATGCCAATATTAGGAGCCAATATATCTTCAAGTCCGCATTCGCAAAGATAGGCAAGCTCGTTTTTAACAAGCATAGCGTTAAAATCTTTAAAGTAAAATGGATCGTTTATCTCTTCTAAAAACTCATGTGCTACGTAAAAATCACTTTTGCTAAGAATATTATCTATCCAAAAAAGAAGTACCTTGAGAGGTATTTGTTTCTCGTATATTTCATTGTCTTTGGCTAGTAAAATTTCCTTAAAGATTAAAAGCGCCTCTTTAGCAGCTTTTAGCCTCTCTTCTGTGCTATTCTGATCCTTTGCGGCAAGTAGCATAAGATCACGCACGACATCTTTTATCTTCCAGCCAGGATAGACATTGTAAGAGATAAACGCCACGCCGTTTTGGCTTAAATTTTCTCTTACGACCCTTAAAATAGCATCTTTTACAAAGTCAGGTACCCAGCTAAAGACGCCGTGAGCGATGATGTAGTCAAATTTCTCATCACTTTTAAACTCGCAGATATCGCCGTGGATTAGCTCTAAATTGCTTAGTCCTATCTCTTTAACGATCTCTTTGCCACGCCTTATTTGCTCGCCGCTAAGGTCGATGCCAACTACTCTTGCGTTCTCGTTGTTTACGGCAAATGGGATCAAATTCCCACCAAAACTGCACCCTATCTCCAAAATTTTTGCGTTTTTGCAAGGCGGTGGATTGATGCCAAGAAGTGTAGCGCAAGCCTCTAGTTTATAGGGCGATGACTGCGCAAATGCTGCTGATTTATATGTTAGCTCGTCATAAGACTTTTCGATCTTGCTATTTTTGTCCATTTTCTATCCTTAGTAGTCTTCGTTTTTTATCTTCTCCAGCATATTTTTAGCGTCGTTTTCAGGTTCATCAACGATATATGCGCGCCTTATATTGCCGCCTTTTATGATAAGTGTTTGACGAAAGTAAAATTTATGTCCATTTGAAGCTGCAAATACAGGTAGTTCAAGCGCGCGCTCTAGCATAAACTCGCTATCATTTAAAAACATCACGCCAGTTGCTGTCTCTTCTTCAAATTTCTTCTGAGCAGCGATATCTTGGGAGCCAATAGCTACTACCATAAAGCCAAGATCGTTAAATTCTTTAAGAAGTTTTTTGTAGTTTATAGCTTGCTTCGTGCAGCCCTTCATGCCAGCAGTTTTTTGTAGCTGTTCGCTTAAAAGCTCGAAGTCCTCACCTATCTTTGGATAGATAAAAACTACGCAGTCGTGGGTCCTTGCAAAGGCTGAAAAGTCAAATTCTTTACCGTCTAAAGTCCTTAGATAGATGCTTGTAGGCACTTTTATCATGTTTTGTCCTTTAAAAATTTTATCTATTATATATCTTTAAGCTTTTTTTGAATTTAAAAAATAGACGATAAAAAGGACGAAAAAGCTGATTATTAGCATCAAAAGTGCGTATATATGAGCTTTGGTATAGTCAAGCATCTCAACTGTTTCAAATATCGCGATACTAGCGACCTTGCTCTCTCCAGCCACGCTGCCACCTATCATCAAAACCACGCCAAACTCGCCCATTGTATGAGCAAAACTAACAACGATCGCGGTTAGTAAATTTGATCTGATGCTTGGCAAGATGACCCTAAAAATGGTCGTGAGCTTGCTTTTACCAAGGCTGTAGCTCGCCTCAAAAAGGCTCTTTTTTAGGCTATTTAGCCCAGCATAAATAGGCCCAAACATAAATGGCAGCGAGTAGATGCAGCTTGCCACAACAAGGCCAGTGAAGTTAAAAACTAGCCTCACGCCAAAGAGCTCTTCTATAAATTTGCCAAAAAATGAGTAAGGCGAGAGAAAAATGAGCAGATAAAAGCCAAGAACGCTTGGTGGCAGCACCAAAGGCAGCGAGATGATGGACTCTAAAAATGCCTTGCCAAAGAATTTCTTTTGCGACATAAAGTAAGCAAGCCCTACGCAGACGAAAAATAGTATAAATGTCGTGATAAAAGAGAGTTTTAGCGAGAGCCAAAACGGCTCGTAATCAATATTTGCTAGCTCACTCATCATGCTTTTACCAAATTTACGCCAAAGGCTTTTGTGCTAACCACCACCGTGTCGCCAGCTCTTAGCCCACTAGCTTCTGCGCTACTTAGCACGACCTCGCAAATTTGACGGTTTATTAGCACGCTTGCTACAAAAATGGCGTCACGCTTTTTGATCTCCAAAACCTTAGCGTTAAATGCAAATTTCTGCGATCCTGCACTTTTTAAAAATATCTCGCTCGCACTGCCAGACCTTGAAATTTTGCCATTTTCAAGGACGAAAACCTTGCTACAAAGCTTGTAAATTTCAGCTATGTCGTGACTTACTAAAATAACGCTCATCTTAAACTCATCGTGAAGCGCTAGCAAATAGTCTTGCAGCTTCTCGCGCATGGCGTTATCTAGGGCACTTAGTGGCTCATCTAGCAGTAAAATTTCTGGCTTTCTCATCACCGCACGAGCAAGTGCTACGCGCTGCTTTTGACCACCTGAGAGTTCGCCTATCTTGGCGTTTTTTAGGCTCTTTAGCTCGCAAATTTCAAGTAGTTTGTTTGCTAAATTTTCATCATTATTTGCAAAGAGCAAATTTTTAAAGACATTCATATTTTCAAAGAGGGCGTAGTCTTGAAACAAAAAGCCGATATTTCGCTTTTGCGGGGCTAAATTTGTATTTTTATCAAAAAAGATCTTATCTCCAACCTTTATCACGCCACTTTGCGGGGTTTCAAAGCCAGCGATAAGTCTTAAAATCGTCGTTTTACCTCCGCCACTTGCTCCATAAAGTGCGACAAACTCGCCACTTTCAAAGGCAAGCTCAGCCTCAAGCATAAATTTACCGCCACCGCCATTTAGCTCTTTTTTACAAGAAATTTCTATCATTTTTAAGCGCTTACGTGGATACTTGTTGATTTTATATAGGCAAAGACTTGCTCGCCTACTGCTAAATTTAGCCCTTTTAGAGCGTGATCTGAGATGATCGCTTCAAAGAAAAACTGCTCACACTTTAGGCTAACTATGCTTAAAATTTCACCGCGAGTTATGCCAGCGACCTCGCATTTTAGCTCATTTTCAAGCGAACTAGCCTCAGGTCTAAGCCTTGATAGGACGACGTCTGAGCTTTTGAAATTTAAGCTCACCTCATCATTTAGAGCAAATTTGCTAGCCTCATTTAAGGCTAGCATATATAAATTTGTCCCTAAATTTAAGCACTCAAGCTCAAAAAAGCTGACGCCATCTTTAGATGAAATTTGAACGATCTTTGCTCTAATCATTTAGCTGGGACGTTGTAGCCAAATTTCTTGAAAATTTCTCTTGCCTTTTCGCCTAAGACAAACTCATAAAATGCCTTCGCATCAGCGTTATTATCAGCATGTTTTAAGAGCACTATGCCTTGATCGATCGGAGTGTAGAGCTCTTGAGGTACGAAGATGTAGTTAGTGCCCTCTTTGTATTTTTCCATTTTTTTGTCAAACAATGCACTAGCAGCGATAAATCCAACATCTGAAGCGCTCAATGCTTGAGAAAGTGTCTCAGAAATTTTTTGAGCATAGACGATGTTTTTCTCTACTTCGTCATAAAGTTTTGCATTTTTAAGAGCCTCGATGCTAGCCTTGCCGTAAGGTGCAGTCTCTGGATTTGCTATTGAGATCGCTTTTAAGCCACGAACCACTTCGATGCCCTTTTTAAAGTCCACGTCTCTTATAGAAAAGATCGCCAAAGCGCCTTGTGCATAAACTTTTGGCGCAGCCACTGCAAAGCCTGTGTCGTATGCCTTTTGCGCAAAGCCCATATCGGCAGCCATGAAGATATCAGCTGGAGCTGAGTTTTGTATCTGCGTGACAAGGCCGCCGCTTGCGCCAAGAGTTAGATTGATCTTAGCGTCTGGATGAAGCTTGTTAAACTCTTTTATGAGCTCTGGAAACGCGTAAGTCGTGTTTGCTGCGGCATAGACATTTACCTCTGCGCCAAGTGCGTTTATGGCAAGCAGAGCTGCCACACATAGAAATTTAAAAACCTTTTTCATTTATACTCCTATAATGATTTGAGATGATTTTACTATTGCTAAAAGCGTGTCACCAACGCCTATTTGCATATCCATCGCGCTATCTTTTGTGATGATGGCAGTTAAAGTTTGCTCGTCGCTTAGTTTTAGCGTGACCTCGGCATTTACAGCGCCTATCTTTGCCTCGATGACCTCGCCTTTTAGCTGATTTTTAGTGCTTATTTTTATATCAAGATTTTTTGCAAGGATGACAGAGGGCGCTTTAAAGATGAAAACTACCTTTTGACCCACTTTTAGGCCTAAATTTTTCTCGCTCTCAACTGTTATGGTCGCTTCAAGCGTGTTGCCATTGCTTAGCTTTGCTATGATTTCAGAATTTACAGCACCTCTGTTTATGCTAACGATCTCGCATGAGAGCTGGTTTCTAGCGCTTAGATTCATACTCATTCTTTGTAAATTTATGATATCAACATCTTCGAAATCAACCTTTTGACAAATTTTTTGCAAAAAGTCCTTTTGCGTCTCGAGGATAGCGTCGTAAATTTTTATCAGTTTTTTGGCGTATGGGCTAAGCTCTGAACCGCTATTTTTCTTGTTGCCATCAGCTCTTATGATGAGAGGCTTGCTGCTTTTGTTGTTTATCGTATCTAAGCAGTCCCAAGCGTTTTTATATGATATGCCGACAACCTCAGCCGCTTTTGTGATGCTTTTTGTCTCTTTTATCGCTTTAAGTAGCGCTATATGCTTTGCTAAAACCTGCGTATCTTCGCCCAGAAATAGCTCTAAATTTATATCTGCTTTCAAATTTTTAACCTCTAAATATATAATAATAATTTGCAAAGTATATCTAATTATATTAATACAAAAGCTTAAATTACAAATTTTCTTTAACTTTTTGTAAAGTTTCAAGAGGATAAAATCAAGCTGTGTTTTATAAATAAATTTTAAGGTTTTATGATGAAATTTTTGCTTGCTATCTTTTGTAGCCTGCTTTTAGCCTGTGCCAGTGCCGATATAAACGCGACTAATGGCAATGAAAATGATGATTTTGACGTTGAATTTGAAGCAAAAAAAGATGTTTTTGACCCGCTTAGTGGCTACAACAGAGTGATGACAAATGTAAATGACTTTATATACATAAATATGCTAACTCCAGTGGCAAAAGGCTACGCTTATGTCGTGCCAGCCACAGCTAGGACGATGGTTGCAAATTTCTTTGACAACCTCCTTTTCCCAGTGCGTTTTGTAAATAACTTGCTTCAGTTTAAATTTCAAAACGCTGGTGAAGAGACTTTGCGCTTTTTGGCAAACACGATAATTGGCTTTGGAGGGCTAACAGACGGAGCAAAATACTATGATCTAAAGCCTCACAACGAGGACTTTGGACAAACCCTTGGTTACTGGGGGCTAGGAAGCGGTTTTCACATCGTTTGGCCTTTGATTGGACCATCAAATTTAAGAGATACTGGCGGCCTAGTTGGAGACTATTTTGCCGATCCTATCAGCTACGTTGATCCTATGCTTTTATCGGCTGGCATCAAGTCATATAGGGCGTTTAATAGCTTTTCACAAGATCCAACTGCTTATGAAAAACTAAGAAAAGACGCGATCGATCTATATCCATTTTTACGCGATGCTTACGAGCAAAGACGCGGCAAACTTATCAAGGAGTAAGTATGAAAATTTTAAAAATTATAGCGGCGATTTTACTTTTAGCAACTAGCCTTTTTGCCCTCTCAAAAGAGCAGATAAAGCCTGAGATAGAGACGAAAGCAACAAAAGTGATCGAAGTTTTAAAAAATACAAATTTAGACGACAAGGCAAAGACAAAAGAGATTTTTACTCTGCTTGATCCACTATTTGACTACAAACAAATGGCAAAGATCAGCCTTGGCAAACGCTACAACAGCCTAAGTGCCGACGAGCAAGCTAAATTTGACGCAGCATTTGAACAAAAGCTAAAAAGCTCATATATCGACAAACTCTTAGGCTACAAAGACCAACAGATACACATCACTGGAGAGAGTGAGCCTCAAAAAAATAGATACTGGCTCACATCTGAGCTTATAAATGACGGCAAAAACTATGAATTTGTCTATAAATTTTACGATGCAAAAGAGCGTGGCTGGCTCATTTATGACCTTGATATCGTTGGTGTGAGCATCATTCAAACTTATAGAAGTCAGTTTGGCGACGTGCTAAATAATGCTGATTTTAATACGCTTTTACAAAAACTAAACGAAGCGGTTTTGCCTGATCAAAACAAAACTAATCCTTAATGCGACAAATTTTTAAATTTATCATTGCCAAAAACAAGCTTGTTATCTCGCTTGTGCTAGTTCTAAGCGTAGTTTTTGGCTGCCTTAGCACAAAGCTTAGCATCGACGCCTCAGCCGAGACCTTGCTGCTTGAACATGACCCAGATCTAAAAGCTTATAGGCAGATTGCAAAGCGCTACGACTCGCCAGGGCTTTTGGTGGTCGCTTTTACCCCAAAAGATGATCTTTTTTTACCTAAAAATTTAGAGCTTATTAAAAATTTAAGTGGCGAGCTAGCCAAAAACGATATAGTTAGCAGCGTCATCTCTATCTTAAACGTGCCGCTTCTAAATAGCGTAAAAGGTGGCGTGACTGGCATCTTAGAGCACACACCAACGCTAAGTGATAAAGATATAAATATCTCAAAAGCAAAGCTTGAGTTTGCAAAAAGTCCCATTTATAGCGGAAATTTGATAAGCAAAGATCTAAAAACCACAGCGATTGCGCTAAATTTAAAGCAAGATGAAAAATTTAACGAGCTTTTAAATGAGCGAAATTTACTTAGTCAAAAAGAGTCAAACGGCACTATCACACAGGCTGAAAAAGAGAAATTTAAAGCGCTTTTAGCGGAGTTTAAAGCCTACCGAGATGAGCTTAGAAAGAGCGATCACAAAAACCTTGAAGCCATAAAGACAGCCATTGCTAAATTTAACGCAAACGATGAGCTGTTTTTGGGCGGTGCGAATATGATCGCTGATGATATGATAGGCTTTATAAAGAGCGATCTTTTGGTTTATGGGCTAAGTGTTTTAGCGCTTCTTAGCTTTAGTTTGTGGCTATTTTTCAGGCAGGTTAGATGGATCGTCTTGCCGATGTTTATCTGCGCAGTAAGTGCCATTTTTACTACTGGGATTTTTGGTATGTTTGGCTGGGAAGTGACGGTCATTAGCTCAAACTACATCGCACTTCAGCTCATTATTACCATCTCAACAGTCATCCACCTAGTCGTTAGCTACAGGGAATTTTACGCAAGGCATCCAAAATACAGCCAAAATCAGCTCATCTACCTGACACTTCGTGACAAATTTTCTCCATCTTTTTGGGCGATTTTTACAACAGTTATTGGCTTTAGCTCACTCATGAGTGCCGATATAAAGCCAGTTATCATGCTTGGCATTATGATGAGTGCTGGCATTAGCGTTTCACTTGTGCTTGTATTTTTGCTATTTGGCGCGATAAATGTAAATTTAAAGAAGCTTGCTCCTGTTAGGACATTTGAAAATAGCTTTAAATTTACAAAATACTGCGCAAATTTAGCCCTAAACTCAAGAAAGATCATCTACACAGTTTGCGTTTTGGTCGTCTGCTTTGGCGTCTATGGCATAAGCAAGATAAAGGTCGAAAACAGCTTCATTGGCTACTTTAAAGAGAGCACGCAGATACGCCAAGGCATGCAGGTCATTGACACAAAGCTTGGCGGAACGATCCCAGTTGATGTGATAGTTAAATTTAAAGAGAGCGAGCCAAAACAAGAAAAAACTGATGAAAAAGATGACTTTGAAAGCGAGTTTGAAAACGACGCAAAGAGCGCAAAATACTGGTTTAACAGCTACCACACAAGAGTTGCAGAGAAAATTCACGACCATTTGACGCAGCAAAAATTTGTAGGCAACGTAAGCTCTCTTGCAACGCTTATAAAAGCGATAAAAGAGCTAAATAACGGCGTTAGTGATGATTTTTTGCTAGCAGCTATGTATGAAAAGCTACCACTTGAGTATAAAAACATCTTGCTAAGCCCTTATGTAAGCGTCGAAAATGACGAGCTTAGATTTAGTTTAAGGATCATTGATAGCGACTCTGAGCTTAGGCGAAATGAGTTTCTAAAAGAGCTTAAAACTGGGCTTTTAGAGCTAACTAAAAACGATAACGTAAGCATCGAAGTTGTCGGTATGATGGTGCTTTATAACAACATGCTTCAAAATTTACTTAGCTCGCAGGTTGATACATTTGGACTAACGGTTGCGATACTTTTTGTTATATTCTGCTTTGTTTTTAGAAGTATCAAGCTAGCAACCATCGCGATAGTTTCAAATTTGATCCCGCTTTGCACCCTTTTTGGCGTGATGGGATTTTTTGGCATACCGCTTGATGTGATGAGCATTACGATAGCGGCCATTAGTATAGGCATCGGCGTTGATGATATCATCCACTACATCCACCGCTTCAAAGAGGAGCTGCTTACAAAGGACGTTTTTGATAGCATTAAGGCTGCACACGCTAGCATCGGATACGCGATGTATTACACCTCATTTACCATTTTTCTTGGCTTTAGCGTGATGATAACTAGCAACTTTATACCGACAATTTATTTTGGCTTGCTAACTGATCTTGTTATGGTCTTTATGCTACTTGGCGCGCTCATCATCTTGCCAAGTTTAATAGCAAGTTTTGTGAAAAAGCGCGAGGCATAAATTTATTTGATAACTTTGATAAACGAATAGACATCAGCCACGCCGTCAATGTGCTTAGCGTACCAAATGGCGTGCTTTTCTTGCTCGATGCTATCTACCACACCGCTAAAAACAACGTCACAGCCAACGATGCTAACACGCACATTTGTGCCCTCAACGACACTATCTTTGAAGAGATTTTGCTTTAAATTTGCAAGAATGCTCAGGCTATCGCACGGATACTCGCTCTTTTTCACCCTAAGATAGGTGTAAATTTTTCGCACGCCGTCTGTACTTTTGGCAAGCTCAACTAGCTTACCTTCAAGCTCTTTGCTATCAACAAGCCCTATGAGATAGGCGTCGCCGTAAAAAACCTCTATCTCGATGTCAATGTTGCTAAGTCCTTTTGAAAACAAAATTTTGCTTTGTAGCTTGCTTTGGATAAATTTATCACGAGAGATCGAGTAGATGCCGCGTTTATCGCGAGAAATGGAGTATGCGTCATATACATTTAGCGGCGCTGTTGCTGGGGTGAGGACTGAGGAGCAAGAGCTAAAAAATAAGACCAAAAATGCAAAAACGCTAAATTTAGAAATCATAAATCCTTTTGTAATTTCAAAAAGTTTATAGAAAATGGGCTAAAATTTATCTAAATCTGCTAAAATAACGCACACGGAGGATAAAGTAATCTGGTGATGCTCACGGGCTTCAAACCCGATGACTGGGCGGTTGACCGTCTGGTGGGGAGTTCGATTCTCTCATCCTCTCGCCACTTTTACTTCTTTTAAATTTCTACTTTTTAAATGATCTTTTTTTGATTTTAAGGCGCAGTTAGCTAGTAAAATTTCAAAAACGAAGGTTGCAAATTTAAACCATGGTCTTTAAATTTAAAGTTTAAATTTTTATATCCAAAACGTGCGGTTCTTCGCTCTCTTCTTCGCTATCAAGCTCGTCTTCTAAGACCTCTTCATCTTTGGCTTTTGCGTTTTGCTCTTCGTTTTCAAACTCGCTCGCCTCTTCTTCGCTTTTTTGACGCTCGTGCTCTTTTTCAGGGTCTATTTTATATGACTCCTCCATCGGACGCACCTCTTTGATCTCCTCGTTTTGCTGGGTGGCTAGCTCAGATGCCATTAGCGCTTGCATGTCAAAGCGTGCTTGCTGGTTTGCATGCACCTGTGAGACGACTGGGGCGTTTTGGTTGATGAAGTTGCTGTTTCCTAAAGGTGTTACCGCCATTTTTAGCCTTTATTTATGATGATCGTTTTGTAGTTTGTGTAAGTGACGTTTGCGCCATTTTCACGCCTTAAATTTTCACGTTTGGTGTAATCCACCTCGTATCTGCCAGCCCCTTTTACGCTAAACTCCACGCAAAATTTAGCAGCCATTTCTAGCACGTCTTCTGGCACTTTGCTCTTGTTCGTTTTTATGATGACGTGAGCGCTTGGGGCGTCTTTTAAATGAAGCCAGATGTCGTCTTTTTTGGCAAGATCAAGTAAATTTATATTGCCTTTTTCATTTCTGCCAACTAAAATTTTAAACTCTCTAACGTAAAAAATTTCAGCATTTTCGCTCACATCTTTTATCTGGCGCTCTCTTTGTTTTGCCTTGTTTTTTGGGCTTAAAATTTCAAGCTCGTAAGCGCTTTTTGCCTCTTTTAAAAGTGACTTTAGCCCTTCTAAAAACTCGATCTTTTCACTTAAATTTCTCTTTTCTATCTCCACACCAAGGGCTTTTGCACGAAGTTTTTTTGATCTTGAGTAAAATTCATTTGCGCTATTTTTTGGCGTGTCACTAAGAGTTAGTTTTATCTCGTTGCCGTTAAAATCATTAAGAGAAATTTCTCTCTCATAGCCCTTAAAATTTGCCAAATTTGCAAGCAAGAGCGTGCCGTAGTTTGCAAACTCCTCGCTCTTTTTCATAAGCTCATCTTTATCTTCAAGCGAGTTTAAAATTTCACTCATACTATCTATCTTTTTTTGCACGCTAGCAAGCTTTGCCTCTTTTAAGCTAGCTATCCTAGACTCGTTTATCCTGGCTGCTTCATTTTTAAAAAATGCCTCAAAGTCAGTTATCGGCTCGCACGGCTTTTCTTTTATAGCGATGGCTGGCAGCTCTTTTAAAACCTCACCAGTTTCTATCTTTCGGTAGCTATTATCGATGTGCCTTAGCGCCTCGATGATCACGTTATTTTCATCAGTTATCACAGCATTTGTAAAGCGGCCTGTAAATTCAAGATAGAGGATGAAATTTTCGCTTTTATATGAGCCACTTTGCGTGCAGGTAAATTTTAAAATTCTATTGTCTTTTAGGCACTCGACGCTTTTTATATGTGAGGCGTTAAAGCGCTTTTTTAGGACATTATCAAAGGGTGCTTGATAAATTTTCGCCTCTTTTAGCTCATCATCTTTGTAGATCGCTGAGTTTGACTTATTTAGATCAAAAATGATCTTTTCGCCGCTAAATTCGATAAGTATAGCCATGTCGCTTACGCGCTTTGCTTGGCTTATCTTTTTAAATTTCGATAGATAATCTGCTATTTGAACTAAATGTGCGTACTTCATGCGGGGATTATATCAGAAATGTTGCAAAAATGTTTTAATGAAATGTCCTAGCTGGCTTGCTAGGACAAAAGTTAAAATTTGTTTTTAGCGACCTCTTTAACGATCTGATCAGCGATCTCATCGACTTCGTTTGTGGCCTTGTTTGTTTGATTTGCCACTTCAAGATTTTCTTTTGTTAGGTTGTCGATGTCAGCAACTAGAGTGTTTATCTGAGCGATCGCTATGGTTTGCTCGTTTATGGCTGCACTCATATCATCGATGTTTTGCGTTAGGATATTTGCATTTGCCTCGATCTCACCAAGGCTTTTTTGAGTGCGCTCGGCTAAATTTCTAACCTCATCAGCCACAACCGCAAAGCCTCTGCCATGCTCTCCCGCACGTGCTGCTTCAATGGCAGCGTTAAGGGCTAGTAAATTTGTCTGATCGGCGATGTCGTGGATGATGGTGATGATATTTTTTATCTCCTCAGACTGCCTTTTGACATCGTCTGATCTTGCATTTACCTGCCTCATAGACGCACTCATTTGCTCAACCGCAGCCGCACCCTCAGAGAGCGATGTAGCACTCTTGTTTGCTTTAGTCGTTAGCTCTTGCATGTAGCCTTTTAGCGCTTTTGCGCGGTCTTCTAGCAGTTTTGCGACATCTTCATTATTTTTTAGCATCTGCGCGATCTTATCGCCAAGCGCGTCGATGCCTTTTGCGATGACGCCCTCGTCATTTATCCTAGCGGTAAAGTCGTTTTTAAAGTAAATTTCTAGCACCTTTAAGATATCGTGCTCATTTGAAGCGATATTTGTCTTTAGTGAGTCACGTAGATCGCCAAATGCCTCTTTTAGTTTTAGCAGAGCTTGGCTATTTGTCGTCGCTTCAAGCGTCGCTCTAAAGTCGCCACCTTTTATCTTGCTTACAAATTCTTGCGTTTTGGCTAAAAACTCGCGCTCGTTATTTAAATTCTCTTTTGTGCTTTCTATATTTTCGTTGATTATGCTAGCCATAACGCCTAGCTCGTCGTTACTTTTTAGCTTGATAGGCTCGATGTTTGAAGTTTTGTTGTTTATAAATTTAAAGACTTCGATTAGCCCATTTTGTATCGTTAAAACCGGCCTTAAGAAGTATCTAACGACCACCATAATAGCGATGATGACTGAGATCAAAAACAGACTAAACATCAAAATTTGCTTATTTGAAGCACTTTGAATTTCAGCCACAAACTCATCAGCATCAGCCACTATGCAGACGTTCCAGCCAGTTAGCTTTTGGTTTTGGCAGTAGATGACGTTTCTCATGCCGTTATGGAAAAATAGCGAAACCTTGTCGCCCTCTATGCTCTTTTTCATATTTTCTTTGATAAGGCTTTTGTAGTTTTCATCTTCTTTTGTGATCAAATTTACATCAGGATGAACTATCGCTTTGCCGTTGTCATCGGCGATCATGATACTTGAAGTCTTAGTCGTTTTTATCTCTAAAAGCTCCTGGCTAAAGCTGTTTAAGAAGATATTTGCACCAATTACCGCTACAAGCTTATGGTTGCTATCAAAGATAGGAGCGTAGGCTGTGATGGTTAAATTCTTTGTCGTGACATCTACGTATGGCTCTGAAAATCCGGACTTGCCGCTGCTGCTAGCACCCTGAAACCAAGCTCTTGTGCGACCGTCAAAATTTGGTATCAAAAATGGCTGGTTGTTTTTCAAAAGATCAGTCTTGATGACGTTGCCGTTATCTGCATAGCCTACAAATAGCGCGTCAAATGGCGAAATGACAAACGCACCTTTTAGCGCCTCAGCTATATCGTCCCTGTTAGCGTAGAGCTTTTTATCTTCAAGCTCTTTTGCAAAGGTTTGCACCATGTGAAGTCTTGACTTTAAAAACTCATCGACAAAGTACATCGTCGATTTTAGCCCAGTTTTGCGCACATTGTTGTAGGACTGAATTTTTTCCGATTTGGAATTTGAGTAGTTTATGCTAAAAAATATGCCTATGCCTATTAGCATCCAAGCTGTCAGCAAAAAGGCTATCTTGTTAGACAAGCTAGAAAATAGTCTCTTCATCTTAAATCCTTTTAAAATTTTCGGCGTATTTTATAATAAAAGTTAAACAATATCTCTTAATTTTTATTTTTAAGAAAAAATAGCAAAAAGTAGCTAAATAACGCTTGTTATGATAAATTTTGCTAAATTTTATTAATTTAATTATCCAAAGTAATAAACAGAGTATTTTAAGGACTTATAATGAAATTTAAGGCTAAATTTGACGCTAAATTTATTTTAGTTGCTTAAATTATAATTTTAAAATATATAAAAAAGAAAATGCTATCTTGTAAATCTTATCCGCCAAAATTTTTAGCATAAATTTTTTGTCAAATTTATAGTGATTTAAAGCGCTGGCTAAATATCTTTTTATACAAATTTCGTTAAAATCGCCTCAAAATTTAAAGGAAATTTATGAAACAAACTATCACCGAGAAAATATTTTCAGATCACGTTGGCAAAGAGGTAAGCGCAGGAGAGATCATCGAGAGCAAGATCGATATGATCATAGGCAACGACATCACGACGCCTATTTCGATCAAGCAGTTTGAGCGAAGTGGTGCGACAAAGCTAGCCAACCCAGACGGCTTTGCCATCGTGATGGACCACTACATCCCGACAAAGGACATCCTAAGCGCAAATCAAGCCAAAATTTCACGCGAATTTGCCTACAAACACGACCTTAAAAACTATTTTGACGAAAAAGATATGGGCATCGAGCACGCGATTTTGCCTGAAAAAGGGCTAGTCATCCCAGGCGACGTCATCATCGGCGCAGACAGCCACACCTGTACGCACGGCGCTCTTGGAGCATTTAGCACCGGCATGGGTAGCACCGACCTAGCTTACGCGATGATCACTGGCAAAAACTGGTTTAAAGTGCCTGAGAGTATCAAAGTTGTCTTTAAAGGCAAGCTTGATAAGCACGTTTATGGTAAGGATCTCATCCTTGAGATCATCCGCCAAATAGGCGTTGATGGCGCACTTTACAAGGCGCTCGAGTTTAGCGGCGAGGTGATAGATGGCCTTAGTATGGATGATAGATTTTCAATGTGTAATATGGCGATCGAAGCTGGCGCAAAGAGCGGTATCATCGCGGTTGATGAGATCACAAAAGAGTTTTTAAAAGATAAAAATTTGCGCGATAAGCCAAAATTTTTCTACTCGGACGATGGCGCAAAATACGACAAAATTTTAGAGATCGATGTCACAAAACTTGATCCAGTCATCGCATATCCATTTTTGCCAAGCAACGGCAAGAGCGTAAGGCAGGCGGTTCACGACGATCTAGCTATCGATCAGGCATTTATAGGCTCATGCACAAATGGCCGTTTAAGCGACCTTCGCATAGCAGCGCAGATCCTAAAAGGCAAAAAAGTAGCTCGCAAAACAAGGCTCATCATCACTCCAGCGACGCAAAAGATCGCAAGAGCTGCTGAAAAAGAGGGGCTTATCGACATTTTCATCGAAGCAGGAGCGGTTGTGAGCAACCCAACATGTGGCGCTTGTCTTGGCGGATATATGGGCATTTTAGGTGCAAATGAACGCTGCATATCGACTACAAACAGAAATTTCGTCGGCCGTATGGGCGATAGGACTAGTGAAATTTATCTGGCTAACTCGGCTGTTGTGGCGGCGAGCGCGATAGCTGGTAAAATCGCTGATCCGCGTGATCTTTAGAATAACGGCTCGTCTCGCGAGTGTTTTTAACGGAGCTAGTAAAAATTTAGCTCGATAGACTAAAATGTCTTATCTTTGCTAAATTTTTACGTCGCAACCCTTAAAACCATCTCACAATACTTTGCCTTATCTTTTTCACAAATTTTGATGAAATTCCTTCTGAAAATTTCGTCACAACATCCAAACCTATCTTAAAATCTTACCGCTAAATTTTTAAAATATAAATCCGACCTAGCAATCAATATATTCTTACATTAATCTTGAGATGAAATTTGTTTTCTAAAAAATTTAAACCTATCTCACAACACTTTGCCTTATTTTTTTGACAAATTTTGATGAAATGTTTTTTTGTGAAATTTTCGTTGCAATATCTGGTTTTATCTGTAAAAATTAAAGAAATTCGAAAGTATTTTGTATAAATTAAATTTAGCCGATAAATTTACAAATTTACCGGCTATTTTTAGCGTAAAAGGCTTGAAGTTAGCGCATTAAAACGCTGTTATAGTTGCCAAAAGTCCAAAGATTATGCCTGGTAGGTTTGCAGCAGCTAGCGGATAGTCTCTTTTAGATTTTAGTAGGCCGTAACTTGTCCAGATCGTGCAGTTTAGCGCAGCTGCTAGTGGCTGTATATAAGGCGTTTTGTTGCCATCAAGGTTGCCCATTATCTGTGGGATGTATGAAAAATACATAACAACCGATAAGCACGTGCCTATCCAACCTAAAATTTGTAAATTTCTTTCACTCATGTGATCTCCTTTAAAAGTAAGCCATTATATTATTCTTAGCTTTATGATTAGCGTGGTAAAAAAATTAATTTTATCTGCCAGAAAGTAGCCCATTGTTTTGGCAAAAGCGCTCTTTTTTGCAAATTTAAGGGCAAAGCTTTTATCAAGTGATAATAAATTTAAAACAATATGAGTTAGAAAATTTGGTTATACTTTTGTAATTTTTAAAATTTAAAAGGATAAAAGATGCAAACTTGCGTCATTTTAGCAGGTGGCAAGAGCTCGCGCATGGGTCAGGATAAGACCTTGCTGCCATTTGGGGGATTTGAAACACTCACACACTATCAGGTCTCTAAATTTAGCAAAGCTTTTGATGAGGTTTTTGTAAGCTCTAAATTTGAGAAATTTAACCCGCCACTAAAGCTCATAAAAGATGAGAACAGTGAGGAGTATTCGCCGATGCTAGCGCTTTACTCTGTGCTTAAAAGCTTTGATCATAGCGTCTTTATCATCCCAGCTGATATGCCATTTTTTGACCCAAAAAGTCTTGACGAGCTAGCTAAATTTAAAGATGAATTTGAGATGGTTGTGGCTGGCGATGATGAGCATATCCACTCGCTTTGTGGCTTTTTTAGCCCAAGCTTGGCCCCGCTTGCACATGAGCAATACCTAAAAAATGAGCATAAAATCGGGCTTTTACGAAAAAACTGCAAGTGCAAGATAGTAAATTTTGATGATAAAGAGCAGTTTTTTAACGTAAATTTCCCAGATGAGTACAAAATAGCAAATGAAAAGATGAAAAATGAGTAAATTTACATTGCTTTTAAGCCTTGGCCTTACATTTTTGATGGCAAGCAGGACAGATGACTTTAAAAGGGCGCAAGAGCTTGAGCAAAGTGGCGATATAAAGGCTGCGATGCAAATTTATAAAGAGCTAGCCAAAAGCTCTTTAGGCGAGCAAGAAGCGGTGCAAAATGCGCAAGCAAGCGAGCCAGCACCAAATGATGCGAAGCTAAAGCAAGCTGATCTTTTAAGAGATAAAAGCGATAAAAATTTACAAAATGCACTTGGTATCGAGCTTTATAAATTTAACTACCTTTTGCCAGTAACTTACGCTAAAACTATCCCAGATGATGGGCGAAAGAGCGTTGAGACGAAGTTTCAAATAAGCCTTGCAAAGCCGCTATTTTACGATGTTTTTGGACTTAGAGAGAGCCTCGTGGCAGCATATACACAAACCTCTTGGTGGCAGATAACAAAAACTTCAGCTCCGTTTCGTGAGACAAACTATCAGCCTGAAATTTTCTTAAATTTCGCCTCTCCAAAATACCTAGAGCAAATAGGCATGAAAAACCTAAAATTTGGACTTTTGCATGAGTCAAACGGACGAGATGGCAGCAACTCAAGGAGCTGGAACAGAGCCTACGTGCAAGGTGATCTCGTCTATGGAGATTTAACCATCTCGCCAAGAGTTTGGAGCGTGATTGGCGAAAAGAACGACAATAAAGAAATTTTAAACTACATCGGACACGGAGATCTAAGGCTTAGTTACAAGCTAAATGACCAAATTTTTAGCTTGATGCTAAGAAATAACTTACATTTTGATAAAACAAACAAGGGTGCAGCTGAAATTTCATATATGTTTCCGATATTTTCAAGCGGCGTTTATGGCTATTTGCAGTATTTTACAGGATACGGCGAGAGTTTGATTGACTATGATAGGCACACTGACAAGGTTGGTCTTGGCTTTGTTATTTTAAAATAGCCTTAAAAATTTAATCTTATAAAGTGGCTAAATTTGGGCAGATGAAGTAAATTTTATATAAATAACGAAAAAAATTTAACTAATAGAAAAACTTAAAAATATTAGAAAAAATATAAGCAAATTTTGCTAAAATCACTAGCAAAATCTCACAATAAAGGAGTTTTCATGAGCGGTATAGCTTTGATTGTCTGTTTTGTTATAGCAATCATCCTTATGATCGTTATGATCTCAAAGCTCAAGGTGCATCCATTTTTGGCACTTATGAGCATTTCTTTGGTGCTAGCAATCGTCGCAGGTATCGATCTATCCAAGATCCCAGCGATGATAGGTGTTGGTTTTAGTGGCACATTTAAGAGCATCGGCATCGTCATCATCTTTGGAACGATCATCGGCACAGTGCTTGAAAAAACGGGAGCTGCGCTAAAGCTAGCAGACATGGTCGTAAAGCTAGTCGGACAAAGACGCCCTGAGCTTGCCATGCTTATAATGGGCTGGGTTGTTGGCATCCCTGTATTTTGCGATAGCGGTTTTGTCGTTTTAAACTCTATTCGCGAGGCACTTTATAAGAAAATTTCAGCAAGCCCAGTTGCTATGTCAGTAGCACTTAGCGGCGGTCTATACGCTTCTCACGTCTTCATCCCGCCAACTCCTGGCCCGATAGCTGCTGCTGGCACACTTGGCCTTGGCGGAAATTTACTTCTTGTCATCATCATGGGTACAGTAGTTTCAGTGCCTGTTTTGGTAGCTGTTTATTTCTTTTCAAAAAGTATCGCTAAAAGCGTAACTATCAGCGACAAAGAGGCTGACGCTACGATAACAGCAAGCTACGAGGAGCTTTTAAAGAAATTTGGCAAATTGCCTAGCGGATTTTTGAGCCTTGCTCCTATCATCATGCCTATCATCTTCATGGCGGTTGGCTCTGTTATAGACGTTTTGGCAAAACAAGGCATGCTTGATAAAGCCGCACTCTTGCCAAAGATATTTTTATTTTTAGGCAATCCTATCATCGCCCTTGCGATCGGCGTGATCTTTTGCGTATTTTTACTAGCTGAAACTAAAAAGATGAGAGAATTTGACCATATAACAAACGAATCATTAAAGATCGCTGGTCCGATACTTTTTATCACCGCAGCTGGCGGCGTTTTGGGTAACGTCATCACTGAGGCTGGCTTTGTAAATTTCATAAAAGAAAATGCCTCAACTATAAAAGCGATAGGAATTTTCTTCCCATTCATCATCTCAGCTGTGCTAAAAACCGCTCAAGGAAGCTCGACTGTGGCTATCATCACTACAGCCTCTATCATGGGCGCATTTAGCGCTGATAACTCACTCATGCAAACACTTGGCTTTACGAGCGAAATTTCAGCTGCACTTTGTGTCATGGCGATAGCATCAGGTGCGATGTGCGTATCTCACGCAAACGACAGCTACTTCTGGGTCGTGACAAACTTTAGTAAGATGACCGCAGATCAAGGATATCGCACACAAACAGCGATGACATTTATCATGGGCGTTGTTGGAATGATCAGCGTTTATATTTTATCTTTGGTGCTTTTATGAGAATTTTGGTTGCGATAGATTCATTAAAAGGCTCGCTAAGCTCACTTGAAGCGGGCCTTGCTATAAAAGAGGCGCTTGAAGATTTTTGTGACGTCGTCGTAAAGCCAGTGGCTGACGGCGGTGAGGGTAGCGTAGAGGCTATGGCTGATGCACTTGATGCTAAATTTATAGATACCATCGTAAAAAACCCTCTTGGCACTGAAATTTTAGCTAGATATGCCCTAAAAGACGACCTTGCCATACTTGAGATGTCAAGTGCTTCAGGACTTACTCTCATAAATCCTGATGAGAGAAATCCTATGAAAACTAGCACATTTGGCTTTGGTCAGATGATAAAAGATGCCATTAGTAAAGGTGCTAGGAAATTTATCATAGGTATTGGTGGAAGTGCGACAAATGATGCTGGCACAGGCATGCTAAGCGCTCTTGGCTTTAAATTTTATGACAAAAATGGCGCTTTGCTTGAGGGCAAAGGTGAGGATTTGGCTCAAATTTGTGAGTTTTCAGATGAAGAGGCGCTAAAAGAGCTAAAAGAGTGCGAATTTTTAATCGCCTGTGACGTGGATAATCCACTTTACGGTCAAAAGGGTGCAGCCTACGTCTATGCCCCACAAAAGGGCGCAAATGGCCGCATGGTAAAGCAGCTAGACGACGGGCTAAAGCACTTTGCGGGGCTTGTAAAAGAGAAAAATAGCACCAAATTTCACACGCAAAAGGGCGCTGGAGCAGCTGGCGGACTTGGCTTTGCTTTTGTGGCATTTTTGGGCGCAAAGCTCAAGCCTGGCATCGAGATCATCACGCAGACAATAGCGCTTGAAGATGAGATCAAAAAGGCTGATCTTGTCATCACTGGCGAGGGCCGCATGGACTTTCAAAGCACCATGGGCAAGACCCCAACAGGCGTGGCAAAGCTAGCTAAGAGACATCATAAGCCAGTCATCGCGCTTGCTGGAAGCGTGCAAAGGTGTGCCAAAGACTGCCACAAGCACGGCATCGATGCCTATTTTTGCATACTAAATGAGCCAATGAGTCTTGAAGAAGCCATGCGAAAAGATAATGCTATTAGAAATTTAAAGATGACTGCCGAGCAAGTCATCCGCCTTTATATGCTAAATCATAAAGCATAAATTTAAAAAGATAGAAGCTAAATTTCTATCTTTTTCTCTCTAAATTTAACTTAAAATTTTACTCACAAAGTGCTACAAAAATTCTCAAAATTTAATACATTTTGCAAAAAGATAAAATAAACTTTATAAAAAAAATTTACTATGTTAAAATAAGAAAAACTTCTAAAAAGAAAGGAGAATTTCTTATGCAACAGACCCTAAACTCTCGTCGCAGTTTTATCGCAGCTGCAGGACTATTTTTCGCTACGACTGCACTAAAGGCAGCACCAAAGGACTTTAGTGGCAGTGGTGTTCGCTACGGCATGGCAATAGATCTAACAAGATGTGTTGGCTGTCAGTCATGTACTATGAGCTGTATGTTGGAAAATGACGTTCAGCCAGGTGCTTTTAGAACCATTGTCTCTGAGTACGAGGCAAAGGATAAAAGCGGTAAAATGGCGGTCATTGCGTCACTTCCAAGACTTTGCAATCACTGCAACAAACCAGCCTGTATCGACGTTTGTCCAACTGGCGCAAGCTATCAAAGAAGCAACGGCATCGTAAAGATCGACACAAAAGAGTGCATAGGCTGTGCGCTTTGCGTGGAGGCCTGTCCATATCACGCAAGATATCTTAGCTTGCATACCTACAAGGCCGATAAATGCACCTTCTGCGACCACAGACTAAGAGCGGGACTTCAGCCAGCATGCGTAGAGAGCTGTGTGGGCGGTAGCCGTATAATAGGCGATCTTAACGATCCTAACTCAAATATCAGAAAATTTCTAGCCACACACGAGACTATGGTCATAGATAGCCCTAAAAATACAAATCCACAGGTGTTCTACCACGGCGTTAGCGAAATTTTAGCTAAAAACGATAAGAAACTCGAGCTTGATAATGGATATAAAAAGGTTATCAGCTGGAGCGAAGAGATAGCACAGTAAAAGGAAATAAGTAATGCAAAGAAGAGAATTTTTAAAAAGATCAGCCGTACTCTCAACACTAACTGCGAGCGCTGTGCTAGCAGATGGCAAAAAAGACGACTACAAACCGCAGTCAAACTCACTAGAGCCTGAATTTAGCGTAAAAGACGGCAAAATTTCACTCAACGACGGACATAGCGTTGTCTTTTCAATGTGTCACGGCTGTACAACGAAGTGTGGCATAAGACTTCACGTAGATGACAAAAACGACCGAGTTTTAAGATGTAGCGGAAACCCATACCACCCACTCTCAAATGTACACTGGGCAAATTTTGACACATCGATAAACGACGCACTACTTGCCACAACACTAAGCGGCGAAGATGAAAAGCGAGCCACGGTTTGCGTTAGAGGAGCGATATTACCTGAGATGATAGACTCACCTGCAAGGATACTAACGCCACTAAAAAGAGTTGGCAAAAGGGGCGAGGGCAAGTGGAAGAGCATAAGCTTTGAACAGCTAGTAGAAGAGGTCGTAGAGGGGGGAGATCTCTTTGGCGAGGGGCACGTGGATGGGCTAAGGGCGATATATAGTGACGAGCTAATAGACAGCGAAAACCCAGAGTACGGCACTAAGCGCAACCAACTTTTAAGCTTTTACCTATATGACGGACGCTCAGACATCGTTGATCGCTTTGTCAAAAAGTCATTTGGCACTATCAATCACTACTCACACGGCGGAATTTGCGGTGGTGGCTTCAGGGTCGGCGGCAAGATCGCGCACAATGCAAAGGGCTTTGCACACACAAAACCAGACTATGAAAACTCTAAATTTGTTATCTACTGGGGCACTTCGCCGTCAAATGGTGGCAACCCTTTCCAAAAACAGGCAAAAATGCTCTCTTACGCAAGAGGCACTAGGGATGACTTTAGCTATGCAGTTGTAGACCCAAGCGTTACAAATGCTGTAAAATACGCCTCTTCAGACAAAGGCCGCTGGATAGCGATAAAGCCAGGCACCGACTCAGCTCTAGCTATGGCTATGATACGCTGGATCATAGAAAATGAAAAATACGCTACAAACTACCTTATCCAGCCAAATTTAGACCAAGCAAAGCTAGCAGGCGAGATACACTGGTGCAACGCCACGCATCTAGTCATCACCGAAAAAGGTCACAAAGACTACGGCAAATTTGCACTTATCAATAACGAGTGGCAGGTCTGTTCGCAAGACGGCAAGATACAAAGCTACAAGGTAAATGAACCAGCCAAGCTCTACTACAAAGGTAAAATTTTAATAGACGGCAAAAAAGTCGAGGTAAAAAGCTCAATGCAGCTTTTAAAAGAATCAGCCTATAAGCATAGCTTAGAGGAGTACTCAAAAATTTGTGGTGTGAGCGTTGAAGATATCATCTGGCTTTGCGAAAATTTCACCAAAAACGGCAGACAGGTGAGCACAAACGTGCATGGCGGTATGATGCATACGCAAGCTGGTATGACTACTTTTGCGATTCTTTGTCTAAACACGCTAATGGGCACTTACGGCTTTAAGGGCGGCAACGTCAATGCAAGTGCCGGCACACACGAGTTTTTAAAGGGCAGATATGACCTTGAGAGCTTTGAGGGTGCTTATAAGCCAAATGGTCTAAATTTATCAAGATCAGGCAAATACTACGAAACAAGCTCTGAGTATAAGCGCAAAGTAGCAGCTGGCGGCAGCGGCTATCCATCAACTCAGCCATGGTATCCTATCTCTATGCCACTTGTAAATGAAACGCTTACGAGCCACAAGGCTGGCTATCCATACAAAGTAAAAGTTTTCATAAACTACATGACAAACGTACTTTACGGCCAAGCAGGACTTGAAAGAGCGGTTTTAGACGCACTAAAAGATAGTAAAAATTTACCACTTTTTGTGGGTATCGACGCCTTTATGAACGAGACAAATGCCTATGCTGACTACATCGTGCCAGATGGGGTAAATTTAGAAAACTGGGCGCTTCCAAACTCTCTTTGGGGAACGATCGCTAAAACTTCAGTCGTGCGCTATCCAGCTGTTAGCTCAAAGCAAGCAAAGGATAAAAATGGCGGCGTGATCGACGTTGAGGCGTTTTATATAGCCGTAGCAAAGAGGCTTGGACTAAAAGGCTTTGGCAAAAATGCCTTCAAAGACAAAGATGGAAATTTCATGGACCTTGACGTAAAAGAGCAGTATTACGCGGCTGCGCTAGCAAATTTAGCCTTTGACGGCGAGGGCGTGAAAGATATAAGCGACGAGGACAAAAAGCTTAGTAAGATATCAAGAGTGATGACAAAACTTGATCCTTATCTAAAAGACGAAGAGAGGCCAAAAGTGGCGCACGTGCTAGCAAAAGGCGGCAGATATGATAGCTACGAGAGCGCATACAAGGGCGATAAAACAACCATAAAAGTGCCAGCGCCTACGCCAGCTTCTATCTACTATGAGCCACTTGGCGGACACAGACACTCGGTAACAGGCGAATATATGCCAGGAGTGCCAAGCCTGATGCTACCAGTCGCGAGTGACGGCACGCCGCTTGAGAAATTTTTCCCACGCTCTGAGTGGAAATACACAGTTAGCTCAAGAAAGTCAAATATCCAGCACTTCTACACATTTGTTAGCCCAAGGCTAAGAGCTGTGCATCCTAGCAACTTCATAAGGATGGCGCCAGATGTGGCGAGCGAGCAGGGCATTCGCTCAGGCGATAAGGTCAAAGTGACTACGCCTTATGGAGCGCAAGTTGGCGAGGCATTTGTGACTGATGGCGTTGCTAGCGGGGTTATCAGCATAGAGCATGGATTTGGCCATGATGAGTTTGGTATAAGAACGCACATCGTCGATGGAAAGCCAGCTTTTGGTATAGCAAATTTAGAAAAAGGGGTCAATCACAACAAACTTGGACTTCTTGATCCAAAAAGAAATGGCGAATTTAGCCTAAATGACTGGTTGGTTGGTACTTGCGCTAGACAAGCACTTCCTGCAAAGATAAGAAAGATCGGCTAGTTTGATATAAAATTGGCGAGCAGAGTAAAATTTGCTTGCCAAATTTCATTTTCGTGAGAGCTTTTGTCTTGCGGCGTAAAATTAGATGCAGGTCAAGCTTTTAGGCTACTTGCAAGCTAAAAATTCTCACATATTTATAGAGTTTAGTAGTTAAATTTAGTGTTTTAAATTTTGTATGGGTAAATTTAATATCATCTGAAGTGTGCTAGCTGGTATTTCAAGCAGCGTTTTAAATTTGCATGGGTTAAATTTACTATTGATAGTTTGCTTTTAGTGCCCTAGTTTGCCAAGTCCTCAGCCACTTTGGCAGCGAGCTTTAGCTTGTCGCTATCAAAGTGCGTGTAAATTCGCGAGGTATTTAGGCTTGCATGTCCAAGGGCTTCTTGCACTAACACAAGGTCTTTTTGCTTTTTATAAAGCATCGTTGCAAAGGTATGGCGCAGCATGTGAGCGCCGTTTTTCTCTTTTCTGATGCCTGCTTTAAATAAAATTTGCTCCACGATACGGCTAACATAAGCCTGCGTGAGCCTTGTACCTTTTTTATTTATAAAAAGGTAGCCCTCTTTGTTGATGTAGTTTATGGCGATTGCGTTTAGGTGAGCTTCGATTAGGTGACGCTTTATCATTACGATGCGGTATTTGTTGCCTTTGCCACGGATCCTAATGATAAAAAGATCGCCATCTTCAGTGATATCTTTCCTCTTTAAATTTAGCGCCTCACTCACACGAATCCCAGTAAAGATAATGACCTTGATGATGAGCTTGTTGCGGTTTGAATTTTGCTTAAAGTCGCTCTCCTCGATCGCTTCAAGAAATTTCTTGACCTCATCTTCGCCCATAAACTCAGGCAACTTTTGACCTTTGTTACCACTAACGCCGCCCCAGTTTTTTAAATTTATATCAAAAACGTGAGCCTTGCCGTCCTCTTCATTTTGTTTGTCTAAAAAGGCAAAGAAATTTATCACTGAAATTCTGTAGTTTTTCTTGCTCGCATCGCTTAGCCCGCCAGTTGTGCTGGCTAAAATTTCACTTAGCAGCTCTTCGTCGATCTGCTTTAGACTGCTAAGCTCATAAAATTTCATCGTCTCATATATCTTTTTAAGCGGGTTAAAATAGGTATTTATGCCAGTTAGCCCTGCATTTCTTGCGCTTTTTACCAGCCCATCAAGCTGCTCTATGTTTTTTATCTCGCGGCTTAGGGCAAAATTTACACTTGCAAGTGCCTTTGGGTCTCTTAGCTCCTTGTTTGAAAGCGAGCTAAGTTTAAATTTGACATATCTTGTGAGCCAAAAAATAAATGAGCTCTCAAAACTTTCTTTGCAGTCAAGTGGAAATTTCAAAATAACGACCTTTAAATATTTATTTTGAAAAGTATTATATTTGAAAATTTATGAAAAACATCAAAACTATAAAAGCTTAAGCACATATCCATTTTCAGCGGCTTCAAGCTTATATTTATGCATCTTATCAAGCTCTAAAACTACTCTGAAATACTTATCATGCCAGCCGATTATGACGTTTTTAAATGTCTCGTTTTCAAGCTTTAAATTTCTAGTTTTAAAGCTTCTTGGAGGTTTTGCAAAGTCAAGTACGATCTTGTTTTTTTCATATGCAAAGTGTTTTAAATTTTTAGCTTTTGTGATGATATTTAGCTCTTTTTCATGCGCTAAAAAGCTGATAAATCCCAAGAATTTAACCTCTTTTTCGCTGCTTTTTGTCTCTTGAATAGGCTTTGTGGTAGGCTCAATTTTTACTTCGACTACCTTTTGCTCAGGTTTAGCTGGCTCTTTTGCTTTTTTTGTGCCAAGGTCGATCACTACGACGTTTGGAGTTGGTACGTCTGAGGTTTTATTTCTATCTTTGTTTGAAATTTTAGTCTCATTTTTTTCTATTATCACTGGCGTGCTAACCTTTTGAGCTGGCACCTCCGCCATCGTGACAGAAACGTCTAGTTTTTTAGCTGCGACTGGTTCAGGATTTTTCATCTTGCTTAGGGCAAATTCATCGTTCCAGTCGATAGTTTTGTTTATATCAGTTAGTCTTTTTTCTTTTATGCTGCCGTCATTTGCTCTATATCTTATGGTGACATCAAGTAGTAGCATCGCATCGCTTGGAAATTTAAACGAGAGCGAGTTGAAGCTGTCATATTTCTCTACGACGTTTGTCGTCATAACGCTTGTGTTTAGCTCGCTAATAGGCATAAATGGGTTTTCTCTGGCGCATAAGCTCGCAGTCAAGATAGATAAAACTAACCAAATTTTCTTCATCGTTCCTACTTTTTATTAGAGTCTGGCTCAAGGCCTTGTAGTTCAAAATAGTCTTTTTGCAGACGTGCATTCATCTTTTTTAAAATTTCCACGTCTTCGCTAAGCCTCTCTTTTTTGCTCTGAAGGCTTAGCATCACGTCAAGTGAGCGTTTGCCAAACATCATGTTGCCCACGTAAAAGGCAAACATAGCCACGCAAATGGTGGCTATGACGTAGCGTAATGTCGGCCGAACAAATTTTATGATTTTATGAAATATGCCATCTTCTTTGCCATATTCATCTAAAATTTCGCTCAAATATTATCCCCTAAAAACTCACCCGCCTCAAGCTCGATCTCGAGCAAGCGGTTATATTTCGCGTTGCGCTCGCTTCTTGAAGTAGCACCCGTCTTTATCTCGCCAGTGTTTAGTGCGACCGCAAAGTCAGCGATAAACGCATCTTCGCTCTCGCCGCTTCTGTGGCTCATTATGCAGCGATAGCCGTTTCTTTGAGCAAGGCGGACAGTTTGCATAGTTTGCGTGACTGAGCCTATTTGATTTGGCTTGATCAAGATCGCATTTGCGACCTTTTTCTCGATGCCTTCGCGTAAAATTTTCTCATTTGTGACAAATAGATCGTCACCAACTAGCTGAACTTTGCTACCAAGCCTTTTTGTAAGCTCAGCCCAGCCGCTCCAGTCATCCTCGCTAAGGCCATCTTCGATAGAAAATATCGGATATTTTTCGCAAAGTTTTTCATAGTAGCTAATGAGCTCGTCGCTGCTAAATTTCTTGCCTTCAAGCTCGTATTTACCGTCTTTATAAAGCTCGCTTGAAGCGACGTCAAGTGCTAGCTTTATCTGGCTACCTAGCTCATATCCAGCCTCTTTTACAGCTAAACAGATAAGCTTTAGTGGCTCTTCGTTGTCTTTTAAATTTGGAGCAAAGCCACCCTCATCGCCTACAGCTGTGCTGTGTCCAGCTGCGTTTAGGATAGATTTTAGCTTGTGATAAATTTCAGTCGCAGCTCTTAGTGCCTCGCTAAATGTGCTAAAGCCAAATGGCATGATCATAAATTCTTGAAAATCAACGCTGTTGTTTGCGTGTGCGCCGCCATTTATGATGTTAAACATCGGCACTGGCAAGATGCTAGCGTTTGCACCGCCAAGGTAGCGATAAAGTGGGATATTTAGGCTCTTTGCAGCTGCGCGAGCCACCGCCATAGATACGCCAAGAACTGCATTTGCGCCTAAATTTGAGTAGTTGTGCGTGCCATCAAGCTCAAGCATCTCTTCATCGACTGCTTTTTGGTTGTAGGCATCAAGGCCGATTATCGCCTCGGCTATCTTTTCATTTACGTTTGAAACAGCTTTTAAAACGCCTTTGCCAGCATATCTCTCGTCCTTGTCGCGAAGCTCGAGCGCCTCACGCTTGCCAGTGCTTGCGCCGCTTGGTACGATCGCGCTTGCCTCGGTGCCGTCGCTAAGTCTAACTGTCGCACGAACTGTTGGGTTGCCTCTGCTGTCTAAAACCTCGTGAGCTTCTACATCTTCAATAAATACCATTATTCATCTCCTGCTTCGTTTGTGTCGTCTTCTTCGTCTTTTGCGCCACTGCTTATTAGGTGATCTATCCCCATTGAGCCTTTGATCGCCGCTACTATCTCATCAGAAATTTCTGGGTGCTCTTTTAGGTAGGCTTTGGCGTTTTCTCTGCCTTGACCCAGTTTTTCGGCCTTGTAGCTAAACCACGCGCCTGATTTGTCGATGATGTCGAGTTTTACGCCATAGTCGATGATCTCGCCCTCTTTGCTCACACCCTCGCCAAACATGATGTCAAATTCAGCCACTTTAAATGGAGGTGCCACCTTGTTTTTAACGACTTTTGCTTTTGTACGGTTGCCGATAGGCTCGTCATTTTGTTTAAGTGTGGCTATCTTTCTTACGTCTATTCTTACAGATGAGTAAAATTTAAGTGCATTACCGCCAGTTGTGGTCTCTGGCGTGCCATATCCCATCATGCCGATCTTCATACGAATTTGGTTGATGAAGATAACAGTTGTCTTCATCTTGCTTAAAATTCCAGTTAGCTTTCTAAGCGCCTGGCTCATAAGCCTTGCTTGAAGGCCCACGTGCTGATCGCCCATATCGCCGTCTATCTCGCTCTTTGGAGTAAGTGCGGCCACGCTATCAACTACGATAAGATCGATCGCACCGCTTCTTGCAAGCGTCTCAACGATCTCAAGTGCCTGCTCGCCAAAGTCTGGTTGAGAGACGTAAAGGTTGTCGGTATTTACACCTAAATTTGAAGCGTATTTTACATCTAGTGCGTGCTCTGCATCGACAAATGCACAAATTCCGCCAGCTTTTTGCGCTTCGGCGATGATGTGAAGCGTGAGAGTAGTCTTACCAGAGCTCTCTGGTCCGTAGATCTCGATGATCCTGCCTTTTGGAACGCCGCCTATGCCAAGAGCCAGATCAAGTCCTAGCGAGCCAGTCGGTATTGACTCGATAGCCTCAACCTCTTTGTCGCCAAGTCTTAAAAGCGTGCCTTTGCCAAAAGCTTTATCGATCTGCTTTAGCGCAAGCTCAAGCGCCTTTTTCTTGTCCGCTTCGCTCTCTGGGATAGCTATCTTTTTGTCACTATCTTTTTCTTTTGCCATTTTTTGCCTTATAGTTGAAATTTGGCTTGATTTTATCTAAAAAGAGATGAATTTTACTTGATTTACTCGCAAATTATAATATTTTCGCCAAGCAGCGCAGCGCTATCAATGAGAGCAAAAAGCTGCTCTTTTTCAAACAAAAATCCATAAATTTGATCTTCATTTTTTAGTATCGCAAGCTTTAGTGGCTCTACAAGCGAGCTTGCGCAAAGGTTTAAAAAAGTTTCATCGACACTATTTTGTGAAATTTTGGGTTTGGTTTTGAAATTTTCATCTTTTATAAAAGAGATAAACTTCTCTTGTGAGATAGATTTATTAAATTTAAAAATTAGTTTTTCTTTTAAGGCCTGGGCTAAAATTTCATCAAATTTAACTAGATCGATGTAGTTTTGCACACCTAAAATTTGAGCAAAATTTAGTAGATTTTTATCATAATCAGCCATATTTTTCTCATGCTCGCTTTGCGCCTTTTTAGCCCTATAAATGGCATAAAAACCAATCATAATAAACAAAATAGAAAGTGTTAAAACTTCTGCTAAAAACTCACTCATCACTATCCTTATAAAATGCAAACTTCAGTCTTAAGCTCTACGCCAAATTTCTCTAAAACCCTAGCCTTTGCTAAATTTATAAGATTTGTGGCGTCTTCAAAGCTTGCGTGGTTAAAATTTAT
This sequence comes from Campylobacter concisus, assembly GCF_003048445.1. Lineage (GTDB taxonomy): Bacteria > Campylobacterota > Campylobacteria > Campylobacterales > Campylobacteraceae > Campylobacter_A > Campylobacter_A concisus_BF. The sequence continues at coordinate 61,171 of NZ_PIQW01000006.1, forward strand.
CAAAAAATTTGCGTGCTCTTCGCTAAATTTCGCTCCGCCGATCACGTGTCCCTTTAGTCCAACTGCTTCAATCAATGCCCCTGCAAAGTGCCCTTCAGGATTTACAAAACAGCTGCCAAAGCTAGCTCCTTTTGGTTGGTTTGCCCTTTTTGCGCTTATGGCTTCAGATATGCTCGCGTCAAAGCCACTAGAAAGCTCAAATTTAGCTCCCAAAATGGCCTCATCTATGCCGCTGTGGCGGTAGCTAAAGCTTATCTCATCTTTGCTCACCCAGCCACGAGCCAGACGCACATGTGTGAGGTTGTCGCTTATGCTAAATTTAAGCAGCCCAGCATTCATCTTGATAAGTCCGCCAAGCGTGCCAGGGATATTTTTTAAAAACTCAAGGCCGGCTATGTTGTTTTGTTTGCAGAAGTTATAAATTTTAGCGGATTTTGTCGCAGCACCTATCTCAAGGCAAATTTTTTCATCACAAATTTCTAAATTTATGTAGTCAAAGCTCTTGCCAAGCATCGCCATTTTTGGGGGATTTGGCGAGATAAGAAGGTTATTTCCTCCGCCTATCATCACTGCGCCTAAAAAGTGAGGCGAGCTTAGATCTTCAAGGCTATCAACCTCGAAAATTTCATGCACGCCGCCTATCCTAACCGATGTAAATTTAGAAAAATCAACAAGCCTCGTCACTGGATAAATTCCGGTATAAAATCAAGCATGCGAGTGGTAAATTCAACCATCATCGAGATCATCCAAGGCATTAAAAATATGATAACAACGACGACTAGCAAGATCTTTGGCACAAAGCTTAGCGTGGTTTCGTTTATCTGCGTGGTCGCTTGAAAGATGGAGATGATAAGACCTGCTATTAGGCCGCTTAGTAGCATCGGAAGGCTGATATAAAGGGCGATCTTAAAGGTTTCAACTCCAAGTGAGACAAGCGTACTTTGCATCAGCTAAACCTTACTTCGTTGTATTCAGTTGGGATGAGGTAGTCGTTTACGTCGATAGCTTTTTCAAAAAAGCCTTTGTCATAGCCTATTTGATATAGCTTATTTAGCGCTTTTAGCTGCGTTTCGTTCATGCTTATTGACTCGTCATTTGCGTATAAATTTAGATACGCTTTAAGCTCGTCTTTGCCAACTCTTATTAAATTTCGCTCCATTAGCATGTGAGATAAAAATGGCTTGTGTGAAGTGGCGATCCTAACGGCCTCGCTAAGCACCCTCTCACACTCGATAGCATCAGTTATGGGCAGGCTTCGTCTAAGCGCCATGCCACCAAGTGGGAGTGGTAAATTTTCGCCGTTTAGCTCGCTCCAGATATCCCAAATTTCGCGCTCGACGCAGAGCTGGTCTGAGAAATTTAAGATACTTTCATGTATGAGCACGCCAGCATCGACCTCGCCGCTAAGCACGGCATTTTCGATCTCAAGAAAATTTTTATAAACGATCCTTGCCTCTGGGTAGGCTATGCGAAAGAGCAGGGCATTTGTCGTGTTTTTGCCAGAGAGTGCTACTTTAAAATTTCGCTTTAGCTGCTTATCTTTTAGCTTGATAAGCTTTGGGCCATATCCGTTGCCAAAGCTCACCGCACAGCGTAAAAGTGCAAATTCATCGCAAATTTTTGGATAGAGCGCAAAGCTGATCGCCGTAGCCTCATAAGTGCCTTTTAGCGCCTCCTCGTTTAGCGTTTCTATATCAAGCGCCTTTGATGTGAAGGCTAAATTTTTACTGCTAACCCAGCCAAATTTGACCGCAGCATACATGAAAATATCGTCAGCGTCTGGCGAGTGAGCGACGTTTATGGTTTTTAGATTATGCAAAGGTGATCCTTTTTTTGATTACGCCATTTTAATGAAATTTATTTAAAATAAAGTTTTAAGGGCGGTTTTTAAATGTTTTTACCAGCTTTGCCTCTTTGAAATTTAGCACGTATTTCACGTCTATGGCGTCATTTTTGCCCTTGTTGCGTGACGAAAAGGTCGAGTAGTAAGGATGCTTAAGATCAAGCATTTTAAGTAGCTTTTGATCATCAAGCTCTTTTTTTACACGCTCAACGATGATCGTTGTTATAAATTTATCCTCAAACTCATAAAATGGCCAGACTATAACGCCTGCGTCGCTTGATTTGAAGTCATTTATTTTTGATTTTTTAGGGATATTTAGCATGGAGATGATCTTTTTGCGGGGGCTGTCCGCATTTTGCACCGAGATCACCTTTACGAGCAGGTCTTTTTTGAGTCCTGCGCCATTTTGGCTAAAGCGGTAAACGCCGTCTTCAACTATGCCAACCTTTTCAAAGGCGTTAGCGTAGTTTGCAGCCATGCAGCTAGAGAGCAAAAGCGCTAGAAACGTTAAAATTTTGATAAATTTCATCTTTTCTCCTAAAATTTCACTCTTTTTAGTCTATCTGAAGCAAAATTTTTCCTGCCAAATTTAGCCTCGCTTTTGCCGTTTAGCTCGACTAGATCGCCTGTAAAGCCACAAATATCATTTTTAACAAGATAGCTTCCAACGCCATAAATATCAACTGGGGTGTTAAATTTCTCAAATTCGCTCATTTTTTGCGGGTTAAAGCCTGAGCTAACGACGATTTTAACGTGCTTAAAGCCAGCTTTATCAAGTGCCTCTCTTAGGGCAAATATAAGCTCCTTGCAAACGCCATGCGGGTCAAATTTACTCGTATCTTTGCCTTCAAAATGCCTATCTATCAAATTTTTACTAGTATCCACTCTAACTGCGCCAAGCCTCTCTTTTAGGGCATTTGCGGCCTTTAGTGCGTCTGTTATCACATCGTTGTTATAATCAACTAGTGCCGTGATCTGCTCGTTTTCAAAGGTTTTAGCATAAATTTGGCAAGCCTTTACCACGTCTCCGCCACACATTTGAATGAGCGCGTGAGGCATGGTGCCACCACCTTTTAGCCCTGTAAGCTCACCCTGAGCGTCTGTGGCGACCTTTTTTATACCGCCGATAAATGAGGCATAGCCGTCGCCTGGCTGCGTGCAGATGTCGTCTTGTCTGTCTGCCATGCTAAAGACGTCCTTGCCATTTGCCGCTCTTATCACGTCTCTAGAGTTTGTCGCCACGCAGCTTCTTCTAGTAAGCGTCGCGTCGATCACGTTTTCTAAAAAGCCGAAATTTTCATACTTGCCACTTATCTTTAAAACTGGCTCGTTTGCGTTTATGATATCGCCATCATCAAGTGCGTAAATCTCAAGCTCGTTTGGGTTTTTGGCAAATTTATTGATGATAGCTAAAACCTCGTCGATACCGCAAAGCACGATATCATCACGCCTTTGGAAAAACTGCATCGTCACGCGCTGATCTGGCAGGTTTTGCTTAATTATCTCATTTACTTTTATAAAGTATTTCGCCGTGAAGTAGCCCTCGCCGATCCTAGGATCTAGCTTAAAAGTCCTGTCTGTTAGCCTCTCTATCTTACCTTGCATCTTTAGCTCAAGTTCGTTCATGTCTATCCTTTTGTTTTTGCGAGATTATACCATTTTGGCAAAATTTGGCGCAGGCAAAAGAGCTAGTTAATTTATACAAAAAGCAATCTTTATGCCTCAAAAAAGCGTGGCAGCAGCCTTTATCCTAGCGCTCTTGCGAGGGCTTGGCGAGGTTGGTATAACGTTCATTTTAGGTGGCAATATCATAGGCAAAACAAACCATCTCGCTTACTATCTACAATGCAGTCTATGACGGCAGAAGCGATCAGGCACTCGCTTTAAGCCTTGTTTTGGTTGTGCTTAGTTTTATCTTATTTTTCATTATAAATTTGCTAGAAAAAAGTAGGCTTTAGCACAAAATTTATGCCAGCTAAAAATTAAATTTATTTAAATTTCGCTACAATTAGGGGCTTATATAAAAATTTAGGAGAATTTTCTATGAAAAAAGAAGATATAAAAGAGCTTATCGAATTTTTTAATGGTATGGAGATGAATCATATCAAGATAAAAAGTGGTGATTTTGAGGTCGAGGTAGAGAAATTTGCTGATTATTGCGCGCCTGCGAAGCCAGTAGCACAAGCAGCAGCTCCAACGCCAACACCTGTAAATGTTGTCGTTAGCTCAGAGGTAAAACCAGCTGCAAATTCGCCAAAAGATAGCATAAAATCTCCTATGGTAGGTACTTTCTACGCTGCTCCAAGCCCAGGCGCTGCACCATTTGTAAAAGCAGGCCAAAGAGTGAGAAAGGGCGATGTAGTGGGCATTATCGAAGCTATGAAGATCATGAACGAGATCGAGGCTGAGTTTGACTGCCAGATCACTGAGATGCTAGTCTCTGACGGACAGCCAGTTGAGTTTGGATTGCCGTTATTTGGCGTGGAGAAAAATTAATGGAATTAAAAAGAATTTTAATCGCAAACCGCGGTGAGATCGCTCTTCGTGCTTTGCGAACGATAAAGGAGATGGGTAAAGAAGCCGTTGTAGTCTATTCAACCGCAGACAAAGACGCGCTTTACGTAAAATACGCTGACGTGGCTATTTGCATCGGCAAAGAGCGCTCAAGCGATAGCTACCTAAACATCCCAGCTATCATAAGCGCAGCTGAGATCAGCGAAGCAGACGCTATCTTTCCAGGTTATGGCTTTTTAAGTGAAAATCAAAATTTTGTTGAAATTTGCTCACACCACAAGATTAAATTTATTGGACCAAGTGTTGCTGCGATGGCTTTGATGAGTGACAAGAGCAAGGCAAAACAGGTCATGCAAAGAGCTGGCGTGCCAGTCATCCCTGGCTCAGACGGCGCTGTGGCTGACACAAAAGCAGCAAAAGAGCTAGCCAAAAAGATAGGCTATCCTGTCATACTAAAAGCTGCTGCAGGTGGTGGCGGACGCGGTATGCGCGTGGTTGAAAAAGAGGCTGATTTAGAAAAAGCATTTTGGTCGGCTGAGAGCGAGGCGATGAGTGCATTTGGCGATGGCACAATGTATATGGAAAAATATATCTTAAACCCACGCCACATCGAGGTTCAAGTCATCGGCGATAGCCATGGCAACGTGCTTCACATAGGTGAGCGCGACTGCTCTATGCAGCGCCGTCACCAAAAGCTGATCGAAGAGAGCCCAGCTATCTTGCTTGATGAAAAAACAAGAGAGAGGCTACATGAAACTGCCATAAAAGCGGCAAAAGCGATCGGCTACGAGGGAGCTGGTACGTTTGAGTTTTTGGTTGATAAAAATTTAGACTTTTACTTCATCGAGATGAACACAAGGCTTCAAGTCGAGCACACAGTAAGCGAAATGGTAAGCGGACTTGATATCATCGAGCTTATGATAAAAGTTGCCGAGGGCGAAAAGCTACCGTCACAAAAAAGCATCGAGCTAAAAGGCCATGCGATCGAGTGCAGGATCACGGCTGAGGATCCAAACACCTTCACTCCGTGCCCTGGCAAGATCACAAAATATGTCTGCCCAGGTGGCCGCAACGTGAGAATGGATAGCCACATCTATCAAGACTACTCTATACCGCCGTATTATGATAGCATGATCGGTAAGCTCGTAGTTTGGGACACTGATAGAAATAGAGCCATTCATAAGATGAAAGTTGCTCTTGATCAGCTCATAATAAGCGGCATAAAAACAACAAAAGATTTTCACATCGCCATGATGGAAAACAAAGACTTTTTAAGCAACAACTACGATACAAACTATCTTTCAAGACATTAAAACTAAATTTTAAACCATTGCCTTTTGGCTTTGGTTTAAAATTTTTTATTTTATATATAAGCCAAATTTTTAGGTATTAAACTTTTTAAATTTAAGAGAAATTTAGCCAGTTTGTAACTACAAAATGTAATAAATACTAAAAATTTATCTAAATTTATTAGTAGCAACTAAGTTTTGTGATATTCATACCATTTTTAAAATATGGCGGATAGGGCATAGTTACGGTAAATGGCACCGCTTTTTGCTTTGGTAAATTTTGAGCTACGTCAAATTTATATGCCACAGTGTTTGGTCTCTCGTCCTCATCGCCTCCAAAAACCCATGAGAAAAATGAGAGCCCGCTTGGTTTAAATAGCGCTTCGCCACCAAGATCGTTTTTATTTAGCGGCTGATTAATAAGCTTAATTGTAAGAGTGCATTTGCTAATGGTAAATTTACCGACATTTCTTACTTGACCTCGAAAGACGATGCTTTCATTTCTTAACACTCGCTCGCTTTTTACGCCCTCGACTATGCCTTTTTTGGTGTATTTATCAAGAACTAGCATCAAAAAAATGGCAAGCGTGGTTGAGACCAAAATATTTGTAAAAAGCAGTGATAAAAATAGCTTTCGCTCGGCTCTAAGCGAGAGCACAAGAAATAAAATAGAAAGTAGTGCGATCGCGAAAAGCACGATGATATGAACGATAGTAAAGTAGTTTGAACTCATCAAAAACACTCCGCTTTTTTGGTGATATTATAGTCAATGAAGGCAAAGTCATTGACAAATTCTCTTATATGCTTGCTCTGCTTTGGCAAAAGCGCTTCATTTAAAATGATCCTTTTTTTAGCAAAAGGGTTTAGTGAATTTAGAAAATTTCTCGTACTTTGCTTTGAGCCAAGGTAGAAGCCAAGCTCGATTTTGCAAACGTTTAATGTGTAGTTTGAATTATTTGTGATGTTAAAATCAACCATCAACGCATCGACATATTGAAGCTGTTTCGTGTTTATTTTGCTTATGATAACTGGTCTTAGATTTTCATTTATATATTTATTTGCGTAGTAGTTGCCTGCAAAAAGTCCCAAAAAACCAGCTAGGATAAATAAAAATCCTATCTGCCACCATGATTTTATCGCGACGAAAATTCCTAAAAGAACGATAAATATAAAGGCTAAAAACACCCAGCCATAGGCTAGAAAGTCGATAAGTTTGGCGTTTTGAAGTATGAAAAGTATGTTATGCTTGATGCTATTTAACATCTCGCGATCTTTTTTCTTCGATGCCACTCATGCCAAAACGCCTTGCAAGCTCGTTTTTGACGGCATCTGGATGTATGTTGTGGGCCGAAAGCGCCACAAGTGTGTGAAAGCAAAGATCGGCTGCTTCATAGATGAGGTCATTTTTTGCCTTTTGCTCATCTTGTTTTATCTGCTTGGCAAAACTAAGCTCTTTTGCTGCCATGACAAGCTCTGTAGCCTCTTCGCCAACTTTTTTTAGAATTTGATTTTTACCCTTTTTAAAAAGACTTGCCACGTATGAAGTTTGCGGATCAGCATTTAGCTTTCTATCTTCTATAACGTGATAAAGCTCGTCAATGACGCCGTAACTTGGCTTTTTAACCTCGCTTTTTTCATCAGAAATTTCTAAATTTTCTAAATTTATCTCGTTAAAAAAGCAAGACCTTGCCCCAGTGTGACAAGCAGCGCCTCCCTTTTGAACGACTTTTAAAAGCAAGGTGTCGTTGTCGCAGTCTAAAAATACAGCCTTGATCTCTTGCGTATTACCACTCTCTTCGCCTTTTTTCCAAATTCTATTTTTAGTGCGTGAAAAGTAGTGAGCGTAGCGGCTAGATAGACTTAAATTCAGTGCTTCTTCGTTCATATAAGCAAGCATCAAAACCTCGTTTGTAGCGTGATCGCAAACCACCACCGGGAGCAATCCACCAACTTTTTGCCAGTCTATACTTTTTGCTACGCTATTCATTTTTACCTTTCGCTAACCGAGCTAGCTTTTGCCCTATCTTTTGCATCTAGCCAAATATTTGGCACAGCTCCGCCAGGTGTTAAGAAAATTTTGGCATCTTTGTTTTCTTTAAGAGCGTCGTTAAATCTATTTTGCGTCTCGATCTGCTTTAAATTTAATAAATTTTGATCGACACTTTTTGCGATCTCTTTGTTTGCATACGCAGTCGCATCAGCCTCGATCTTGATAGCATCTGCCTTACCTTTTGCCTCGATGATCGCAGCTTTTGCACTACCTTCTGCAAGGGCAGCTTGTTTTAGTGCCTCTTGATTTGCACGCTCGACCTCATATTTTGTCCTCTCTGCCTCTTGTTTAGCGATCTGGACACGCTCGATCTGCTCTTTTACCTTTGAAGGCAAGATGATCTCACGAAGCTGCACTGTTAAGAGCTCGACTGGCTTGTTTGGCTGAGAGTCGATGTCTTTTCTTATGCCCTCATCTATCTGCCTTGCTAGGTCATTTCTTTTAGTTGGTAGCTCTTCGGCTGTGTATTTACCAGCGATGCTGCGAACCACGTCGCGCACGACAGGATCAACGATCTTGCTCTCCCAGCTAAGACCCCAAGATGCGATAGTTTGTGGTGCATTTTCTGGATTTAGGCGGTACTGCACGGTGATATCGATGCTAACTGGTAAATTTCTAGCGTCCAAAACCGAGATCGAGTTTTTGCGTAAAATTCCAGCTCCCTGATAAGACTTTTGCAAGCTCTCGCCCATGTCCTCGCCTGAAGTGTAGTTGATGATCCTAACTCTAGTATCAACTACAATGATATTTTGGATAAATGGCAAAAAGAAGTGAAACCCTGGTTGCAAAGGATTTGGCTCATATTTACCCGCTGTGGCTTTGATGCCGACCTCGCCTGAGTGTATCACTTTAAATGGCTGAGTGATAGCAAGGATCGCGATAATGGCGATTATGATGTAGGCTAGCGCACCAAATTTGCCAAAGCCGCTTGGTATATTTGGCATTTTAAAATCCTTTTTAAAAGGTGGCTCTTTGTCATTATTTTGACCTGAGCCTCTGTTATCATTACCTGGCTTTTTTTTGTTGAAATAATCATTTAAATCAGCGGGCATTTCGTTCCTTTAAATCTTAAATATATGTTAAAAATGATTCGTATTTTTTGTTTAGACCATAAACTACGTCAAAGTAAGCTTTTTGTAGCCTCTTTGTCACTTCGCCTCTAGCACCGTTGCCGATGATGCGGTTGTCTATGCTATTTATCGGTGTTACTTCAGCTGCTGTACCAGTAAAAAACGCCTCGTCAGCTGTGTATGCCTGATCTCTTGTGATGCGCTCTCTTCTTACTTCGATATCAAGGTCGTGAGCAAGTCTTATGACTGTATCTTGAGTGATGCTAAGTAGGCTGTTGTCATTTGGTGGAGTGATCAATGCGCCATTTTCAACGATGAAGAAGCACTCGCCTGGACCTTCAGCTACAAAGCCCTCACTGTCAAGAAGCAGCGCCTCGTCGTATCCAGCCTCTTTTGCTTCGTAGTTTGCCATTTGTGAGCTTAGGTAGTTTGAACTAGCTTTTGCTCTGTTCATTTGAGCAGCAGGAGCTAGTTTAGCAAAGCTTGAAATTTTAACCCTGATGCCTTTTTCTAGGCCCTCATCGCCAAGGTAAGCACCCCACTCCCATGAAGCGATAGCGGTTTGAACTGGTGCTTTTGTGTGCGCTACGCCCATCACGCCGTATCCTAAAAAGATAAGTGGGCGGATATAGACATTGCTGTTATATTTGTTTGCGCGAAGTAGCTCGATCTGCGCTTTTTCAAGCTCTTCTTCTGTGTAAGGCACGTTTAAAACGGTCATTTTTGCTGATCTTAAAAGTCTTTTTGTGTGGTCTTTGAGTCTAAAAATAGCTAGACCTTTTTTTGTTTTATAAGCTCTTGTGCCCTCAAATACGGCATTGCCATAGTGCAAAGAGTGAGTTAGAACGTGTACTTTTGCATCGTCCCATTTTACTAATTTTCCATCCATCCAGATGAATTCTGAAGCGTTCATAATTAAACCTTTCTTTTTTAGAAATTTGATCCGAGTTTATCTAAAATTGCTTTAAATTTACATTTCTAAGCCCAAAATGTCCGTAAATTTTAGGCTAAAGTTACTTATCTAAAAGCTCTTTTATCGTCTTTGCCATCTCATCGATCGATGATGCTGCGCTTAAACTTATCAGATACTTTCCGCTTACCACAAAGGCTGGCACACCGCTGATGCTTGCTACATCATAAGAGGCAAACCACTCGTTTAAAAGCTCTTTTGCACGATCTGAGCTTAGCGCTTTTTCATACTCGTCTTTACTCACGTGAGCCGCATTTAGCGCTAGATCGATAAATCTTTGCTTGTCTTTACCGTCATTAAAGTCATCTTTTTCATCGTGCCTTGCTTTGTAGATCGCAAATTTAGCTTGCTTAAATTTAGACTCATCGCTTAGCAGATCAGTCCCATTTGCCTCATCTATCGATATAAGAGCGGCGAAAATTTTACTTGTTGTCTCGCCAAGCTTGCCTTTGGTGCTTAGGTGATATGGGATAAATTTGACCCCATCAAGCTTTGCCATCAACTTTCTTGTGATCGTTCGGTCAAATTTATAGCAGTGAGGGCAGTCGTAGCTAAAGACCTTAACGACTGAGTTTTTAGGCACGTTAAGCGGTTTTGCTAGAGTTTGATACTCCACACCTTCAGTCAGTGCTGATAAATTTAGCGCAAAAAACGCACTTAAAATTAGCATTTTTATAAGCTTCATCTTTGCTCCTTATTTTACCAGATCAGCTAGCACTTTTGCGGCGTGGTCTTTGGCTTTTACGCTTTTATAAATTTTAACTATCTTGCCGTCTTTGCCGATCACAAAGGTGCTTCTTACGATGCCAAGATACTCTTTGCCGTAGTTTTTCTTGACCTGCCAAACGCCATAAAGCTTTGAAATTTCTTTATCCTCGTCGCTTAAGAGGATGTGCTTTAAATTTTGCTTTGCGATAAAGCACACATGCGACTTCACGCTATCTGGGCTAACGCCGATGATAATGGTGTCATTTTTGATGAACTGATCGTAGTTTGCGCTAAATTCGCAAGCCTCAGTTGTGCAGCCAGCAGTGTTGTCCTTTGGGTAGAAGTAAAGCACCACGTTTTTGCCTACAAAGTCCTTTAGCGCAACCTTTACGCCGTCTTGATTTAGCGCTTCAAACTCTGGCGCCTTGTCGCCAACCTCAAGTGTTATCTTTCTTTCTAAGTCCGCTTTACTAAATTCGCTCATTTTATCCCCTTTCTCTTATCTTCTACGCTCTCGCCTGCTACGCCGATATTGCCAGCATCGTGAGTTTCTAAAAATATCATAACCGCCTCTTTTTTCTTGCCAAGCACCCTCGCAAGCGTCTCGGTTACTTCTTTAAAAACTTGATCTTTTTGCTCTTTTGTAGGCTCTGGGCCTGCTATTTTGATATTAACATAAGGCATTTTTGCTCCTTTTTTAAGATGCAAAATATTAGCCAAAATGAGTGAAATTTCAGATTAAAGCCGTTATTTAAGAATTTGGCATTAAAATAAGCAAACTTCCAAAAGGAGCGAAAATGGATTATAACAGGCAAAATAAGGGCTTTGTTTGCTTTATGTATGGCTTTGGACGAAGCAGGGCGGTTTATGCAGTTTTGATGATACTAATGGCACTTTTAGCTGGCTTTTTAACACTTAGCTCAAACGCTCAAGCTGACGTTTCAAATTTACAAATAGCCCTTGGTATCATACTTTGCGGCCTTTTGCTGATCATTGTAAATCCAAAAATTTTCATCATCAAGCTAATTGGCTACTTAATCGCTTTAGCTGGCGTTATGATCGCCCTTCACAACGCAAATTTGCTCGGAGCTGATTTTAACTTATATTTTTACGCAAGCCTTATTTTTGGCGCATTTATGATGCTTATGCTTCTTAGCTGGTTTGTCTATAATGCAAGAAGCAGCGAAATAAATGAAATTTAGTTCGCCACTCCCATTAGCACGCTTGTGTAGGTGTTTTGCTTAGGCTCTGAGCTTGTTGCATCGTTCATATTTATGCGGCTAGCCTCAAGCCCAGCTTTTATAAGCGCCTCTTTTACCGCATTTGCACGCTCATTTGCAAGCTCTACTAGCTTTGCTTTATCGACTTCGATGCCCTTTAGCGCCTCTTCTCTTAAAGCTTTTTCGTTTCTATCTTTTAAATTTGGCACAAGCTCATTTAAAACTGCGATGTAGTCTTTGCCGCTTGAAGCGATGATTTGATTGATCTTTTGATCTAGCTTTTTGTTTTTATAAAAGCTCTCGTCTAGTTTTGAGTATGTTGGCGTTATGCTAAGCTTCATCTTAGGTTTTGAGCCAGTTAGCTTTATAAAATCAGCTATCTTAGGCGCTTCTGAGCTTATAAGCTCGCTACTTCCAGCAAGAAAATCAATAGAGCTAAGATCTTTGTTGCCAAGTCCTAGGGCGTTGCCTAAAAATCTAAATGGAGCTAGCGTGATGTCGGCAAAGAGCTTTTTCACAGCAGCCCAGATGACGCCGCCATATTTAAAGTCAGGGTCGTCTAAATTTCCCTCAACTGGCAGATCGATGTTTATTTGATTATTTTGATCGCTAAGTATCGAGATAGCAAGTGAAAGTGGCAAATTTACAGCATCTTTTGACTCAACCTTCTCTCCAAGTGTAAGAGAGTCAAAATTTATAAAATTTGAGCCATTTAGTTTTGAGTCGGTGACGCTATAGTTTAGGTTTAAATTTAGCTTGCCTTTTTTGATCTTATAGCCCACAAACTGCCCGCTATAAGGTGTCACGTTAACTAGATCGATATCTTTAAAGTCAAGCTTTATATCGGTATTTTGCTTTAGTTCAAACGGAAAGAGTTTTGCAGTGATCTGCGCAAAGCCATTTTTGCCAACCACACCTTGAAACTCGCCTGAGCTTGGGCGCTTTTTATCGATGTCGGTGAGCTTGCCATTTAGCTTTGAGATCGTTGTGGCAAATGGCATAAATAGCGATGCGTCCGAGAAATCAACCTCGCCATTTTTTAAAGAGAAATTTTTAACGCTAAATTTTAGCTCGTCCTCTTTTTTGCTAGCTACTTTTTTGGTCTCAGGTTTTGCCTCAGTTTTAGCTTTATTTTTATCTTCTTTTACGATCTGAGATAGGTTAAATTTACGCTCTTTGTTTAGATGAGCCTTAATAAATGGCGAATTTAAGCTCACTCCGCTTATAGTAAGGTCGTTTTTGGCAAATGAAATTTTTTCAAGATCAAGGCTTTTAAAGGCGATTAGTTTTTCAGCTTTTTTGCCATTTAGCCTTATATCTTTTATGCTAACTTTTGCGTCTGCTTTGATATCTTTTGCATAGTGAAGCTGGGCATCTGCGCTCATCTGTCCGCTAGCTAGATCGGCCTCTAAAAAGGGCTTTGCGTAGGCAAAATATTTTGGTAAATTTGTATCATTTAGCTTGATTTTAGCACTCACGTCAAGTGGCTCGATCTTTATCTTGGACTCAACATCCAAATTTAGCTTTTGTGAGCTCTTCATCGCTACTTTTGCGTCAAATGGCTTACTAAAATCGCTACTTAAATTTGCTACTTTTACAAAAAGATTATCAAATTTATGAGCGATCTTCTTGCCTTCAAAAAGGTGTGTCAAAGCGATGTCAGCGTTATTTACACTTATATTTTTTACATCAAATTTAAACTCATTTTCTTTGCTTTTTGAAGCACTTTTATTTTCAGCCTTTTTCTCCACTTTTTTAGAGTGTTTTGCCGTCTTTGTAGCTTTTGCGCTCTGCTCGCTAAATCCTAGCTCATTTACAGCGTTTAGACCATTGTCGTTTAGTTCTGAAGTAAATTTAGGCTTATTAACATCGACACTAGCGATATTTAGAGCCATTTTTAAAAGATCAAAGCTTATGCTCTTTATCGCCACATCAGCGACGCTTGCTATATCTTTATTTTTTGCTTTAAGCCCTATGTTTTTTACATTTAGCTCATCAAGGCTCGCAAGGCTCTTGTTGCCATCCATTGTGAAGCTTGTATTTGTCACGCCAGCGCTTGCTACATTTGCATTTGCACTTTTGCTAAGTGGCGCGTTGATGCCATTTAGTGCTATTTTTTCAAGCGTTAGGGCAGTTTTGTTATTTACTAAATTTAGATTTAAATTTGAAGCATTTATATCTTTTAAATTTGCTAAATTTCTATCTGCTTCATCTATTTTTAAAGCGTTTGCACCCATATTTTTTAGCTTGGCTGTGGCGTTTAGTTCGCTTTTTTCATTTAAATTTGCAAGCAGCGAGATCTCATTTAAATTTAGTGATTTTACGCTCGCAGCGATAGCGCTTTTAAAAGAGATGTCGTTTAAATTTACAGCGCTTAAATTTAGCGCAGCCTCCGTTTTGTCCGCTATCTTGCTATCAAGGTCAAATTTTGGAAGCTCTAGCTCGCCAAGGCTAAGCTCGTTTGCGCCTTCATCAAGGCTTAGTCCTTTTACATTTAAAAAGCCATCTTTTAAATTTATCTTAGTTGCGTTCTCATCGGCATTTAAAGCGTAGTTTATCTTTAAGTTTATAATGGCATTTTTGAGATTTAACGTGTCATTGTCGATGAAGCTTATCGCAACTGGCTTTATGCTAAAGTCCTTTATGCTGACGTTGCCCTCTATTTTTAGTGGATTTAGCTTGATGTCGCCTTTTAAATCGATCTTATGTGCGAGGCTTGAGTTTGAGTCAAATATGTGACTACCTGCGCTATTTTTCTTCGTATTTAGCGAGCTAAGCTCGTAGTTTATATCATCAAAGCTTACGTTAAATGGCTTTGTTAAATTTTGATCACTATATGAAAATGAGCCTTTGATGATTTTTGCGTTATTTAGCGCGAAATTTATCGAGCTAGTGCTGTTATCTTCGCTAGTTGTGTTATCATCGCTTATAAAATTGCTAAAGTTAAAATTTGCCTTTTTGTCTCTTGCGATCTTTACTTTTGGCTCATCTAGCCTAAAAATGTCTATCTCAACTAGCTTTTTAAATATAGAAAATGGCTTTAGCTTAAGGTCGATCTGCTTCGTGCTAAAAAGCGGCGAAGTGGTATTTAGCTCGGCATTTGTAGCGTTTAGCTCGAATGTAAATGGATTAAATTTAGCATCACTTACAAAAAGCGTTGCGTTGTAGTCTTTTAGGTACTTTGGCGCGATATTTTTGATAGCATAAGGCAGACCAAAAAAGCCAAGTAGCGTGTAGATAAGCAAAAGTGAAACTACGCAGATGCCAGTGATCAGGGCTATTTTTTTCTTTTTATCCATTGTGAAATTTACCTTTTTGTCAGCTAAAATGAGCCCTGATTTTACTTTAAAAAAGGTTAAAAGTTAGTTAGAAATTTCAAATTTTCTATACATTAAATTTACACTTATCTTAATAATACTTTTATGCATTTCGTATTACCATTCGTCAAATATTTTTTAAACAAAGGAGCAAGTGATGAAGAGGTTTTTGGTTTTATTGTTTTTGTTGTTTTCTGCCTTTGCTTATGCAAATGAAAATGCCGTTGTGGTCGCTATCGAGGAGCAAACACCTCGTATAAATCCACTCTATGACGAGGATCACGATCCTACGCTTTCGCTGGTTTTTTCTGGACTTACTAGCCACGATGAAAATAGCCACGTCGTGCCTGAGCTTGCCAAGTCTTGGCAGGTGAGTGATGACGGGCTGGAGTATGTTTTTGAGCTAAGAGATGATGCGTTTTGGCATGACGGGGTGAAATTTAGCGCAAAGGACGTTAAATTTACCATCGAAGCGGCTCAAGATAAGAAGCTAAACGCACCTGCTATCTCAAACTATGAGGTGGTAAAAAGCGTTGAAATTTTGGGCGATTATAAGGTAAAGATCACGCTAAAAGAGCCTTTTCCGCCGTTTCTTGACGCACTTAGCTTTGGCGTTTTGCCTGAGCACATTTTAAAGGGCAAAGATATCGCGACTGATAAATTTAATGACGCACCTATTGGCACTGGCGCATACAAGCTTGTAAAATGGAAAAAAGATGAGAGCTTAGAGTTTGTGGCAAATGATAAATTTTACAAAGGTGAGCCAAAGATAAAAAGGCTATTTTTAAAGATAGTTGGTGATGAAAATTTAAGGCTTGTAGGCCTAAAAAGCGGTGAGATCGACGTTGCGCTCATCTCTCCAACTGGTGTAAATTTCATAAAAGATGATAAAAAATTAAGCCTGCTTAAATTTAAAAGTGCGGACTATAGAGCTTTGATGTTTAACTTTAATGATCCTCTTTTTCAAGATAAAAATGTAAGGATAGCCCTAAACTACGCCGTAAATAAAGATGAGATAGTTAAAAATTTATTTCACGGATATGCAAGCGTAGCGAACAACCCGATAGAAAAAAGCTTTGCAAACGACAGCGAGTTTAAATTTAGCTACGATCCGCAAAAGGCTAGGGAGCTACTTGAAAAGAGTGGCTTTAAGAAAAACAAGGCTGGCTTTTTTGAGAAGGACGGCAAGGAGCTTGGCTTTGACATCTACGCCTTTAATAACGACATCTTAAGGGTCAATCTAGCTAAAATTTTAAGCAGCGAGTTTGAGAAATTTGGCGTGAGAGCCAAAGCCTATGCAAAGCCAAAAACAGCCTTTAGCATAAGCAAGGTAGATAGCTTCGTGATCGGCTGGGGAAGCCCGTTTGATCCAGACTTTCACACATATAGAATTTTTGGCGGATTTGCCGATGTAAGCGTAAATGAAAATGGCTGGAACTTTAGCCACTACAAGGACGAAAACGTCGATAGCGCCCTAAAAAACGCAAGATATACAAAGGACGTGGAGCTTAGGAAAAAATACTACAAAGAATTTCTAAAAGCGCTTCATGAAAACCCACCTTACATTTTTATAGCCTATCTTGACTATCCGCTCGTTTTTAACAACAAAATTTCAGGCATAAAGACGCAAATTTTAGGTCATCATGGGGCTGGATTTTTATGGAACATAAGAGAGTGGCAAGTAAAATAGTGGATAAAAACTTTGTTTAGAGCCATTTTAAAAACAGCGATCTCAAGCCTTGGATTGCTGTTTTTTATCTCGTTTTTTCTATTTTTGCTTATATATTTTTTGCCAGGAAACGTCACTGACGCGATGTTTTTGCGAAGTGAGGCGGTGAGCGTGGCTATAAAAGAGCAAATTTTAGAAAATTTGGGGCTAAAAGATGGCTTTTTTGTGCAGTATTTTAGATGGCTAGCTCACTTTGTCACTGGGGACTTTGGCACTAGCTTTGTAAGTGGAGCAAGCGTTTTTTTACTCATTAAAGAGAGACTTTTAAACTCGCTTATCTTATTTTTTGCCTCATTTTTTCTGATAGTTTTTTTATCATTTTTTTTAGGGTTTTTAAGTGCCATTTATAAAAATAAATTTGCCGATATCTTTATAAATTTTAGCTCCTTTTTGCTAGCTTCCCTGCCGCATTTTTACATCGCACTCGTGCTAATAGCTATCTTTAGCGTCTATCTAAACGTGCTGCCAAGCTCTGGCGCAAACGAGCTAGGATCTAGCGGGATGGGAGCTAAATTTATCATCTTGCCAACGCTTGCCATCATCTTGCCACACCTTGGCGCAAACGTGAAATTTGTAAGAGACAGGCTAAATCAAAGCCTAAACGCCGACTTTATCCAGACGGCTCACGCTAGAGGCTTGGGGCGCGGCAAAATTTATCTCTTTGCCATAAAGCACGCAAGCACCGATATAGTCTATTATTTCGTAACCCTTGTGGCTGGCGTTTTTGCTGGCTCATACGTCATTGAGAGCATTTTTTCTTTTCCAGGCATAGGCAAGCTTAGCCTTGACGCAGTCATCGCCAAAGACTATCCAGTCGCACTTGCGACCATTTTGCTAACGGCTGTTTTTGTCGTTTTTGCAAATTTACTGGCTAAAATTTTTGCTATCTTGGCAGATAAGAGAAATTTATGAGAAAAGTCATATTTTTCCTAGCCTGCTTTACTTTTTTGGCACTTGTTTTATTTGCCTTTGTGACGCCGTTTTTTTCTAAATTTGAGCCAAATTTCACTGACTTTATGGCGGTAAATTTAGCCCCAAACGGCGAGCATATCTTTGGCACTGACATCCTAGGCAGGGACAATCTCATAAGAGTGGCCTACGCACTTAAAAACTCGCTTCTTATCTTGCTTTTAGCTGGCTTTTTAACGACCTTATTTTCGCTCATCTACGCATATTTTGGCACGAGCAAGAGCAGGGTTTGTGAGAGCCTTTTTGACAAGGGGCTTGATGCTTTTTTAAGCATACCAAACATCGTTTTTATCATGCTTTTTAGCTCATTTAGTAGCGGAGATCTGCTTATAACCTCTTTTATCATCGCCATTTGCTCGTTTATGCAGGGTGCAAAGGTTTTTATGCAAAATTTAAGGCTTAATAAAAAGTGCGACTACGCCGAGCAAGCTGTGATAAATGGGGCTGGTAAATTTAGCCTTATCTGCTTTGAAATTTTGCCAAATTTAAAGCATCTAATAGTTAGTATCTTTGGCATAAACGCGATAAACGCAGTCGTCATGGAGGCAACGCTTGGTTTTTTTGGCGTGGGTAGTGACGCTAATAAAATAAGCCTTGGCATCATGCTAAATGAGAGCAAAGAAGCGCTTTTTCTTGGCTCTTGGTGGATGGTGCTTTTCCCTGGTGTGACGCTCTTTTTGCTCATCCTTGCAACCTCGATCATCACGTCAAATTCAAAAAATGGCAATATAAAAATATGATAGAGATTAGAAATTTAAACGTTTTTTATAAGGATAAAAAGCTTTTGAGCGAGCTTGATTTTAGCATGAGCGAGGGTAAATTTATAGGTATCACAGGCGCTAGTGGCAGTGGCAAATCGCTCTTTGCAAAGAGTTTAATAAGGCTTTTTGATGATCATTTTAGAGTGAGGGCGGATAAATTTAGCATTTACAAAAAAGATATCTTAAAGCTTAGTCAAAATGAGCTAAAAGAGCACCGAAGAAAGGTCGCTGCGCTCGTTTTTCAAAACTCAGTTGCCAGCCTTCATCCGCTCTTAAACGTGGGCGATCACTTTAACGCCTATCTTGATGGCGACAAAAAGGCAAATAAAGAGCTTGCGTTTGCTTATTTTAGGGAGTTTGGGCTGGGTAATGCAAATCTCATATGGCACAAATACTCATACGAGCTAAGTGGCGGCGAGGCAAGCCGCGTGCAGATAGCTCTGGCGCTTTGCTTGAAGCCAAAAATTTTGATCTGCGACGAGATAACAAGCGGGCTTGATAGCATTAGCGGTAGCCACGTGGCAGGCATCTTAGAGAGCCTGAAGGGCAAGATGAGCGTCATTTTTATCTCGCACGATGAGGCGCTAACGAACTATCTTAGCGATGAGATTTGGCAGATGAGAGATGGGCGGCTAAATTTAAAGGAAAATGCGTGAAAATAAGGCTCAAAAACGTCTCAAAAAGTTTAAGTTTTAAGGAGCATTTTAACGCTAAGGCTGAAGTTTTGCACCTTTTAGAGGAGATAAGTTGTGAGCTTGATGATGGCGAAAATTTAGCCATTTTGGGTCAAAGTGGCAGTGGCAAAAGCACGCTTGCAAAGCTCATATCATTTAGCGAGCCAAAAAGTGGGGGCAAAATTTATATAAATAATGAAGAGATCACGGACAAAAATGAGCTCAAAAAAGATATCAGATATATCTTGCAAAACCAAAAACAAGCCCTAAATCCAGCACTAAAAGTAAAAACAGCCATCGCTCATGTGAGGTCATATCTTAAGCTTAGCTTTAGCGAAAATGAGCTTAAAGAGCTTCTGGCAAATTTAAATTTAAAAGATGAAATTTTAGAAAAATATCCATCACAACTAAGTGGCGGCGAGGCGACAAGGGTTGGGATCTTGCTAGCGCTTCTTTCAAAACCAAAAATTTTGATCTGCGACGAGATAACAAGCGGACTTGACAACGAAACGAAGCAAAAGATCATAAATTTGCTTTTAAGCTTGGATGAAAAGATCAGCATAATTTTTATCACGCACGATATTTTAAGTGCGATGAAGATAGCGCAAAAGGTGCTAATAATAGAGGCTGGCAAGCAAGTGGCGTGGGGTAAATTTGAGGATCTTGCAAGCCAAAATGTCCTTAAAAAATACCTCGACGCGGCTAAATTTTATGAGGGCAAACTTTGATATAATGCAAGCAAAAAAGGTCAAATTTGCTAGTTCATATCTGCTGCTCGGTCGATAGCCACTACTTTTTACAGCGCCTACGAAAAGACTTCCCAAACGAGCGAATAGTAGGCTATTTTTACGATCCAAACATACATCCATATAGTGAGTTTTTACTGCGTTTTGAGGACGTGAAGCGAAGCTGCGAGAAGCTAGGAATTGAGCTAATATGCGGCCAGTACGACTACGAAGCGTGGCTTGGTGGCACAAAGGGGCTTGAAGATGAGCCAGAAAAGGGCAAAAGGTGTGAGTACTGCTTTCATTTTCGCATGGCAGACTCTGCTAAAAAGGCGATAGAGCTTGGTCTAAATAAGATCACGACAACGCTTTTGATGAGCCCAAAAAAGGACTTTTCTCAGCTAAAAAAGGCGCTTGATGAGGCGGTGGCTGGCTCAAATTTAGAAGCGGTTGCGGTTGATTATAGAAAAAATGGCGGCACAAGCGAGCAGTTTATCCTCGCTAAAAAAGACAAGCTCTATCACCAAAACTACTGCGGCTGTGTCTTTGCGCTAAAAAAACAGCGCGACACGCAAAATTTGCCCCAAAGTGAGCTAATGAGCGAGCTACATGCAAGGGCGCTTTATGGCAGCATAGAAGCGAGGCTTGAGCTTTACAAAAAGGTGCGTGAGTGCGAGGCGAGAGGGGAGAAATTTCACCTTTTTAGAAGAAGGTTTTTAAACTACCGCCTTTTGCGCGCTAGTGTGAAATTTGATGGAGTTGTGGTGCCAAGCTACTTTGTGCTCTACTCTGGCTTTAAAAGAGAAAATTTAAAGCTTAACGTGGAGCGTGACTGCGAGATCGATGATGAGCTAAAAGAGGGCGTGGTTTTTATGAGCTTAAGTCGATTTAATAAATTTACAAATAGCAAATTTAAAAGCGTTGATGAGCTTTGCAAAATGCCACTTGAGCTTGGTGCTGAGATGAAATTTCGCCGTGATATAAGCGGGGAGTTTTCGCAAAATCCTATCATCATCTTAGACGAGGTCAAAAAGGGCAGCTACGAAATTTACGCAAGGGCTGTTTTTTACAACGACAGCGAAGAAATTTTGGTTTTAGAGGGCTAAATTTAGACCCATTAAGGCTAAATTTCAGAGATTTTAAAAGAGGCTAATAATTTTTTTCTTAGTATAAATTTGTTACAATCTGCCAAAATTTACATTACTAAGGCTAAAACGTGATAGACGTCGTAGAAATTCAAAAAATTCTCCCACATAGATTTCCATTTTTGCTTATCGATAGAGTTGTCGAGCTAGAGCCTGCAAAAAACATCGTCGCTTATAAAAATGTAACCATTGGCGAGCCGATATTTCAGGGGCACTTCCCAGGTCACCCGATCTATCCTGGCGTGATGATCATTGAGGGCATGGCGCAAGCTGGCGGCGTATTAGCGTTTAAGAGTATGAGTGACGAGCATCAAGCTGGCATTGAAAACAAAGTGGTCTATTTTATGAGCATAGACGGGGCTAAATTTCGCCATCCAGTCCGCCCTGGAGATAGGCTAGAGTATAGATTAAATGTATTAAAACACAAAGGCAATATCTGGGTGCTTGAGGGCAAAGCATATGTTGATGATGTGCTATGCGCCGAGGCTGAACTAAAAGCGATGATAGTCGATAAATAGGCTTTTGCTTAAAAAAGAGAGACAATGAAAAATATCCACCAAACAGCAGTTATAGAAGATGGAGCGATCATTGGAGATGACGCAAATATCGAGGCTTACGCATTTGTAAGTAAAGATGCAGTCCTTGGCAACAACGTCACGATAAAACAAGGCGCAAGGGTGCTTGGCAAGACGAGGATCGGCGATAACTCTCGTGTATTTAGCTACGCGATCGTGGGCGATATCCCGCAAGATATCAGCTATAAAGATGAGGTCGATACTGGCGTCATCATCGGCGAGCATGCAACTATACGTGAGTTTTGCACGATAAACTCAGGCACGCACAAGGGCGATGGCATAACAAGGATCGGCGATAACGCCTTTATCATGGCATATTCTCACATCGCACACGACTGCATAATAGGCAGCAACGTCATTTTGGCAAATAACGCAACACTAGCTGGCCACGTCGAGCTTGGTGACTACGCTGTTGTGGGCGGTCTTACGCCTATTCATCAGTTTGTTAGAGTGGGTGAGAGCTGCATGGTCGCAGGGGCTAGTGCGCTAAGCCAAGATGTAGTGCCATTTTGCCTAGCTGAGGGCAACAGAGCCTATATAAGAAGCTTAAATTTAGTTGGCATTAGGCGTAGATTTGACAAAGAGCAGGTTGAAGAGCTTGTTCGCGCTTATAAATTTTTGTTTAATCAAGGCATCAGCCTAAAAGATCAAGCAAACGAGCTGATCGCAAAAACCAGCGACGAAAATGTTAAAAAAATGTGTAAATTTATATTAGAAACAACAAGAGGAATTCCGCTTGCAAAAGGAAGAGATTAATGGCTAGAAAGTGTAATTTTTGTGGCGAGGCTGAGTCTGCTGAGAGAAGATTATTAGCAGATATCGAAGGAAACGCCTATATATGCGAGTACTGTATAGCAGCAGCATACGATATGATACATGGTGATACGAGTGTAGAAGAGAGCAAGAACGAAGAGGCGATAGAGTATCAAAAGCTCACACCAAAGGAGCTAAAAGCGGTACTTGATAACTACGTGATCGGTCAAGATAGGGCTAAAAAGGTCTTTAGCGTCGGCGTATATAACCATTATAAGAGAATTTTTAAACAAAGCGACATCAAAGACGACACCGAAATTTCAAAGTCAAACATCTTGCTTGTTGGTCCAACTGGAAGCGGCAAGACCTTGATGGCTCAGACTTTAGCGAGATTTCTTGACGTGCCTATCGCGATTTGCGACGCGACAAGCCTAACTGAGGCTGGATATGTCGGCGAGGACGTTGAAAATATCCTAACAAGGCTCTTGCAAGCTGCAAATGGCGATGTGAAAAAGGCGGAACAGGGCATTGTATTTGTCGATGAGATCGATAAGATCGCTAGAATGAGTGAAAACAGAAGCATCACAAGAGACGTCTCAGGTGAAGGCGTGCAGCAAGCGCTTTTAAAGATCATCGAAGGAAGTGTTGTAAATATCCCACCAAAAGGCGGCAGAAAGCATCCAAACCAAGACTTCATCCAGATAGATACGACAAATATCTTATTTGTTTGCGGCGGTGCATTTGACGGACTTCTTGACATTATCGAGCGCAGAGTTGGTAAAAACGTACTTGGCTTTAACCAAGAAAAACGTGGCAAAAACGAAAAAGAAAATTTACTAAGCCTGCTTGAGCCAGACGATCTTGTAAAAT
This sequence comes from Campylobacter concisus, assembly GCF_003048445.1. Lineage (GTDB taxonomy): Bacteria > Campylobacterota > Campylobacteria > Campylobacterales > Campylobacteraceae > Campylobacter_A > Campylobacter_A concisus_BF. The sequence continues at coordinate 84,353 of NZ_PIQW01000006.1, forward strand.
ATGGCCTCATCCCAGAGCTCATCGGCAGACTTCACGTGGTGGCTACTTTAAATGAGATAACAAAAGAGGATATGGTTAAAATTTTGACCGAGCCAAAAAATGCGATATTAAAACAATATCAAAAGCTTTGTGCGATCGACGGCGCTGCGCTTAAATTTGATGATGAAGCGCTTGAAGAGATAGCGAACCTTGCTATCGAGCGAAAGACTGGGGCAAGAGGGCTTAGAAGCATAATGGAAGAGCTCATGACAGATATAATGTATGATCTGCCAGAGCTAAAAGACTACGATATCGTGATCTCAAAAGAGACGGTAAAAGATAAGGCAAAGCCGATTTTGGTAAAGCACAATAAATTAACAGCGTAAAGGAAATAGATGTTTTTAGATCAGGTTATAGGTTTTTTCTCAAGTGATATGGGTATAGATTTAGGTACGGCAAACACTTTGGTTTTGGTAAAAGATAAGGGAATAATCATAAATGAACCATCGGTTGTTGCAGTAAGACGTGAAAAATATGGAAAACAAAAAATTCTAGCAGTCGGCCACGCTGCAAAAGAGATGGTGGGAAAAACTCCTGGCGACATCGAGGCGATAAGACCGATGAGAGATGGCGTTATCGCAGACTTTGACATGACAGAGAGGATGATACGCTACTTTATAGAAAAGACTCATAGAAGGAAAAATTTCTTACGCCCAAGGATCATCATCTCAGTTCCTTACGGACTTACTCAGGTTGAGAGAAAGGCTGTTAGAGAGAGCGCACTAAGTGCTGGTGCAAGAGAGGTATTTTTGATAGAAGAGCCTATGGCAGCGGCTATCGGAGCAAATTTACCAGTTCGAGAGCCACAAGGCAACCTTGTAGTTGATATCGGCGGTGGTACGACTGAGATCGGCGTCGTCTCACTTGGCGGTTTAGTTATCTCAAAATCTATCCGCACAGCTGGCGATAAGATAGATAGCAGCATAGTTAATTACATAAAAGAAAAATACAACTTACTAATAGGCGAGAGAACAGGCGAGGAGATAAAGATCGCTGTGGGCTCTGCTGTGCAGCTTGAAAAAGAGCTAAGCGTAGTGGTAAAAGGACGCGACCAAGTGAGCGGTCTTTTAAGCAGGGTTGAGCTAACAAGTGAAGACGTGAGAGAGGCGATGAGAGAGCCGCTAAAAGAGATCGCAGATGCGCTTAAAACCGTGCTTGAGATGATGCCGCCTGATCTTGCTGGCGATATCGTCGAGACTGGTATCGTGCTAACTGGCGGTGGGGCGCTTATTAGAGGGCTTGACAAGTTCTTGTCTGATATCGTTAAGCTTCCAGTATTTGTAGCTGACGAGCCGCTTCTTGCCGTTGCTAGAGGCACAGGCAAGGCACTTCAAGAGATCGGACTTTTACAACAGCTAACAAATGAAGAGTAAGATTGTTCTTTTTGTTTTTATAGCGTTGCTTGCTGGTGCCTCGATGTTTAAGGGCGAAATTTTAAGCAACATCTCTATTAAATTTAGCAACTACGCTATAAATTCATACGACAATTTTGCTAAAAGCGTGAAAGATTATATAAACGAATATTTTAGGCAGGCTAGCGAGATAGAAAGGCTAAGAGCGCAAAACAAAGAGCTAGAGCGCTCAGCCACGCTTCTATCTACTTTTGCAAACGAGCTAAATCAAATTTTAAAAGATAAAAACTCAACTGCCTACGCCCCAGCTGTAAAGCTAGTAAAAGGGCTTAGCTACGTGCATATCGGGGATTATAATAAAATTTGGATAAGCGAGTTTGAAGGATACGACCCAAATAAAATTTACGGGCTCATCTATCAAGGAAGCAGCGCAGGCATCGTCATCGCAAAAGACGGCAAGCCGCTAGCTTACTTGCAAAATGACCCAAAAAGTATATTTGCAGTCTATATAGGAAACGAGAAAATTCCAGGCGTCGCGCATGGAAATCAAGGCCAAATAATGGTGAAATTTATCCCACAATGGCTCAGCCCAAAAGAGGGCGATGAGGTCTTTACGAGCGGGCTTGACGGGATATTTTTTAGTGGGGTGCCAGTAGGGCGCGTGAGTAAAATTTTAAAAGAGAGCTCCTATCAAAGCGTGATAGTAGAGCCCTATGCGAAGCTAAACATACCAAACTACCTATACGTTGTAACAAAGGAAAAATGATGCCAAAAAGAACAGATATAAATACCATTTTACTAATCGGCTCAGGCCCTATCGTCATCGGTCAAGCCTGCGAATTTGACTACTCAGGCACGCAAGCAGCCAAGACGCTAAAAGAGCTTGGATACCGCGTAGTGCTTATCAACTCAAACCCAGCCACCATCATGACTGACCCAAATTTCGCCGATGCAACGTATATCGAGCCGATCACAAAAGATAGCATTTTAAAGATCATCGAAAAAGAAAAGATTGATGCTATCTTGCCAACTATGGGCGGACAAGTGGCGCTAAATGCCGCCATGGAGGTCTTTGAGAGCGGACTTTTAAAGGATGTCAAATTTCTTGGTGCAAACCCAGAAGCGATAAAAAAGGGCGAAGATAGACAAATTTTTAAAGCAACCATGCAAAAGATCGGCATGGACCTGCCTGAGAGTAGATATGCTTATAACATGGACGACGCGCTAAATGCGGCAAATGAGATAGGCTTTCCGCTTATCATAAGAGCTAGCTATACGCTTGGCGGCGCAGGAAGCGGCGTGGCTTACAATATGGACGAGTTTAAAGAGCTAGCCAACACCGGCCTTGACGCAAGTCCGATACATGAAATTTTGATAGAAGAGAGCTTGCTTGGCTGGAAAGAGTACGAGATGGAGGTCATTAGAGATAGAAACGACAACTGTATCATCGTCTGCTCGATCGAGAATTTCGACCCAATGGGCGTGCATACAGGCGATAGCATTACGGTCGCACCAGCACTCACACTCACAGATAAAGAGTATCAGACTATGCGTGACGCTAGTTTTGCCATACTTCGTGAGATCGGCGTTGATACGGGCGGCAGCAACGTGCAGTTTGCCATAGATCCAAAAACGGGCCGCATGATCGTTATCGAGATGAACCCACGCGTTAGCCGAAGCTCAGCACTTGCTAGTAAAGCTACTGGCTATCCTATCGCAAAGGTCGCGACACTTCTGGCTGTTGGTTTTAGCTTAGACGAGATCAAAAACGACATCACTGGCACGCCTGCTAGCTTTGAGCCGGTTATTGACTACATAGTGACAAAAATTCCACGCTTTACATTTGAGAAATTCCCAGGGTCAAACCCATATCTAGGCACTGCGATGAAGTCAGTTGGCGAGGTCATGGCTATTGGTAGGACATTTAAAGAGAGCATCCAAAAGGCGCTTTGTAGTTTAGAGCGTGATCTTTGCGGATTTAACAGCCTTAGTTTAGAGAAAAACGCTTTGATTTATGGCATCAGAAATGCAAATGAGAGAAGAATTTTATATCTAGCGCAGGCATTTAGAGATGGCTTTAGCGTGGCTGAGGTGCATGAGTTTAGCAAGATCGATCCTTGGTTTTTAGAGCAAATTTATGAGATAGTTAAATTTGAAGATAAGATCGACATGGATATCTTAAACGACGAAGTGCTGCTGCGAGAGGCCAAAAGCATGGGCTTTTCAGACAAGATGATAGCCGTGCTTATAAATGAAAAAGACGATCTTGAACTTAGCCAAAATGATATCTATTTTGCTAGGCAGAAGCTTGGCATCGAGCTTGAATACAACGAGGTCGATACTTGTGCGGGCGAGTTTAAGGCGCTAACGCCATATCTTTACTCAACCACAAATATAACCAAATTTCCTAAAAAAGAGCCAGCAAAAGAGGCTAAAAAGGTGATGATAATAGGCGGCGGTCCAAATAGGATCGGTCAGGGCATAGAGTTTGACTACTGCTGCGTGCATGCAAGCTACGCGCTAAGAGACCTTGGCGTAAAGACGATAATGTATAACTGCAACCCAGAAACCGTCTCAACCGACTACGATACGAGCGATATTTTATACTTTGAACCGATCGATTTTGAGCACGTTAGATCAGTCATCGAGCGTGAAAAGCCAGACGGCGTCATCGTGCATTTTGGCGGCCAAACTCCGCTTAAATTTGCAAAGCGCCTAAGCGTGATCGGCGCTAAGATCATCGGCACAACTGCAAGAGTGATCGACGTGGCCGAGGATAGAAAGAAATTTAGCGAATTTATAAATAAAATAGGCGTCCTTCAGCCTAAAAATGACACCGCCACTAGCTTAGAAGAAGCCTTGCAAAAGGCCGCGACTATCGGCTATCCAGTGCTTGTTCGCCCAAGCTACGTCTTAGGCGGCAGGGCGATGAGAAGAGTGCATAACGAGAGCGAGCTAAAAGAGTATATGAGCGAGGCCGTGAAAGTCAGCAACCACTCGCCAGTGCTACTTGATAAATTTTTACAAGACGCAAAAGAGCTCGACGTAGATGCGATATGTGACGGCAAAGAGGTCTATATAGGCGCTATAATGGAGCACATCGAGGAGGCTGGAATTCACTCTGGTGACTCAGCTTGCATATTGCCACCGATGAGCTTAAGTGAGGAAATGATAAAAAAAGTGGAGAGGCAAACCAGAGATATCGCACTAAATTTAGGCGTTGTCGGCCTTATGAATATCCAGTTTGCCATCTATGAAAACGAGCTTTATATGATTGAGGTAAATCCTCGCGCAAGCAGGACCGTGCCGTTTGTGAGCAAGGCTACTGGCGTGCCTATGGCAAAGGTGGCGACAAGAGTTATGTGGCAGGGAAATTTACGTGAGGCGCTTAAATTTTATGATGACTACAGAGTTGTTTATGAAGAGGGCGACATCTTAAAACCTCGTGTGAGCTCGCATGTTAGCGTAAAAGAATGCGTGCTGCCGTTTAACAAGCTAAGTGGCGCAGATCTTATCCTTGGCCCTGAGATGAAGAGCACGGGCGAGGTCATGGGTATCAGCCACGACTTTGCAAGCTCATTTGCAAAGAGTCAGATCGCTGCGAGCAACACTTTGCCAAGCAAGGGCAGGGTATTTTTAACGCTAGCTGACGCTGATAAATATTACGCACCAGACCTTGCAAGAGATCTCATAGCGCTTGGTTTTAGCATCATCGCAACTGGTGGAACGCATAAAATTTTAAGCGAAGCTGGCGTGGAGGCTGAGTTCGTCTATAAGATAAGCGAGGGCAGGCCAAACGTCGAAGATAGGCTTAAAAACGGTGATATAGCGCTTGTTATAAATACAAGTGATACAAAATCAAGCGTGGATGACGGCAAAAAGATCCGCCAAAATGTACTTAGATTTAAAATTCCATACTTTACAACTATCCGTGCAGCACTTGCAGCTGCTAAGTCGCTAAGCACAGTTCAAACTGGCAAAGCGCTTGAAGTAAAAAGCTTGCAAGAGTATCTAAGCGAGAAATAATAATTTTAGTGGCAGTTTTGGCTGCCACTAAATTTCACTTCTATTTGATTAGCTATTTTTTAAAGCGCTAGCTACCTTTAGAGCACTTGCAAATGCAAAATGCAAGTTGTATCCACCAAGCATACCAGTGATATCTAAAACCTCTCCTATAAAATAAAGCCCTTTTACGCTTTTGCTCTCTAAATTTTCATCTAAAAATATAGTTTTTACGCCACCTTTTGTAACTTCAGCCCTTTCAAAGCCAAATGTCCCAGCCGGAGCAAAATGATATGCAAAAAGTCTTTTTATGATGTTTTTTTCATCATCACTAAATTCATAATAAGCTCTATCTTTTAAGCCAAAATTTCTTAAAAACTCCAGCACAAATCTCTTTGGTAATGGCAAAACTGAGCTAAGCTGCTTTTTACCATTTACTAAATTTTTCTCACTAAATTTAGGCAAAAAATTTATGCAAATTCGACCCTTTTGCCAAAAGAGTGAGGCATTTAGTATAGCTGGACCGCTTATGCCCCTGTGCGTAAAAAGCAAGTCGCCATTAAATTTACAACAAGAGCAGGGGCAAAAATGTGAGGGCTGTAAGTAAACGGGTTAAATTTATCAGTTAAATTTAGTTTTTTAGATTGGTAGTAAATTAAATTTACTGCATATTTATACTTCCAGCTGGAGCGGGCATATCGCCCTTTTCATCGATAAATGGAGGCCCTTTTTGAAGTAGCGCAGTCACTTCAGAGGCAACCTTTGGATCCATCTTAGCCATGATGGTTGATATCTTTTTTGCATCAAGGGCGTAAAGTATGGTGGCCGCGTTTGATCTAGGCATTTGCGAGAGTACTTCGGCTGCTGCGCCATCTTTCATTTTGGCGTAGGATTCATTGACCTTGTCAGTTGTCATCGTGCGAAGCTCTTTTAAAATTTTCTCATTTTTAGCGACAACTTCGTCGATCTCTTTGCGCTTTTGCTCGATCACTTTCATCGTCGCATTCAGATCAGCCTCTTTTTTGGCAAGCTTTTTGTTGTTCTCTTCATAAGCTGCAGCCGAGCTTGCTCGAAAGACCTCTAGGGCTTGGCGCTGCTCGTCGATGACCTCAAGTTCCTTTGAAATCTCCTCTTTTCTAGCTTCAAAGATCTGAGTGCAATCAACCGGCACTTCAAAGCAAAATGCAAAATTTATGACCATAAAAAAGAGTAAAACAGCTCTCATTACGCCTCGCTTTTGGCTGCAAATTTCATAACCGCAAACTCATCAAGAGCAAGCGCTTCAGCCTTTTGTATGCGTTTTATCTCTTTTTTAAATTCTTCTTTTTCTAGATATTTCATCTTTTCATACTCTAAATTTGCATTTTTATATTTGTGCTCGTAGTGCAAGACCTCTTTTTTTGCTATCTCTAAGCTCTCTTTGCAGGCACTTAGCTCGGCTCTTGCTATATTTATGAGCTCTAAATTTTCTCTTAGCTCGCCTATGTTGCCGCTTTTTGGCAGGCTAAATTCGTTGAGCTTGGCCCTTAAGAGTGCTATTTTTTCTTCAGCATTTCTTACATTTAGCCTAGCAACGACGAGCTTAGCCTCTACCTTATCCATCTCCTGCTTTTTGACGCGGACGACGGAGGTAAATTTGCTTTTCATCTAATGATCGTATCGCTTCTCTCAGGGCTTGTTGAGATATAGCCAACCTTCACGCCAGTTAGCTCCTCGATGCGCTCGATATATGCTCTTGCGTTTGCTGGCAGGTCTTCATATCGGCTGATGCCTTTTACACTGTCCCAGCCTGCAAGCTCCTCATAAATAGGCGTTGCATTTTCAAGATCTGTTGGTACGTAGTCGATAGTTTCGCCGTTATATTGATATGCTTTGCAAATTTTTACCACTTCAAAGCCATCAAGCACGTCAAGCTTCATAAGTGCATAAGTATCGACGCCATCAAGCCTTGAAGCGTATTTTACGCTTACTGCGTCAAACCAGCCACAACGTCTGCGGCGGCCTGTTGTTGTGCCAAATTCTTTACCTATCTCGCACATCTTATCGCCATTTGTGCCCTTGTCTTCAGTTGGGAAAGGTCCGTGGCCTACGCGAGTTGTATATGCTTTGATGACGCCTATTACTTTGCCTATCTCTTTTGGATTTAGTCCAAGGCCTGTGCAGGCACCAGCGCTTATGGTATTTGAGCTAGTTACATAAGGATATGTGCCGTGATCTATGTCTAAAAGTGTGCCTTGAGCGCCTTCAAGTAGGACTTTTTTATCTTCATCAAGCGCTTTCCAAACTAAATTTGTAGTGTTTGCGATAAATGGAGCAAGCACCTCTTTATATCTTTTTAACTCTTCAAGTAGCTCATTTTCTTCAGGTATCTTTACGCCAAGTGCGTCAAATACGCATTTGTTTGTTTCAAAATCATGCATCAAAGCATCGCACAAGCGCTCTGGCTCAAGTAGCTCGCCAACTCTGTGGCCGCTTCTGCTTATCTTGTCTGCATATGTTGGTCCGATGCCTTTGCCAGTCGTTCCGATCGCTTTTTCGCCTTTTAAGCGCTCTTTTGCTTGATCGACTTGGCTGTGGTAGCTTAAATTTAAGTGTGCTTTGTCACTTATATAAAGTCTGCCCTCTAAGTTGTCAAATTGCGCCATCTCAGTGATGAGCACCTCTGGAGATACAACGACGCCGTTGCCGATGATATTTATGATATTTTTGTGCAAAATTCCGCTTGGGACAAGGTGGAGCGCGTATCTTACGCCATCGACCCAGATCGTATGACCAGCGTTGTGGCCACCTTGAGAGCGACAAATCATGTCATAGTTTAGTCCTAGCATATCAACTATCTTGCCTTTGCCCTCATCACCCCATTGAACACCAACTACTAAATCAGTCTTTCTCATTCTTACTTCCTTAAATTAATTTTTTCTTCTATTAATGCATCAGTATAAACAGCGAACCCGCTGCTTGAAATTCCGTCTATTTCATAGTTTCCGCCACTTGCTAAGATGGCGTTATCTTTTAAAAACCTAAAAAATAAACTATCATAATATCTCATTTTTGAGTAATATAGCGGAACTATTCTTAAATTTTTATATTCTAGTGATTTGGCTACACTTTGTAAATTTCTTAGCGCCTCTTTTAGCTTATCAGGGACTAAACTTACTATCTCATCAAGCTCTCTAGCGTCCTTTAAAAGGGCTAGTTTGCTAAGCCACGGCACGTTTTGGGCTAAGATCTTTTCTAGCCATGAGTTTTCAAAAATTTCTATCTCTAAGTTTAAAATTTCGCAAATTATCCTTGGGATTTGCATATTGCTAAGCTGCAAACAAGCACTAAGATCAAGCTCATTAAAGAGCTTTGCTACGATATTTATACTTTTTAAAATATCGTTTTCGCCGATAAGCTCAGCGCCTATTTGATAAATTTCTTGGCTTGGGTAGCGAAAGACTGGCTGGATGTAAAACCATCTCCTTGGCTCATTTGCTTTAAGCCTTCTAAGCACGATCCTAACGGTATCAACCGTGCTATCAGCCCTTAAGCTTATCTCGTGGTTTAGACTGTCGCTAAAGCGAAGAAGATTTGTCGCATCCACGCTTAGATGTTGATGATACGAAAAAAACGGCGTTACGATCTCGCTAAAACCTTCATCTTCTAAAATTTCACTCGCTTTTTGCTCGATTTTTCTCTTTAGTTTTGCACTTTTTGCAAAGTAAAGTTTGCTTCCGTTTGGGATCTCGTGCTCATAAACATTTACATCACTCAACTCTTATCTCCTTACTAAAACCTAAATTTATATCGCACTCTTTGATGATGGACACGGCTAGATTATAGAGTTCGCCGCTGTCACTACTACTTGCTAGTTTGCTTAAATTTATAGAAATTTCTTGATTATATTTACCTATATTTTTTATCTCATCTTCTATTTTTTGCTTTAGGCTTTGTGCTAGTTTGTCGTCCTGATTTAAATTTACTATCACTTCATTTGCAAGCTCTTTTAGCACGACTAAGCCTTTGAAAAGCTCGAAATTTTCACTATTTTTATAGTCTTTTATGTGCAGATTATTAGGTCTTTCAAATTTAAATGAAGCTGCATCTTTTGCCAAAAGCGCTAATGAGAAAATGTTGCCTTGAAATTTATCAAATCCAAGACCAAGCAAAAACTCAAGCGTTCTTTTATCATCGATATTTTTTATAGTCGTATTTAGTCCAAATTTATCAGCCACAAACCTTATCATATTTATGCTCTCAAGCGCCTCTTTTGAGCTGAAGATATGTTTGCAAAATTTATTATCTATGTTGAAGCGATTTGTCTTTAGCATGCCAAGAGCTTCGATCGAGCTTGAGTATGATGCAAAGTCATCAAGCGAGAAGTGTATGCCAAGCTCTTTATACTTTCTAACATAAATTTCTAAAACTTCTAAATTTGTAGCCGTTGCAGCGTCGATAACGTCGATGATAAGTCCAGTTGGATCAAGGCTTTTATCCTCATCAAAGATCGCTTTAAATTTATGCCAAAATTCCTGCGTAAAGAGCTTTTTAACGCTTAAATTTACGCGAACCTTTGCGCTTATGCCATTTTCTAGCCACATTTTTCTAGCTAAAAGCGCCTCTTTTATCGTAAATAAAGCGATATTACTTGATGCGCTACTTGTTTTTATAAGTGGTAAAAAGTCACTTGGGTAGATGATCTCGCCATCTTTTCTCCATCTAATAAGCGCTTCAAAACTTAAAGTCTCGCCCGTGCTAAAGCTGATCTCTGGCTGAAATTCTAAAAACATCTCTCCAGCGTCAAGAGCTTTTAAAATTTTTGAGCCATCTTCGTACTGGCTCTTAAAATAGACATCTTTTTTCGCATCAAATGTATAGCTTCTGTTTTTGCCACTTATCTTGGCTTGATACATCGCCCAGTCGGCTCTTTGTAGCACATCATCAGCCCCAAGCTCACTATCAGCCAATGCTATGCCTATGCTAGCGCTTGCTTTTAGTTTTAGCTCATCTATCTTTACTTCATCTGAAGCTAGCCTTAGCATATTTTGCGCTATCTCATAGACTTCACCTAAATTTTCGTAGTTTATAACTCCTACAAACTCATCTCCGCCTATCCTTGCAAAGATATTTTTGCCATTAAACATAGCGCCTATTTTTTCAGAGATAGCTACTAAAAATTTATCGCCTATTTGGTGACCGAAGTTGTCGTTTATACCCTTAAAATCATCTATATCAAGGTAGATGACGGCTATTTTTTGTTCATTTTTTTGTATGAGAGAATTTAGTTTGTTGTAGAGTAAAAATCTATTTGGTAGCTTTGTGAGCGGATCGTGATATGCGATAAATTCTAGATATTTCTCATTTTGAGCTTCGTTATTTGCAAGCATTGCGAGCATGATGTAGCCAGTTCTTTTCTCGCTCGCATCGATAAGTGGTAAAATTTCTATGACTTCAAGCTTGCTTTTGTTTTTATTATTTTCACTCCAAACCTTACCACTCCATGAGCCACCGCTGTTTATAGTATCTATGATCTGGTGCTTTATATCGCTTAAGCCTTGCTTTATAAATGTGATATCTTTTAGATATACACTATCCTTTGAGCCCGCACTTTCAAAAAATGCGTCATTTGCGTCAATGACCCTCATCTCCTCATCAAGCAAGATGACCTCTTCTTTGCTAAATGAGAAAATTTTTGCAAGCAGGTCTTGGCAGACAAAGAAGCTATCTTCTAGGCTAAGGTCTCTTAACGTGCCTTTTATCAAGCTTACTTCGCCAAATTCGTCGTATTCAAGCGCTTTTGCCCTTAGTCTAAAGTGTAAAATTTCTTTATCTATGCTGTAAAGCTTGATATCTTTGATGTATGTTTGAGCGTCTCTTAAGCTCTCAAAAAAGCTATAAAAACTATCAAACTCATCTACAAAAACCGACTTTGCTTGCTCGAAATTTAGAGTGCTTTGCGTGCCGAGAATTTTACTTAGCTCGTCTGAGATGTTAAGCATGTCGCTTCTTTTATCCCAAGTAAAGACATTTGCCTCACTCGCCCAAAGCAGCGCCTTGCTCTCTTTGCTTTGTTTTTCAAATCTCTCTTGAAGCTTTAGCATATCACTAAGATCGGTAAATGAGTAGATGACCTTTTGTTCGTCTGCATCAATAAATTTAGCCTTTATCTTAAATGGAATTTTCTTGCCATAAGCGTTTGTCATATTTGCTATGAAATTTAGCTCTTCATTTTTAAAGCTTGCTTGCAAAAAGGCTTTTTTGCTTGCTAGCACGGCAGCTTTAAAGCTATCAAAGTCTTCGCTTGCGATGATATCTTCTAAATTTATGAGACTTTGGCTTTGGACATTAAAAATTCTCTCGACATTGTTTGTGCTTTGGATGATCAAAAATGGCTCTTGCGCTGAAGCTATGGCGATGACATTTGGCGATAAAATGACGTAGCTTTTGATGATATCGTCATTTCTTTGCGTCATCTTTTCTTGAGTGATATCCTTTATAAGTATGAAATTTAGCCTTGTGTTTTCTAGCTCAAAGCTACTTTGGGTTACTAAAACATCGATGATTTCACCATTTTTACGCCTTAGCTTAGCCTCGTATGATAGATTATTGTTGATAGCATTTTTTCTATCTTCTGCTAAATTCTTAGACTCATCTTCAAGTAGCTCTTTGATATTTAGATCTGCTACGTCATCTTTTTTGTAGCCTAGATTTTCTAAAAGAGCGTTGCTAATGTCCGTGATGACGCCAGTATAAGCGTCATAGACCACGATCTTTAAAAAGCTCTTTTCAAAGACATAGCCAAATCTACTCTCGTAGCTTTGTGCCGTCTCGTAAGCTTTATCTCTATCTTCGTAGAGTTTTTTGATGCTGTTATTTAGTGAGATAAATTCTTTTATGTCAAATTCTTCATTAGTTGGCTTACTTTTATCTGCCGCAAAAAGAGCGATCCTAGTAAATGGAGAGAGAATTTTATCTTTTATATATGAGTTATCACGTAGCCAAAGTATGCTAAATGCGACAAAACACAAGAACGAAAGCACGACTAGAACTAGCTGGATAAAGATCTGTGCCTGCCTGCTAGAGCCTGTTATGACAAATAGCTTTTGCTCCTCTAGGTAGCTGATCTTATAAAAATTCATATCTTTTAGTTTAAAAATGATCTTGTCAGCTTTAAACTCGCCACCTTGCGAGATGTATTTGTTAAAGTCCTCTTTTATAAATTTTCTATAAAACTCATCTCTTGAGAGGTTGCCATCTTTATCGACCAAAAAGACGTATGCGGCAAGGTTTTTATTGTAGCCTGTATCGACCTTGTTTTTTAAAAGATTTGGATTTAGCTGGGCGAGAATTTTATTGCCATTTTTTAGCCCGTAAGCTATGTAGATATCTTTAAAGCGTCTATTTTTGTAAAATCTATCAGAGAGCCTAAACTCGCCTGCTTTGATATCTGAAAACCACGAGATATCGTAGTCGTGTAGCTCAAAAGCGCCCTCAAATTTACGCTCATAAAGCAAGGAGTTATCTTTTGCTATCACGTAAAAAGCGGCGTAGAATTTACTTACAACAGTATCTTCATAAAATGGCTCTACGCCGTTTGCTATGAGTCTTGCCTTTGTGGTGATATTGTCTTTTACCTCTACAAATGTATTGACGATATTGCTTCTAGTGATAAAATTTAGTGTTGAAATTTCATATTTTATATCGTTTATGCCAGCAAATATGACAAAAAGTGCAAGAAAGATGAAGGCAAAAAGAAGTAGTGCTATCTTTACATAGAACCTCTTAAAAATCTGCAAAACTGGTTTAGCGCTATTTTTTTGCATTAAATTTAAGCCTCGCTTTTTAAAACTAGCCATGATTTTAACGCAAATTTACTTTTTTTAGCTTATAAAATGCCTTTTTGTTTAAATTTAAATAGACACAGGGCGTTTTGCCCCGTGAGTTAGTAGATCCAAGTAACTACTTCAGATCTTTGTCTGCGTAGTTTTTCAGGCTGTGGGTTTAGGCGGTAGCCAAATGGCACTACGATAGCCACTCTTTTCTCGCTCTCATCAAGACCTAAAATTTCATTTAAAGCGTGTCTATCAAAGCCTTCGATCGGGCAGCTGTCGATCCCAAGGCTCGCGGCTGCGTTCATCATATTTGTCGCAGCTATCATGCACTGCTCGTGTGACCACTGAAATGTTAGCTTGTCGTCATTTTTGAAATTTGATAGCAAAAAGTCGTGATAAAATTTCTGCCTTGCAGCGATCATCTCAGGCTCTTTATTTGCACGTCTAGCGATCATTTTATCGATATAGCTGCTGCCAACCTTTATCTCTTTAATCTTTGCTAAGACTACCACCAAATGCGAGCAAGATGTGATCTGCGCCTGGTTCCACGAAACGGCTTTGATCTTCTCTCTAAGCTCCTTGTTTTGCACAACCAAAAAGTCCCACTGCTCAAGGCCAGTCGAGCTTGGGCTTAGTCTGCCAGCCTCTAGGATAAAGTCAAATTCACCCGCACTTATCTTTTTGCTCTCGTCAAAAATTTTGCAAGCGTGGCGAAATTTTAAAATTTCAAGATAGTTCATCATATCTCCTTTGTTAAATTTCTTGACATTATAAAGCGGTTAGGTAAATTAAAAGAAATTTAGAAATTTCATCATCTAGTGCATGAAAACTAGGCTAAATTTAGCAAAAGCCTAGTTTAAAAATATATCAAACTCGCCTTTTTGTATCGCCTCTGCGATGATGGCTGAGCGCTCATAGCCAGCCTCTTTTAGGCGCTTTAGAGCTAAATTTGCCTCATTTTCGCTAACAGCTAGCAAAAGTCCGCCAGAAGTTTGCGCGTCATATAGCAAGATATCAGCCTCTTTGCTCACAAAATGCTTTGTAAATTCGCGGTTTTTGTAGCTTCCCTCTGGGATGATGCCCATATCGGCAAATTCTTTCGCACTTGCGATCACTGGCACATCTTTTTCAAAGACATTAAAGCTGATCTTGTCGTTTAACATCTCGCTTAAATGCCCTAAAAATCCAAATCCTGTCACATCGGTAGCCGCATAAACTTTGATGCCACTTAGTGCTTTGAGAGCGTAGAAATTTAGTTGAGCCATGATGCCAGCGACCTCATTTATCTGCTTCATGCTTAGTAGATCAGCCTTGATCGCTGTGCTTAAGATGCCACTACCAAGAGGCTTTGTAAGGATCAAAACGTTACCAATTTCTGCTGTATTGTTTGCCCAGAAATTTTGTGGGCTCACCTTGCCAGTCGCGCTTAGTCCATAATACATCTGCTGCGTCTCTATCGTATGTCCGCCAACGATGACGCCGCCACACTCTCTTACTTTATCGGCTCCGCCTTGCAAAATTTCGCCTAAAATTTCAGGTGCAAGGTTGCAGCTATCAAAGCCCACGATATTTAGGGCGTTTATCACCTCGCCACCCATTGCAAAGACGTCGCTTAGGCTATTTGCAGCAGCGATCTGACCGTAGATAAATGGGTCATTTACTACTGGCGTGATAAAGTCAAGCGTCTGAACGAGTGCAAGATCGTCTGAGAGCTTGAAAACACTCGCATCTTCGTTTGAGCCGATGCTTGAGAGCAGGTTTGGATGAGATAAATTTAAACTACTAATCGTTTTGTGAAGACCCGACGGGTCAAGCTTAGCAGCTCAACCAGCGGCTTTAACGAACTGCGTAAGCTTTTTGTCGTGATAGATCATAGTTTGATTTGCTCGTGAGTTGAGAGTATGTCGATGATCTCATAAGCGTTTGAAATTTCGCCAACTGCAAGATCGCTCACTAGTTTATAAGCCTCCAAGCAGCTTCCGCAGCTTAAAATTTGAACGCCAGCAGCTTCAAGATCTTTAAGTGGCTTAAAGCTTGGATGTGAACGGTTTGTCGTCATCTTAACAGCGTTATTTACGCAGATGATTATCTTTGGTTTTTTCTCTACTTGAAGAAGTGCGCCTAGGAATTTTGATAGCAAATTTATACCAACTTCGCCGCTACCTGCGCGCTCTTCGTTTAGATAGAGCACTTTTTCATTTTTTGGTGTTATGTCGCAGACAAATTCATCAAAATTTGTAAGCTCAAGTGCGCTTTTGCCCTTGATGGCTAAAATTTTAGTCTCATTGCCATTGCTTTCTAGGCTAAATTCTATATTTTGATTTTTCAAAAATCTCGAGATATTCTCTTTTGGAGCTAGGGCATTTACGATGATCTCTAGGCTCTCTCCCTCATTTAAACCCTCAAGTGCGTTTTTAGTCATGATGACTGGTTTTGGGCACTCTAAATTTCTACAATCAATTGTTCTTGTCATTGTTTTTCCTTTGTGATTAGTATTTCAAACCTTGAAACTGATTTTGGATTATAGCTAAAAAATATTAATTTTTTAAAAGGATTTGTGCTTTGAAATTTGCTATAAAAGAGAGTTTGACCCTGCGTAAGTCGCAAGGTCAAGGTTGATTATTTTAAATTTGTATATGATTTCTCGTAGTCAGATACTGGTATCTTGTTTTTCTTAACAAGCTCTTGATACCAGTAGTGGTGAAGCACATAGACCTCTTCTTCTTCTTTGTATCCAGTGATCATCGACCAGATAGCGCCATGTATAGCGATCGCAGCCATATAGATATGAACTAGGAAAAATACCGCACAGACGATGCCAAGGCAGTTGTGGATAACGACGCTATATCTTAAAAGCTCGATCTGTGATATGCCAAGCCAAGTAGCGACTGCTGGCTCTTTGAAGTCTTGAAAATACATAATCGCACCAGTGATGATCATCACGATACCACCAGGGATAGCGATCCAGTACCATGCTTTTTGACCAGCGTTAAATTTACCAGCAGGAACTGGTCTTTTCTTCTTTGATAGATAACCACCAACTATAAACATCCATCTGATGTCATAGACAGCTGGGAGCATTCTTTTTGTCCAGCTAAAGAGCATCGGCAGCACAGATATAGCAAAGATCACAGTTGCTATCTCGTGCAAGTATCTACAGAAACGCACAAATGTGCCACCACCTAGCTCTGCGCCCCACATGATGATGATACCAGTTGGCACCAAGATGATCCAAGAGATCGCAGCTAAACCGTGAGCTATACGTATAAATACTGAAAAAGCAAGTACTTTTTTGCCTTCGTGACTAAAGTGTTTTGGTCCGATGATCAAAAAGTGTAGCACGAACGCGCCGATAACAGCTAAAATGATAGAAAGTGCAGCTATCGCGAAGTAGTCGTTGCCTTGTATAAAAGTAAATATCGGGCCCCAGCCATGCTCATAAGGCTTGATATTTTCTATCCTCTGTGCTGCCCAAATGGTGCTGTCATATTGATTGACGCCAGTTGGTCCCTCAATGGCCATTGCCGCAACAGACAATGTAAAAAGTAGAGTAAGAATTCTCGTCATTTTATTCCTTTATTTGCTAAAGCTTAAATGATTTAAGCTTTGGTTAAATATGCTAAAATCACACAGCTATGCCGTTTTGCGGCTATTATATCAGAGCTAATCACAAGCAAACCTTAGCAAAAAAGATTACTAAAAATTTTATAAAAAACATTTAAGTTTTGTTAATTTTTATCGTTTTTGATCTGAAAATTTAGCTAAAATAAAGCCAAATTTTAGTTCAAAAGGACCGCACTATGCATCTTTTTTGCCTTATATTTGATGAGTACGAGACGCTTGATCTCATGGGGCCAGTGGAGTTTTTAGCAAGGGTGCCTGAAATGAAGATAAGCTACATCTCGTTTGATGGTGGGATGAAAAGAAGCAAACAAGGCTTTTTTATAAAGACAAAAAAGCTTGCCAAAATGCCAAAAGAGAGCGTTTTGCTACTTCCTGGAGGTCAAGGCACGAGGACGCTTGTAAATGATAGTGAGTTTATTTCTAAGCTTAAAGAGTGCGTTTTGGCATCTCAAATTTGCCTAAGCGTATGCACTGGCTCGGCGCTCATCGCTCGCACAGGAGAGCTTGACGGACTAAAGGCTACCTCAAATAAAAGATCGCTTGAGTGGGTAAAAAGTTGCGGCAAAGCTGTAAAGTGGCAAGAGCGCGCTAGGTGGGTGAGGGCAGGTAAATTTTACACAGCTTCAGGCGTGGCTGCTGGTATGGATATGGCGCTTGGTTTTATCAGCGATCATTTTGGCAAAGAGCTAGCCCAAAAGATCGCAAATGAGACTGAATACAACTGGCAAAAAAGCTCAAAGATAGATAAATTTGCCAAAATTTATGGGTATTAAATTTAAGGTGGCTTGGACCTTTTGATAAAGTCAGAAATTTGCTAAATTTAATAAGGATAGCAAGCTAAGATAGCTTTAGCAAAAGTATTAAGATAAATTTTGTAGATAATAAATTTAAATCATTTTGGAGTTTGCAGTCTGGCTTTAAATTTGTCAAATTTAATAAGTTTAAATTTTGAAAACAAAAATAGCTTCAAGATAAATTTTTAAATTTAGGCAGCTCAAAGTCATTTTGGCGAAATTTGCAAGCCAGATAAATTTGACCTAAATTTAAAAAGCCAAATTTACCTTCAAAAAGCAAAATTCTAGTTTCTGCGCCTATACTCTTCGTATCCAAATTCACGGATCATTTTAACCTCGCCATTTTCTTTTAGAAGTAGCAGATCAGGCAGTTTTATGCCGTTAAATGTCGTATTTTTCACGATGGTGTAGTGAATTTGATCTTCAAAGATGACGCGATCATTAATTTTAAGCTCGCTATCAAATTTATACTCCGCATCGCCCGCTTCAAGTCCCACTATATCGCCAGCTAGGCAGGTATTGCCGCCAAATCTATAAGCAAAATTACCATTTTTGCTCTCGCCTCTAACGGCTGGGCGGTAAGGCATGAGCACGGTATCTGGCATGTGCGCCTCGGCTGAGGTGTCAAGTATGGCGATATCTTTTTCGTTATGCACGATGTCAAGCACGCTGCTTATCAAAAAGCCAGTCTGCCAGCCCACCGCCTCGCCAGGCTCCAGATAGACCTCCACGCCGTATTTCTCGCGAAAACGCTTAATTATCTTTATAAGCAGCTCCACGTCGTAATCAGCCCTCGTGATGTGGTGGCCGCCGCCCATATTTATCCACTTCATCTTTGGTATAAACTCGCCAAATTTCTCCTCAAACGCCTCCAGCACGACCTGCAAGCTGCTCGCACTCTCCTCGCAAAGCGCGTGAAAATGAAGCCCCGTGATGCCATCAAGAAGCTCTGGTTTAAAATTTGCCCTCGTGATGCCAAGCCTGCTAAATTTACCGCATGGGTTGTAGCTATCAGTTGGCGCTAGCGAAACCTCTGGATTTACTCGCAGACCGCAGATGATGCCATTTTGCAAGGCAATGCCTTTGAATTTTTGCCACTGAGCAAAAGAGTTAAACGTAATGTGCTTTGAAATTTTTAAAATTTCATCAAAGTCCTCATCTTTAAAGGCTGGGCTATACGTGTGGATATCGCCTTTTACGTATTCGCTCGCAAATTTTGCCTCATGAAGCCCACTGCAAGTCGCTCCATCAAGATATGAGCCAACCATATCCATTACTCCGCTAAATGCAAAGCCTTTGAGCGCTACTAAAATTTTAGCTCCGCTTTGCTCTTTTACATACTTTAAAAGCTCTAAATTTTTACGTACTTTTGCCTCTTCGCAGACGTAGGCTGGGGTTTTTATGCTTTTTAAAATTTCGTTCATTTTCTTTCTCTTTTGTAAATTTTCAAATAAGTATATCTAAATTTATTTTTAAGTAAAATCAGCAAAAATTTCAAAGGATAAAATATGGTAGAGATCGAATTTCTTGGACCTATCGGACTTGAGAGTATAAAAGTAGAAGCAAAAAATTTAGGCGAGGTAAAAGCGGCTTTAAGCGAGAAAGAAGAGCTTAAAAAGTGGCTAAATATCTGCGCTGTGGCGGTAAATGACGAGATCGTAAGCGATATAAATTTCGCTCTAAAAGAAGGCGATAAAATTTCTATATTACCGCCAGTTTGTGGGGGCTAAGATGCAAATTTATAATGGAAGCTTGGACGTTCAAAGCATCACAAACGAGTGGTATGATAAATTTAAAGATAAAAACTGCGGCGCGCTCATCACTTTTGTGGGCATAGTAAGGGAAGAGGGCGGTATTTCGGCGCTTAGCTTTGATATCTATGAGCCGATCCTTAAAAAATGGCTAGATGCTTGGCAAGAGCGAGCCAAAAAAGAAAATGCCTACGTGCTCTTTGCTCACTCAAAAGGCGATGTGCCAGTGCATACAAGCTCTTATGTAGCAGGTGTAGTGAGCCCTCAAAGAAAGGTCGCGCTAAGGCTTATAAACGAGTTTGTCGAGGACTTTAAGGCAAATGCACCGATCTGGAAATATGACGTGATAAATGGCGAGAGAATTTACGCCAAAGAGCGCAGCCAAGCGATAAATGGCGCCGGACTTTTGGCATAAAAGGGCAAAAATGATAACCAAAGAGAGTAAAAAAGATGTTTTTTGGGCGCTAGCCTTTGGGCTTGGGCTCTTTGTCTTTAGCGTCGTTGGCTACTTTTATCTTGATCTTGGCACGCCCTCTCTTTTTGGTGTCATCGTTGGTGCCATTTCAACCTTTTTTTGCGTGAGAAAGATCTTGCAAAACAACTTTTTTGAGATAGATGATGATGGATTTGTCATAAAAAAAGGCTCAAAAAATATCAAATTTTTCTTCAAAGATATCGATGAGATCGCCATTAAAAGCTTTGGCGATAAGAAAAAGGTCGATGCGCTAAGTGTTAAATTTAGAAAAAATCGCCTTGATAGAGATGCGTGTTTTGGACTAGTGCAAGCGCTTGGCGATGATATGATCGTTATTTTTGATAGATATGAGCTTTCGCAATTCACACTTTCAAAAGAGCTTCGAGATAGGCTCGCTAAATTTAAAGATAGGGCGTAAAAGCTTTTTAATTCGTGTAACTTTCAAGTTTTTCGTGGTCGATGATGAGAAATTCGTGCGGTGTGATCTTTCTGATGATGTCGTCTTTGATAAGCTCATTAAAGGCTGTTGAGGCGCTTTGGCGCTTGAGACCAACAAAGCTTGATAGCACCTTTAGAGAAAACGGCAAAAACACGTATCGATAGCCATTTTGTTTTAGATCTTGCTCGTTTGCAAGCTCGATCAAGAAATTTGCGATCCTGCCCTTTGCGTCCTCAAAGAGTATCGACTTTGTGATCTGGCGCTGCACGATGATGGTGTTTAGAGTGGTTGTTAGGATCTCGCTTGCAGCTTTTTGATTATGTAAAATTTCACCTATCTCATCTAGTCTAATGACGTAAATTTGGGCATCTTCAAGCACTTCAAAGGCGCAGTTGTCATCGAGTATGGCGATGTTGTTTTTTTCTAAATGATAAAGGATAAATTCCTCGCCATCTTCAAAAAATGAGAGCTTTGCTGAGCCGGTTTTTAAGATGATGATCTCGATATCTTCGGTGTAGATCGTGCTTGTCTTTGGCAGCTCTTTAAACTCAAATTTCTCCAGCTCATCTTGTGTTAAGATATCTAAAATATGCGTTTGTAAAAGCCCTAAGCGTGATTTTTTCATCTTTCTCCCAAAAAAGTGTAAGGGCTGATTTTACTTTATAAAGCATTTAAATAAGTTGAAATTTCTCTTTTTTGGTGTTACTTTTTTTCAAATTCTTTTAAAAATAGTGATAAATTTAGGGGTTTGGCTGCATAAATTGCAACCAAATTTTAAAAGCCGTGCAGCTCTTTTATCTTCTCATCTATCGGTTTTTTGTGTCCATCTTTTGTCACACTGACATAGGTCGCAGTTGCACTTGTGACATGTATAGTCTCTCTAAAACCGCCGTCATTTAGTCTAAGTGCAGTCACCTCTATCTGCGTTGTTATCGATGTTTTGCCAACTGCGATAATCTTTGCGTAGCAGCTTAGTACGTCGCCAACAAAGACTGGTTGCTTAAATATGATCTCTTTCATCGAAATTGTCACAACTCGCTCAGGCGAAATTTCTCTAGCAGCCTGAGCACCTGCAAGGTCGATCTGACTCATTATCCAGCCGCCAAAGATATTGCCAGCTGAGTTTGTATCTTTTGGTAGCATAACTTGCTTGATGCGCGGCTCGCCAAAGTCTTTTAAAATGTCCATTTTTTGCCCTTTAGATCTTAAATTTTTGGTAAATTGTAGCAAATTTTAATGGCTTTATGCTAAAATCCTGCAACTTTAAGGGATGAAAAGATGAATGATTTTAAAAGACTAAACGAACTTACAAAAGAGCAAAAATCCAAGCTAAATGCGATTTATAAAAATTTAGATAACGAGCTTATAAATGAGGCTGTGAAAATTTGTGGTCTTACTGGCACGCCGAGCCAAAAACTAGCCCTTGCTAGAAGGATAGTTGATCTTAAAGTTGATCCACTTCAAAATGAGCTAAAAAAGCTGAATTTAGGCGAGGACGAGCAAAAATGCGTGCTAAATTTGATCTACGGCTATGTTAGAAATTTATATGAAAATTTACATGCCCAGCTTATAAAAAAGGCACGTGATGAGAAAATTTTAGACCAGTTTTATCAAGCCTTTGTTGAGGCTATGCACGAGCTTGGGCTTAGTCTAAATGCGTGGCAAATTTCATGGCAAGATAAGATAATAGACACCACAAATAAAGAGTTTGAAGCTAAATTTAAAGATTTAAGCCAGGCAAATGAGTTTATCACTAAAAATGGCTTATTTCAGTGTGACGCTAACGGCGTAAGAGCTGATAGAACTTATGGTGCAGTTTGCAAAGAGGGCGAGAAATTTAGCTTTTTGCCTTACGCGCTTGCCTTTAAAGATGAGGTTAGAGAGCTTAAAAAAGTATTTGTAAAAAATCTTGAAATTTTAAGAAATTTAGCCCAAAATGACGAGCAAAAATCTTATGTAAAATACCTTGAAAAGCTGCAAAACGCCTTTTGCGAAGAGGACAACGCAAAGGTTATAAACGCTTGGCAAGAGGCTGAGATAGCGTGGATGGATGTAAAAGGCGCGCTTCAGCCAGGCCATCCGCTGGAGTACTACGAGGACGCCTACACGCACGCAGTCGCACTTGAGTGGGACATCAGGCTAGTGGATAGCGAGGGCATCGATGAGCTTAAATTTAAGGAAAAAGTGGCAAAAACTTACGAAAGCATTTGCGAAAAGATCAAATTTGATAACGCCGCGACAAACAAGGCAGTTAGCGAAAATATCGCTAGAACGCAGCTTTATATAAGTGTGCCGATGATCTATTACGCAGCTGAGCTAAACGGGCTTTTTAGCGCTCAGGTCGTGCCAAATGATGAGAGTGTGAGCGCAAAATGCGGCAAGAAAATTTTTGCCTTTGTAAATCACGTCTATGAGGGCGCAAAGGCAAAGCCTTTTATGAAGCTTGGGGCTGAAATTTTTAGTAGGGAATTTTTGGATTTTGGCAGAGAGATTTTATTTTTAAAGCCAAAAATTTGGAAAAAAGTATATGAAATTTCAACGATCGGTCATGAGTTTGGACACATCCTCTTTATCGGGCTTGATACTGAGATGAGCATGAATAAAAGTGGCGTCTTTAAATTTATCGAAGAGTACAAGGCAACGACTGGAGGACTGGTAAATTTCTTTTTGCACGAAGAGGCGGAGTATAAAATGGCCGTCTTTCACGAGCTAATAGCCCGTGCGGTTGGGCTTATCGCGTGGCGAAAGGTCGATGAGGTGAGGGCTTATTACTGCGAGGGGCTCATACATCTTAGCTTGCTTTTTAGGGCTGGAGTGCTTAAATTTGACGACAAACTAAGCGTGGATATGAGCGAGCAAGCCTACGCTAAATTTAAAGAAATTTGCTTGCAAAACTACTTCGAGCTAGCGCAAACATACGCTAAAAAAGCTGATGCGAGCACGTTTTTGGAGAAATTTTGCCAAAAAGATGAGCAGAGCTATCTGCCAAAAGATGAAGAGTGCAAGAAATTTGTTGAGCATTTCTACGCTAGGTACGAGGCTATCGGCAACGACGTCGATGATAGCGGCGAGTGGCAAAGGTGGCAAAAGCTAGCCCAAGAAGCGGAGAGTGGCCGTGCTTGATAGGATAACAAATTTTCACAACGGCTCGTTTTTATTTATATTTGCCCTGATTATTGCTTATTTTTTTGCTATTTATCTGGGTGATCAGTTTTATCTGACAGCTATATCGGTCGGCACTGATGTAGTGATCGCTTTGTTTTTGTTCTTTTTCTTAAAAAGTAGTAGAAATTTAAACTCATACTGGACCTATATATTTTTGGCTATCGCAAGCTGGGCGTTAGCAGATATCCTTTTATTGCTTTATGATAGATCGCTTCTTATGCAAGGAAACATCTCTCGCACGGATCTTATGCAAATTTTATATTTGATCCCATTTTTTATGTTTCTTGTATCTGCTATTGCTTTTTTTGCAAGAATTTTAAAAAGAGTGATATGGCAGCAAGTCGTGGTAGATGCACTTGCTTTGATGCTTATAACGGTTAGTTTTTTTTGGTTTGTAGTTTTTGATAGAAGTCTAGCAGTAGCGCTTAATAAAGAATTCGTGACTAGCCTTTCATACATCATAATGGATATTTTTATCTTTTGCTTTGTCTTTGTTGTCGCATTTTCACTAAATTTTGTATCAAAAAAACCAGCTTTTAGCTATAAAAGAGTTGGCCTACTTTTATATCTATTAGCCTTGCTTATCATTTGCATTTGCGACGCATACTACTCATCAAAGGCCTTTTTGACACATGGCGGCACAAATGTTCATTACGAGTTTTTCTTTAAAGTTGCATTTTTTATTATATTTGTAGCTTGCTTGCACCTAAAAGAAAACGAGGCAAATATCAAGATAAGAAGCTACAGAAAAGACTATACAAGGGCGCTTATATATAAATTTATCACCCTGCTTATCGTATCCCTACTTTTTTTAGGAGCTACTAATACAGATAAAATTTACTCAGTTTGGATAGTTTTTCTACTTATGGTTTTGCTAGCCTATGCAGCGCTAATTTATAGTATCTCAAGCACAGTTGCTATGAGGGATCTAGCTAGATCTGAAAGGCATATCATCGCTAAACTAGATGAAGAGATCCAAGATAGTTTAAGAGAGCTTGAAGAGAAAAACGAGCGCTTAAGGCAGCTTAGTGAATTTGACTCACTGACTGGGCTTTTAAATAGGCAGTCATTTTTAAGCAAACTTTCAGAGATGATAAAGACTAAAGCGCTTGGCGAGAAGATAGATATTTATAGCATCGACATCAACCACTTTAAGGCTATAAACGACTCATACGGTCACTACGTGGGCGATGAGGTGCTTTTAAAACTTTCTAAAAATATCAAAGCTATCTTGCCAGAAGGTGCCATCATCTCAAGGTTTGGCGGTGATGACTTTATGATAGTTTTAAAGCAAAAAAATGAGGGGCATTATAGAGAATTTTTATACTATCTGCTAAACATCATAGCCGAGCAAATCTCAGTTGGCGACTATAAGATAGCTCTTGGGGCAAAGGTTGGCGTTAGCTCAACGCAAACAAGCGAAATTTTAGCTGATGATCTCATCATGCAAGCTGGAGCTGCACTTGATGCAGCCAAAAGAGATGTCAATACAAAATATGTCTTTTACGATGATATAAAAGAGATCATTCAGGAGAAAAACTACATAGAAATTTTGCTAAATTCTATGAATTTTGATGAGGAATTTAGCCTAAATTTCCAGCCGCAGTATCTACTAAATGGTAAAAAGATAATAGGCGCTGAGGCTCTTATAAGGTGGAACTCTCCAGTAAAAGGCTTTGTAAGTCCAGCTAAATTTATCCCAGTAGCTGAGCAAAGCTCTATCATAAATACAATAGGAATATGGGTGGCAAAAGAGGCCATAAGGCAGATGAGCTACTGGAACAAAAAGTATGGCATCAGCCTAAAAGTAGGCATCAATATCTCGCCAAAACAGGTTGATAATGTAAATTTTGCATCGGACATCTTTGGCTATGTTGAAGAATTTGGCATGGATCCAAAGTGCGTTGATATCGAGCTTACAGAGGCAAGCCTCGTCAATGCCGAAGAGATCATGCAAACAGTCTTAAAGAAATTTTCAGATAAGGGCATGAGCATCTCGATCGATGACTTTGGCACTGGCTTTTCATCGATGAACTACATCAAAAAGTATCCGCTAGATAGGTTAAAGATCGCAAAAGAACTAGTTGATAACATCGCCATAAATGAGATCGATAGAGACGTTGTAAAAAGCGTTATAACTCTAGCTAAAAATATCGAGCTAAAGACGATCGCTGAGGGTGTTGAAGATGAAACTCAGCTTGAAATTTTAAGAGAGCTAGGCTGCGATGAGATACAAGGTTATTTCTGGGGCAAGCCGATGAATGCTAAAGACTTTGAAGAGCTCATAAGAAGCACGCTTGATCACATCTAAGCTTGTAAATTTACAAGCTTAGCCAATAACGCTTTTGTAGTCTAAATTTTCAAAAAGCAGTAGCTCTTTTTTGCTCTCTTTTATAAGCGCTTTTACTAGCTCTGAAGTTTCTTTATTTTTTGGCAAGACAAGGTGGATTTTTTCATTTATAAAGATGACAAAGATATTTTTAAGCTCGTAAATTTCACTTACATCTTTTATGTCAAAAATTTCATTTTCTTTTGGCTCATTTTCGTAAAATGCCAAATTTTTCTCATCCACTTCAAAGATCATCTTCTTTTTAAAGTCTGAAATTTCTAAACTTTTTAGCACCGATTTTCGTCTATTTTTTAAAAAAATTGGATAAAAAATGATCCAAAAAATAGCAAAAATGACGCCGATAATAGTAAAAATTTTGGTTTTTAAAAGCATATCAGCGACAAATCCAGCTATAATAGCCTCCGTAAAAATCATAAAAACATTTATAAAATACTGTTTTCTAGCCTTTTTTGAGAAAAATAGATTAAATGCTTGGTAGTCTATTAAATTTTCTCCAGATAAGACGATATTACATTTCATAATAAACCTTAAAGAAAAATTTGCAAAATTATAACTAAAAATAAGGTTTGAAACAGAATAAACAATGGAGAGAAACATTTTTTTTACGTCAAATTCGTCACTTATCGTAAGACAAAAACAAATTTTCTATGCCGTTATAGCTCTTTTTATATTTTCTCAGTTTGCCGGCATTTTAAACTATAAAATTTTTGAAAATTTGTTGATATTTTTTGGTTTTGGTCTTGTAGTTCTTGGTATCTACATCTCTATGAACAGATCAAAGCTTAAAGCTATGCACTGGCTTGCTGCATGCTTTGGGGTCTTTCTTTGGACGATTATTGATGCCATTAGAAGCGTCAATGAAGACTTTCTTTTAAGAAGCAAAGAGCAAATTTCTTATCTTGATTTTTTTGATCTGCTCCCTATGTTTTTACTATTGGCCGCTGTTGGTATATTTTTTGTGGTCAAATTTATAGCCAGTGATAAAAAGATCCTAGTTCTAGCCGATAGCTTTAATGTGCTTTTGCTAGTTTTCACGCTTGCTTATTGCATTGTTGGCGATATGGGCGATTTTGATATATTGATCCATCCTAAAAGCCATAGCGAGCTTGCTGCTAGCATTGCTATTTTTGTAAATTTGTCTATTTTATTCATCGCTCTTAGTGAAATTTTTAATAGCAACCATCTCTACATTAGACATAGCGGCTTTTTCTTGATAATCGCAAGTGCGATTTTTACGCTATTAAATTTATATGTTTTTTATAATGAGCTTATAAACAAAGGGCATGATTTTACTCTGCACTCTATCTACCTTGTGCCATTTTTTCTCTTGATGCTTGGAGCTTTTTACCTAAGGGGCGACAACAAGCGTATAAGCGCAGCAGATGTTGGCATAAAAACAACATCTAAGCTCGTGCCTATCATCTCAGCTGCACTAATACTTATAAAAGCCAACCTCTCATCTTATGTCGATCTACTTATAATTTTTGTTATTGTAGCTGGAGCGGTCATTAGCTATTTTATGAAAGTGCTAGATCAAAGCGAAGAGATATATAACGCAGAGCAAAATTTACATGATGCTAAAAACAAAGAGAAGCACCTAAAGACAAACGAACTTGAGATGATAAATTTAAGCTTAGAGGGCGTATCTGAAAAAGACTATCTAACCTCTCTTGGCAACAGAGATTCCTTGCTAAATGAGCTAAAAGGTATGTGTAGCGTTTTGGGCGAGAAGCAAGAGATCGCAGTTTATTATATAAATATAAGTCGCTTTAAAAATATAAATACATCTTATGGACATGAAGTTGGCGATAAAATTTTAAAAGCGATAGCAAAGCGCATACGTGAAGCGTGCAACAGACAAGAGGTCACCGCAAGGATCGGCGCTGATGAGTTCATCGTGCTTTCAAAAATGGAAGAAAATAGCCACACTAAACGCATGAAGCTTGGTATGGAGCTAAGAGATACGATAGAAAAACCTTTGCAAATAGATAAGTATCACTTTGCGATTAAGAGCGTCGTTGGTATCCACGTAGTGACAAGAGATAACATCAGCGATCCTAGAAATATCATCAAAAAAGCCGATATGGCGATGTACTATGCTAAGCAAAACCCAGCTAAAAACCCAATGGTTTATAATAATGAGATAGATAGCGAGATACAACAAAGCTCAAACATAGAGATAGCTCTTAAAAAAGCAAATTTACAAGAGGATTTTGAGGTATATTTTCAGCCGATTTATGACATTAAAAATTTAAAGATCATCTGCGTAGAAGCGCTACTTAGATGGCAGTCAAAAGAATTTGGACAAAAAGAGGCTGGCGAGTTCATGGATATAGCTAGCTTAAATAGCGACATCTTAAACGACATCTGCACGCTTGCTGTCTCAAAAACAGTAGAGCAAGCCGTAAGGTGGCAAAACAAAAAGCTAAAAATGCCAAAAATAAGCATAAACGTAGCGCAAATTCAAAGCACATCTGAAAAATTTGTAAATGAATTTATGCTAACTTTAAACTCGCACCACCTAAATCCAAAGCAGTTTGAGCTTGAATTTAGCGAGGATATCTGGAAAAACGACCAAGAGACGCTTGATAAAATTTTCTCACTTTTGGAGAAAAATAGCATAGATGTTTGTATAGATGACTTTGGCTCCGGATATACGTCGTTTGTCTATATCAGAAAGTATAAGATCGACCGTATAAAGATAGCAAATGACTTTGTCACTCAGTCAGTAATCAACAAAAAAGATATGCAAGTAGTTGCCGCTATCATAAATATAGCAAAATCAATGAAGCTAAAAGTAACAGCAAAAGGCGTTGAAAGCCATGAGATAAAAGAGCTTTTAAAAGAGCTTAATTGTAATGAAATGCAAGGATATTTCTTATCTCGTCCGATGAGTGCGGAGGAGTTTGAGAATTCTTTAAGGCAGAATTCTCACATGGTGGCTGATATTTAAATTTCAGCCTTTATCTCTTCGTTTGATTTTACGACCATGCCTGAGCCATGTATCACGCTTGGGATACAGCTTGTGCAGATATCAACCTCTTCGCCGTTTTTGTGAGCGTGAATGAAAACTGCATTTTTATCATCGCTGCTTTTTAGTCCGCAAACGTTGCAAACTACTAGATCTTTCTCTCTCATCTTTTCTCCTTTGAAATTTTGGGTGATTTTACATCTTGTAAGCTTGCATTAAGATGATTTGGGTCAAGCTTGTCGCTTAAGCATTAATTGTTTTTTGTTATAATCATTTAAAATTTAAAAGGTTTAAAAATGGATGAAAGAACTATTGTTTTAGAGATGTTAAAGATGCAACAAAGCCTAAACGACGAGACAAACGGGCTTGGTTGGGAAAATGGCTATACAAATAAAAATAAACTCATAAGCTGGAGGCGCTGCATATATATGGAGTGCGCTGAGCTTATCGACAGCTTTGCTTGGAAGCACTGGAAGAGCATAGATGCTAAGACTGATGAACAAAATTTACGCATCGAGGTTGTCGATATCTGGCACTTTATAATGAGCCTAGCGCTACAAATTTACAAGGCAAAACAGCTTGGCGATGTTGAGACTTTAGCTGATGATATCTGCCAGTCAAGTGGCTTTAGCGACTATTGCAAAGAGCCATTAAAGGTCGAAGATGAGAGCATTTATGAGATCATGAACGACGTTGAGATGCTTATACATGAGTGCAGCGGCTTTGACTATGACATCTTTGATATCTTTAAAATTTATTTCTCAATGTCTTTAAAATGTGGCGTAAATTTATACTCACTTTATGAGTGCTACATCGCTAAAAACGTACTAAATCGCTTCCGCCAAAACAACGGCTACAAAGAGGGCAGCTATAAGAAAATTTGGAACGGACGCGAAGATAACGAAGTGATGAGCGAAATTTTATCAAATGGCGTTAGTAAGATTGATGAAATTTACGCCGCACTTGAGCGCGAGTACAAAAAGGTAAAATGATAAATCTTCTTCGTCTTGGCTTTAAAGACTTTTTTACAGCCAAATTTATAACGCTATCGATCTTGCCACTTTGTCTTAGCATACTTTGTCTAGCTTGGCTAAGTATCTGGGGAGGTGGCGAGATATTTGACCTTTTAAGTGACGGCGCTAAAAACGAAAATTTCGCCTTTTTAGAGTCAAACTCAACGCTCTCTTTTATAGCTATTAAAATTTTAAGCTTTAGTGCTACAAAGTGGATAGTTAGCATACTTTTTTACGTCTTAAGTACCTTTTTAACGATCATCATTAGCATCGTGATCGCTCTAATCGTGGCTGGCTTTTTAACGCCAGTTGTAGCCAAAGAGATAAACAAAAGGCACTACAACTACGTGCTCAAAAGCGAGGCTAGCACGGCTAGAGTGCTAAAGGTGATGATGGTTGAGATCATGAAATTTCTTGGGATCTTACTCGTTTGCTTGCCACTTTTGTTTGTGCCATTTGTAAATTTCTTCATCATCAACGTGCCGTTTTTTTACATCTACTATAAACTTTTGCTAATAGACGTTGGCTCAAATACGCTTGATAGCGATAAATTTGAGCTAGCACTGCTTGAGGGTGGCGGGGTTAAATTTATAGCTTTTACACTTTTATTTTATCTCATATCGCTTGTGCCGCTTGTGGGATTATTTTTTCAGCTTTATTTTGTGATAGTCTTATCGCACCTCTTTTATCAAAGAGAGGCGCTGGTTAAAATTTAGAGCCAAAAAGCTCTAAATTTATGCGTAGTAAGATACTTTTTTGCTCTCATCAAGCAAGGTGTCAAATAGCCTTTTTGTCGCACTTAGTAGATTTTTATTAGCGTCATTTTTAGCTAAAAGTTCGTCAAACATCTTTAGCATATTGTCATTTATGAAATTTTTGTGGTCCAGGTCTTTTGCGTCAGGCAACATCTGCTTGATCTTGTTTGAAAGATCGCTTATGCTTTGGCTACTACCTGCGATCTTGTCGCCCTCTTTGACATTTTTCATAAACTCATCAACCTGTGGGCGAATTTGCTTCATCGCCTCTTCGATCTCTTTCATATCTTGCTCGTCTATGCCATTGCCTTTATAAGCAAACTCATAGCCGTATTCGTGCGTAAGAGTTAGACTTTTTTGGCTTGAAGTGCCATTTTTCTGGCTAGAAAACTCTAAGTTTTTGTTGTCATACATAGAAAAGCTTATCTCATCGCCTGAGCTAGTCTTCATCGAAAAGCTCATATTGTTGTAGCTTCCTTGAGAGTAAAAATTTGTTTGCATTTTTAAATCCTTTTGAGGCTAAATCGGCAAATTTTTAATTTCATAAAGCAAAATTTTGTAAAATGCGTCAAAAAAGGACGGGCGATGTGTTGTTTTGGGACTAGGATCTTTTTGCTGATGCTTATCACTGTTTTAAGCTTCGTTTTTGCTAAGCTTTGCCCAGTTTTGCCAGTCGTTGGCTACTACTTGATACTTGCAAATTTACTTGCCATTTTGATGTTTTCACTATTTTTTAAAGGGCTTTTGCCAAGCTTTGTAAAGGTAAATGCGATCCACTATTTTTCGCTAATTGGTGGCTTTTTGGGAGCATTTTTAACAATGCTTGCTTTTAAAAAGCTTGCAAAAGATAAATTTACTTTAATAGAGCTCATTATTTTTACGCTCTGGGTGCTGATAATCGCCATAGTCATCTTTAAATTTCAAACCATTCTTGACATTTTTAGGGGAATTTAGATGGATGAGAGGATAGTTAAATTTTTAAAAAAGATGCATCTTGCAAGTGTTTGTACCATTGATGATGAGGGACAGCCTTATGCTTTTAGCGCATTTTACGCCTTTGATGAGGTAAATTTTTGTCTTTTGCTAGCTAGCTGCGATGAGAGCTCGCATGTTAAATTTTTAAAAAACTCAAAGCTCGTTGCTGGCACAGTCGCTCTTGATACAAAGATCGTTGGCAAGATAGAGGGCGTGCAGTTTCAAGGAGCGATGAGAGAGGCTAGCACAATTGAGCGAGAAATTTACTTTAAAAGATTTTTTTACGCAAAGGCGATGGATCCAAAAATTTGGTCTATAAGCCTTGAAAAGGTTAAATTTACGAGTAACACTCTAGGTTTTGGCAAGAAAATTTTTTGGCAAAAGTAGCTAAAAATCGCATAATATTTTCGTGTTAGCTTAAAAGATGCTCTTTCTTAAGGCGTTCAGAATAACGCTTTTATGAAACGAAAGGTACATGTACCATATAAAAATTTTTTTTAAAATTTTTTACACAAAAGTTACACAAAATGCCTTTTTTAGGGGGAATTTTAAAAATATTAAAGTGTGATAAAAGAGTATTAAATAACTAAAAATAAACTTAAATTTACCCAAATTTTACTTAATATCCCCAGCCCCACTCTTATTATATAATCGCCGAAAAAATTATTAAGGAGAGTTTTATGGCTAAAGAAGCGGGTGTAGTAAAATCGCTAAGTGGCAAGGCGGTCGCAGTTGATCAAAACGGAAACGAGAGAGAGCTAAAAGTTGGCGACATCGTTTATATGGGTGAGAGTGTCAAAACTAGCGATGCAGCCGACAAAGTAACTATTGTTGCAAATAACGGCAAAGAGCTAACTGTACTAGGCAGTGACACGCTTTCTTTAAATCCAAATACGATAGGTGCTGAGGGCTTAGCTGATATAAGCGCTTTGCAAAATGCTATTTTAAATGGCGGCGATCTAACAAAACTTGAAGAGACTGCTGCTGGTGGTAATGCTGCTGCTGGTGGTGGAGATGGCGTTAGCCTTGGCGAAGCTAGATTTGCTGAGGGCGGTCACTACTCAAACATCAATGAAACTTATAGAAATTTAACTGATACAAACAGAGCTTTTGCTTCATACGATAGCCCAATTGGTGGCTACAATGATGGAAATAGCGGCGATGATACTATAATACCAGGTGCTCCAACTGTTAAATTTATAAATGATATAAATGACAACCACACTTTAAGCAGAGTAGAGCATAGAAATGATACAGATATAAATACATCTAAAGTTCTTATCACAGTACCAAATGACGGTACAGTAAGAGCTGGTGATATACTAAAAGTCACTGTAACTGGTCCAAATGGTAATGAAACTACAACAAACATAACCATCACACCAGCTATAATAAGCGGTGGCGTTCGTCTTGACGCACCTGTAGAACCAAATAAAATTTCAAAAGTAGAAGCAAGTGTTACAAATTTCCAAGGTAACACTGGTGGTAGTAGTGAAGATCACGTAACTCCTACAAAATCAAGCGTAAGCGTTGAATTTACAGAAGATAAGAGCCCAGATGATGGATTTTTAACTTATACAGAAAACAAAGGTGATGGCAAGCAAAATGAGTCACCAGTACTTATAAAAGTAAGTGATGTTATCATTGGAGATAAGCTTCACATCACACTAACAAAACCAGATGGTAGCACTGAAAATAAAGAAGTTACTATCGATCAAAATATAATCAATAATGGCTATAAGATAGACAATATGCCAGTTGCTGAGGGTAAAATTTCAAAAGTAGATGCTTATGTTACTGATAGTACAAACTCTAGCACTTGGAAGAGCGATATAGCAACTGACAAGGTTACTCCAGATGTAAGACCGACTTTAGTATTTACTGAAGATCTTGACAATGATACTGGATTAAGCGATCTTGAAAATGGACGAGATGGTAATTACAGAAGCACTCCAGTGGATATAACACTTCCAAAAGATGTAGTAGTTGGTGATAAGATCGTTATAACCTATACTGATCCGTTAAATTATAATAACACCGATCCATCAGTTCCTCATGAAAAAACAATCACACTAGAACTAACCCCAGAAATGGTTAGAGATCATAAAGTAACTGGTGTACCACTTGAAATATTCCCTGGTGTAAGAACATATGCAAGCGTTCACGTAGTAGCTGCTGATGGTACTCAAAAAAGTGCAGAGTCAGATACAGACAATGTATATCCACTTGATACTGGATTAGCCATAACACTATCTGAGCAAAAAACTCTTCATGAAATTTCAAGACAAGAGAGTGTTACTAAGATTGATAAGAATTTTAATGGTGTTAATGAAGATTTGGGCGATGAAAAAGTAAATCATACAACCGCAAAGATCACATTACCAAATAGAGTTGATGATGGTGATAAGCTTACACTTTCGATAAAAACTCCTAAGCTAGACCCTAATGACAGTACAGGTAGAACAGTATTGATGGATCCAGCTGATCCTAGTGGCAAGACACCATTATATGAAAACACCACAAGAGACTTTACTATACGTGTAAACGATAAAGGTGTTATAACTAAAGTAGTAGAGCATACTAATTCTGGCGATGTTGATTACACTCCTTTAAAAGAGGAGCTTAATCAATGGGCTATTAATGTTGAAGGATTTAATGTAAGACACGAAGGTGATACAACCATAAATGCTAGTATCACCCACATAAATCCAAACAGGAACGCTCCTATAGCTCCAGTAGAGGCTTCAGCTAGCTTAGAGTATGTAAAAGCGCCTGAAGTTATCTTTGAAGAAGCTCATGGAGCTAAAACTATGACTAGAGAGCAAGCTATCAGCGACGGTGATCTTAATAACACAACAGTTACTATCAAGCTTCCTAAAAATGCAGTAAGTGGAGATAAACTAACTGTAACTATAAATGAGCCAAATGAGACTCCTAAAACAAAAGAATATACGGTTGGAAGAGACGTGAATGGTAAGTTTTTTGTAAAAGATAGTGCTGGTAATGAAATAAATACAGAAACAGATGGCAGAAGTTTCAAAATTTCTGGTATCAAAACAGCAACTGGTGAAGAAACTAAAGTAACAGCTGAGATAGTAGATAGTGACGGTAGCATCCAACATGCTAAAGGCTCAAGCAGTGTTACGATAGCTGGCATAAACGATATGGCTGTAAGATTTGTAGAAGATGGTGATGGCAACGTATCTTTGACAAGATCAGAGAGCAAAGATAGCGACAATGATCTACTTAAGACTACAATCGCAGTAAAAGTGCCAAATAACGTTATAGCAGGTGATGTTGTAAATGTAACAATAAACAATGGCACTTCAACTGAGACTAAAACTTATAAGGTTACAGGTAAAGATAATCAAGGTAAGATTACGCTAGAAGATACTTCTACTCACACTTCTATAACCGCAAGTGATAAAAACGAGATAGAAATTCCAAATGTGAAGATCATTGCAGGTGAACCTATCAATGTAACTGCAGAGACTACTGATGCAAGCGGTGGCAAAAAAGCCGAAGCGCAAAACCATAATACTCTTGAAAAACTTCATGATGATATGAAGATCACTTTTGATGCAGATGATGGTGATGGTATCTTGGGTAATGCAGAAGCAACTGGAACCACTACTATGACAACCATTAAACTACCTTCAAATTTTGTTGATGGTGATAAGCTTATAATAAACAGCAAAACAGGCAACAATAGCTTCCCTGAGGAAATTTATACGATACATAAAGATAGTCGTGGCATTGTTACTGTTACAAAAGATGATGGTAGCAATACTTATTTGCCAGTAATAAACGACAGCGAAGTTAAATATTCTCTAACAAATTTACAAAATGGTGAGGAAACTATCATCACCGCTAAAGTAACTGATAGTACTGGTGCTGATAAAGTAGAAACAAAGAGCGATATCATACTTGACACTGGTGCTGGAACTGGAACAAGATTTAGACTACTTATCGATGAAGATGGTGATAGAAATGGCGTACTTGATAGAGAAGAAGCTATGAAAGATCACCAATTAAATACAACTTCTGCTACACTTCAGATCCCAACTACTGTAACTGCAAATGATACTATAACAGTCAATGTAGATGGAGGAACTCCTAAAACTTATAAAGTTGTTTCAAATGATGGTACAAATGTTACTATAGAGGATGCGCTAACTCATGCTCCTGTCACGCTTGAGCCAGGTAATAAGCTAAAAATACCTGATGTTCATATAGACAAAGATCATCCAGCTAAAGTAGAAGCTACTATAAATGGAGAAACAAAAACAGCTGAAGCTAAACTAGAAACATTTGATGCTACAAATTTAAAGGTTGAATTTAAAGAAGATGATGCAAGCAGAGATGGCAAGATAGATAGAGATGAAGCTGTATCAGTTGATGGCGTAAAAGTAACAACTATAAGCGTTCAAGTGCCATATAATGTTATAGATGGTGACAAAATAGCAGTAACTATCAATGAGCCTCAAGCTGGTGGCACTATGGCGTCTAGAACTCTACCTTATACGGTATCAAAAGCTCCTAATGGCGATATATCACTAGTAGATGCAGCTGGCGTTTCTCATCCTTTACACAACAATACTATCGAAATTGGTGATGTTAAAATGCTCCCAGGTCAAGAGACTAGTGCAACTGCAACCATAACAAACGCTGCTGGCGATATGTCTGCAACTTCTCCTGAGGCTAAATCACAACTTGCTCCATTAAGCGAAGCAGGACTAAACATAAGCATAGCTGCTGATGTAAATGATAATGGCATTATCACAAGAGATGAGTCAAGTAGCAATGCTTCAAAAGTAAAAGTTTCTCTTCCAGGAAGTGTGATAAAAGGCGATAAGATAGATGTCGAGATAACAAATCCTGATAACTCTCAAGCAACTAAACATTACGAAGTTATAGACAAAGATGTTAATGGCAACATAACACTAAAAGAGGCAGGCTCTACTACACCTATACATGTCTCTGCAAATGATCCTCTTGAGCTTGATGCAGCTATCGCAGTTGGTCAAGATACAGTGGCAAAAGTAACTCTAACTGATGCATTTAATAATAGTGTAAGTAAAGAAGATAAAGCACATGCTGAGATAGATGTTGTAAGAGGTATTCAATTTACAGAAGATGCAAGCAGAGATGGTGCTTTGCAAACTTATGAAAATTCTAAAGATCAGGACACAACGCCTATTAAAGTTTATCTGAACGAAGATGCAAGAGCTGGCGATACAGTTGAGATCAAATATACTGATCCAGATAACCATGCGCAAGTTAAGACACAAACACATACACTATCAGGTGAAGATATAACAAATGGTGCATTTGAACAGGTGCTTGATATCAATCCAATATCAAAATATGATCTAAAAGTTGATGCTACCTATAAAACTCATGATGGCTTAGAGACTAAACTTCCAGCTGAGACACTTTCTATATTGCCTAAAGCAGTTACAGCTGAATACGATGCAAACACAACTATGAAAGGTGGCGATAACAATAGTGACACTTTAATAGTTGATG
This sequence comes from Campylobacter concisus, assembly GCF_003048445.1. Taxonomy (GTDB): domain Bacteria; phylum Campylobacterota; class Campylobacteria; order Campylobacterales; family Campylobacteraceae; genus Campylobacter_A; species Campylobacter_A concisus_BF. Next base: position 121,401 of record NZ_PIQW01000006.1, read on the forward strand.
GACAAACAGTTGATTTTAGTCATGTGGCTGGTCTTGATGCTAAAGTTGAAAGCTTTGAAAATATCCAACTTAAAGGCAACTCTGAGATCAAATTTGATGCAAATGCAATCTTTGATATCACTGATAATCTAAACACTGTTCTTAAGATAAAAGGTGCTGTTGATGAGCATGGCAACTCAACTACAAAGGTCGATCTAGATCACAAATGGACTGCTGATTCTAACTACGATGCTAGTGGCTTTAAGGGCTACTCAAGCGTAGATCAAGTAAGCGGACAAACTATCCATATACAAATAGACGATAAAGTCCAAACAGACCTATAATCCCAAAAAAGTGAGTGCGCTTTAAGCACTCACTTCACTTACCTAACTTCAAATTTACATCATTTTTTAAGCCTTATTTTACTAATATCACCCCTTTTAAAGGAGAAAATATGAAAAATTTAATAGCCATAGTTGTGGTCATCGCCGCACTTGTTTTTGGCGCTTTCAAATACGCAAATTCATTTGTCGTGCTTGATGAAAACACCAACGAGAAGTGGTCTCAGGTGCTAAATCAATACAAAAGAAGAGCCGATCTCGTGCCAAATTTAGTTGAGACCGTAAAAGGCTACGCGGCCCACGAGCAAAAGGTCTTTGAAGATGTGGCAAACGCAAGAAGCAAGAGCATGCAAGTAAGCATCGACGCAAGCAGTCTTAGTGACGAAGCAAAGGTTAAAGAATTTATGGCAGCTCAAGGTCAGCTAGGCTCCGCACTTGGCAGGCTAATGGCAGTTAGCGAGAGCTACCCAGAGCTAAAAGCAAATCAAAATTTCCTCTCACTCCAAAGCCAGCTTGAAGGCACAGAAAACCGCATAAGCGTAGCAAGACGCGACTACATCGAGGCAGTAAAAGAGTATAACGTAGCTCTTAGAAGCTTTCCTGGTAAATTTATAGCTAGCGTCTTTCATCCGGAGATGAAGCCAAAGCAAGGCATCGAAGTTAGCAGCGAAGATATGAAAAATCCAAAAGTTTCGTTTGAGAAGTGATGAAAAAAGCTCTTGCTCTTTTGCTTTTTGCATTTTGCTTTTGTTTTGCTCTAAATTTTAATGAGCAGATCAACGATGAGGCTCATATCTTTTCACAAAACGAAAGAGATGAGCTTTTAAATTTAGTACAAAATTTCGAGCAAAACAGTACCACACAAATCGCCATAGTGACTTTAAATTCGCTTGAAAACAGGAGTATCGAAGAGCTATCGCTAGGGATTGCTAGAGGCTACAAATTAGGTCAAAAAAAAGATAACAACGGCGTGCTTTTGGTGGTTGCTCCAAATGAGAAAAAGGTCCGCATCGAGGTTGGATACGGGCTTGAAGGGGTGCTAGCTGATGCCGTAGCAAGCGAGATCATAAATAGTGTGATGATACCTGAGTTTAAAAATGACAAGATGAGCGAAGGCGTGAAAGAGGGCGTTTTAGCGATCATAAAAGTGGCTAGCGGCGAGGAGTTTAGTAGCAAAACTAGCCTTAGCGACTTGCCTTTTGGCGTATTTGCCTTTTTTGCTGGCATGCTCTCTTGTTTTGTTTCTGTGATCTTTGGCAAATTTTTTATGCGAACTGGCTTTAGCACGTGCTTTGCTGGACTTGTATCAACCGCGCTTGAGCAGGGATTTGGCGTGCAAAACTACCTTATCATCTTTGGCGCCTTTGCCTTTATATTTGCGGTATTTTTCTTTATTTTAAAAGACGTTTTTAAGAGAAATAGCCAAGGCGGCTCTTTACCAATGGGCTTTAGACGCGATAATTCTGGCTCAAATGGTGGCGGTGGTCGCTCAAGTGGTAGAGGAGGCGGCTTTAGTGGCGGCGGCGGTGGTTTTGGCGGCGGCGGAGCCAGCGGTAGTTGGTAAAATTTGCCTGCTTTAGAAGTAAATTTACTATGTTTTACAAATTTTAAAATTTGAGCTAGCCTTTTTAGAATAAACCGCATGCAGTGCTTTAGCACGATTGCATGCCCATTGAACGTGCGAGGGGATTGGGGGATTTAAAAAGGGGGATAAGGGGACGGCCTCGTAACTCGAGTCCCCTTGTCTCCATTTTGGATAAAAGAGTTTTTAAA
>NZ_PIQW01000007.1:0-122849 GCF_003048445.1 Campylobacter concisus
GGTGTCCTGCGTTGGATTCGAACCAACGGCCCCCTCATTAAAAGTGAGATGCTCTACCGACTGAGCTAGCAAGACATGATTATTTAAAAAAGAATTGAGATTATACAAAAAACATTATTATATGTCAAGAAAAGATCATTTAAATTTTAGAATAAGTTTTTGATTTTTCTAAAAACATTATTTTAATATAAAATTTAAAATCTAAAAAATTTATTTTATATAATTGTCTATTTTTTTACAAAATTTTGAGTTATAATCCATTTTATCAACAAATAAGGAGCAAGGATGATCATTATAAATTCACGCCTACCTACTCAAAATTTAAAAATAACAAAGTCTTTATCCAAGCTCATACAAGGCTATATTTACAGCTATTTGCCAAAGGCTGAACATGACGGATACACCCATAAAGAGAGTGGTAAAAATTTTAAAAGATCAAATTTTGATTTTAGATTAAATGGTTTAAGTTTAGAGATAAGATTTAGCTCGTTTGTACCAGAATTTGAAAAAACGATCGCTTTTGCTGTGCTAAAAGATGGATTAAAACTTGGCAATATTTGTTTGCTTGATACGTCTGTGTCAGTTAAAGAGCATAGAATTTCACAAAATGAGGCTGTTTTACAAGGATACGTAGCGTGTTCGGTCGTTGGACTTTTGAGATATAAAGTGTATCTTGAGCCGCAAGACTCCAGGCATCTTGAAATGATGAAAACAAACGCTCTGCAAAGATTTGAAACACTTATGGGGTATAAATATGAGGGTGAGTTTGAGCTAAAATTGCTTTGGCAAAATTTACAAAAGCCTTTATATTTTTACTATGGTAATAATAATATGCCAGTCAAAGCTTGGCCTGCAAAATGGCATATCAAAGCAAAGCCAGAGCTTATAAATTTGATCCTTGATGTGGGTGTTGGTAGTGGGTGCATGAACTGCGGACTTGGGTTTTTAGAAGTAGTGGAAGATAAATAAATTTTATAAATATTTAAGGTATGTTGTCTTAATATTAATAAAAATTTTTAAGGTCAATTTAAAATGGGACTTGCTCATAAGTTACATGTGATCGGAAATTTAATAAGCGATGACGACACTATCGCTATGATAAAAAATTCAAATTTTAAAGATAGCGAACATATTGTTTTAGCTATTGATTTTAAAATAGAAAATTTAAAACTTGTCGATAAGCCAAAAATATCTAGAGCCTCGCTAGATAATATAAAGACGCTTTTTACCAAAAAGATAGGCGGCACGAGCAATTCATACTATCTATATCCAAATTTTGAGTATCAAGGCGAAAAAGATATATATAAGAAATTTAAAGCCATCTCACATACACTACAAAATTCGGTTATGGTCTATGCAAACGACGACAATAAGCGTGTTGCCGCCTTGGTATTTGAATACATTAAAAATTATGAAAATGACGAGCTTGAGCTAAAAAATTTTAAGCAGGATGATTATTTTTTGGTTTTGCTTGTAAATGGCAAGAGTTTTTATGAGCTTATGCCTGAAGTTTTGCAAAACTATCTTAATGAATTCGTTCGCCCTCATATTAAAAACAGCAGAGATGAGCCAGTTCTAAAAGAGCTAACCGATGTCGTCACAAAAGAAAAAATAGCTTGCGGATACAATCCTGATATTAAATTTTTTACCATGGATAATTATGATGATAGCTACGGCATACAGCAGATAAACAAACTGCCTATGTCTCTAGAAAGCGCAAAGGCAATAAAAAAAGGTTGGATGTTTGCGATAAATAACTTAAAATTTTACTACAAAGGCTTAGAGTACATAATCATCCCTTCTATGGCAAATTTCAATGCTGAAATTTTCAAAGGATTAATAAGCTTTCTTAAAAATGCAAAAAATATGCAAGAAGAGTCCGAAAGAGAAGAGAGCTTTATGAGAAGATTGCGAAAGCAAATCGAAAATTACGACCAAATAAATAGCTTTACGATTGATATTTTATTCACCGAGGTTGATCAGACAAATTTATCCGTTAAGATATTTTCTACGCTTGAAGACGTTTTGCCAAGCAGGATAGCAAAGGTCGTAAATTTAATGCAAAAGCAGCATATCACCGACTCTTCAAAGCAAATTCAAGATACAGATGATGATATCAAATTTGCCTATCTCAAAGATTATTTTGGAGTTATTGAAAAATATGCTGCCGCTACAAAAGTCAAAGGACTTGATAATAAAATCATGCAGGAGAAAATTTTTCTAGCAAAGTTGTTACTTGGATATGCAAAAGTAAAATATATTGAGCTTTTGAAACGATTTGAACATTTTAGAGAATTTGATGCCAAAAACAAGAAAAAGATAAAGGACGGCGTCAAATACTGGATAGTCTTTCCTGAAAATATCATCAAAAATGAAAATAAAATTTTAGAGTTTTTACAAGAGATAAACGCGATAAGGATGTGATTATGAAGCTTTTTTCTGATTATTTTAAGGAGTTGTTGGAAAAGCAGTCAGATTATTTTAAAGATGATCTAATCAAAGGTGCTTATTTGATAGGTGCTTATTCAAAGAGTATTATAAATAGCTCTTTTGCCTCAGACGTTTCTAAAGAAAATAAGACATTTGAAAAGTGGCTTTCAAATCAAAAAATAATAGCGCCAAATTTAAAGAAAATTTTTAATAAAGCAAATGAGTTTGAAAGAAAACTGAAGCTAGGCAGCGCAACAAATAGCGATCTGTCACAGCTGATAACTACGCATTTTTGCAATGAAAAAAGCAAGAGCGTTTCTCGCTATGAAATTTCATTTGCATTTATACGAGGCATGAATGACTACATTAAATTTAAAAAAGATAATCAACAATCAGGAGAAAATAATGAGTGAGATAGCAAAACATAGTGAAATTTTGTTTTTATGGGACGCAAAGATGACAAATCCTAACGGAGATATGCTAAACGACAATGCGCCAAGATACGATGAGAGCGACAGAAAAGCTATCGTGAGCGACGTAAGAGTAAAGCGAACCATCAGGGATGATCTGCAATACAGAAAGTCTCAAACAATCTTTGTAAATAATGCCGAACAGGTACAGTCGGCAGAAACTAGATTTGCCGAAGTAAAGAAAATTTTAGCCGAATCAGACGATAAAAAGGCATTTTTAAGCTGCATAGACAATAGACTTTTTGGAGGCGTGGCACCAAGAAGCAATATCCAAATCATAGGCGCAGTGCAATTTTCTTGGGCTAAATCGCTAAACGAGACAGAGACTATAATGTCTCAAGGAACCGGTGCATTTGGTAAAGACGGTAGCGGCAATAAAACATTTAGAACCGATAACTACATACCGTATGGCTTATTTGCCATGTATAGCACTATAAATTCACTAAATGCTGCCAAATCAAACGCTAGCGAAGAAGATGTCGCACAAATGCTTGACTCGATGTGGCAAGGTACAAAGCTACTAAACACAAGAAGTAAGGTCGGCCAAAAGCCAAGAATGCTTATAAGAGTTATCTATAAAGACGCTTATATGATAGGCTTGCTTGACGAGCTTGTGAAGCTAGATAACGCAGACTCGGATCAGATCAGAAGCATTGACGAGTGTGAGCTAAATTTTAAAGCCCTTACTAGATCACTAAAAAATATGAGCCAAAAGATAGGAAAGGTTGTGATCTTTTACGATGACTCTTTTAGGAGGTATGTGGATCAGTTTAAAGAGCTGGGACTAGAAATAGACGCAAGAGAGCTATAATGTTTGCATTTAAAATTTGGGGTAAATTTGCTTGCTTTAGAGATCCACTTTCCATAAGCCAAAATATAACCTTACCGCTACCACCAAAAACCACCGCAGGCGGTATGCTAGCGGCGCTACTTGGTGTGGATGACTATTTAGGCGACGAAAATTTTATGGATTTTGGATATAGCGTCGTTTTGGGCGGCGCCATTTCAAAGAAAACCTTTTCGCAAAACTACATAAACGACTACACCAAAAAAACAAAAGCTCATCTAAATAGTCTTAAAAATTTAGATATGCAAAAGATTTCAAATGGTCTAAGAGACAGCTCGGCACCACAAAAACCTATAAACAGAGAATTGTTAATCGATCCAAGATATACGATCTTTATCGATAAATTTAAATTTGAAAACGAAGCGATAGATAGTCTAAAAAATAGAATTTCCAAATTTCCTTTTTATCTTGGCAATAGCGAATTTGCAGGCAATTTTGAGTTTATGGAGATAGCAAATTTTGTAAATAAAAATTTTGATGAGGTAAGTATTGACTCGTTTGTGCCGCAAAGCATGGCGCAAAAAATATGCTTTGATGAAAATGTTTTATACTCGCCAATCTGCTTTGCTAAAAGCCTAGATAGCGACAGATCTCCAAAAACGCACATAAATTTGATAGTTTCAAACGACCAAATAAGGACAAAAAATATAGAGGCTTGCGAGGTGATTTGCGCCCAAAAAACTTATCGATGCATATTTGTATGATGCAAATTTCAGACATTTTTAACTCACATCCGCAAAAATCATACAACTCACACATTAAAAATATAGCCAACAGCTTTGATGACGATGAGCACAAGGAAGCAGCATCTTTTCACGATCTAGCTAAAATTTCACAAAAATTTCAAGACTATATAAATTTAGACGCTAAAAATTTTAACTCGGTAGATGAATTTGAAAAAGCACGGCAAAAGCTAAAAACTACACACACGCTAGAAAGCGCTTTTATATACTTTTTTGCTAGAGCCAACAAGGATATAAATTTCTTAGCAAATTTCTTTGCTATCTTAAAGCACCACTCTGATTTGCCGGATATAGACTACTTTCTCTCAAGTATAGGCTCCACAAAAGCAAAATTAATAGACAGGCTTAAAAAGATAGATGAGGTAGCCCAAAGAGCAAATTTAGATATCGATATAGATATCTACGATTTTGTAGATTATTTTTTAGACTTAGAAAATGAACTATCAAAATATTATGGTTTGGAGAGCTTTTTTATTTTTAAAAAAAGATACTCAAGGCTCATTTTGGCTGATAAATTTGAAGCCATTTTTTCAGAAAGCTATCAAAATTTAGCCGTTTTAAATGCCAAAAAGATAGATCTTTACATAGACCGCATAAAGAGCTTAATAGCCACCAAAAAGCAAGATGATTATAAAGACAAAGCAAGAGAGATTATATTTAAAAATTTTAACTCCAACAAAGACAAAAAAACATTTCTCATAAAAGCGCCAACAGGTATCGGCAAAACGTTTTTGGCATTAAATTTAGCCCTAGAAATTGCTAAAAACGGCAATAAAAGGCGCATTATAACGGCTATACCTTTTACCTCTATCATAGATCAAACACACACCGAATATCAAAAGATCATAGCGGACCAAGACGTTTTAAAGTATCACCACCTAACAAGCTATAAAAGCCAAAACGACGATGAGCAAGAACAGTTTATGCAAAAGATATTCTTAGCCGACATCTGGCATGAAAATTTTATAGTCACGACTTTTAACCAGCTATTTTTTGCTTTTTTCTCAAACCACAATAAAGACAATCTCAAGCTTGAAACTCTGCGAGATAGCGTCATCATCATAGACGAGATACAAAATATTCCGCGAGTGCTGCTAAAATCCATCGCAGCTGCTTTTAACGAATTTTCAAAAAGATACAATATCCATTTTATAATCATGTCAGCAACTATGCCTCATATCGCAGCTGAGCTAGAGAGCTTTACCGAGCTTTCGGAGCCTATTTTATATAAACGTGAAAAAGATAGATATGAGATCACCTATGAGCCGGATATAAAAGGGCTTGATGATTTGGTAAGTGAAATTTTAAAACATCAAGACGAAAGCGCACTTTGCGTCGTAAATACAATTTCAAAAGCCAAAAAACTATATGAAACCCTAAAAAACAGTGGCAAAAAAGGCGTCTATCTTTTGACGACGCATCAGATCCCACTTCACAGAGTAAAAATAATAGACGAGATAAAAGAGAAGCTTAAAAGTGGTGAGAAAATCACTCTAGTCGCCACTCAGCTCATCGAGGCCGGAGTTGATCTTAGTTTTGACGTGGGGTTTCGCGAATTTGCACCCATTGGCGCCATCATCCAGGCAGCTGGTAGGGTAAATCGCAACGCCACATCTAGCAAGCCGGCAAAAGTCGTGGTTTTTGACTACATAGACGGCGAAACATTTCCATACCACGATATAGACCTACAAGAAGAGAAGGTAAAAGAAATTTTATCTCGCTCCATAAAAGAGAGTGAAATTTATCAAATTTTAGAGAGTTATTTTCAGAGCACCAAAGACGAAACGACAAGCATAGATCTGCTAAGCCTTGCTAAAGAGTTAAAATTTCAAACGTTATTTGATAAATTTAATGCCAACTTCATGCCAAAGCAAGACTACAAAGTATCGCTTTTTATAGAGCAATACAATGGTCATTTCAATGAATTTTTAGAAAAACGAGAGGCTCTTTTGACATCAGACAAAGATAAATTTATCATCTTGGCAAATATCAAAGAGCTTGAAAAAGAGCTAGCGCTATATACCATTGCGGTTGGCAAAAATATGCTTGGCGATATTAAGTCTTATACTAGAGAGTTTTTTGGCAGATATGTTTTAGCGCCTAGCAATTTTTATAATAAATTTGACGGATTTTTGCCTGAGCTAACGGTAGCAGACGAGGTATTTGACTAATGTTCTCAAAAGATCAGATCACCGGCACGCTTGTGAATTACTACGTCACCTGTAAGCGCGAGGCGTGGCTTTACGCGCATCAGATCCACGCAGATCAAGAAGACGAAAACGTGCTAATGGGCAAGGCGCTAGCGGAGATCAAAGAGAGCGATTTGCAGGATTTTGCATTTTCAAATTTGAAATTCGACAAACTCTCAAAGCAGCACGGTCACTACCTCATCACGGAGTATAAGAAAAGCCTAAAAAACGAGCTTGCAGGCAAGATACAGCTACTTTTTTACATCTATCTTTTAAAAACTGGCTTAAATTTAAAAGAGGTAAAAGGCAAACTAATAAGCGGTAAAAAGGTGATATTAGTGGAAGATAGCAGTGAAAATTTCGCTCTGATCGAACAAATTTTAGGCGAGATAAGCGCACTTGCAAATTTAGAAAAGCCGCCCAAATTTACGCAGGGTAAATTTTGCCAAAACTGCGCATATCACGACTATTGCACTGCTTAGGAGGCAAGATGTATGTGATACTTTTTTACGACATCGCAGGGCGCGAGCAAAAAGAGCGAAATAACGCAAATCGTATCAGAAAAGCGGTCGAGAAATTTCTGCCTCGCGTGCAGTTTTCAGTCTATGAGGGCGAGATCCGCGAGAGCGACTTTAAAAAACTAAGCAAGACGCTGCAAAAAGAGTGCGTAAGCGAGCTAGACTCCATCGTCATCTATACATTTAACTCACTAAAATACTCCGAGCGCATCGTCATTGGCGTAGATAAAAATAGCCCGGTATTTAGCTAAGGAGCAAATATGCAAAAGAACGACAGGACGCACTTTATACTTAGTCCAGGCAGACTTTATAGGCAAGATAACAATATCTACTTTGAAAAATTTGACGAGATGGGCGAGCGAGCTTCGTGCAAGATCCTGCCGATAAATGCGATCGATGAAATTTACATGCTGGCAAAGGTGCAGATCGATACCTACACCATCGCATTTTTGGCGGACAATAACATCCTTTTGCATATCTTTAGCCCGTATCAGAGCTTTCGCGGGAATTTCTACCCAAATACGCCAAACTCCGTAAATAAAAGTGGCTTTGTGTTGCTGTGCCAGCTCCGCTCTTTTGACGATCCGATCAAACGTGCATATATCGCGCGCGAGATCACTAGAGCCCACATCATAAATGACGCGGCAAACTGCAAGAGACACGGCGTGAAATTTGACGTGCAGCCACACTTAAAGGCACTAGATGCGGCCACTAGTGTGCCTGCTATCATGGCGGTAGAGGGTGCATTTCAAAAGCTCTACTACGAGAAGTGGAACGAGATCATTGCAGATCAGCGAAGCTTTAAATTTACCGTCCGCTCAAAACGCCCGCCCGCTGATAAGATCAACAGCTTCATAAGCTACGTAAATACGCGCATCTACAACATCTGCCTAAGCGAAATTTACAAGACCGAGCTAGATCCTCGCATCGGCTTTTTGCACGAGCCAAACTACCGCGCGATAAGCCTGCACCTCGATCTTGCCGAGATTTTTAAGCCGATCTTGGGCGATACGCTGATTTTTAACATGCTAAATAAAAAAGAGATCACCGCAAAGGACTTCCAAACGGACGCTGGCAGGATAAAATTTAGCAACGACGCCGTGCAAAAGATCGAGCTAAAGATGATCTCGCGCCTTTGCGAGACGCTCACGGTGGGCGGTAGGGAGCTAACGTGGAGGCAGGTGATCCGCCGCGAAGCAAATAAGCTTAAAAAGTGCATCTGCGAGGACGTGCCTTATGAGGGCTTTGGGTGGGAGTAAAATCGCATTTTAATAAAGCGTTTTTTAAGATTTTAAAATGCTTGAAATTTAGGGCTTGGCGTATTTGCACATGGCTAAAATTTAGTCAAATTTAAGGCGAAAAAATATAGACTTCTTGCATCAAAAGGCCTATAAATCAGCTTTTTGGTGCTATTAAAATTTACTCCGTTGGAGTTTGAAACATCGAGAAGTTAAATAATATAGTTGATAATGCTAAAATTAAAATTTACTCCGTTGGAGTTTGAAACAACATTGCTCATTTTCATCGTAATAATCAGCGTGCTATTAAAATTTACTCCGTTGGAGTTTGAAACTCTACAATTTGATTTAATTTTTCAACTAACTCGACTTTATTAAAATTTACTCCGTTGGAGTTTGAAACATAGCTCATTTTCAAGCTTTTTAACTTCGTTTCTGATTAAAATTTACTCCGTTGGAGTTTGAAACCAAGACAAGTTTAATCAGTTTGAGCAAACACTATTATTAAAATTTACTCCGTTGGAGTTTGAAACGTCTTTTTCATAATCGTAAGTTTCTGGCGCGTGCATAATTAAAATTTACTCCGTTGGAGTTTGAAACGTGTAACTTTTGCATATTCTGAATTAGAACCTATTGATTAAAATTTACTCCGTTGGAGTTTGAAACACTAACGCAAAAAGCGAATTATTAAACGTTACAACATTAAAATTTACTCCGTTGGAGTTTGAAACCCAAAAAACGGACAGCTATGAATATAAAGACATTGGTATTAAAATTTACTCCGTTGGAATTTGAAACCTGATAAAGCTTGCAACTTTGCAATAAGATTTTTTGTTATTAAAATTTACTCCGTTGGAGTTTGAAACGCATACCGACCAAGCGGAGATAGTAAAGCAATAACGCCAATTAAAATTTACTCCGTTGGAGTTTGAAACGCGCCAGCAAGTTATAAAGATCGGCGCTTTTGTCATTAAAATTTACTCCGTTGGAGTTTGAAACGCTTTTTTGCCTAAACTTGGGATGTGATAGCCTTTTATTAAAATTTACTCCGTTGGAGTTTGAAACTGTCCATCCATACTGGGCTTGCGTATCTTTGCCATACTATTAAAATTTACTCCGTTGGAGTTTGAAACTCATACGCCCACGCATAGCCATCGATAACCATTTATTAAAATTTACTCCGTTGGAGTTTGAAACAGTTTCTCGTGTGTGCCTTTGTCGTTGTAGCTAACTTATTAGAATTTACTCCGTTGGAGTTTGAAACAAATATGGCTCGTCTTCTGCGTATCTTACACCTTCCAATTAGAATTTACTCCGTTGGAGTTTGAAACTTGTGCCTAATGGCAGCACGTATAAGGCTGATTTAAATTAGAATTTACTCCGTTGGAGTTTGAAACCTAAATAAGGCAGGTTTTTATTTTTGGGTCGCTGTCGTATTAGAATTTACTCCGTTGGAGTTTGAAACGCGTCAAATCTATACTAGCTCGCTCCTCTACGCCATTAGAATTTACTCCGTTGGAGTTTGAAACGTGTGACCGACAAGTGCTGTTTTTTGCATTGTAAGAATTAGAATTTACTCCGTTGGAGTTTGAAACTATCAAGGAGAGGAAATGAGCGAGATAGTAGCCCTAATTAGAATTTACTCCGTTGGAGTTTGAAACTGGATAAGCAGTTTGGCATTCCGCCTAACGCTTGGTATATTAGAATTTACTCCGTTGGAGTTTGAAACCCACCAAACATGGTTGGCGATAACCGCAATCACTCTTTTGATAGTCGTTTTTTTGGGGCAGTTTCATACAAATTTTTAGTTGGTAAAGTTAGATGGCAGCTGTTTTAGCACAAATTAGCAAAAAACCTTGGCTAAAGATTATAATGAAGCAAATTATCGTATTAATGAAATTTAAAAAAAGTTGTGAAATTTTTTGTCAACTATAATTAAAACAAAAAATATATGAATTTCTAAAACCTACTTGTAAAAACAAGCAGGTTTTAAAATGTTTTATTTCTCTAGTTTTTCTTTAAGTTTTTCTTTTTTAGATTTAGCTTTTGAAGCAGCTTTTTCTTTCTTTTCTTTTACTTTGTCAACGACTTTGTCTTTTTCATCTTTTGCTTTTTCACTCATACTAGTTTCATCTTCTTTATTAGAAGTTAGCTCTTCTTTAGTTTTAGAAGCTTTCTTTTTAAATTTATCTTTTTTATCAGAGATTTTTTCTTTCATCTCGTCTTTTGCCTCATCCATTTTCTTCTTACCAGCTTTTGCTTTTTCGCTTACTTCGCTCTTGCCAGTAGTAGAAATTTCACCTTTTAGGTTATCAAAAGTTTTATCGCCAATGCCATTTACATTTTTGAGATCGTCGATTGAGTTAAATTTATTTGCTTTCCTATACTCGATGATAGCATCTGCTTTTGCACTGCCGATACCATCAAGACTCATAAGTTCCTCTTTTGTAGCTGTGTTTAGATTGATTGCTGCCATAGCCAAAGACGCAATAGCTGCAAGTGAAATCAAAATTTTTTTCATCTTTATTCCTTAAAAGTAAATTTGAAATAAAATTCTAGCAAAGAGTGATTAATGAAGTATAAATATCGAGTAATATAAAAATGATTTTAGATATAGTTTATAGGAGAGAGTCCCTGAAAATTTCAGGGAAAAAGTTTTATTTTCTAAGTTCGCGGATCTTAGCTGCTTTACCACGTAGTTCGCGTAGATAGAATAGCTTAGCTCTTCTAACACGACCTTTTCTAAGAACCTTTATCTCTTCGATAGAATCGCTAAATATTGGGAAAATTCTCTCAACACCAACACTGTTAGCGCCGATTTTTCTGATGATAAATGTTTCACCAGTACCGCTACCACGTCTAGCTATACAAATGCCTTCAAAATTTTGAATTCTCGTTTTGTCTCCCTCGTGAATACGAGTAGCCACACGCAATGTATCTCCTGCACGGAAGTCAGGGATATTCTTACCAGCAATTTGAGCATTTTCAAACGCTTCAATGTATTTATTTCTCATGTTTTTCCTTATTTATGTGGCTTTAGCTTTTGATATACATCAGGGCGAAAGTACCTTGTTTTGCAGTGAGCCATCTTGTTTTTTAAGTTGTGGATTTTAGCATGATTACCCTTTAAAAACTCTGAAACCACAAAGAGGGATTTAAAATTATCAGGTTTTGTAAAAGATGGGGCTTCAAGCAAATTATCCTCAAAACTCTCCACTTCAAGGCTCATGTCGTTTCCTAAAACTCCGGACACATTTCTTGATATCGCGTCACTCATACAAAGTGCGGGCAGCTCTCCGCCAGTTAAAATAAAATCACCTATACAAAAAACTTCGTCCGCCCAAAGTTCAACAACTCGCTCATCAAGACCTTCATATCTACTGCAGACAAAACAAATATGATCTTTTTTAGAGAGCCTTTTTGCGTCATTTTGACTAAATTTTTTACCAGCTGGCGTCAAAAAAATAACATGGGCATTTTTGTCTTTTTCTTTTACAAATTTGATCGACTCATCCAAAGGCTGTGGAAACATCAAAAGCCCTGCTCCACCTCCTATCATATAGTCATCAACTTTATTGTGCTTATCGTTGGTAAAATTTCTTGGATTTATGAAATCAATTTCAATAAATTTATTGCTAATTGCACGTTTTAAAATAGAATCGCAAAAGTAAGGTTTGACTAAATTTTCAAAAAGTGTAATAAACGTAAATTTCATGAATTTTCTAAGATATCTCTAGCGCCTTTTACCAAAATCTCTCCACTATCCAAATTTACGCTTTCGATAAAGCGCTCCAAATATGGAATGTAGAAATTCTTTGGTTTGCCAGCTGCGATAAGCTCTTCATCAGTTTTTATGTATAAAAGTGAATTTGCAAAATTATCTTGGATATCTTCCACGATACCCAAAATTTCACCATTTTCTACAACTTTTAAACCAATGATATCAAACTGAAAAAATTCGTCTTTTTTTAGTTTGCAGTTTCTTCTAGTAAGCTCTTTTGTGGTATAGATAGTTCTATTTACGAGTGTTTTAGCAAGGTCTAAGTCATCAAAATTTTCAAACAGAACCAGCTCTTTTTGTCTATTGTAGTCTTTTATGATGAGCTGATCATCGTTTTTATCAAAGAAGATTGCACCTTTTTTAAATTGCTCTGGGAAGTCGCTCTTGTTGTGAAGCTTTAAGTAGCCTTTTAAACCAACACATCTCCCGATGGTAGCGACTTCAACAATATCACTATTCAATAGCTTTTACCGTTACTCTATAACTTGTATTGTCTTTGGCTTTGCAGCCTATTATAACGGTCTTTATAGCATTTATCATTTTGCCATCTTTGCCGATAAGCTTTCCAGTATCAACCTTATCAGCACTTATAATGATCTCGACAAAATTTTCACCAAGCTCTTGACGCTCAATAGTCACCTTTTCAGGAAAATCAGCTATTAGCTTGGCGTATTCGTATAAAAAATTTTCAACCATTATTTTGTAATTTGTGCAACTCTGTCGCTAAGTTTAGCACCGACGCTTTTCCAGTAATCCAATCTCTCTTTGTCGAAATTTATAACATTTGGCTCAACCATAGGGTTGTAATAACCAATGCTCTCTATCCAACCGCTGTCGCGTCTTTTTCTGCTATCTGTAACAACTATACGATAAAAAGGTCTTTTTTTGCGTCCCATTCTTGTTAGTCTTACTACTGTTGCCATATTATATTCTCCTCTTGTTTTTAAATAAAGCTTAAATTTAGATAACGAATATCCAAATTTAAACCCTTTTATCAAACAGGTCTTTTTAAATTTGCTTGCGAAAGCATATTTGCAAGTCCTTTTGCTCCGCCCTTTCCTGAAAATTTCTTAGCAAGCTTTGAAGCATTTTCAAACTGCTTCAAAAAGCGATTTACCTCTACTTGAGATAGCCCAGAGCCAGCTGCCAAACGCCTTTTTCTGCTATTGTTTAAAAGGTCAGGATTTTCACGCTCTTTTTGTGTCATAGAGTTTATCATAGCTTTAATATGCAAAATTTCTTTTGAATTATCAAGGTCTATATCTTTTATCTGGTTTGCAATATTTGAAAGTCCAGGTATCATACCCATCAAAGATTTCATGCTACCAAGCTTTTTAACGCTTTCCATTTGATCCAAAAAGTCATTAAAGTTAAACTGACCTTTTTTTATCTTTTGATTTAGACGTTTTGCCTCTTTTTCATCAATAATAGTCGATGTTTTCTCGACCAAAGTAGCTAAGTCGCCCTCGCCCATTATACGGCTTACAATGCGATCTGGTATAAAGCTCTCGATATCAGCCACTTTCTCACCAGTACCGACAAATCTAAGTGGGATATTTAGCTGTTTTGCGATGCTAATAGCTACGCCACCCTTTGAGTCAGAGTCAAATTTAGAAAGGATAACTCCAGAAATTCCCAAAATTTCATTAAAACTTGTAGCTGTTTTTACTGCATCTTGTCCGCTCATAGCGTCAGCTACGTAGAAAATTTCATGTGGATTTATCGCATTTTTTACATCTTTTATCTCTTGCATCAACTTTTCATCGATCGCAAGACGACCAGCGGTATCCACCAAAAGCACGTCATAAAGACCGCTTTTTGCTTTTTCTAGTGCTTCTTTTGCTACTTTTATAGGATTATTTTCATTTTCTATATAAAAAAGATCGATCTCATTTGCAACGCAGAGCTGCCTTAGCTGTTCAACCGCCGCTAATCTTTGCAAATCACAAGCTGCAACTAAAACTTTTTTCTTTCTTAGTTTTAGATAGTTTGCAAGCTTGATAGTTGTCGTTGTTTTACCGCTACCTTGCAAACCAGCCATCAAAACGATAGTCGGTGCAACTGGCGCATAGACAAAGCCTTGATTGCCAGGAGCTGTTAAGATAGTAGTTAAATTTGACTTGATCGCATCTAGGAAATTCTTTTGGCCAACGCCAGTTTGCTTTAGTTCGCTTTCGATAGACGAGAGTAGATCTTTGGTGACTTTGTGGTGAACATCAGCTTTTAAAAGAGCTTTTTTGAGCACGTCAAGTGCGTTTTTTAGAGCTTTTTCGTCATCTACAAAACGTATCTTGCTAACGGCTAATCTAAAAGACTCGCTAATTTGTTCGAACACTAATCACCTTTCTAAGTTGTTATTAAAGGGCGTATATTACTAAATAATTTCTTTATTGCTCTTTAAATTTCAAATTTATTAGATAGCTCAAATCCAAGAGAGTTAAATTCTTTTGGTATCGGCGCTTTAAATTTATAGTCTAAAAGAGCGATAGAATAGGCATGCAAGAACATTCTATTTGCCCTATTTTTGCCGTATTTCTCATCGCCAACGATAGGTAAATTTAAACTAGCCAAATGCACTCTTATCTGGTGTGTTCTGCCTGTTTTTATGGCAACTTTTACAAGCGTTTTTTTACCCGCAACCATGAGCGGTGAAATTTCACTGATCGCCTCTTTGCCATCTTTTGAGATCTTAGAAAAGGCACCATTTTTATTTTTTATCGTTAAGATCGGCTCATTTACGACCACCTTCTCGCTCATGATGCCCCTAACTGCGGCCACGTAAATTTTCTCAACCTTCATCTTTTTAAACTCATTTATGGCAAGGCTCGCAAATTCGTCATTTTTTACAAGAAGCAGCACGCCGCTCGTGTCTTTATCGAGCCTGTGAAGGAGTGGAAATTTATAAATTTGACTGATTTTTTCGCTAGTTATGGCAGCTGGTTTGTTAATGGCTATTAAATTTTCATCTTCAAAGATAACACTTGGCTTTGGCATCTCTTCGACGTTAAATTTAGTATTTTCGCTCATTAGCGCACGAGCGATCATCACCTTTTGCCCCTTGGCATAGACTAGTCCGCTGTCGATTAGCTCCTTTGCCTCGTTGTTTGAGATGTTTTTTTGCTTGGCTAAAATTTTATACGCTTTTTCTTCACTCATAAAGTGCTCCTTATATCTTCTATGATCGCATCAGCGCTGGCCTGCACGGCGATCTTGCTCTTTTTGGCGTCACTATCTATTATGCCGCCGATCTCGCTAGTCTTTGCGATGTAGATGTTTTCAACTAGGCCAAATAACACCTTTTGGTTAAATATAAACTCACCACTAATTACCACTGGGTTAAATTGTGCGCACTCGATTGGATTGTGCCCACCTATATTTGGCACAAAACTGCCTCCAAGCACGACTACATCGCTAATAGCATAGACATTTACAAGCTCGCCTAAAGTATCAAGTAAATTTATCTTTGCTTCAAATTTATGTATTTGGCTAAATTTAGCAAAGCTAAAATCATGCTTTTTAGCGTACTCGCCTGCTAGCTTTTCCACCTCTGCAAATCTCTCAGGGTGGCGTGGTGCGATGATTAAAAGATCGTTTTCTTTTAAATTTAAATTATCTAAAATCATCTCTTCTTCGCCCGCATGCGTGCTTGCTAGCACGATCACTCTAGCTTTTGGCCTTTCATAAACTCTACTCACACTTGGTAAAAACGCAGCTTTTATGTTGCCAACAACTTCTATTTCACCTGCTCCAAGCGACTCTAGCCGCTCTTTATCAAGCTCGCTTTGGGCGTAAATTTTATCTATAAATTTAAATAGATATCTGTAAAAAAAACAAAATTTTAAGTAACTTTTATAGCTTCTATCTGAAATTCTAGCGTTTATCAGTATCACGCGACTGCCTTTTAGCTTTGCCATGAAAACTAGCATAAGCCAGAGCTCAGCCTCAAAAATGACTAAAATTTTGCTCTTTTTTAGCCAAAATGGCAAGAAAATTTCAAATGGCAAAAACCTCGTGTTAAAGCAAATTTTGCTCGCCGCTTCAAAGCCCGTATTTGTCACCACGCTTATGGCTTTGCTGTCAAATTTTTGCATCAAAGGCTTAAGCGCTTGCACCTCGCCAAACGAGCAAGCATGAAAATGCACATCTGCATCTTTAAATTTAGGATTATTAAAGAGAAAGAAACGTGCTGGGATTGATCTATGGTATTTTTTTTTGAAACTTAATAAAAGTAGAAAAATAGCCCCAAAAAAGTAAAGTATTGAGGCTAAAAAATAATATATTATTATCACGAAATGTGTTATTGCTCTTGTTTGTATAAAATTCTGCCACAATGCGGGCAAGTAACGATATCTTCGCCTTTTACAACCGCAGAGAAAGTTTTATCATTTATCTGCATAAAGCAGCCATAACAAGCTTGTTTTTTAACAGGCACAACGGCTGTGTTGTGAGCCCATTTTCTTATTTTCTCATAAAATGCTAGGATTTTTTGGTTCATCGCAGCAACAAGCTTATCTTTTTTAGCATAGACCTCTTTGCGCTCTTTTTCGATCTTTTCTAGCTCAGATGAAACCTCGCTTTTTATCTTTTCTAAATTTCCTTCAAGCTCTGTTTTTTTAGCATTTAGCTCATCTTTTTGAGCATTTTTATTGTCTATTAGTTTTTCAAGTCTAGCGATCTCTTCATTTGCTGCTTCAAGTTGCTCTTTTGCGATATCTTCTTCAAGACCTAGAGCTTTTATCTCTTTTTCGCTTTTTGCGCTTGAGCTTTTTTTAGCCACGTCTTTGATCTTTGCGCTAAACTCTGCGATATGAGCGTTTGTGCCTGATTTTTGTGATTTTAGATCATTTACCTCTTCGTCAAGTCTTTCTACATTAACCGCTATAGTTTCACACTCTTCTTCTATGCTTTTATAGGCTTTTTCTACTTCTTGTATGCGTGGCGTGAAACCATCTATTTGTTTGTCAAGATCAGATAATTCAACTAATTGTTGCAAATATTTATTCATAATGTTTCCTTTTTTGTTAGCAATATGTAAATGGGTTTTTAGAATTGCTTATTATAACTTCAATTTTTAGATTTTGCAAATATTTTGCTAAAAAATCACTAAAATAACGCTCGCTTTCATAGTGATTTATGTCGATCAAATTTAGTCCATTTTCCTTTGCGTAAAGGGCTTGGTGATACTTTAGATCGCCTGTTAAAAAGGCGTCTGCTTTGACATCTTGCATGAGATCTGCGCCGCTTCCAGTGCATATGCAAATTTTAGAAATTTCATCTTTTGCATAAACTGCTCTTAAATTTTCTAGCCCAAGTTTTTCTTTTACAAATTTACAAAGCTCACTAAATTTCATCTTCACATTAGCGTAGATCAAAAAGCCTTCTTTGCTTGAAATTTCAAGTCCCAAAACCTGCGTCACAAATTTTTCATTTAAAAATGCAAGGTCGGCATTTGTGTGAAGCGAGATGAGCGAGATATTTTTTATCATCATCTCTCTTATGAGTGAGCTTGGATAGAGGCTGTAGTCTAGGCTCTTTAGTCCTTTAAAAATGAGCGGATGGTGGGTTATGATGAGCGAGTTTGGCAAGACATTTTGCAAAAGCTCACTATCAAGATCAAGACTTAGATAAATTCGCTCAAATTCGCTATCAAATGAGCCAACTTGCAGGCCGCTATTATCCCAAGACTCTTGGCTCACAAATGGGCAAATTTCATCTAAATTTTTATAAATTTCAGCTATTTTCATCAAATTTTACTTTTGCTCTAAGCTCTCTTTATATGTTAGCGCGCACTCTTTTGCAAGCTCGCGAATTTTTAAGATGTAGTCTTGTCTTTGCGTCACACTGATCGCTCCGCGCGCATCAAGGACGTTAAATGTATGAGCCGCAAGCATGCAGTAGTCGTAAGCTGGCAGTGAAATTTTAGCCTCCAAGCAGCGTTTGCACTCGCCAAATGCATTTTCAAACTGGTTAAAAAGCATATCAACGTTTGCCACTTCAAAGTTATATTTACTCCACTCATACTCGCCTTGTTTATGCACGTCGGCGTAGGTTACGATGTTGCCATTAGAGTCGTCCCAAACGATGTCATAGACGCTATTTACATCTTGTAGATACATAGCTAAGCGCTCAAGACCGTATGTTATCTCGCCAGATATGAGCTCGCATGCGATGCCGCCAACTTGTTGAAAATAGGTAAATTGCGTAACCTCCATGCCATCTAGCCAGACCTCCCAGCCAAGCCCCCAAGCGCCAAGTGTAGGGCTCTCCCAGTTGTCTTCGACAAAGCGGATATCGTGATTTTTCAAATTTAGACCAAGTCTTTCAAGGCTTTTTAGATAAAGCTCTTGGATATTTTCTGGACTTGGTTTTATGAGCACTTGAAACTGATAGTAAGCGCCAAGGCGGTTTGGGTTTTCGCCGTATCTGCCATCAGTCGGGCGGCGGCTTGGAGCTACGTATGCGGTCGCCCATGGCTTTGGTCCAAGGCTTCTTAAAAATGTCGCTTGGTGATATGTGCCCGCACCTGCTGGCATGTCGTATGGCTGAAGTATGACGCAGCCTTGCTCTTGCCAATAGTTTTGAAGCGTTAGTATTATTTGTGAAAATGTCATTTTTTGCCTTTTATTTTATTGATATATAAATTTCTATTTTGTCTTTTAAGTATTTTTCAAAGTCCGTTTTATAGGTTCTTTTTAGCTCACTACTTTCAAAATATCTCCAAATTTCACCCCAAAATTTTGCAACATTTTGTGGCTCATTTGCAAAACTAAAAAGAGCGTATTTTCCGCTTTGTATCTTTAAATTTTCATCATCTTTTTGGCATGATCTTGTGCCGATGAAGTTATCGTAATGTCCATTAAGATCACTTTCGTAGTTGCAGTAAACGCTATAAATTTCACTCTCGCCATCATAGTATTCACTCATAAATTTAGACCATAAAGCTGGAATTTTACCCTTTCCGTCTATCTCATCTTCATTTTTAGTTCGAGTTTTTACTCCGCAAATTTCAAAGCTATCTTCTAAATTTATAATCTTCATAAGCTACTTTTGTCCGTTAAAATTTTCAACCGCTTGGTTCCACATGAGCTTGTATTTTCGTTTTAAAAATTCAACTTCATCTTGTGAAATTTTAAGCTGTTTTGTAAGCGTCTCGACCGTTTTTCTATCTTCATCATAGAGCTCTTGCATCGAAATGAGTGCCTCTTTTAAAAATTTATTCTCATTTCTTAAGGTCTCAAGCGTCTCATCTTTTGCGTCAAGCACCTTTTCGTGTAAATTTAATATCGTGCCAATCGTCTTTTCGACAAAGCTAAAACCATCTTGGCTTCGCGGCTGCAAGGATAAATTTTGCGAAACACTAGGCACCACGCTCATCGTTCCCTCGCTCGCCTCTATCAAAATTTCTCCATTTTCCTCTTTGGTCTTCAAAACGCCACGATTTATCATATCCTCGATAACTTCGCGCTCCAAGTGCACAAGTTTGCAAAATTCATCAACTCCAAGATAGGTCTGCACCGCTTCTCCTTTTATAGTATCACTTCAACCTTTGAAGAGTCTTCCTCTAAAGCCTTTATCTTTGCCTCTCTGTCGGCCTTTAGCGCACTTGCTAGCCCCTCATCTTCAAGGGCTAAAATTTGCACCGCAAGATAGGCTGCATTTATCGCGCCAGCCTTGCCGATAGCCAAGGTTGCCACTGGCATGCCACTTGGCATTTGCACAGTTGAGTAAAGTGCATCAACGCCGCTAAGAGCCGATCCTGCCATTGGTATGCCGATCACTGGTTTTGTTGTGTTTGCAGCGATCGCTCCAGCTAGGTGAGCTGCCATACCAGCAGCTGCGATGAAGACTTTTGCGCCCTTTTTCTCGGCATTTGCGACGTACTCGCTAGTTCTTTTTGGGCTTCTGTGGGCTGAGCTGATTATCAGTTCATATTTTACGCCAAATTTCTCCAGAGTCTTTGCCGTCTCGCTAACGATCTCATAGTCGCTTTTACTTCCCATTATAATAGAAACAAATTTCATATCTTCTCCCTTAAAAAACTAAATTTTGGCAGCTTAACGCCGAGGTTTATCTCATTTTCATTGCCGCTGTGAATTTCGCTCATGACCTTGCCTTTTTTGGTGATGAGCTGCTTAAATTTGATAAATTTCTTGCCATCTTGCGAATAGACTTTTGAAATTTCATTTTCACTATCATCTATGTGCGAGCCAGTTGGAGCTACGATCTCGTAGCTCTTATCTGGGAAAATTTTATATTTACATTTAAAAAACTCACCGTCTTCACTTATAGCATTTACCTGATGAGTGCCCTCTTCTAGGCTGCTAACGTGGTTTTGCGTATCGGTTCGCTCATAAGGTCTATGCACCAAGTAGCCGTCCGTAAAGCCGCGATTTTTCAGCGTATTTATCTCATTTTCATAAATTTGCGCGTCAAATTTATCACTCAGCGCATCATCTATCGCCATTTTATAGGCTCTTGCTGTGCAGGCTGCGTAGTACTCGCTCTTTGTGCGACCCTCTATCTTAAAGCTATCAATGACACCGCTATCAACGATCTCTTTGATGTGCGAGATGAGGCAAAGATCCTTTGAGTTCATGATGTGAGTGCCGTTTTCGTCCTCTTCTAAGCGAAAAAGCACGCCGCTCTCTTCGTTTTTGGCGTAGAGTTCATACTTAAATCTGCAGTCATTTGCACAGCTGCCGCGGTTTGACATACGTCCGCTTTGCACTGAGCTTACCAAGCACCTGCCAGAGTAGGCAAAGCACATCGAGCCATGGACGAAAATTTCAATGTCAAGGGTTGGAATTTCCTCTTTTATCTTTATAACATCTTTTAAATTCATCTCTCTAGCCACGACGATGCGTTTTGCGCCCATATCATGATAAATTTTAGCGTCCAAAACGTTCATAACGTTTGCCTGAGTTGAGAGGTGTATCTCGATATCTGGAGCGATCTCTTTTGCTAGGCTCATGACGCCCGGAGTTGCGATGATAAAGGCATCTGGCTTCATCGCTGAAATGGTTTGCAGGTGCCTTTTTAGCGGCTCTATCTGAGAGTTAAAAGGGAAGGCATTTATGGTCGCATAAAATTTCTTTCCCTTTTCATGAGTGTAGTCTATCGCCTCTTTGAATGTTTCAAGGTTAAACTCCCTTGCTGATCTAGTCCTTAGCGAAAAGCTAGCCACTGAGCCGTAAACAGCGTCGGCTCCATATTCAAGGGCGATTTTAAGTTTTGTTAAATTTCCAGCTGGAGATAAAAGCTCAGGCCTTTTTAGCACTATTTTTTACCTAGACTTTCTATCAAGGCTTCGATGTCGTCGTTGCTGACAAGGTTTTCAGTCGTTGTATCGCCAGCGATATGAACAGCTGAACCAACACGCTTATCGTCATCGATACGACCTTCAAACAAGGTATTCATATATTTGCTAAGCGCCCTCATAACGTTGATAACGCGCTCGATCTTTTGTCTGTGGATGTCTTGATACTGCATCATATCCATAGCCATCATGATCTCATCTTGTCCCATTTGTAAATTTCCGATGATGTTATCGATCGTGCCAAGAAGTGCGTTGTTTTTCTCTAAAGCCTCACTAAATGCGGCAATATTTGGAAATTTCTCACTTAGTGTCGTAAACAGCTCAACGTTTGAGTTTATCGCCTCTTTTAGGCTATTTGAGTCGCTCTCAGCGTCCATAAAAAAGTTATTTATCGTCTCAAGCTTGTCAAACATCTGAGTAGCTTTCTCTTCACTATCTCTTGTCACATCGTCAAGCTGATGCACCATTTTGTGGTCTTCAGTCGGTGGTGGTGGTGGCCAAACGCCATCTGCGCTCACTCTGTAGTTTTCGCCATGTTTTGAACTATTTGCTTGTGGCTCATCTGCTTTAGCACTCATTGCCTCTGCAACTTCTGCTACCTCGTCTGTTTCCTCTTTGACGTCCGCGACCTCTTGGCTGGCATCTTTAGTATCACCTAAATCATCCTCTAATCCGCCCGCCATAAGCGCGTCAAGTTCCTCTTGGGTCATAAAAGCTCCTAATAAAATTTGCCTTGATTATATAGGATTTAAATAAAAAGAAAGTTTAAAAAGCATGCGTTTATCTTTAAATTTATCAAATTTTAGGTAGCATTTTTGAAAAATAAACGACTTTAAAAGGCTAAAAATGACCGTCGATCTTCACAACCACACACCTCTTTGCAACCACGCAGTTGGCGAACCGCTAGAATTTGTGAGATGTGCCATAAAAGCTGGCACAAAATACTTTGGCTTTAGCGATCACGCGCCAATGACCTACGATGAAGCTTATAGGATGAAATTTGAGGAGATGCAAAGCTACGAAGACGAGATTTTACGTTTAAGAGATGAATTTAGCGGTGAGATAGAAATTTTACTTGGTTATGAGATGGACTTTTTAGATGGTTTTATGGACGAGCGAGTTTTTGCTAGAAAGGTTGATTATCTAATAGGCTCTGTGCATTTTTTTAACGGCTGGGCGTTTGACAACCCTGAATTTATCGGCGGCTACGAGGGCAAAGACTTGGATCAAATTTGGCAGGAGTATTTTGACCACATAGAAAGATCAGCTAGGCTTGGTAAATTTGACATCATGGGGCACATCGATCTTTTAAAGCTATTTAAATTTTTACCCAAAAAAGATGTCAGGATCCTAGCCAAAAACGCTATAAAAGCGATAAAAGAGGCAAATTTAGTCGTCGAGATAAACGCAGCTGGCTTTAGAAAACCTATCGGCGAGCAATATCCAAGCGTAAATTTACTTGAGCTAATAGCTGAAAATGACATCACCATCACCTTTGGCTCAGACGCTCATGCCAAAGAAGATATCGGTAAAAACGGCGAAATTTGCGAGCAGATAGCTAGAAATTTGGGATATTCAAAGTGTGCGATATTTAAAAACAGAGATAGAGAATTAGTAAAATTTTAGTTTGGGGTCAAATAAAATATAAAAATAATCTTAAATATAAAATTTTGTGATACAATACGAAAATTAAAAACCAGAAGGAGATAAAAAATGGGAAAATTTGTCCAAAACATCGATCATTTTTTTGATTTTTGCAAAGAAAATGAAGTTAAATTTGTAGATTTTAGATTTACCGATCTAAACGGCGCTTGGCACAGCATAAGCTACAACATAAAAGCTGTTACAAAAGAGAATTTCACAAACGGCATCCCAATGGACGCTAGCTCGATGAACGGCTGGCAGCCTATCGACAAGAGCGATATGATAATGAAGCCAGAAGCGACATCGGCGTTTTTGGACCCATTTACCTCTGACATCACAGTCGTTGTTTTTTGCGATATCTACGACATTTACAAAGGTCAAATTTATGAAAAATGCCCTCGCTCGATCGCAAAAAGAGCGATGCAATATGTAAAAGATAGCGGACTTGGCGATGAGGCATATTTTGGCCCTGAGAATGAATTTTTTGTATTTGACAACGTCAAAATCATCGACAGCCCAAACTGCGCGATGTATCAAGTAGATAGCGAAGAAGGCGAGTGGAACGACGCTGCAGACTTCAAAGATAGCTACAACACAGGTCACCGCCCACGCAGAAAAGGCGGCTACTTGATGACCCAGCCAATCGACAGCATGGTCGATCTAAGAGCTGAAATGATGCAAGTTTTAGAGCAAGTTGGCCTTGAAGTATTTTTAGGACACCACGAAGTCGCGCAGGGTCAAGGCGAGATCGGTGTGAAATTTGGCAACTTAGTCGAGGCTGCTGATAACGTTCAAATTTACAAATACGTCGTTCGCATGGTCGCTCACCTAAACGGCAAGACAGTTACATTTATGCCAAAACCGCTTTATGGCGACAATGGCAGCGGCATGCACGTGCATCAATCAGTCTGGAAAGATGGCAAAAATTTATTCTACAAAGAGGGCAACTACGCAAATTTAAGTGACTTTGCAAGGCACTACATCGGCGGTGTTTTAAAACACGCAAGAAGCGTTGCAGCCTTCACAAACCCAAGCACAAACAGCTACAAACGCCTAATCCCAGGCTTTGAAGCGCCATCTATCCTCACTTACTCGAGCCAAAACCGCTCAGCGAGCATCCGCATACCTTACGGAGCTGGCGAGAAGTCAGTTAGGGCTGAGATGAGATTTCCAGATAGCACAGCAAACCCTTATCTAGCCTTCTCAGCGATGCTAATGGCAGGTCTTGACGGCGTTAAAAACAAATACGAGCCGGTTGGTCCGATGGATGAAAATTTATTTAAACTTCACCTAGATGAGATCAGAGAGCGTGGCATCGAGCAGCTACCACACACACTTCGTGGCAGCCTTGAAGCGCTTATCCGCGATAACGAATACCTAAAACCGATAATGAGTGATCTTTTCATCGACACTTATCAGCACATGAAATTTGAAACTCAGGTTTGGCCTTACGAAGCACGCCCAACTGCTTATGAGTTTAAAACCTGCTTCTCTTGCTAAAACGCAATCTCCAAGCTCATTTTGGGCTTGGAGACTTCTTTTAAATATAAAATCTATATAGTTAAATTTTGAGCTAAATTTCACAAAGCCTTAGCACATCTAAATTTACAATTTTAAGCTTACACCTAAAAATAAATTTAAAACTTCAGATTTGAAATATAAAACTTACACAGCTAAATTTTCATATAAATTTGGCTTTGCACACAAGGCTAAATTTTAATTTTAATAAGCAATAACACGTGTAATTTTGCAAATTTAAGTTTTTGGATTTTGTTTAGCAAATGACCAAAACAGATAAATTTATGCTTTAAATTTAAGCATTAAAGCAAAGGCGGCTAGCCAAATTTCGACTAGTTTTGCTTGGAAAATTTGCGGTAGCGAGGTTAAATTTTAAATTTAATAAGACTAAACTCATGCAAATTTAGAAATTTAAAGCTTATAGATAAAAATAGTCATAGCAGATAAATTTGAGCTAAATTTGATTTTGCAAACAAGGGGGCAAATTTGCCAGAGTTTTAAATTTATCTGCCTCATTAAAAGCTCAAATTTAATAAGCCCTAGCTCTTTTAAATTTGCAATATAAATTTAGGATTTCATTTAGTCAATATTGTCACAGCAGATAAATTTATAAAAAAGCTAAATTTGACCACTTTTATTTAGAAATTATAAAAGAGCCAAATCCCTAGCTATTTTGCACTTCAGGCTGTCCAAAGAGCCTATTTGCCTCTTTTATCACGCCCTCTTCTCTTTGCTTTTTAAGCTCCTCTGGGCTTTTGCTCTGACTTAGCGACATCAGCTCTTTTGCAAAGTCATTTTGAGGCTGAGATAGCGTATTTACCCTAGTTTCAGGCGCAGCAGGCTCGCTTGCTGGCTCATCTTTTTGCTCGTCTTGCTGCCTAGCCTTTATCTTAGCGATCTCCTCGTCAAGGTAGCTATATTTGTCCTGTGGCTCTTGCGCCGGAGTTTGAGGCTCTGGCTTTGTGGTTGAAATTTGCGTCTTAGCATTTACGATCTTGATTTTTTTACCAAAAATTGTATGTAAAATTTCATGCATTACGCCCCAGCTTTTTTTGAAAAATGCCAGCTCATCGCCAGTTGCATTGACGATTAGCCCAAGCTCATTTTCATTTAAAAAACTAAAACTTATGTGATTTTTAAAAATTTCACCAAGCTCAAAGCTTCTATCATAAATTTTCGCCACAAACTGCTCGTATGGCGTCTTTGGCGCCTCTTTTACGGCTAAAATTTGCTCACTCACGCCAGCTTTTGGCTCGATCACAGCCACGCCAGGCTCGCTCTTAGCAAGCTTTATAGCTTCATCGATATCTTGCAGATTTAGCGCTTCTATCATCATAAAAAGCATAAGCATTAGCACAAAGCCATTGTCGCTTGATACGCTTAGCATCGACTTTGCCTGCGCCAAAATCCTAAAAAATCTCTCATATATAAGAAGTGAAAATTTTGGATCATTGTCTAAAAATCTCTGCTTTAAATTTGCCAAAATTTCATCTATGATCATCTCTGGCTCATAGGTCTCAAGCTCGGTCACAAGCACTCTAATGGCGTTTTTATCGGCATTTGCAACGTGTTCGATGATCTGCTCGATCCTACTTGGATCAAGAAGTCCAAGCATCTCCGCCACGCTTGATTTTGTGATATTGCCAGCACCATAAATGATAGCTTGATCAAGTAGTGTTAGCGTATCTCTTAGCGAGCCGCCGCCACTTCTAGCTAGTATCTCAAGCGCCTCCCTCTCGTAGCTCACGCCCTCTTTGCTAAGGATAAATTCAAGATGTTTTACGATCTCATATCTGCTTATTTGTTTAAATCTAAAGTGCTGCGTCCTTGAAAGAACCGTCGTTGGCAGCTTGAGCGGGTCGGTGGTAGCAAGTATAAATTTAACATAGCTTGGCGGCTCTTCAAGCGTTTTAAGAAGGGCATTAAACGCCTCTTTTGTTAGCATGTGCACTTCGTCGATGATAAAAATTTTATATCTAGCAGCGCTTGGAGCGTATTTTGTCTGCTCGATGAGCTCCCTTATATCGTCGATCTTTCTGTGGCTAGCTGCGTCCATCTCGATGATGTCCATGTGGCGCGACTCGTTTGCCATCACGCACTGCGCGCAGACCTCGCAAGGCCTAGAAGTTGGCCCTTTCTCGCAGACCAAAGCCTTTGCAAATATCCTAGCACTCGATGTCTTACCGCTCCCCCTAAGGCCTGAAAACAAATAGGCATGGCTCACTCTGTTTTCGTCAAGTGCGTGAGTTAGGCTCTTACTTACGGCTTCTTGTCCGATGAGCTCGTCAAAATTTTTCGGTCGGTATTTTAGGGCTAGTGCTTGCAACTGCTTTCCTTTTTGCAATTTTAATTTGCTGATTTTATAAAAAAAGGCATAAATTTATGGTTATGATAAAGTTAAATTTCGCTAAATTTAAGCCAAACTTTAGCGAAAAGGATAAATTTGCAAGCATTTATATCTGGATTTTTCACCTCTTTATCGCTCATTTTAGCCATTGGCGCGCAAAACGCATTTGTGTTAAAACAGGGCATAAAAAAAGAAAATATCTTTATCATCTGCCTTATTTGCGCTATTAGCGATGCCCTCTTGATCTTTGCAGGAGTTTTTGGACTTGCTAGCCTAGTGCAAAATTTTTCTATCATCAAGCAAATCGCCCTATATGGCGGCTTTTTATTTTTACTTTTTTACGCACTAAAGAGCTTTCACACGTGCTTTTTTAAGGACCTTAGCATGGATACCAGCGGCGAAAATGCCAGATCAAATTTAAAGAAAAATATCCTTTTAACGCTCGCTTTTACCTGGCTAAACCCTCACGTCTATCTTGACACCATGATCCTAATAGGCTCGGTTTCTACTAAATTTAAAGATGAAAATTTGATATTTGGCGTGGGAGCTAGTCTTGCCTCGTTTTGTTTTTTCTTCACACTTGGCTATCTGGCTAGGTTTTTAGCGCCCATTTTTGCAAGGCCCATCTCTTGGAAAGTTTTAGAGTTTTTTGTCGGCCTCATCATGCTCGCCCTTGCCTTCATGCTCCTTTTTGCTAGCTTCTAGCCTCTTTTTTAGCGCCTCTTTTTTGCGAAGTTCAAGCGCATAGGCTTCATTTAGCGCGTCTTCGCCATCTAAATTTGCTCCGTCTAAAAATTTGCGGTAGTCTTCAAACTGCCTATTTTTTATCCCCCAAAGCACGCCAAAAAGTAGGGCCGCCCCCATCAAAACCGAGATAAAAACAAGCATCGCAAGAGTCGTTGTATCCACTATTTATCCTTAAATTTTCTAACTATAAAAAGCGAGTTTAGTATGACACTTAGCGAGCTTGCCGACATGAAAAGCGCGGCAAATAGCGGCATGACGTAGCCACACACGGCAAATGGCAGGCTAAGGGCGTTATAAAGCAGGCAAAAAAGTAAATTTTGCTTTATCGTTTTGTAGGTAAATTTTGAAATTTTCACCGCTTTTGAAAGGCTTTGCAGGCTATCATCAAGTAGCACCACGTCGCTTTTCTCTAAGCTCACCGCGGCACCACTTCCCATACAAATAGCCACGTGAGCAAGGCTAAGCGCGGCTGCGTCGTTTATGCCGTCTCCTACCATTAGCACCTTTTTGCCTTGATGTTTGAGACCAGCTATAAATTTAGCCTTCTCATCAGGCAGCATCCCTGCCCTAAACTCGCTCACATCAAGCTCATCTGCCACGTTTTTTACCACATTTTGCACGTCGCCACTTAGGATACACACCTTCATACCAGCACTCTTTAGCTCATCTATCAAAGCCTTTGCCTCGGGCTTTACGCTATCTTTTAGGTAAAATTTAGCCACCAGCTCGCCCTGCTTGCCCACAAAAAAGCTCACATTTTCTTCGCTCTCATCAAATTTCACCCCATTTTCAGCCAAAAAGCGCCTACTTCCAGCCACAAAGCTTTCACTCATAATATCAGCGCTAACTCCCTTTGCCACGCTTAAATTTGCATTTTCAAGCTCAACTTTTTTTGCGCCTTTTTGCTTTAAAAACTCGGCCACCGCCACGCTTATTTGGTGGTTTGAGATGAGGCAAAGCGAGTAAATTTTATCAATACTCACGCTCTCTTTTATAAAAAACTCGCTCACTTCAAATTTAGCCTTTGTGAGCGTCCCAGTCTTGTCAAATACCGCCACATCGCACTTTGCAAGGCTTTCAAAAAATTTAGCCTCCTTAAAAAGCACCTTGTTTTTAAAGGCAACCCCAAGGGCGCAAACGCTGCTAACTGGCGTGGCAAGAGCAAGCGCACAAGGGCAAGCGATCACGATGACGCTCACGGCTGTCACCACCGCTTCTGAAAAGCTAAATTTAAAGTACCAAAACCAAAATGTAAAAAACGCTAGAACAAGCACGCCAAGAGAGAATTTCGAGGCGATTTTATTGACTGCTAGCTCGATATTTGGCTTTTTTAGCTCTGCGTTCTGAAGTAAATTTATAAGCTTATTAAGGTATGAGTTTTTAAAAATTTGCCTTGCCTCATAGACGATCTGCCCGTTTAGACAGACAACGCCACTTTTTACCTCGCCCCCAGAGCTTAGTAAAAGTGGCAAACTCTCACCTGTTAAGCTTGAGCTATCCACGCTCGCCTCGCCACTAAGCACCACCCCATCAAGCAGCGCTCTCTCGCCTGATCTAAGCACGATATTTTCGCCTAAATTTACATCCTTTGGCTCTTTTAAAATGTCCTTGCCATCTTCTAAAACGCACACTTTTGCAAGCAGCATATCACTTAAGAAATTTGAGGTCTCAAGCGCCTTTTTCTTGCCTAAAATTTCTAAAAATTTACCGATAAAAACAAAGGTTATGATCATCGCAACCGAGTCAAAATAACTCTCGCCGCTTCTCGTAAGCATCGCAAAAATCGAGTAGATATATGTTATGCTAGCCCCAGTAATAACGAGCAGGTCCATATTTGGCGAGGCATTTTTAATGGCGATTTTTGCCCCCTTAAAAAACTCGCTACCAGTATAGAAAAGCACAGGCGTTGCCAGCACAAACTGCGCGAAGCTTAGCAGGTCCTTCACATCGCTTCTGATACCGCTAAAGTAGCCGCCATACTGCGCGATCGCCAGCCACATGATATTCATCGTGGCAAAGACGCCAACAAGCGCTTTTGCGTAGAAATTTCGCCTTTTTTTGACTAGCTCGTCCTCTTTTTGGCTCGTTACATAGGCCTTTGGAGTGTAGCCAACGGCGTAAATTTTCTCAACTATCTGCTCTACCAAAAGCTCTTGCTCGTCAAAAACAATGACCGCCTTTTGACTAAGCGAGTTGATATTTACCTCCAAAATTCCAGGCAGGCTAAAAAGTGCCTTTTCAAGCAGCCAAATGCACGCCGAGCAGGTGATACCGTCAATCAGAAGCGAGATTTTAGAAAACTCGCCCTCTTTTGTCACTAGCTCGCTAAAATTTGCCGCTAAATTTTTGACATTTGCACCGCTACTTGCAGGATTTAGCGTGTTTTTGCCAAGTCGTTCATAAAACTCGCCAAGGCCACTTTCATTTAAAATTTCATAGACGCCTTTGCAGCCAGCGCAGCAAAACTTAAGCCCGCCACTAGCTTCTATCATCACGCTTTCGTCAAAGCTTTGCTTGCAGTGAGCGCACCTACACTTCACGGGCGCTTCTTTTTAAGCTGGTCTAAATAGCCATATATCGTGATCTTTGAGACGTTTAGCTTGGCTGCCACGACCTCGATAGCGCTCTTTATGTTAAAAATGCCCTTTTCGTTCATAAAGCCCACGAGCTCTAGCTTTTGCTCCTTTTTGAGCTTTTTGCCATCGTTTTTGGCGATGATCTTGTCGATCAAATTTAAAACGATCTGCATCACATCGTCGTTTTGCTCGCTCTTTGGCTCATTTTCACTCGTTTTTAAGAAATTTCCAGCCATTTCAAAAAGGCTCTTTGCCACGCTCGCATCGACATTTACGCATATCGCCCCTATGATCCCTCCGTGCTCGTCTCTGATAAATGCAGTTGAGGACTTCACCAGCTTTTCATCCTTTGTAAAAAAGTAGTTTGCCACGTAGTCATCTTTGAAATTTTTGCTGTTTAAGACCTCGCTTACAAGGTGGTCAAAACTTTGTCCAACCTTTCTGCCAGTGACGTCGCCAGCTACATAGACGACTGAGCGTTGCGGGTGAGAGAGATCGTGCAGCACGACTTCGCAGGCAAATGGCGAGCTTTTTTGTATGAGATTTGCCGTTGGGATAAATGCCTTTAATATAGGATGCATCAGGCGCCTTTTGTTTTTGTTTAAGTTTAGCCAAAATATTTTTAAATTTTCGATAAGAAAAAATATAATTTTTTATGAAAATTTGTGAAATTTAAGTGGTAATAATAATTTTTTATCTATAATTTTTTAAATTTTTAAGGAGAAAATATGAAAATTTACGAAACCGAAATTTCAAAAAAGAAAAAGGCTCACTACTCTTTAGCGACCGAGCACAACGGCATCCTCTACATCTCAGGACAGCTTAGCATGGACCCAGAGACTAGGCAGATCCCAGAAGGACTAAAGGCGCAAACAAGGCAGGCTTTAAAAAACCTTGATAACGTGCTAAAGCTGGCAAATGCGACAAGAAACGATATCTTGATGTGCCGCATCTATACGCCAGATATCGACTTTTGGGACGAGATAGATGATGAGTATGCGCTATTTTTTGGCGAGCATAAGCCAGCTCGCGTCGTAGTGCCGACAAACAAACTTCACTTTGGCTGCCTGCTAGAGATCGAAGCCACAGCGATACTTGATAGAAAAATTTAAAAGGAGCAAAAATGCCTAAATTTATCTGCTCAAAGTGCGGCAAGAGCGCAGATTTTGAGACGCCTATATTTGCGTGCGAGTGCGGTGGGCTTTATGATCTGGAGTTTAAAGCGGCCAAATTTGATCTAAATTTGATCGACCAGCGCGAGTTTAGCCTATTTAGATACCGCGAGTTTTTCCCTATCAAAAATGAGCTCTGGCGCAACATCAGCCTTGGCGAGGGGCTAACAAAGAGCGTGAAATTTGATGACTCGCTCTACCTTAAAATGGACTATGCGATGCCAACGCTCTCTTTTAAAGATAGAGGTGCGGTGATGCTTATTTGGTTTTGTAAAACTCATGGCATTAAAAAGATCTTGCAAGATAGCAGCGGAAACGCTGGAAACTCAGTCGCTGCATACGCTGCTAGAGCTGGCATTGAGTGTGAAATTTACGTCCCAAAAGGCACAAGCGAGAAAAAGATAAAGATGCTTGAGTACTACGGCGCAAAGGCGGTTGTCTTTGACGGCACACGCGACGAGACGGCAGATGCTTGCAGAAAAAGGGCAAAAGATGATGGCATATTTTACGCAAACCACGTATTTAACCCGCTTTTTTACCAAGGCACTAAAACATATATATATGAAATTTACGAGCAGCTTGGCTTTGTCCCTGAAAATCTCTTTTTGCCAGTTGGCAACGGCACCTTGCTACTTGGCTGCGAGATCGCGCTAAATGAGCTATTTGAGGCTGGAGTGATCAAAAAACTACCTAAAATTTTCATCGTTCAAAGCAAGAAGTGTGCACCATTTTTAGGGGCAACAAACGAGCCACTTGCGATCAAGCCAGAGCCAACTTTAGCCGAGGGCATAGCGATCGCAAAACCTGCTCGTGGCGCTGAGATATTAGCTAGCCGTTACGCAGGAGAACGCAAGGTGATCACGATAAAAGAAGAGGATATTGAGCCAGCTAGAAATTTCCTAGCAAGTCGCGGCTTTTACGTCGAGCACACCACAGCAGCGATCTACGCAAGCTACGCAAAATCACACAAGATAGAGGGCAGAAGCATCATCTCGATGTGCGGCGCTGGGCTAAAGAGCGAACATTAAATTTAAATTTGCAGGTCATTTTGCCTGCAAATTTGCCTATTTTAGCGACTTTGGTTGTGGCATTTCTTGACAACAAAGTTTTATTTTTATAAAATGCCAAAACTTTCAAAAAACTTTTGAAGCCCAGAATTCTGCAATC
Organism: Campylobacter concisus; assembly: GCF_003048445.1. Taxonomy (GTDB): domain Bacteria; phylum Campylobacterota; class Campylobacteria; order Campylobacterales; family Campylobacteraceae; genus Campylobacter_A; species Campylobacter_A concisus_BF. The sequence goes on from NZ_PIQW01000007.1 coordinate 32,704, forward strand.
TTATCCCCGCATTTAAAGAGGAAAAATGGAAAACAACAACCAAACCGAGCAAAGTGCTGCTCAAAACACAAAAACTACAAAAAAACATCAAGCATCAAGAACTCACGTACCAGTCGACGGACACAAGATCGAAGAGCTAAGAACGCTTAGCTTAGATGAGCTAGTGCAGATAGCAAATGGCGTTGGCGTCGAAAATCCACGCGAATTTCGCAGGCAGGATTTGATATTTGAGATACTAAAAACCCAGACAAAACAAGGCGGCTTTATACTATTTACTGGAATTTTAGAGATCACAAACGAGGGTTACGGCTTTTTAAGGGCTGTTGATGCAAATTTAAGCGACAGCTCAAACGACGCTTATGTTTCAAACTCGCAGATCCGCAAATTTGCACTTCGTGTGGGCGACATCATCACCGGCCAAGTAAGAGAGCCAAAAGATCAAGAAAAATACTACGCCCTTTTAAAGATCGAAGCGGTAAATTATATGCCTCTAGCAGACGCGAAAGAGAGGCCACTCTTTGATAACCTAACCCCACTTTTCCCAACTGAAAAGCTAAATTTAGAGTATGATCCGATGAAGCTAACAGGCCGTGTGCTTGACCTTTTCACACCTATTGGCAAGGGTCAGCGTGGCCTCATCGTCGCACCTCCAAGAAGTGGTAAAACTGAGCTTATGAAAGAGCTAGCTCACGGCATCGCTAAAAATCACCCAGAAGCCCAGCTAATGGTGCTTCTAGTCGATGAGAGACCAGAAGAAGTTACCGATATGCAGCGCTGCGTAAAAGGCGAGGTATTTAGCTCGACATTTGACCTGCCAGCGCTTAATCACGTCCGCGTAGCAGAGCTTGTCATCGAAAAGGCAAAACGTCTAGTTGAGATGGGCAAAGATGTCATCATCTTGCTTGATAGCATAACACGTCTAGCACGTGCCTACAACACAGTGACCCCACCAAGCGGTAAGGTGCTAACAGGCGGCGTGGATGCAAACGCACTTCACAAGCCAAAACGCTTCTTTGGCGCAGCTAGAAATATCGAGCACGGCGGCTCTCTAACCATCATCGCAACAGCACTTATCGACACTGGCTCACGTATGGATGAAGTGATATTTGAAGAGTTTAAAGGCACTGGAAATAGCGAGATCGTGCTTGACCGCAACATCTCAGACCGCAGAATTTACCCAGCTATCAACGTGCTAAAATCAGGCACCAGAAAAGAAGAGCTACTTCAAAAGCCTGATGAGCTTCAAAAAATTTGGGCTATTCGCTCTGCGATCGCTACTATGGACGACGTCGAAGCGCTTAAATTCTTATACGCAAAAATGCTAAAAACAAAAGACAACAAAGAGCTTCTCTCTATCCTAAACGAGTAAATTTGACTGAGCTTGAAGCGCTTGCTTTGAGCTCAAATTTTTTCACTTAAAATATCCAGCCAAAAATATCTTAGAAATTTTGAATTTTTCAACACTTGTAATTATAAAAGAGATTACGATTTTTAAACGATTATTTACTAAATTTTTCTATGTCTTGATTGATTAAATTTTCATATTCGCAAAGCTCGTTGCAAGTCTTTTTGCTCTGCTCTATAAGCTCATCAAATTTAAATCCAAGCATCACGATACGATAAAGGTTTGGCTTGTGTTTTCGCCAGTTGTAAAGCGTTGCGACATCAACGTCTAAATGATAAGCCATATCACGTTTTGTCATCTTAGCCACTTTACACTCCTTCTTTTTGAGTGATTTTATAAATTTTATTCTGATAAGAAAACAATTGAATTATTTTATGTTTTTTATTAATTTCATTGAATATTTAAACTTTATTTAATATAAGAAAACTTAAAATAGTCGCGTAACATTTTTTTAAATAAGGAGTAAAAATGAAAAATGTAGTTTTAAAGGTTGCTTTAGGTTTAAGCCTAGCTAGTGCCGCTGCTTTAGCGCAAGGAGCCTTTGTAGGAGTTGAAGGGGACTACTCTTTTGGATCAAACTTAAGCAACAAAGGCACATCAAAAGTCAAAAAAGCACAACCAGGTCTTGGCATAAAAGCTGGTTATGACTTTGATGTAGCTAGAGTTTATGGAGCTTACATATATGACTTTCAAGCTAAAAAGTCACTTGGCAACGAAGATGGCACAATAGTAAAATGGAAAACACATAAATTTATAGTAGGAGCTGACTACACTCCAAGCGTAGCAAAAGATCTTAAACTAGTTCTTGGTGGCTACACTGGCTACTCAAAGCTCAAAATGGATGTATTTGATATTTATGATGGCTCTGAAAAAGCTAGTATAAATGGCTGGATGCTAGGTGCAAGAATTGGTGCTGAGTACTCTATCAACGAAAACAATGCGGTTGAGTTTGGTCTAAAAGCTGATAGAACAAAATATAGCTCTATAACAAAATATAACAATGCAAAAATAAAAGAGACAAATGTGGGTCTTTATATGGGATATACATATAAATTTTAATCACCTAAATTTTAATCACCAGCAAGCTCAAATTTCAAAGCAAATTTGAGCTTTTATTAGAAACTATAAATTTACCAGCTTTTCTAAATTTTCGCCGTCTAAGCGGTAGGTTCTCCACTCAAGAGATTGATTTTTAGCGCCCATGCTTTCATAAAATTTGATACTTGGCTCATTCCAGTTTAGGCAGCACCACTCAAGCCTCTTTAAATTTTCATCCTTGCAAATTTGAGCTAGAAATTTAAAAAATGCCTTGCCGATACCTTGATTTCTAAACTCTTTTTTGACGTAGATGTCCTCAAGATACATTCCGCCAAACCCCAAAAATGTAGAAAATGTGTAAAAATAGATAGCGTAGCCAATAGCCCTGCCCTCACTCTCGCAGATAAGAGCTTTTGCGTGATTTTTATTAAAGATAGAGTCTGCAAAAATTTCATTTGTAAAAGTGACTTGATCACTCATCTTTTCATAGCTAGCAAGCTCTCTTACAAGCTCACAGATCACGTCAATATCGCCTCTAGTCGCTTTTCTTATTTGAAATTTCATTAGTTGTCACCAAAGAGTGCTTTTAGATCCTTGACCATTCCGCCGTCACTATCGCCGCTACCAGTTTTAGAGCCAAGCTCGTTTAGCTCGATCTCGTAGCCAGTTAGCATGCTTGCTAGGCGGATATTTATGCCATTTTTGCCGATAGCCTTGCTCTTTTGTTCGCTCGCAAGTGTCACGATCGCCTTATTTTCTTCGATCTTTACAGATGTGATGATCGCAGGAGCCATAGCGCGAGCTACCAAGATCGCTGGCTCGGTGGTGTATTCGATCGCATCGATGCTCTCACCATGAAGCTCTTTGCTTACGGCATTTATCCTAACGCCCTTTGTGCCGACAGTTGCGCCGACTGGATCGATGTTTGGAGTGGTTGAGATGAGTGCTACTTTAGCCCTTTCGCCAGGGATCCTCGCACTTCCTTGGATAATGATGCCGCCATCTTTTATCTCAGGGACTTCTGAAGTTAGCAGCGCTTCAAGAAATTTAGGTGAAGTCCTTGAAAGTTCGACCTTTATGCCTAAATTTTTATCTGTAAAAACCTTTCTAATGACCGCTTTTACCACGTCGCCAACTTTAAATTTCTCGCCTTTTATGCGGTTTTTACGTGGCAAGATGGCACGAAGCTCGTCTATCTCGATAAATGTGTTTTCATCGTTATCTACCCTAACAACTGGTCCAAAGACCATGTGACCGCTCATCTCATTATATTTTTGTAAAATTTTCTCTTCGACTAGGCGCTGGATGTGATACTCAAGCTCCTTGTGAAGCGTTTGAGCGGCTGTTCTGCCGAGATTATCAAGGCTTAGCTCGTAAGTGAGCTCATCTCCGATCTCTACGCCACTATCTATCTTTTTAGCCTCTTTTAAGCTTAAAAAGTGTTCATTGTCTTCAGCAAGCCTCTCATCGTCGTTTGCTACGATTGAAATTTTTTGATAAAGCTTTAAGTTTTTATTAGCATCGATGCTCACGTCATACTCATAATTCTCCCCATAAACCCTTTTTGCAGTGTTTATCAAGGCTCTTATGACGCGCTCTTTTACATCTTCTATCTCTAAATTTTTCTCATTTGCAATTGACTCGATGATATCTGAAATTCTTTCCATTTTTTCTCCATTGTGACGATAAATTTCGGGGATTTTTCGTGAAGTTTTGAAATTATACATAAGCCATACTTTTAATAACTTTAAGCTTGTTATTAACTTTTATTTAATCCTTTTTTTATGATGTTTTGGGTATATTGACCGATTAAAATTTAAGATTTTGAAAGGATTAAAAATGGAGCTAAAACTTGCAAGAGCCGAATTAGACGCAAAACCAAAAACGATTTCACTAGAAAAGATAGAGGCAGCTGTCGAAAAAGAGGGTCAGAAAATTTTCTACTTTGATAAAGAAAACACGCACAAACAACTAATCGCCTTAGTTGAGCACTTTGAAGAAAAAGGGCTAAGCGTTTATCACAGAACCGTGAAATACGGGCTTGATGATAGCGATTATATGTATGAAGTGCATATACTTTAATGAGTAAAAAACTCTTTATCCAAACTCTAGGTTGTGCTATGAATGTTCGCGACAGCGAGCATATCATAGCCGAGCTCTCACAAAAAGAAGACTACTCCTTAACACAAAACATCGAAGAAGCTGATTTAATCCTTATAAATACCTGCTCGGTTCGTGAAAAGCCAGTTCATAAGCTCTTTAGCGAGGTTGGAGCCTTTGAAAAAGCCAAAAAAAGAGGTGCAAAGATAGGCGTTTGCGGCTGCACTGCAAGCCATTTGGGTAGTGAAATTTTCAAGCGTGCGCCTTATGTTGATTTTGTCCTTGGCGCAAGAAATGTTAGCAAGATCACAAAGGCGGTAAATACGCCTAAATTTATCTCGACCGACATCAACCACGACGAGAGTGAATACGCATTTGGCGAGTTTAGAGGCTCGCCATATAAAAGCCACATCAACATCTCAATCGGCTGCGATAAAAAATGCACCTACTGCATCGTCCCACACACCAGAGGCGATGAAATTTCTATCCCCTCAAGCCTCATCTTAAAAGAGGTAGAAAAGGCCGCAAAAAGCGGCGCAAAAGAGATATTTTTACTAGGGCAAAATGTCAATAACTACGGCAAAAGATTTTCAGGTGTGCAAGAAAATATCGATTTTAGCGACCTTTTAGTAAAGATAAGCGAGATAGAGGGCGTTGAGAGGATAAGATTTACAAGCCCGCACCCACTTCACATGGATGATAAATTTCTTGAAATTTTCACAAATAACCCAAAAATTTGCAAGTCAATGCACATGCCACTTCAAAGCGGAAACACCAAAGTTTTGCGCGAGATGAAGCGCGGATACACAAAAGAGTGGTTTTTAGACCGCGCGCTAAGACTTAGAAAGATGTGCCCAGACGTCAGCATCTCAACTGATATCATAGTCGCATTTCCAGGCGAGAGCGAAAGCGAATTTGAAGATACGATGGACGTGCTTGAGCAAGTTAGGTTTGAGCAAATTTTTAGCTTTAAGTATTCACCTCGTCCGCTTACAAAGGCAGCTACTTTTACAAATCAAATAGATGATAAAACCGCCTCAGAAAGGCTCACGCGTCTGCAAAATCGCCACAGCGAAATTTTAGACGAGATCGTGGCAGCGCAAAAAGATAAAATTTTTGATGTATATTTTGAAGAGCTAAGGGCAAATGGCGGCGTTGCTGGGCGAAGTTTTAACAACTTTTTAGTTCAAGTTGATGGCAGCGAAGAGCTTCTTGGCACTACGCAAAAAGTAAAGATCACAAATCCAAAACGAATGGTTTTGTATGGCGAGCTGCAAATTTAAAAACACCCTTGAAAAGGTCGCCCTAAATGCTGGCGTCTTTTTCATCTACATTTTGATGTGGCTCATTTTTCTAACCTGCAAAAAAAGCTACACTCCAAATTTCTTGCCACAAAATGGCTGCGTCGTCGTCTTTTGGCACGGCAGACTTAGCTTTATGAGCTTTGCTTACAGACGCTGGTGGAGCAGCCAAAACAGAAAACAAGGCAAGGTGATAATAAGCGACCACAAAGATGGCGAGCTAATCACCAGAATAATCAAATTTTTTGGCATCGGCACCATTAGAGGTAGCAGCTCAAAAGGCGGTGCAAAGGCGCTTATAGAAGCCCTAAGAGAGATAAAGCAAGGCCACGACGTCATCATCACACCAGATGGACCACGCGGACCAAGACATAGCGTAGCAGACGGAGCTGCAGTGATCGCGCAAAAGTCATCTTGCGAAATTTATGCTCTAAATTTCGAAGCAAACTCGTTTTGGGAGTTTAAAAGCTGGGATAAGATGATACTTCCAAAGCCATTTTCAACTATAAATTTTAGCCTCTCAGCCCCTTTTAGCGTGGCAAGTTTAGAACAAAAAGAGGCAAAAGAGAAGATACAAAACGAGCTTTGGCAGGCCTCACAAAATGACGGTGGCAAGAGCGTGCTGCAAAATAAAGAGGACTTTAGGTCAAATTTAAAAATTTGGTGGAAAAAATATGCGCATAAAAATCCGCAAATAAGCGATGAGATAAGAGAAATTTTGGACGAAATTTATGAAAAATAAAATTTCTATCTTTATAGCCATTTTTATAATAGCCTTGTTTGGGCTCTTTTTTTACAGCGACAACTCCTACAAGCTCGCCCTTGAAGCGAAATTTTACTACGAGAGCAAAGAGTATGAAAAGGCTATAAATTTAAGCCAAAACGCCCTTGATCTTGACGCCTACAACAAAATGGCCGCCACCACGCTTAATCAAAGCAAGACAGCTATGAAATTTAGCTCATACATAAAAAATGGCAAAGAGTATCTTGAACGCATCAAAAAAATGAGCCAAAATGGCGTCAGTAAGGCTGATAATGAGCGCATCAAAATGATGTGTGATGTGATGATAGAGGATTTTGAAAGCTTAAAGAATTCTGCACTGCTTGATGAGGAGCTAAAAAGCGAAGCTCTGAAGATGAAAGAGGCGTTTGCAAAACTAAAAAACGAGCTGTTTTAAACTTATTTAATCCCTTTTTAGCTAACATATCAAAAATAATGCACTAAATTTAGGAGAGTTATGTCTTTTAGCATCAAAAAGCTTTTTTCAAACCTTTTCTTAAGCGCCGTGATCGAGGGTAATGAGTGCGTTTTTTACGGTCAGGTCTTTAGAAATGGCAAGCTTATAAAAACCATAAATGCTAAATTTACAGACATAAGCATCGATAGTGTCGATGAAAAAGTTTTAAAATACATAGAAGAGCAAGAAAAGACCTATTTTGGCGTCTATGTTTCGCTCTTTTTTAATGACGACTCACAAGGTGCGCTGCCTACTGCTAACTTTGACGAGTATAAAAAATTTAACATCAACACGCAAAATTTAACCAGCCTTGTGATGCAAGATAGCTGGAGCATATATGCAAATTTAAACGCTATAAGAAGATATAAAAACCTCTTTGGGCAAGGTAGTGTCGATCTTATCTACTCGCCTATCGCCCTGCTCTTTCACGAGCTTTTAAAGCGTGGAATTTCGCCAAAAACCACGCTATATCTCTACATCCACTCGCACTCTTTTGCGCTTGCGATATTTAAAGATAAGCAGATGAAGCTCTCTACGTTTTTAAATATGAGTGACGCTGAAGAGGGCAACGAAGAGATCGAAAGCCTAAAAGAAGAGGATATAACAGACATCGACAACCTTATCGTCAAAGAAGAAGATGGCGCAACGGCGCTTGATGATTTCAAGAGTTTGGATGATTTCTTAAGCGACGATAAGCCAAAAGAATTTGAAGATCTAAACTACGAGCTAAACATGCCAACTTCGACCAATGTCGAGAAGTCAGTAGCGATATTTGGGCGCGATATGAAGATGTTTGACTACATTGCAAAGGCCATGAAAGAATTTTATGAAAATCCGATCTACGGCGGCGATTTTATCGAGCAGATCATCGTTTTTGAAAATACAAAGACAAGCGCGACATTTTTACAATACCTGCAATCTGAGCTATTTGTAGAGACATCAAGCTATCCGATCAACACAAATCACATCATGAATGAGATCATGCAAGAAGAGATAACACTATGAAATTTAGCTTCATCACTCCAGAACCAAGACCGCTTCTCTCTATCTTTAGTAAGCTCTGGCTAAGCCTCATCGGCTTTGTCTTTGTGGTGCTTTTGGTGGCAAATTTCTTCATCGTTTATAAAAACTACTCAACCAAAAAAAATATAGAATTTCTAGCAAACGAGCAAAAAGAGCTTAGCCAAAAGATAGTTACCACGGATGAAATTTCAGCCAAACTTGCCGTGCAGATAGACTCTGCAAACGACATCTTTACGTCAAATTCCATCCTAAAGCAAAGCTTGCACAACCTTTTTGACCTTGTGCCTGATAGCATCACGCTTGAAGAGGTCTTTATGGATAAAAACTCACTCATCATCCGCGGCATAACGCCAACAAAGGATGTCTTTAACCAGCTCTTAGCCTCGCCGCTAAGGTCGATTTTCACCACGTCAAACACTAGCTTTTATCAGAGCAAAAACGGCTGGTACGGCTTTATAAGCACAAATAAGATTGATAATTCTGAGGGATATAATGAGTAAAAAAGATACGAGCTTAGAAAAAATCGACCCAGTAAAGCTTCTACTTTTTATATTTGCTTTTATCATAGTTTGCTTCATTATGATATTTGGCTTTATCGTGCCAAACATAAAAGAATTTAAAAGCCTCTCAAGACAAAACTACTCGCAAACCTCATCATATACGAAGGTAAAAAATGAATTTGAAGCTAAATTTAAAGCACTTGAAGCGACAAGACAAAAAGATGGTGCTATCATCTTGGCTTATGATACAGCTTTTGATAAGGATAAATTTATAAATTTCGCATCACAATTTTTTAGCGAAGTGAGCCTTAGCAAGATAGAAGAAGGCGAGAATAACGCAACTGAGAAGTTTTTTAGATACCGCCTAAATGTCACTAGCTCGCTTAAAACCCCACAAAAATTTTATGACTTTTTAGACGCACTTAGCAGCTATGACAGCATCATAAAAGCAGAATTTCCTATCGTCATGAAGGGCGAAAACGACAAGATCCACACAACCTTTAACATAAAAGTTTTTGGGTTGAAGTAACCAAATTTAATAAATTTCTCCACATAAAATTTAAAACTGCACCGCTTCTTAGCAAAGACATGGATATAAAAGACAGCTAGAGCCACCACCACTGTTGCAAGGTGCCAAACAAAGTTCTTACACGCAGGCGCTGGCACACAAAGCGAGGTTGCAAAACTATGTAAAGAGCTTCAAACCAAGATCATAATAGCGACAAAAGATATTTTTGAAAGCAGGATCAAATTTAAAGAAATTTACGAATACGATATGAAGAGTAAGCAGCTTTTTAAAAATGGCGAAGAGGTGCAGATGCCAAAAAATGAGGCAAAACTCTTCTTTTTGCTCGTGAGTAATATAGAAAAAGTGGTGAGTTACGAAGTGATAGAAAACTACGTCTGGAGCGAAAAATCGATGAGCAACGAAGCACTTAGAATGACTATCAAAAAGATAAGGGCAAAAACTGACGCCGACCTCATCAAAAACATCTCAGGTGTGGGATATAGACTTAGTGGATTAAACTAAATTTAACTTTGTGTAGCTTTTATAAATTTAAGCTACACAAATTCTTACTTTTTATCCACGCATTTGCCAAGTTGGCAGGCTCTTTTATAAAGTGCGTCCGCCTTTGTTTCATCGCCGCTTAGCTTCGCAAGCAAGAAGCAAGACTGCGCATACTCAAGCTCGCAGCTCTTTGCCAAAAGCCTTAGCACCCTAGCCTCGGCCTTAGTTCTATCTATCTTATGAGTTTTTAAATTTTCGCTTTCGATGTATGACTTTAGCCCCATAGCCTCGTTGTAGCAGCCAACGCCGTCGCCACTATCGCAAGCTAGTTTATAAAGCTTTAGAGCTTTTTCGATATCTTTTTGCTCATCGACTAGCCCTTGCTCGTAAATTTGACCCAAATTTGAGCAAGCAGTCGCAAGCCCAGCGTTGCAAGCCTTTTCATAGTAGCCTTTTGCCTTTACAAAGTCCTTTTCGTTGCTAAAATTTACAGCTAAGTTGTTGCAGTCGATGCTATTTCCACTCTCGCAGTTTTGCACCATCTTCTCTTTTTCAAGCTCAAGACGCTCCGCCCTAGCCTCCTCATCACTTTGCCAAAAGCCAAAGCTCACCATCTTTTGCCACGACCAGCAGCCACTTAGCATAAAGCTAGCAGCTACGATAAGCCCAAAATTTAAAACTTTTTTCACTTATTTTCCTGCTTACATGCCAAGCTTTGCGCCTAGTCTTTTCATCTGTGGGCACGCCTTGTTTAGACCGCGAAAACAAGCAACTTTGTAAATTCCATAAGCTCTTTTTTCGTCCTTGTTCATACCAAGTCCTAGCTCATACATCGCACCGATATTTGCGCAGCTTGGCAGATCTCCAGCGTTGCAAGCGTTTGTGTAGGCCTCCATCGCAAGATAGTAGTCTTGTTTTACGATCTCGCCCTTGCGGTAGGCATTGCCTAGATGATAGCAAGCTTGCACACCGCCACTGTTGCAGCTATCTTTGTAAATTTCTACCGCTTTTTTTGGATCTTTTTTTACGCCAAGACCGTTTTCATAGAGCGTGCCAAGGTTTGAGCAAGCAAGCTGCACCTTCGCATCGCAAGCCTTTTTGTAGTTTGCGTAAGCGTTGTCATACTCTTTCATAAGCTCAAAATTTACGCCCAAGTCGTTGCACGCTTCAGCATCGCCGCTCTCGCACTTTGGTGTTAAAAGATCGATAGCATTTTTTGAAATTTGCTCTTTGTTTTGCACCACTTTTTCGTCCTTTGGCTGCTGCCATGAGTCATCTTGCTTTGGCGTATCCCCTATGCCGATGACATTTAAGCAGCCTGTGAAAAATAGAGCAGTTAAAAGTAGTAGATATTTTTTCATTTTTGTCCTTTTAGTATTGTCCAAACAAGTCATTTAGGGCTTCGCTGATGCTTGGGTGAGTGAAAATTTGGTTTTTAAAGAAATTTGCATTTGCTTTTAAATTCATAGCGATCACGATCTCATTTATGATCTCATTTGCGTAGATGCAGTGAAAGCTCGCCCCCAAAATTTCGCCGCTACTTGCTTCAACGATCGCTTTTAGCATACCTACATCGTGATTTAGCACCTTTGCTCCTGGCACTGCCGCCATGCTAAGCTTTAGCTCCTTGAAATTTAGCCCAAGCTTGCTAGCTTCTTTTGCATTTACGCCAACTCTTGCTAGTGGAGTGTCGGTAAATAGCACATTTGCGTGGATGCTTCTGTTTTGTGTGGTGCGTTTTTTATCGCCAAAAATTTGCGAGAAAACTATCCTAAAATCATCCAAGCTAGTGTAGGTAAAAAGCTCTCCGCCGCGCACGTCGCCCACTGCGTAGATGTTTGACACATTTGTTTGAAGGCGCTCATTTGTCTTTATAAAGCCTTTTTCATTTAGCTCGATGCCAGCTGCTTTTAAATTTAGATCATCTAAATTTGCCACTCTGCCAAGCGCTACTAAGAACGCATCTGCCTTAATAATCCTATCTTCATTATCTTGTTTGAAATTTAGCGCATTGTCTTTTAGGCTCTCTATCTCGCAGCCCTCTAAAATTTCGACGCCTTGCACGTTTAGCGCATCTTTTACGCTTTTAGCTATATCTTCATCTTCGTTTTTTAGAAGTGGTGAGCGTCCGACGATGGTCACTTTTGAGCCAAAATTTGCAAACATCGATGCAAACTCGATGCCGATAAATCCACTGCCAACAATGACTATATGCTTTGGTAAATTTTTTAGATCAAGCAATGTTTTGCTTGAAAAAACGTTTGAATTTACTATCTCAAATGGCGCTTTTGCCTCTTTTGAACCAGTGTTTATGATGATAAATTCGCCCTCAACGACTTTTTGCTCGCCATTTGAGGTTGTAACTAGGATGCTATTTTTATCTTTAAACGAGCCAACACCATCGATCACATCGATATTTTCTTTATCATTTAGCATCGCGTAGTTTTTAGAATTTAAAGCTGAGATTAGCTTATTTTTGTTTTCGATACTAAGCGTGTAATACTCGTTTTCAACGCTATTGTCTGCATATATCGCCTCTTTTGCAGCTGTGATTAGGCGTTTTGTCGGTATGCAGCCCACGTTTATGCAAGTGCCTCCGTACATCTTTGGCGATCTCTCGATTAGCGCGACTTTCTTGCCAAGCGCGGCAGCCTTTACAGCTAGCGTCTTGCCAGCCTTACCAAATCCAATAATAACAATGTCATATTTCATTTAATTTTTCCTATTATGTAGTATGTAGTTTCGTTTATCTTTTTGATATCCATTTTGTATTTATTTGCCCAGCTTTTGATGATCTCATCAACCCGCTCTTTTATCTCTTTGACGGTTGCGACGTTTTTTATCTTTAGCCTATCCTCACTCCCGCTCATCGCTACAAAGCAAAGGTGTGGCTTTAGATGATCGTTTAGCTCAATCACACTCTTTGGCAAAAGGCCGTCAGTGTTATTTAAAATTCTACGCATATGCTCAGTGGTCGTTTCATCTATGTTGTAGCCAAGCTGTGTCAAAAGTGCGTTATGATCCATATCGTTCCTTTTTGCTTAAATTTGCGATCATTATAAGATAAAATTCGATAAAATCGCCTAAATTTTCAAGGACAAATATGAAAAAATTTATCATTTTTCTATTTAGCATTTTGCTATTTTGGGGCTGTTCAGCAGAGCAAATTTCGCAAAATTTAGGTCTTAGCGAGCCACCACTTGATCCTGAAGTAGAGCAGATAGCAGACGCCATCTACTTATATAACGAGGGCAACTACCAAAAAGCTTGCAAGAGATTTTATGACTACGCAAAAGATGGCAATGTCCTAGCCATGCAGCAAACTGGCGTTTGTTTTCGTGACGGCAAAGGCTTTAGCAAAGATATCTTAAGAGCACTTTTTTGGTTTGAGACAGCTGGCAGATACGGCAACATAGACGGGCTAAGAAGCGCTGGATATATCTACGAGTACGGTCTTGGGGTCAATAAAAATTTAGAAAAAGCGATATATTTTTATGAAAAAGCCACAAGCCTTGGCTCAAGTGAAGCTAGCTACGATCTAGGGCTTATCTATCTTGGTAAAAATGACTATAAAAAAGCTAGAATTTATCTTGATGAAGCTTGCTATCACGGCAAAGAAGAGGCCTGCACGAAGCTAAAAGAGATGAAATTTTAGCTCTTAATTAGTTTCAACAGAATTTAGAGCCGAATATCCGATCAAAATCACACTTGCTATCATAAGAACAGATACAAAAATTCCCATTTTTATCCTTTATTTCTTTAAATCTTTTATCTCTTTTAATATCTTTTTAGACTTTGCGTTGCCAAGTAATATCAAAATCAATAAAAGAGCTACACACATGCAAACACTATAAAATTCTAGCTTGTCGGCATAGTCCTTATAGTGAGTAAAAATCCAACTTATAAGACCAACCAAAATTGTAACAAAAATTCCGAGCCAAAATTTTAGCATGCCTAAGCGCTCTTTAGCTTCATCCAATTTTGGCATTCTCTTCCTTTTTATTTTTGAAGTGATTATAGCATTTAACGCATAAATTTAACAGCTAGCTATATTTTAGCTCCTACGCTTCAGCCTTTTGAGCGATCAAAACGCCCTCTATCATCTTTTTGATATCCCCATCAAGTATCGCATCAGTTTGTGAGTATGCCTCGCCGCTGCGGTTGTCTTTTACCTGCTGATATGGGAAAAGCACGTATGATCTTATCTGATGTCCCCAGCCGATCTCGCTCTTTTCGACGCTGTTGCTCGCCTCTTGCTGCTTCATCAGCTCAAGCTCGTAAAGGCGTGACTTTAGCATTTTCATCGCTGTGGCTCTGTTTTTGTGCTGGCTGCGGTCATTTTGGCACTGCACGACGATGCCAGTTGGTATGTGCGTGATGCGGATGGCTGATTCAGTCTTATTTACGTGCTGACCGCCTGCGCCACTAGCCCTATAAGTGTCTATCTTTAGATCTTTCTCTTCGATCTCGATCTCGATATCATCATCTACTTCAGGGCTTACCATAACGCTAGAAAAGCTTGTGTGGCGGCGTCCTGCGCTATCAAATGGGCTTGTGCGAACGAGCCTGTGGATGCCATTTTCTGCTTTGAAATATCCATAAGCATTTTCGCCTTTTACGATAAAGCTCACATCCTTTAGCCCCGCCTCTTCGCCCTCTTGAAAGTCCAGTGTCTCGACCTTAAAGCCCTCACGCTCGCAAAATCTAAGATACATCCTATAAAGCATGCTCGCCCAGTCGTTACTCTCAGTGCCGCCAGCTCCAGGATGGATCGATACGATCGCGTTTTTGCCGTCATCCTCGCCACTTAAAAGCATAGAAATTTCTAAATTTACTATCTTTTCATCTAAATTTTTAGCATCTTCAAATAAAGAATTTATAGTCTCCTCGTCATTTTCAGAATTTGCTAGCTCAAAGAGCTCTTTTGCGTCGCTAACTGCTTGGTGAGCGTCGCTAAATTTAGCAAGCATATTTGAAATTTTTGTCTTTTCTTTGTTTAGTGCCCCAGCTTTAGCGATATCTTGCCAAAAGTCAGGGTCTTGCTCGGTCGCCTCGATCTCTTTTAGTCTGGCTTTGATATCATCAGGCTTTACGATAGAGCCTATGTTTTCAACTTTTGTTTGTAGCTTCTTTAAAAGCTCGTTGTATTCGTAACTATCCAAGTTTTTCTCCATAAATTTTTGCCGATTTTAGCCAAAAGTTGCTTACATTTTTAAATTTACGCCCTTTTAATCCTTTTTTGTTACAATGCCAAGTTAAAATTTAGATAAAAAGAGTCAAATATGCAGATCATAAGAACTATAAAAGAGCTTGAAAATTTTGTCCAAAATGCAAGCGGCAAGATCGGTTTTGTGCCGACAATGGGCGCACTTCACGACGGACACGTTAGTCTCATCAAAAAATGCGTGAGCCAAAACGAGACAAGCATCGTCTCAACTTTTGTAAATCCAACTCAGTTTTTGCCAGGCGAAGATCTGGACAAATACCCAAGAAAAGAGCAAAGCGACATCCAAATTTGCGAGCAAAACGGCGTTAGCGCTATCTTTATCCCAGACTCTCACGAGCTTTACTTTGAAGATGAGCCTCTCATAGTCGCTCCAAAGAAGCTTTCGACCATCTTAGAGGGCAAAACTAGGCCTGGTCACTTTGATGGCGTTTTAAGAGTACTAAACAAGCTATTTCGCCTAACTCGTGCAAATAGCGTCTATATGGGCAAAAAAGACACACAACAACTAATCATCGTGCAAAATATGATAAAGACATTTTTCTTAAACATCGAGCTAGTGGCTTGCGATATCGTTAGAGAGCCAGACGGACTTGCGCTTTCAAGCAGAAACGTCTATATCTGCGACGAAGATAAATGCAACGCGCTAAGGCTTTCAAGGTCGCTAAATAAAGCGTTAAATTTGATCCAAAACGGCGAAGAAGACGCGAGTGAGATCAAGGCAAATATGCTTGAAGTTTTAGAGCCACTAAAGGTTGATTACGTCGCGGTTACGGATAGAAATTTAAATGAAATTTCAAAGGTAGAAAAAGGCAACACCATCATCTTAGTAGCCGCCTATGTTGGCAAAACTAGGCTAATAGACAACATCTGGATCTAAAAATGCCAAAACTTCATCTAATCTCGCTTGGTTGTAATAAAAATTTAGTTGATTCAGAGATCATGCTAGGACGCTTGCAAAACTACGATATCACGGACGATATCAGCGATGCAGATGTCATCATAGTAAATACTTGTGGCTTTATCAAATCCGCCAAAGAAGAGAGCATACAAACCATACTTGAGATGCACGAAGCACGTAAAAATGACTCTTTGCTAGTAGTGACTGGCTGTCTTATGCAGCGCTACAAAGATGAGTTAATCAAAGAACTACCAGAGGTCGATCTCTTTACTGGCGTGGCTGATTATGACAAGATCGATGAGATCATCTTGAAAAAACAAAATTTATTTAGTCCAGAAACTTATCTGCAAGCAAACGAAGAGCGTGTGATAACTGGCTCAAACTACCACGCCTACATCAAAATTTCAGAGGGCTGTAACCAAAAATGTAGCTTTTGCGCGATACCGACATTTAAGGGCAAACTAAAATCACGCTCGCTTGAAAACATCGTAAATGAGGTCAAAAATTTGGTTAAAAAAGACTACTACGACTTTAGCTTTTTATCCCAAGACTCAAGCTCATACATGCGCGATCATGGCGTTAGCGACGGGCTAATAAATTTAATAGACGAGATAGAAAAGATAGAAGGCGTAAGGAGTGCTAGGATACTTTACCTCTACCCAAGCACGACCAGTAGGGAGCTCATTTCGCGCATCATCGCTTCACCTATCTTTCACAACTACTTTGACATGCCCATCCAGCACATCAGCGAAAATATGCTAAAGATAATGAAGCGTGGAAGTGGTGCTAAAAAGATAAAAGAGCTTTTAAATTTGATGAGAAATGCCGAGAATTCATTCTTGCGAACTGGCGTCATTGTGGGACACCCAGGCGAGAGCGAGGAGGATTTTGAAGAGCTTTGCGAGTTTTTAGAAGAGTTTAAATTTGATAGAATTTCAGCCTTTGCCTACTCAAAAGAAGAGGACACAGCCTCTTTTGAAATGGAGCAAATCCCAGCCAAAATCATCTCAAAAAGGCTAAGCAAGATAGAAAAGATCACCAAAAAAGCGATAAATGAGAGCTTGCAAAAAGAGCTTGGCAAGCAAATTTACGCATCGCTTGAGGGCATTAGCAGTGAGGGCGAGATGTTTTACGCTGCCAAAAAAGATATCTGGGACAAAGATATAGACGGCGAAATTTTGATCAATGAAAGCGACGTAAAAGAGCTTGAGATCGGCTCGCTCTACCTTTGCGAGGTTAGCGACGTGGTTGATCAAAAACTAGTCGCTACCATCATCAAAAAAGCAAAATGATAAGCCAAAATGTGCTTGGTAGGCTAAGCTCAGGTGCTAACCTGCTAGCCTTCTCGCACGGCATCGATAGCACTGCACTTTTTTACATTCTACACGAAGCTGGGATCAAATTTGACCTAGCCATAGTCGATCACAACGTTAGAGAGCAGAGCAAATTTGAAATAGAAAGCGCCAAAGAGCTTGCCAGCAAATTTGGCAAAAAGATCTACGTAAAAAGTGTAAATTTAGCTGGTTCAAATTTTGAAAAAAATGCGCGTGAGGCGAGATATGAGTTTTTTGGTGAAATTTGCCAAAAATATGGCTATGAAAATTTGATCCTAGCGCATCAATTTGACGATAAATTTGAGTGGTTTTTGATGCAGCTTGGCAAGGGCGCTGGGCTAAAAGAGCTCTTTGGCATGAGCGAGCTTGAGAGGAGAGAGCACTTTTGGTTAGTTAGGCCGCTTTTAAATTTACGCAAAAAAGAGCTTCAAAACTACCTTGACGAGCGAGGTTTGCGCTATTTTGTCGATGAGACAAATTTAGATGGCAAGCTTAAAAGAAGCTTTGTTAGGCTAAATTTTAGCGAGCCATTTTTAAACGAGTATTTTAGCGGCGTGAAAAGAAGCTTTGAGTTTTTGGAGGCTGATAGGCAAATTTTGCTGCCAAATATCACAAAGATAGATGATGAAATTTTCATTATAAAAAATGATAGTAACGTGGTTCGAGGCATCGATATGGCGGCAAAAGAGCTAAATGTGCTTTTAAGCAAGGCTCAAAAAGATGAACTGAGCGCAAATTTAGCAAAGCAAACAAGTGTGGTGCTAAGTGGCAAGATCGCCGTTGGCTACGCTAATGAATTTGTTTTAGTGACACCATTTTGTAAAGCCGTAATGCCAAAAATATTTAAAGAAAAAGCTAGAATTTTAAAGCTCCCAGCGATAAATAGAGGCTATTTATTTGCAAAGGGCGTTCAAATAGAAAACCTTTCTAAATTTTTTAGCAAATAGAGCGTTTTAGTCTGTAAATTTGATCTACTAAAGGTTAATTTAAACTTTTTATCACCAAATTTTCTACAACAATCTTAACAAGTCTGCAAAAATTTAAAATTTCTATCTGCGAATTTGATCTACAAAGATCAAATTTAAAACTAAATTTTACTCCAACTCTCAAGCTAGAGCGCCCACAAACATTAATAATTAGAGTAAAACCGTGAATTTGATTTTAGTTATTTTATCTCTGAGATAAACTGCTTTTGCATTTAAATTTAGAGTATAAAGGCAACAAATTTGACCCACAAAAGAGTGAATTTTAAAGCTCAACCAGTAAATTTTACCTTTACGATATTTACACTAAAGCGTTAAGCCTGCAAAATTTAAAATTTCTATCGGTAAATTTATTTATTTTTAGTTTATTACAACTATTTTTTGGGCTTAATTTTAGCTATAAATTTAATCTGAAAAGTAAAATTTAAAGCCTTAAGCAGCAAATTTACTCAGGTTTTCAGGTAAATGTCCGCTTCAACCTTAGCAAATACAGCACTAGACCTGTAAATTTTCTATGCTGAAAGTCAAATTTAATCCATTAAGAGCCAAATTTAAAGCATCATCGAATAAATTTAATTTCACAGCTGTTTTAAAACAGCCCAAAAACTCATCTGCGATGTAAATTTCTCAAGCAAAAAACTATAAAATTTATGCACATATCTTTGCTGCAGGATAGCAACCAATCTTCAAAATTCAAAGCGCCCTTTTGGCTTTGAAAATCGTATATTAAATTTAATCTTACTACCAATAATAAAAGCGTAAATTTGATATATGAAACTAAGTTTTATAAACGAGATAATGAATTTTGCAGCTCATTAAATTTAAGCTCAGTTATAAATTTTAGTCTTAGCTTATGTGGTTATCAATCTCTCTAGTAAAAGCTAAAGTTACGTATCACTAGAGTGCTAAAATATAAATTTGAAATTTTCAGCCAATAAGCATTTAAAAATTAATAAATTTTTGTGGTTCATTAAATTTAAACCCTCATACAAATTTAGCCTCAACTCATCTCTAATATCAAATTTAATAAACGCGCTCAAAAAAGTTAAATTTATAAATCAGCGCCAGTCCCAGCAAAGCTAGCCCATAAAACAAAATCAAACAAGCCAGCAGTTTAAATTTACCTCATCAAAGCCATTTGCATAAAATAATACATAAAATTTTATAAATTTTATTACGCACTAAGCGAGGATTTTCTCTATCAGCTCTCTTTTTAGCACAAAGTCATAACTAAAAGCATCCACAACGACGCCAGCATAACTGCTCTCTTTTAGCATCGCAAGATACTCCTTTAGGCCTATCTCAATGCTCTCTTGCTCGCTGTCGTTTCGCCAAAGCTTCATCGCCTCTTTGCTAGTAAATGCCGGAAAATAGCTAAGCTTCTCGCCCTCATCTTCAAGCAGGATAAATTTGATATTTGAGCCCTCCTCCTCATAAACTACGCCGCCATCAGGCTTTGCAAGTGCTTGGTTTAAAAGCACTGGAGCAAAAAAAGTAGCCTTTTTTAAAGCCGATATCAAATTTATCTCATTTTTCTCGCTAGGATCACTTAAAAATTTATCCATCGCTTCTTGCATTTTAGCCCCTAAAAGCCTCATCTACAGCTTGGCAGATCGTGTGGATAAAAAAGATGTGTGACTCTTGAATTCTTGCTGTATCGCTTGAGCTAACGACTAAATTTAGATCGCAGCCCTCATTCATAGCGCCACCTCCTTTGCCACTAAGTCCAAGCACTGATACACCCATTTTCTTAGCACTTTTTATAGCCTCAAGGACATTTTTGCTGTTGCCACTTGTTGAGATCGCCACGAGCAAGTCACCAGGACGAGCTAAGGCCTCAAACTGACGTGAAAAAACGTAGTCAAAGCCGTAGTCGTTGCCAATGGCCGTAAGTGCCGAAGTGTCGGTAGTTAGCGCGATGCCAGGTAGTGGCTGACGCTCGCTTTTATATCTGCCAGTTAGCTCGGCTGCAAAGTGCTGTGCGTCCGCCGCAGAGCCGCCGTTGCCACATATCAGTACCTTTTTGCCATTTTTTAGCGTATCAGCCACCATCTGGCAAGCACGCTCCAAGCTGTCAAGTAAATTTACATGCTCGCTAAAGGTCTTTTGGTGAGCCTCGAGCTCATTTTTTATCATCGTTTTTAGCATCTTTTATCCTTTTTATTATCCCTGTTGTGCTTTTGCCCTCGACAAAGTCTATCAGCCTGACCTCTTTTACGATCTCGCTGCCAACGACCTCTTTGCCTTTATAGTCAGCCCCTTTTACAAGCACGTCAGGCTTTATCTTTGTTATCAAATTTAATGGCGTATCCTCATCAAATATCACGACATAATCAACAAATCCAAGCCCGCTTAGCACGCAGGCTCTATCATCTTGCGAGTTTATAGGCCTTGTTTCGCCTTTTAGCCTCTTAACTGAAGCGTCTGAGTTTAGCCCGACAACCAAAAGATCGCCAAGCTCTCTTGCACGGGCTAGGTATTTTACGTGTCCAGCGTGCAAGATATCAAAGCAGCCATTTGTGAAAACGACCTTTTTCTTGCCCTTTTGACTCAAAATTTCTTCTAGCTCCTCAACGCTTTTAAGCTTATGCTCGAAATTTGCCCCAAACGAGCTATTTAGCAGCTGCTCGATCTCGCTAAAGCTAGCCGTTGCGCTACCTATCTTTGCCACGACGACGGCTGCAGCGAGGTTTGCTATCTTTATCGCCTCTTTTATATCAGCTCCGTTTGCTAGCATGTAGCCAAGTGTGGCCAGCACCGTATCTCCAGCGCCAGTGACGTCAAAGACCTCTTTTGCTTTTGCCGCAAAGATGTGCAGCCTATCGTCATATAGCGCGATGCCCTCTTCTGAGATCGTGATGATCGAATAGGTCAAATTTAGCTCGTCTTTTAGCTGTTTTATCGCCTTTTCAAGCTCAGCCTTGTCTTTTATCTTTAAATTTGTAGCTTCGCTCGCCTCTTTTTTATTTGGCGTTAGAAGGGTTGCGTTTTTATACTTTGAATAGTCACTACCTTTTGGGTCAATGAGAACTGGTATTTTTAGCCTCGCGCACTCGCTTATGATCTCTTGGCAGACCTTTTCGCTAAGCACACCTTTGCCGTAGTCACTTAGCAAGACAGCCTTGAAATTTGCAAGGTTTTCTTTGACCTTTAAGACGAGCTCATCTTCTAAATTTATCTTTACAACGCTCTCTTTATCGATCCTGACAACTTGCTGATGAGATGCCATTATGCGGCTTTTTATCGAGCTTTCGCGCCCTTTTTCGGTGAGGATGAGCTCATCTTTTACATTTAGCTCAGCAAGTCTCTCTTTTATCTTTTTGCCAGCCTCGTCATCTCCTAAGACGCTAGCCACGCTCACATTTGCGCCAAGGGAGAGTAAATTTCTCACCACATTGCCAGCGCCACCAAGCGTGTAGGTTTCGTTATTTATCTTAACAACCTGCACTGGCGCTTCAGGCGAGATGCGCTCGCAGCTGCCCCAGATATAGTGGTCTAGCATGAGATCGCCGACGACTAAAATTTTAACTCTCTTAGCCATTTAACTCTTCCTTATAAATTCTCTTTATCTCTGGCAAGTAGTCTTTTATCGCCTCTTCCAAGCTCCAAGTCGCGCTAAAGCCAAATGCCTCACGAGCTGGGGCCACGTCGGCCTCTGTGTGAAATTGATAAGAGCCGATAAATGGGTTTTTGATATATTCGTTGCCTAAATTTACGCCGATCTCGCGTTGCAAGATGTCAGCGATATCTTGAAAGCTTCTAGCCTTGCCAGTAGCTGCGTTATAGACGCCACTTGGCGCGTCAAGCGCTTTTATATTTGCGTCAATGATATCTTTTATATAGACAAAGTCGCGTTTGATCTGGTCGCTGCCCTCAAAGAGCCTTGGAGTCTTGCCAGCTAAAATTTGCAGTCCAAACTGCAGCACCATCGAGGCGGTCTTGTTTTTGAAAAACTCGCCTTTGCCAAAAACGTTAAAATACCTCAACCCAACCACGCTCACGCCGCGCTTTGCGTAAATTTTATTGATATTATCCATGCTTAGCTTGCTAAAGCCATATACGTTATTTGGCGCTTCGCACTCGCCAACTGTTTGTGGGCTCTTTGCGTTGCCGTAAGTCGCCCCTGAGCTAGCATAAATCATCTTTGCACCCAAGTTCTCGCAGATATCAAGCAAATTTACAAAGGCATTTACATTTGTTTTTATTAGCTCGTCTTGCTCTTTTACGGTCGTGTCTGAGATCGCTGCCTCGTGGTAGATGACGTCTGGACGAAAGCTTTTTATCTTTTCAAGTGTGCTGCGATCGTTGATGTCACCAGCGTAAATTTCACCTTTAAAACCAAGTAAATTTTTAAAATGCCCAAAGCTTTTTAGGTTGCCATTGCTAAATGTTTCGTCGTTTCTAAATTTATCCACGACAAGCACGTGAGCATCTTTATAGTTTTCATCAAAATAATGCGCCAAAGCTGAGCCGATAAAACCAGCGCCGCCAGTTATAACTATCTTTTTTCCGTTTAAATTCATAGTGATTTTTCCTTTTTTAGCTTATTTAAAACATCTCTTACATCTTTAAAATTTATCCCATCAAGCAAGAAATTTCTACTCACACCTGCCCTTTTACCAGCCTCGACGTCGCTTGGTTTATCGCCTATCATGAGCGAGTTTTCAAGGTCGATGTTAAACTCTTTGCAAGCATCAAGTATCATTTTTGGATTTGGTTTTCTGCAGGTGCATTTTTGCTCTGGAGCGTGCGGACAAAAATAGACTTTGGTGATAAAAATTTGCTCTTTCTTAAAGCTTTCTAGCATAAATTTGTTTAGAGCGTCAAACTGCTCCTGCGTGTAGTAGCCCCTGCCGATGCCTGATTGATTTGTCACGACAAAGAGCTTGTAGCCAGCCTTGGCAAATTCTTTTAGAGCGTCAAAAATGCCATCAATAAATTTAAAGTCTTTGATCTCGCAAACGTATCCAGCGTCTTCATTTATGACGCCATCTCGGTCTAAAAAAAGTGCTTTGTTGGCTGTTTCTTTTATCATTTGGTGATTATAGCCAAAATATTTTAACCCGCCCCTTGCAAATTTACATTTTTGTATTATAATGCCGGCACGTTTTTTAAAAAGGATGACAAATGAAAAAACTACTAATCGTTTCAAGTGTTGCAGCACTACTTTCAACTGCTGCTTTCGCTGCAGATGGCGCTACTATCTATAAAAAATGCGTTGCCTGTCATGGCGCTAAAGCTGAAAAAGTTTTCAATAACAAAGTTCCAGCTTTAACATCACTTGATGCAGCAGCTATCGAAGCAGCTCTAAAAGGCTACAAAACAGGAGCAAATAAATTTGGTCTTGGTGCTATGATGAAGCCTATCGCTACTCCAATGAGCGATGAAGATGCAAAAGCAGTAGCTGAATACATCCAAACTTTAAAATAATCACAGGGGCGCTCGCCCCTTTTTTTCTACAAATTTAAACTCACACCAAATTTCAAAAGCTCTTTTGGCAGATAGTCATCTAAATTACCGATTTTGTCGTTATCTATCTCTATTAAATTTAGATCATATTTTTATAAAGCTCTATCTTTTTCTCTTTTCTTTTTAGATATGCCTCGTCATCTTCCAAGCCCCAAAACTCAACATAGACCTTACCTTTTGGTATGTAAAAATCACAATAGACATCCTCTTTTATCGGCACTCTTTTTTCATAAGCCATGCCCTCAGCAAAAAGCCAGTTTGCTATAACTAGCTCTGCCCTACTTCTTACATAGTGACCGTCGTTTGTTCGGTATTCAGCCTTAAATTTCTCTCTAAAGTCTTCTTTTTGCTCTTTTTTGCTAGATTTTTCGCCAGCTTTTGTAATCTCGTCTATGAAATTTTCATTACAAAGTAGCCTCTCATCCCACCTAACGCTTGCCCTGCCCATGTAGAAATTTTGCATGCCGCCATAGTATCTGCCAACATCTGTCACGTTGTAGCCGTTGTCACATTTTTTTATAAAGCCTAAATTTAACAAAACCTCATTTACATCTTTTGCGTTTTTGCCAAATTTCTTTGCTATCTCTTTTGCACTAAACGTATCAGCTATATTTCTTTGATTAAATTTTACGTAAGATTTTTGGCGCAGCTTTTGTCTGATAAATTTTGTTATCAAATTTACTAAAATGACAAATATTATGATAGGTAGCGCAAAGCTAAAAACACTGGTAACATTATGGATAGTAAATTTGCCGTATCAAAAATTTGCTTTTTTATGGTGCAGTGGGAGTAAATTTAAATTTTAAATGATAAATTCTGGCTCAAATTTTGTCCCATTTACCCTGACAACTCTTGCAGGTATGCCAACTACGGTTGCGTTTGCTGGGACGTTTTTTAGCACGACCGAGTTTGCGCCGATCTTGGCATTTTCACCGATCGTTATAGCACCAAGTATCTTTGAGCCAGCGGCGATAGTCACGCCATTTTTAATGGTCGGATGGCGCTTGCCACACTCTTTGCCAGTGCCGCCAAGTGTCACTTGATGATACATCATCACATCATCACCGACCTCAGCTGTCTCGCCGATAACCACGCCCATGCCGTGATCTATGAAAAATCTCCTGCCGATCTTAGCGCCCGGGTGGATCTCGATACCTGTTAGAAATCTTGCGATTTGCGAGATGAGTCTAGCTAGAAAAAACCACTTTTTCTCATATAAAAAATGAGAAATTTTGTGAAATAAAACCGCATGGATGCCAGGAGTGTTTATAAGTATCGCCAAAAAGCAACAACTATGCACCGATGGGTCTTTTTCACGGACGGTTTGAACTAGCTCTTTTAGACTCTCCCACATAATTTTACGCTCCGTAAAGCTCTGTACTTAGGTATCTCTCGCCGTTATCTGGAGCTATGAAAAGCACTTTTTTGCCAGCGCCAAGTCTTTTAGCCACTCTTTTTGCAGCCACGTAAGAAGCGCCGCCACTTATGCCTATCATCAAGCCATCGCTCTTTGCGATCGCTCTAGCTGCGTTTAGTGCGTCATCGTTGCTTACTTTTTCTACTTCGCTAACTAGGCTCATATCCATTGTATTTGGTAAAAATCCAGCTCCGATGCCTTGAATTTTATGTGGTCCTGGGTTGCCGCCACTTAAAACCGGTGATGCCTCAGGCTCTACTGCGATGATCTTAGTGTCATAGCCTTTTTCTTTTAGAACTTTTGCCACGCCGCTTATCGTGCCGCCTGTACCAACGCCTGCTACAAAGGCATCAAGCTTGCTAAAATCAGCCACGATCTCAGCAGCTGTTGTTAGCTCGTGAGCTTGTGGGTTGTACTTGTTTTCAAACTGGCTTAGCATTACGTGATTTGGCTGAGAAGCTAGCTCAGTAGCTTTTGCGATCGCTGCTTTCATACCGCCAGCTGCAGGAGTTAGCTCAAGATGAGCACCATAAGCAGCAACGATCTTGCGTCTTTCGATGCTCATGCTCTCAGGCATGCAAAGGATCACTTTAAAGCCAAGTGCAGCACCGCACATAGCTACGCCGATACCTGTATTGCCACTTGTTGGCTCAACGATAGTGTCGCCATGTTTTAGCGTGCCATCAGCTAGCATTTTTGTGATCATATTAAATGCGATCCTATCTTTTACAGAGCCGCCTGGATTAAAAAACTCTAATTTTACGTAAATTTCAGCCTCGTCAGCACCTGTTTTAACCTTTACGATAGGTGTATTACCGATCGTTTTTACGATGTTATCGTAGATCATCACTCCTCCTAAAATAAATTTCTCGTAAATTTAGCATAGAATTTAAAATAAAACATAAAAAGTCCTAATTTGCGCTAAATTTAAAATAAAAATTTAGTTTTTAATGCTATCAAGCACCTCTTGTCCGCTTTGGCTTAAAATTTTGCCTTTAAAATTCTCTTTGCAAAACTCCAAAATAAGCGCATGATAGAGCTTTAAAACCTCAGTTTCGTCAAATTTCTCACTATCAAGAAATTTATAAATTTCATCATAATCAAGCGAGCTAAACCACTCAGCCGCCTCGTCGTAGCTCTCAAAAATGTAGTCAAAATATGCCATTATCCTAAGCGCATAAGCATCAACAACCATGTAAGGCTTGCCGCAAGCATAAGCAAGTATTGCATCGCAAGTCTCAGCACCAACGCCTTTTACGCTTATGAGCCACTCACGGCTTGCGTTTTCTTTAAAATTATCAAAGCTCTCAAATTCATTTTTTATAGCTAGGCAAAGCGTCTTTAGCCGTTTTGCCTTTGTGTTGTAAAAGCCACTTGGCTTTATAAGTGTGGCAAGCTCGCTGTTTTCAAGCGTGCAAATGCCTTGCAAGCTATCTTTGCTGGCTTTTTTTAGATTGGCAAGAGCTTTTTCTACGTTTTTCCAGTTGGTATTTTGCACCAAAATAGCGCCCAAAATAACCTCAAAAGTGCCCTCGCCTGGCCATTTTAGCTCGTCCAAATTTCTACTTTTGTGATTTAGCAGAGCTAAAAACAGATCAGTTGATCTCATTTTAAATTTTCTTTAAAAGTTAGATAAAACTGCTTTGCTGTCCTGCCACTTCTGCTAGCTCTAAGGGTAGCGAAATTTTTAGCAAGCGTGTGAAGCTCATCTTTGTCACCAGTGTAGTCTTTAAAGTAAAAATCAACCATTTTTAGGTACTCATCGTAGTTGCCTTGATAAAAGCTGATCCAAAGACCAAAGCGGTCTGAGAGCGAAATTTTCTCCTGAGCTGCGTCGCTGTAGTGGATTTCTCCGTCTATTAGCTCTGAGTTTTCATTTTCACTTTTAAACTCGCTTATTAGGTGGCGGCGGTTTGATGTGGCGTATAAAAGGACGTTTTTAGGCGGCTTTTGGATAGAGCCATCCATGATAGGTTTTAGAAATTTATACTCATTGCTGCCATTTTCAAAGCTTAGATCGTCGCAGAAAATGATAAATTTAAACTCACTCTTTCTAATCTCATCGATGATGTCGCCAAGGTATTTTAGATCCTCGCAGCCGATCTCAATGATGCGAAGTCCCTCTTTATAAAATTTAGTAAAAACAGCCCTTACAAGGCTTGACTTGCCACATCCTCTCTCACCCCAAAGAAGCACGTGATTTGCCTCGTCGCCCGCTATAAAATTTCTAGTATTTTTTAGCAAAATTTCTTTTTGCTTCTCTAGTCCATAAAGTGAGTCGATATCGACAAAATCGATATCCTCAACCGGCTTTAACATCCCTTTTGTGCTTTTATAAATCGCTGCGTACTTCATACCCCAATCTATCATCTCTTATCCTTTCTTAGATAGACCAAAATTTCAGCCAAAACATCGTCATCGTCCTTGCTGCGTGACTTTAGCCTGATCTTCTCGTCATCATTTTTTGTTATTAGTATATTTTGCTCGCTATTTGAAATCGTCTTTATGCCAGCTTTTAGAGCTAAAATTTTGATGATGATAAGGTCTAAAAACTGCTTTGTAAATGTATCTATCTTGCCAAATCTATCCTCAAGCTCGCTTTGTATCTCATAGACTTCGGCTACCTCTTTACACTTGCTAAGGCGCCTGTAAATTTCAAGCCTTAGCCTATCTTCTCTTATAAATTCTTGATTTAAAAAGGCGCTCACACTAAGTTTTAGATCGATCTTGTCAAGCTTTGCGGAGTCTTGATTAAGAAGCTTGTTTATCTCATCTTCTAGCATCTTTAGATATAGCGAGTAGCCGATAGCCTCGATGTGACCGCTTTGCGCCTCGCCGATGATGTTACCACCACCTCTTATCTCAAGGTCATGATAAGCTAGCACTGAGCCAGCACCCAAAAATGAGTTGCCCTCAAGTGCGACAAGTCGTTTTAGGGCGTCTTTGCTAATGGCATCTTTATCCTCAACCAAAAAGTAGCAATAAGCCTGCTTGTCGCTTCTACCCACGCGACCACGCAGCTGATGCAGGTCAGCCATGCCAAATTTATTAGCATTTTCTACGATTATGGTGTTTGCATTTGGCAGGTGGATGCCGCTTTCAACGATGCTGGTGCAAAGTAGTAAGTCATACTCGCCCCGCTCAAATTTCATCATCTCATCTTCAGCGACTTTTGCATTTATCTTTGAGTGAAGGATCAAAATTCTAAGCTTTGGCAAAATTTTCTTTAGCTCATTTGCTGTCTGCTCGATGTCTGCGATGTGGTTGTGGATGTAAAAGGTCTGCCCACCGCGTCTTAACTCACGCATGATCGCCTCTTTGACGACCTTTTCGTCCCACTCTCTCACGCTTGTTCTCACATCCAGCCTCGAGCTTGGTGGAGTGGCTAAAATGCTATATGTTTTTATCTTGCTAAGCGCCATATTTAGGCTTCTTGGTATAGGCGTGGCGCTCATACTTAAGATGTGCGAGTGCTGAGAAATTTCTTTTAGCTGCTCTTTTTGCTTGACGCCAAATTTATGCTCTTCATCAACCACTATAAGCCCTAAATTTTCAGCCTTTACGCTAAGAAGTGCATGCGTACCCACGCAAACTATGGGCTCATTTTCTTTTAGCGCTTTTTGCAGGTTTGATTTCTCTTTGGCACTTGAGAAGCGATCCAGCCTAAAGACCTTTATGCCAAATTTGCTAAATCTCTGGCTTAACGTCTTGTAGTGCTGCGAACTAAGAAGCGTCGTTGGCACAAAGAAAAATGCGCTAAAGCCTGATTTTATGCAGGTAAATATGGCATTCATCGCAACTTCAGTCTTGCCAAAGCCAACGTCGCCACTAAGCAGCCTATCCATCACCTTGCCGCTTTTTAGCTCATCTTTTATATCATTTACCGCTTTTTGCTGATCATTCGTGTATGAAAATCCAGCGTCTTGGACGAAATTTAGATAAGAGATATCCTCATTTTTTAAAATTTTACCTGCGATTAGCTCCCTTTTTGCCGCCATCGCCACGATCTTTGAGGCGATCGCGAAGAGTTTTTCTCTAACCTTCTCTTTTATCTTGGCAAAATTTGCCTTGCCTAAGCGATCAAGCACCGCCATAGAGCCATTTTGCGCGATGTAGCGATCTATCAAATTTAGATGCTCAACCGGCAAAAGAAGCTTGTCGTCATTTTGGTAGGCAATAACCACAAATTCCTTTGTCGCGCCCAAAACCTTGATCTTTTCAAGCCCCAAAAATCTGCCTATACCATAATCTTCATGCACGACGTAGTCATTTACTTTTAGCTCATCGACCACGAGACTTGAGCGCTTAACTCGCCTTTTTTTCTCAAATTTATTTAGAGAGACTACGATCTTGTCGCTTGAGGTTAAATTTACTACAAGGGGCGAAATTTCAAGCTTGACATTTGCAAAGCCATCAAGTTCATAGCCCTTAAAAAGCCCTTCATTTCTTGAAAGAACGGTTATGCTTTTGCTCTTATTTAGCTCAAAAAAGTCAAAATTTAAAGTGACTTCTAAGTCTTTATAGACCTTTGGCTCAGGCAAAATTTCAATACCCTTAAATTTATCTTCAGGCGCATCATAAATTTCAAAATCGATCTTTTTAACAAGCTTTGAGTCAAATTCTTTTAAGTAGTCACTAAAGCTATCTATCGCCCAAAATCCAAGCGAATTTAGATCGCTCACAAGGGCGTCGCTTTGCATATCCTCGATCTTTTGGCTAACTTTTTCAAACTCATCTTTGCTCAAATTTGCGATAAATGGCACGATCTCGGCTTCGCTTAGCTCATTTTTGTTGCTAATTTGCGTGGCGGTGTTGTAGTTTCTGATGCTCTCCACCTCATCGCCAAAGAGTAAAATTCTAACAGGATCATCCATATTTACGCCATAAATATCGATCACTTCGCCGCGTATGCTAAACTCGCCAACGCTCTCAACGATATCGACGCACTCATAGCCAAATCGTATGAGTAAGTCGGCAAATTCACTTAAATTTATATTATCCTTTAGCTTGATCGTTGAGCTCTCTAAGTTTTTTTGCGTTGGAAGTGGGTTTAAAAGCGTACTAAATGGGCTTATGATGATCTTTTTGCCATCAAATTTATAGTATTTACTAAGAACGGATGAAATTTCAAAGAGCTCTTCGTTAAAGCTTCTTAGATCATCGCCCTTTTTAGCTCTAAAATCAGGTAATTTAAATGCGCTAAAGCCAGCAAAACTAGCCGCATCAGCGCAGAGTGC
Organism: Campylobacter concisus; assembly: GCF_003048445.1. GTDB lineage: Bacteria > Campylobacterota > Campylobacteria > Campylobacterales > Campylobacteraceae > Campylobacter_A > Campylobacter_A concisus_BF. The sequence goes on from NZ_PIQW01000007.1 coordinate 62,883, forward strand.
CGCCTCTTTGTCATCTTCGCAGATGAGAATTTGTGGGGCATGTGTTAAAAGATACTCATAGACCTTTGCTTGCATAGTACTCTTTTAAAAAGGCTTCGGCTAGGTGAAACGAGCCAAATGCTAGGTAAATTTTGCCGTTTTTTGCCTCTTTTATATCGTTCATATCGCTTGACTCAAACTCTCTATGAGAAATTTCAAGCTCGTTTAGCGCCTTGTTTATGAGCTCTCCGCCAAGCTCCCTGCCCTCGCAGTGGTAGTGATAAAGTAGCACGTCCTCAATGACTGGCTTTAGAGCTGCCAAAGCTGCCTTGAAATCTTTATCTAAAAACGAGTTATAAACTAGCGTTAGTTTTTTGCCGCCAACCTCTTCTTGGCTAAATTTCTTAGCCACAGCCTTTGCGCCAAGCTCGTTGTGACCGACATCAACGTATAAATTTGAAGCGATCTTTTCGCATCTGCCTCGAAGCGATAAAGCGCCAAGCTTTTTGATCTCTATGCTGTTATCTAAAATTTTAGCCGCGGCGTAGGCTAGAGTTAAATTTGAGCGCAAAAACTCTGGGAGATTAAATTTATCTGCGTAGTTTGCGATCTCGTTTAAATTTTCTTTGGCTAAAATTTCTTTTGGAAAGCTCAGAGTTGCGCCTTTTTCACTTGCGATCTCTTTTGCGATAGCCACACTTATCTCGTTCATCTCATCATTTAAAATAGCTCTTTTGCCCATAGCTTCAAATTTCGTGCGTGAAATTTCTTCTAAGCTATTGCCTAATATCGCCGTGTGGTCAAAGCCGATCGGAGTAAAGATGCTTAGCTCTTTTTCAAAGACATTTGTCGCATCCAGCACGCCGCCCATGCCAGCCTCGCAGACAAAGTAGTCGCAACCCTCAAAAAGCACCGCAGAAAGTAGCGTCATATACTCAAAATAGCTCGTTTTTATCTTGTACTCATCACTCAAAAGAGCTTGCAAACACTCATGAGCTACCTCTAAAATTTCATCGCTAGCGACCTCACCATTTAGCCAAAATCGCTCGTTAAATTTAAATATATGTGGGCTTGTGTAGTGGCCTACTTTTGCGCCATTTTGGCTTAAAATTTGCGCTAAAAAGCGGCCCGTGCTACCCTTGCCATTTGTACCGATGATGTGGATTATCTTAAAAGGCTTTAGATGGCCTTTGATCGTATCGTAAGCCCTTATGATCCTACCATAGTCGATCTCTTTGTAGTAAAGTGGCTTGCCGTCAAGAAATTTCGCTAGGCTCATTTTTCCTCGATTATCTTTGGCATGACTTGGTTTCTGCCGCCCTCTTTTGAAAGATAGAGCATCTTATCAGCACCCTCAAGCGTCATCGTGTCACTTAAATTTGCACTTCTTGTCGCCACACCAGAGCTAATGGTAACTTTGATGCGCTCGTTTTTATAGATAAATTTGAAATTTTCGATCATGCTTCTTAGCTTCTCGCCAAATCTAACACCATCTTTTAGGCTCGTACTTGGTAGCAAAATGACAAATTCCTCGCCACCATATCTACCGACAAAATCAACCTTTCTAGCATTTTTCTTAAGCACTTGAGCCACGGCTGAAAGGATAACGTCGCCAGCTTCGTGTCCGTAGGTGTCATTTATCTTTTTAAAGAAATCAATATCAACAAAGCAGATCGAATAGTCCGTGCCGTAACGTTTATAAGCCTCTTCGATACGCTGAATTTCACTCATCAAAGCTCTTTTTGTAGCCACTTTTGTTAAAAAGTCCTCTTTGCTCTCAAGCTTAGCAGCTTCAAGCTCTTTTTCTAGGCTAATAACCCTGTTTTGAAGCTCAGAAATGGTCGCTTGCTTGCTGTTCATCTCAAGGCCAAGCTCCTTACTCTCGATCTCCAAGGCACCCGCGATCTCGATAAGCATACTTTTTACATGATCGATGCTATTTGCATTTAAATTTACATTTTTAAGATCATTTTTGATGCTTTGCACCTTGGCTGAACTACTTTTAGAGCTAGCTGCGATATCTGAAATCCTCTCGCCTATGCTTTGCAAGATGTTGTTTAATGAGCCAACTTTTTCGATGATCTCGGTTCTATCTTCTTCGATCCTGCGATCGACAAAGGTTTTTATCTTATCTTGAAATTCTTTGCTATTTAGGCTTTGTGGATTTTGCTTCAAAACGCTTCTAATGGTGCTAAGCTCTTCGCCAAGCTCTTTTGTGATAGAAGGCTCAAGCGCAAAATTTAAAAGCTCCACTAAAGTGTTTTCTTCTGCATTTTCATTTTTTTGAGATAAGAATTTCTCAAGCTCAGCGCTCATGGTTTTTAGATCGTCAAAGTCTCTCACGCCGTAATATTTCAAAAAGTCCAAAAATTCAGTATCGTAAGAGCTTACAAAGTCAAACCATTTAAGGCACATCTCTTCAAGATTTTTCTCATCATATCTTCTAGCAAGTAGCTGCATGCCCTGTTCCGCTAGAGCTTTTGCATCTTTGTTGTGAAGCATAGAGATGGCTTGGAGGATTCTTCTTGCAAAGGCGTTTAGTGACTTTAACTTTTTATCATCGACCACTTGGGCTGTGCCATTTTTAGCACCATGAGAGAGCCTAGCGGTCATAAAAGCTACAAACTCATCAACCGTTTTTATATGAAGGCTTATAGCTTGCGCTTTATAGTCATCACCAAGCCTTGAGATATATTTTTCTATCTTTTTGCTCTCTTCGGTAGTAAAGCCATATTTTTTAGAAATTTCATTATAAACTTCGGTGTAATTTTCTGGCGTTAGCATCAAATGGCGATCTTTTATCTCGCTCAAGGCTTCCTTGACTATTTGACTAACGGTTACTGCTGCCATTTTTATATCCTTTTACAGCTAAATTTGCGATGTACTCATCAAATGCCTCTTTTGAGGCCTCTTTTATAGCTTCATACTTTTGAGTATCGCTAATGACGCTATCTGCGTATCTTACGCTCTTTTGACGTCTTGCCACGCTAAAATCATACTCGCCAGTAGCAGGTATATCTACGACACGACCATCTTTAAATTTGGTTTTATAGTTTAGAGTTAAAAGAGCTTTATACGATGTGATATAGCCATATTCATCATAGATAATTGCCTCATAATTTAAGCTTTTTACCGAAACTATTATCGAAGTATCAGCGCTATCTTTGCTTGATAGTGATTTATGCAGCCTTGCGACCATGCCCTCTTTTACTGCATCTTTTATCCAGACACTATTTTTTGGCTCTTCTTTGCTGATGATAACATCAACATAAACTCTATCTCCAACCAAATCCTGCAAGATCTTTGAAACTGGTTTATAGCCACATCCGCAGATAAATATAGCAATAAAAAACGCTAAAAAATATCTCAAAATTTATCCTTTAATGACAAAATTTACTAATTTGCCTTTTATATAAATCTCTTTTAAAATTTCTTTTCCTTCAAGCCATTTAGCCACATTTTGCTTAGCTTGTTTTAAAATTTCACTCTCACTCTCGCTCGCTGCCACTTCAAACTCAGTCCTCTTCTTGCCATTTACCGTTATAGCAAGGCTTATACTATCTTTTACAAAAACCTCTTCTCTCATCTCAAGCTTTGTAAAATTCTTACGGCCAAATAGCTCTTCGCTAAGCTCATTTGCGATATGCGGCACGATAGGCTCTAGTAAATTTAAGATGATGAAAAAGCCTTCAGCATTTACATCGTCATTATCCTGCGCATTTATAGCGTTTAGTGCCTCCATACAAGCAGCGATTAAAGTGTTAAAAGCAAATGTATCGCCAAAAACCTCGGTTGATTTTTTAAGCGCTTCATAAATTTTAAGCCTTGCAAATTTCTCATCTTTATTTAGACTTTCATGATCTATCTCAGGTAGTTTATCTATCTTTTTGATAGTTTGCGCCTTCTCCCAAAGCCTATTTAAAAACCTAAATGCACCCTCAACTGCGCTGTCGTTCCACTCAAGCTCTTTTTGAGGAGGAGCGGCAAAAAGGATAAAAAGCCTTGCTGTATCGGCGCCGTATCTATTTATGATATCATCAGGGTCCACGACGTTGCCCTTGCTTTTACTCATCTTTTTGCCATCTTTTAAGACCATGCCTTGAGTTAGTAAATTTTCAAATGGCTCATCATCTCTTAGATAGCCAAGATCTCTTAAGACCTTTTGGAAAAATCTAGCGTATAAAAGGTGCAAGATCGCATGCTCGATACCGCCGATGTACTGATCTACGTTCATCCAATAATTCACGCTCTTTTCATCAAGTGCTTTTTGCTCCCAACTCTTCTCATCACTTGCAAATCTAGCAAAATACCAGCTGCTCTCTACGAATGTATCCATCGTATCAGTCTCTCTGATCGCGTCTTGGCCGCATTTTGGACACTTTGTAAATTTCCAAGTTGGATGTTTATCAAGTGGGTTGCCCTCGCCTGTGATTTCAACATCTTCTGGTAGCGCGATAGGTAAATTTTCCTCTTTTTCAGGCACTACGCCGCAGCATCTGCAGTGCACGACAGGTATCGGAGCACCCCAGTATCTTTGGCGAGAGATTCCCCAGTCTCTTAGTTTGTAGTTTGTGATCCTTTTGCCAAGGCCATCTTTTTCAAATTTATCTATTATAAAGCTTTTGGCATCCTCTGAACTAAGGCCGTTTATAAGCTCAGAATTTATAGAAATACCATACTCCGAATAGGCCTTAGAGCCGTCACTCTCACCCTCAAGCGGCTTTACGACTGGTTTTATAGGTAGATTAAATTTGCTTGCAAACTCGAAGTCTCTTTGGTCATGCGCAGGGACAGCCATGATAGCGCCACTGCCATAGTCAGCTAGGATGAAATTTGCAACCCAAACTGGGATCTTTTCATTAGTGAGTGGATGAACGACGTAAATTCCTAAAAATTCTCCATCTTTATCGCTTGCTTGACGCTCTCTTGGGCTTTGATTAAGTATTGCTTTTATCTTTGCCTTCTTGCTTTCATCAAATTTATCACTTTCAAGAAGCGCTTTTACGATAGGATGCTCTGGCGCAAGAGCTGTGTAGCTAACGCCGTAAATCGTATCAGGTCTTGTTGTAAAGACCTCAAAGCCGTCAAATTTACCACCCAAAGTCTCTTTTGATGCCTCATCAAGGCCAAATTTAAACTCCAAGCCGTAGCTTCTACCAATCCAGTTTTCTTGCATTGTGATGACTTGATTTGGCCATTTGCCTTCAAGAAGTTTTAGATCCTCAAGTAGCTCGCTAGCGTATTTTGTGATGTTGAAGTAGTATCCTGGAAGCTCTTTTTGCACAACATCATTACCGCATCTCCAGCATTTGCCGTCTTCAACCTGCTCGTTTGCAAGCACAGTTTGATCGTACTCACACCAATTTACGATGGCATTTTTTCTATAAACAAGCCCTTTTTCAAACATCTTTATAAAAAAGCTTTGCTCCCACTTTGTATAAAGTGGGTCAGATGTGGCTAAAATTCTCTTTTTAGAAAATGAAAAGCCAAGGCTTGCAAGCTCCTTTTTCATATAGTCGATGTTTTCGCAAGTCCAAATTTTAGGGTGAATTTTATGTTTTATGGCTGCGTTTTCAGCTGGCATACCAAAGCTATCAAAACCGATAGGATGAAGCACGTTAAAACCACTTTTTCTATATGATCTAGCCAGCGCATCGCCGATAGAGTAGTTTCTCACATGCCCCATGTGTATGCGTCCGCTTGGATATGGAAACATACTTAGGATATATTTTTTTGGCAAGCTTAGATCATCTTTTGGTTCAAATTCTTCATTTTTATCCCAAATTTCTTGCCATTTCTTTTCTATCTTTAAAGGCTCATATTTTCTCTTCTCAGCCATTTTTTCTCCTAAAATTCTTCTTGTGATTTGCTTGATTCTATTAGTACCAAGGCTAGTGAAAATATATTTGCAATGACTGCGCCAATAGCTAAAGAATAGCTAAGCGTTGCATTTTCAGATACTTGCAAAATAACAAAAGCTGGTATAAGGTGCAAATCAGCAACCAGCGAGCTAGCAAAAAGCTCAGCTGATAGTAAATTTTTAACGCCAATCTTAAGTAGCGTAGAAACTAAATTTATACTAGCTGCCACAAAAAGGGCGATCTCGTTTTTATCATATAAAAACTCCGCCGTAGTCGTAAGACTCATCAACGCAAAAAATATGTAGATAACTTTTCCCCAGTTCATTATCCCTCCTTACACAACGCCTTTTTCAAACATAGCACGCTCTTTATCACGCTCTTTTTTGATCCTTTGCTTCTCAGCCTCTCTAGCTCTAAAATGCTCGATGCTAAATTTAAACCAGATAAGAAACGGTGATGAGATGTAGATCGAGCTGATCGTTCCTATAACTATACCAACGATAAGAATAAATGAAAATCCATGTATCATATCTCCGCCAAACAAAAATAGCACAACAACAGTCATCATCGTAGTGGCTGAAGTTAGGATAGTTCTTGAAAGTGTGGCTGAGACTGACTCGTTGATAACGCCCTCGATATCAGTCCTCTTGCTCTCTTTGATGCCTTCTCTGATCCTGTCAAAAATGATGATCGTATCGTTTAGCGAGTAGCCAAGCACCGTTAAAACAGCAGCTAGTGTGTCTAAATTTACATCAATATCAAATAGCGAAATAGCACCGACTGTTATAACTATATCGTGAATTTCAGTTGCGATCGCAGCTAGCGCAAATCTCCACTCAAATCTAAATGTGATATAAAGAAGCACTCCAATTAGTGAAATTCCAAGAGCCATCAAGCCCTTTTGCCTAAGCTCATCACCAACCTTTGGACCAACGATATCAACACGTCTTACTTCAAAATTTCCAGTATCTTTTAAAATTTGCTTTATCTCAGTACCGATGTCACCAGTTAAATTTGAGCTTGATCCTGAAAATCTAATAACTGCCTCATCTTCGCTTCCAAACTCGGTAACAGAGGCGTTTTTAAGCACTTCATTTGTGCCAAAAGCGTCACGAATTTTATCAAGTGGTGCTTTGGTGTCGTATTTTAGCTGTATAAGCGTGCCACCAGAGAAGTCGATGCCGTAGTTTAGACCCTTTGTTGCGAGCAAAAAGATCGAGCCAACAAATAAAAATATAGAAAGTGCCAATGAAACAAATCTAAACCGCATAAAATCATAAACTTTTGCCTTAGTAAAAATTTGCATCCCTAGCTCCTTTTATAACCAAACCAAAGTCTGGTATTTCCGCTTTTTTCTATCTTGTCCATGACTGCATCAAACATGCCATGTGTGCCTAAAATGGCCGTTAGCATCGAAGCCATGATACCTATGGCCATAGTCACAGCAAAGCCTTTAACTGGACCAGTGCCATAAGCATAAAGCACCGCAACTGTGATGATAGTAGTCAAGTTTGAGTCGATGATCGCACTCATAGCGTGCTCATATCCCTTTTGAACAGCTGTTCTTATCGCCACGCCTTCACGTAAAAGCTCGCGGATACGCTCATTTATGATGACGTTTGCATCAACAGCCATACCGATAGTTAGCACGATACCAGCCATACCTGGCAGAGTAAGCGTCGCTCCAAAAAGCGCCATTACAGCTACTAATATAACGACGTCTGCAACTAGCGCGATATTTGCAAAAATTCCAGAAATTCCATAATAAACTAGCATAAATAGCACGACTAAAATAGATCCAGCAGCAAGAGCAACCATGCTTTGATTGATGCTCTCTTGGCCTAAAGATGGGCCAACACTTCTTTTTTCTAGCATCTTCACAGGTGCTAAAAGTGCGCCACTTCTAAGTGCGATCGCTACGTCGTGAGCTTCATCAAGGGTAAAACCACCGCTGATCTGGCCGCTGCCGCCACCTATTCTTTCGTTTATAACTGGAGCTGAATAGACCTTGCCGTCAAGCACGATAGCAAGCCTTTTACCCACATTTGTGCCAGTAAAATCACCAAAAATTCTAGCGCCTTCTGAATTTAGTGTAAAATTTATGATCGGTAGGTTGTTTTGCTGAGAGAATGCGACCTTTGCATCAGTTAGCATCGAGCCATCAAGCACTGGGATATTTTTAACGACGTATTTTACGCGATCATTTTTAGCATCTTTAAAGATTACATCACCATAGCTTTCGGCCTCAGCCTCGCTCATGGTATTAGCCTGATCTTGTCTTTTATCATCAACTGCCATAAGCTGCAAGTGAGCAGCCTTTGCAATAAGATCTCTCGCTCTTTGCTCATCTTCTTCAGTCTTTATACCAGGAAGTTCGACTAGGATATTGTCTTTACCTTGTCTAGCGACTGTTGGCTCAGCTAGACCAAACTGATCAAGTCTGTTTCTAATGGTCTCAACAGCTTGCGAGATCGCATACTCTATCGTATCAAGCCTCTCTTGCTCTGTTAGAGTGATGTGATAGTTTAGACCATCTTTTTTTATATCAAGCCCTTTTATCTCAGCAAGTGCCTTATCAACTTTTGGAGCCTCGTCACTATCAAGCAGTGCAAAATCAACACTATCTTCTTTTATCTTAAATTTATCAATAAGCACATCTTCTTTTTTAGCATAATAATTTATGCTTCCAGCGATTGACTTGATCTTAGAGTGGATGGCTTCGTTAGTTTCAACACCAAGAAGCATATGAAGACCGCCTTGAAGGTCAAGTCCTAATGAAATTTTAGCTCCACTTTGAGTCTGAAAAAAAGATGGCACCGAAAAGCCAAAACCAAAAATCAGGGCTAATATTAAGATAATCAGCCTATATGTAACTCTTGCGTTACGCATTATTTATCTTCGATCTTTTTAGCTACAAACTCGCGTGCTATACGAACGATTACATCATCGTTAAGTTTAACTTTGATAAAATCATTTTCGGCTTTAATCACTTCGCATATAAGTCCGCCATTAGTTACTATCTTATCGCCTTTGTCAAGAGCTGCAAGCATTGCTGCGTGGGCTTTTTGTTGTTTTTGTTGAGGTCTGATAACCAAAAAGTAAAATATGGCGAAAAGCACAACAAGAGGTAGTAATGATGTTAAAAAATCAGCGTTTTGCATGGATTTCCTTATTTGTAAGATTTTTAAACGGACATTTTAGCACTAAAATTATAATAAAAGCCTTTGTCGGTGCTTTTTTGATTTCTAATTTCATTTTTTTAGCTATGGCTGAAAATCAAATTTTAAATTTCATCTCACCTTTTCTCACGCTAGCTGGAATTTTCGTCATAATAAATTTAAGCAGGGCTGGCTTTTTTGCAGCTGGCTTTTTCACTGGGATTTTGTGGTTTTACTGGATCGGCTTTAGTTTTATCTACTATGAGCTTGTCTGGCTTATCCCATTTGTCATCCTCTTTGTAGCCCTTGTTTATGGGCTTTTGTTTTGGATAGCCTCTTTTCCAAGCTTTGTAGCGCTAAGAGCTGTTTTGTTATTTTTAATAAGCTACGTGCATCCATTTGGCTTTAACTGGTTTAACCTTGAGGCAACGCTTGTTTTAGGCGCTTTTGAGCCAAATACTAGAGGGCTTATATTTATATTTTTAGCAGCCATTTCTTTGAGTTTAAAAGGTAAAATTTTAAAATTTATCCTAGCTTTTATCTGTCTGATCGCCGCTTTGCAGTTTAAAAGTAGCGAGGCAAAGACTCTGCCATTTGACGTGGAGCTAGTAAATACCAATGTCGCTCAAAGAGTGCGCTGGGATAAAAGCTTGCGCATGAAATTTACAAATGAAAATTTAGACATGATAAATAGCGCCATCGCCGAGCAAAAACGTCTCATCGTGCTTCCAGAGAGTGCGTTTCCATTATTTATGACAAATGAGCCGCTACTTGTTGATGAGTTAAAAGAGCTTTCAAAACAGATAACTATCGTAGCTGGCGCGCTTGCTTATGAAAATAAGCAAATTTATAACTCTGCATTTTTGTTTCAAAATGGCACTCTAAGGCGAATGGATAAGAAATTTTTAGTGCCATTTGGAGAAGAAATTCCTCTGCCAAATTTCATGCAAGATGCAGTAAATAAGCTATTTTTTGGCGGAGCTAGTGACTTTAAAAAGGCTGAAAATTTTAGCGACTACGAGATAGATGGGGTTAAAATCAGAAACGCCATCTGCTATGAAGCGACAAGAGAGGAGCTTTATAAGGGCGAATTTGACGTGGTCGTAGCTATCACAAACAACGGCTGGTTTGTGCCAAGTAGCGAGCCTGTGCTTCAAAAAGTGCTTATAAAACACCTTGCTACAAAGTATAATAAAGCGATCTATCACAGCGTAAATGGCTCAAAAAGCGAGATCATTTTGCCTAAAAAAGCGTTTTGGGATGAGTTTTAAAAGGGAGATTTAAAGTGGCTTTTAGATAAAGCCACTTTTTTGATTATTTTTTTAGTAAAGCTTTGAAAGTATCAACCGCATCAAGCTTTTCCCAAGGGTATTTTGCATTTCCCACTTGACCTTTTGCAGCTACTTTTGCGTATAAAAATGTCTCTTTGCTTGGTTTATCAAGACCAAATTTATTTGTTATCCAGCGAGGTGTTAGAGAAAAATGCTCGCTTACAAAATTTGAAAGCATATCGTCATTTACGCCGTTTGCGTGAGTTCCCATAGTATCAACACTAACTGAAGTTGGCTTTGCAACACCGATTGCGTAGCTTATCTGAACGATGCATTTTTTAGCAAGGCCAGCTGCGACTATGTTTTTAGCTATCCAGCGCGCTGCGTAAAGTCCGCTGCGATCAACCTTTGTGTAGTCCTTACTTGACTGAGCACCACCGCCTATTGGGCTATATCCGCCAAAGCTATCGACGATTAGTTTTCTGCCTGTTAGGCCGCTATCGTGAAGTGAGCTGTGATTTACATATCTACCTGTTGGATTTATATAGATGATCGTCTTTTCTTTATTATATAGCTCTTTTGGAAGGCCAGTTTCATCTATTAAATTTTGTATTAGTGCGCGAAGCTCTTCTATCTTCATGCTCTCCACGCAAGGAGCAGATACGACGATAGTGTGGATGCTTTGAGGTTTGCAGTTTTCAAAGTTGTCTTTACTACCGTAATCAATCGTAACTTGAGTTTTTATATCAACACCAAGTTTATCAGGGTTTGCTTTGGCAAATTTATATACTTTTTCACAAAGCATTCTTGCGTAAGTTATAGCTGCTGGCATAAATTCTTTCGCTTCGCAGCTTGCAAAGCCAAACATGATGCCTTGATCTCCCGCTCCGATCTCACCGTCACTTTGATCAACGCCTTGATTTATATCTGGACTTTGTTGATTTAAGCAGACTTTGACCTCGATATCATCTGGATGCAAGCACTGCTCTTTTGTAAAGTTACTCTTTCCGTCATATCCAATATGCGCAAGAGCGTCTTTTACGATCTTTTCGTAGTCTTTATAAGAGAGTTTTACCTTTGAGTTTATCTCTCCGCCTATTACTATATTTTTTCCAGCTACAAAAACTTCGCTTGCGACGCGTCCATTTGGATCTTGCGTTAAGATAGTATCAACAATGCTATCAGCGATGATATCAGCGCATTTATCTGGATGACCTGGACTTACAACTTCAGAAGTAAATAGATACATTTTCGTCCTTTTCCTTGGTTAAATTTTCGTGCAATTGTAACAAATCCATATAAAAAACGAATTAATCTTTTTAAATTTCTTTATATTTAAAAATCATTTAGCTAAAATCAACAAAAAACTAATTTATTAAGGTGTCAAATGAATATGTTTAAAAACATTGCAAGAAGATACGCCGATGGAAATTTGATCGTTCAAATTTTAGTTGGTATCATCCTAGGTGCCCTAGTTGGCTTTTACACACATTATCAAGCAGCCCCTTACAACCAACTCTCAGCTAAAATTCAAACCATCCAAAAAGAGAGTGGCTTAAGCGTAGATGAAGTCATAAAAACTCGCCTTAGCCAAGATGAAGCAAAACAGTTTGATGAGGTCAAAGCAAAGGCTAGTTCGGCTGATTCTATCGCTGTTTCAGCCTCAGTTTTAGGAGATTTGTTTAAAGGCGCTCTAAAAGCGATCGCACCTATTCTTGTATTTGTTTTAGTTGCAACCTCTATCATTTTAAAAGATTTTGGTCATACAAAAGGCATGCAAAAGATAGTCACGCTCTACCTTGTTGGCACCTTTTTAGCAGCTGTTGTGGCGGTAATTGCAAGCTTTTTATTTCCTATCGAGATACCGCTAAAAGGTCTGCAAAGCGCTGATATGTCAGCACCTCAAGGCATCACAAACGTGCTAAAAGACCTTATCTATAAAATGGTCGAAAATCCGATAACCGCCCTAGCAAACGGCAACTATATAGGCATCATCACTTGGGCGATAGGCGGCGGCATCGCTATGAGATATGCTACACCTGAGACCAAAAAGGTATTTAAAGATATAAGCGACGGCGTAACTCACATCGTTAAATTTATCATTAGACTTGCGCCGTTTGGTATCTTTGGCATGGTTGCTATTAGCATTCATGATACTGGATTTGAGGCACTTGCAGGATATCTAAAACTGATCTTAGTTCTTGTTGGAGCGATGCTTGTTGTGGCATTTATCGTCTATCCAGCGATGGTTTTTGCACTAACTAAGAAAAATCCTTATCCACTTGTGATGATCTGCTTAAAAGAGAGCGCGATTTCAGCGTTTTTTACAAGAAGCTCAGCTGCAAATATCCCTGTAAATATGGCGCTTTGCAAAAAGCTTGGACTAAAAGAGGAGCTCTACTCGATCTCTATCCCACTTGGCGCCACCATAAACATGGGCGGTGCGGCAGTTACCATTAGCATCCTAGCGCTTACTGCGGTAAATTCTATCCCATCTATCACAGTTACATTTGGCGATGCGCTTCTTCTTTGCTTCATCTCAGCTCTTGGTGCGTGCGGCGCATCTGGCGTGGCTGGCGGCTCACTGCTTCTAGTGCCATTAGCGTGCGGACTTTTTGGTATCGGCAATGACATCGCTATGCAATTTGTCACAGTTGGCTTTACGATAGGCGTCATCCAAGACTCAGTTGAAACTGCGCTAAATAGCTCATCAGACGTGCTTTTTACAGCCGTAGCCTCAGAGACTTCAGAATAATCCTCAGTAAAATTTCAGCTAAATTTTGGCTGAAATTTTACTTTTATCCATTTTTTTGTAAAATGTCCCAAAAATTTAAAGGATAAATATGCAAATTTGGGACCTAAAAGCACTTTTTGCAAACGAAAAAGAGTGTGAGCAAAACGCACTAAATTTACAAAAAGAGTGTGAGAAATTTAAAGATAAATACCTTGAAATTTATGAAAATTTAAAAAGAGACGAGTTTTTAAAAGCTTTTTCTGAATATGAAAGCTTGATAGCTAAAATTTCAAAGGTAATGACTTACGCTTTTTTAAATTTCGCCAAAGACACAAGCAAGGGCGCATTTTACGCAAAGATCGATGAGATAACGACAAAAGCAAATGAAAATTTGATATTTTTTGAGATCAAATTTAATGAGTTTAGCCCTAAAAAACAAGAAGAGATCATCAAAAGCTCCAAAAAATATGGCTACTATCTAAGCAACCTCGCCAAAGCAAAACCGCACCAGCTAAGCGTTGCAGAAGAAAGAGTCTTGCTTCGCACGGCAAGCACCGGAGCTGAGGGCTTTTCAAGGCTTTTTGATGAGAGCATGAGCAAGATGAGGTTTAAATTTAAAGGCGAGCTTTTAAATGAAGAAGAGATTTTAGCCAAGCTTCATGAGAGCGACCAAAGCGTGCGAAAACTAGCGGCTAAAAGCCTTTCAAAAGAGCTTAGCAAGCACCAGCACCTCCTTGGCTACATATATAATATGATAAAAACTGATCTAAAAACGAGCTGCGAGCTGCGAAATTTCAAGCTACCTGAAGAGCCAAGACACCTTGAAAATCAAATCAGTAAAAAAAGCGTTGATTCGCTAATTACTGTAACTGAGAAAAATTTTGACCTAGTCTCTAAATTTTACGAGCGAAAAAGAGAAATTTTAGGCCTTAAAAAGCTTTATGACTACGATAGATACGCGCCTCTTAGCAGCGAGGGGGAGTATAAATTTGATGAGTGCAAAAAGATAGTTTTAAAGGCATTTTCAAATTTCTCAAGCGAATTTGGCAAGATCGCCAAAAGCGCCTTTAATGACGGCTGGATCGACGTTTATCCAGCGCCAAACAAGCGAGGTGGAGCATTTTCTCACTCAGGATCAAGCGACACGCACCCTTATGTTTTGCTAAATCACACAAACCAGCGAAGAGACCTTTTTACGCTAGCTCACGAGCTTGGCCACGCCGTGCATCAAAAGCTCTCATATAGTGTAAGCTACCTAAACTCGGACACTCCGCTAACCACGGCTGAGACGGCTTCAGTCTTTTGCGAGATGCTAGTTTTTGACCACATAAAAGATGGCCTTAGCAAAAAAGAGAAAATTTCACTGCTCGCTGGCAAGATCGAGGATATATTTGCCACGCTTTACCGCCAGATAAATTTCACCACCTTTGAAAGGGCTGTGCATGCACATGAGGGCGAGATCAGCCTAGATGAGCTAAATAGAATTTGGCTTCGTGAGAGCAAAAAGATGTTTGGCAAAAGCGTCACGCTAAATGACTACTACAAAATTTGGTGGAGCTACATCCCACACTTCATCCACACGCCATTTTACTGCTACGCTTACTCTTACGCGCAGCTTCTTGTGCTTGCTCTTTTTGGGCTTTACAAAAGTGGCAAATGCAAAAATTTTGTCGAAATTTACACCGAGTTTTTGAGCCTTGGTGGGAGCCTTAGCCCAAGGGAGCTTGTGGGTAAATTTGGCTTTGATATAGATGATAAAAACTTCTGGCAGATAGGCATAAACGAGGTCAAAAAACTAGTAGATGAGTTTTTAGAAATTTCAAAGGATTAAGATGTTAGACGAAATTTTAGACGACGAGAAATTTGCGCTTTTGATGAAGATGCACGTCTATGAGTGCATTGATTTTTTACTTGAAAAGGGGCTAAATTTCTCAGTTATGGCAAATTTACCGCTAGTTAGCTTTGAGCCTAGCTTGCCAGATGAGATAAGCAGCAGCTTTAGCATGCCAGTCATTATGTTCTCACTTGGTGGCTACACGCTTGAGAGTGCTAGGCTAACGCAAGATGAGCTTAGCTTTGAGGCTGGCTTTGGTAGTGAAAATTTTGCCTCAGTGGTATCGTTTCCACTTGGCGCGGTGGTTCAAATTTTGGTTGAAAATAGCCCGATCCTTGTAAATTTCTCCATTTATAAGCCAAAAGAGAAGCAAGTCGATCACGCTAAAAAATCAGCCTCAGTCTTTTTGCAAAACCCAAAAAATAAAGATATATTTAAGAAAAAATAGTAATTTTAAGCATTTTTGGCTAAAATCAAAAGAAAATTTAAAAAGCGAAAAATGGAAAATTTACTATCAAATTTAAACGAAGCCCAGCGCGAAGCAGCCACCCACATAGATGGTGCGATGCTCATATTAGCAGGAGCTGGCAGTGGCAAGACAAAGACTATCACAACTAGGCTTGCCTATCTCATCGGCGAGGTCGGCATAGACGCGGCAAACACGCTAACTCTTACTTTTACAAACAAAGCCGCCAACGAGATGCGCAGCAGAGCCATGGCGATGCTAAGCCAAAGCGGCAAAAACTACTCGCCGCTTCTTTGCACATTTCACAAATTTGGACTTTTGTTTTTAAAGCTCTACATAGAAAAGCTTGGCAGAAAAAACAACTTCGTCATCATCGACACAGACGACAAAAAACGCATCATCAAAAGCTTTGAAAGCCCAGTCGCTACGGCTATTTTGTCAAGTGAAATTTCAAATTATAAAAACTCACTTTTAAGCGTCGAAGAGGTCTATAAAAACGCAAATTTCTCTTCATTTGACAAGAGCAAGGACAACTTTTACAAGCAAGCAGCGCAAATTTATGAAAAATACGAGGACTATTTAAAGGCAAACAACCTTGTTGATTTTGACGATTTGCTAGGGCTTACATATAAAATTTTAGATGAAAACGAAGAGCTTGCGAGAGAAATTTCAAACCGATACAAATACATAATGGTCGATGAGTATCAAGATACAAACGACCTTCAGTATAAGCTCCTAAAAAAACTCTGTCTATGCCACGAAAACATCTGCGTCGTAGGCGATGATGATCAAAGTATTTATGGCTGGCGCGGTGCGAAGATAGATAATATCTTAAATTTCAAAGATCAATTTAGCAACGTAAAGATCATCAGACTTGAGAAAAACTACCGCTCGAGTGAAGCGATACTAAAGGCTGCAAACGAGCTAATAGATCATAACCGCAACCGCCTTGGCAAGAAGCTTGTAGGCACAAAGGGCGAAGGCGAGGCTGTAAATTTGATAGAGAGCTTTGATGAGAGCGTCGAGGCTGGCAAGATCGCAAAGAATATAAAAGAGCTTTTAAGCAAAGGCGTGCAAGCAAAAGATATCGCAATCTTATACCGCATAAACGCGCTCTCTCGCTCACTTGAAGATGGACTAAACAAAGAGCAGATCGCCTATAAAATGGTTGGCGGCGTTAAATTTTACGAAAGAGCCGAGATTAAAGATATCATAAGCTACCTAAGGCTGATAAATAATCCAAACGATGACTTCTCAATAAGACGTATCATCAACCGCCCAAAGCGAGGACTTGGTAAAGTGAGCCTTGACAAGCTCGAAAAGATGGCATTTGAGGGCAAAATTTCAATTTTCGAGGCAATCTCAAACATCTCTGATAACGACGAAGCCTTTAGTAAAAAGGTAAAATCCGCACTTCTTGAGTTTGCAAACAACCTAAAAGAGCTTCAAGAAAGCAGCTCGGTTTTTGACCTCATAGATAAATTTGAAGCTAAATTTGGCGTGAAAAAATACTACGAGAGCTTGCCAGATGGCGCTGAGAGAGCGGCAAACATCGACGAGTTTTACGCTGTTTTAAAAGATCAGATCAAGCAAAATCCAAGCTTTGATCTAGAGGAGTTTTTAAACGAGATCACGCTAACAAGCGAGCAAGACGGCATCAGCGACGAGGCTATTAGTATCATGAGCGTGCATGCTAGCAAGGGACTTGAGTTTGAACACCTTTTTGTGATCGGTCTTGAAGAGGGATTTTTCCCGCTCATTGGCGACGGTAGCGACATCGAGGAGGAGCGCAGGCTCGCTTACGTGGCGATAACAAGGGCGAAAAGGACACTTAGTCTAAGCTTTGCAAATTCGCGCTTTTACAAAGGTCAGCGCACAAGGCTAAATAAGAGTAGATTTTTAAGCGAGAGCGGTATCACGCATGGCTCGCTAGTTATCGAACAGAGCAATGAATTTAAAAAAGGCGACCTTGTTAAACATAAAATTTTTGGTATCGGCAGAGTAAGCGCGGTTAGCAAGATCAAAAAAGAGTTTAAACTGACTATAAATTTTGGCGGCAATGTAAGAGAGATCATGTCAAGCTTCGTGGAAAAGGCCGTATGAACGCCATTTTCGTGGCAAACAAGCCTGCTGGCATGAGCTCAAACCACTTTTTAGGGCGACTAAAGAGAAAGTATGGCGTTAAAAAGGCTGGATTTTCAGGCACGCTTGATCCATTTGCGAGTGGCTGTCTGATAGTCGCTTTTGGCTCGTATACGAAATTTTTTAGATTTTTAGACAAAAGTCCAAAGGTCTATGAGGCGACGATCTGGCTTGGGGCGAGCAGTCCAAGCATGGATAATGAAAATATCACTGAAATTTCAAATGTAAAAGAGCTAAATTTAGAAAAACTTGAAGCTATAAGAGCCGAACTAACTGGCAAGATAAGCTATGTCCCACCAAAATTTAGCGCCAAACATGTAAATGGCACAAGAGCTTACAAGCTAGCTAGAAGCGGCGAAGAATTTGAGCTAAAGGCAGAGATAATGGAAATTTATGAGAGTGAAATTTTAAATTATTCACACCCTTTTTTGACACTTCGTTTAAGTGTAAGTGAGGGGAGTTACATCCGCTCTTATGCAGAAATTTTTGGGCAAAAAGTTGGTTATAATGTAACTTTAAGCTCATTAAAGAGGGTAAGCGAGGGTAAATTTCGCTATGAAAATGAAAAATTTTTAAATATTTGCAATTTTTTAGATATTGAGCAAAACACGTATTTTGGGGATATTAACAACATACTTGACGGCAAGAAATTAAAAATTAACGATTTTGAAACACAAACACAAGGAATTTATTTGCTAAATTATGATAAATTTATGAGCGTAATCCAAATCATGGATGATACTATAAATTACACTTTAAACAAGGTAGAAAAATGTTAATCTTAGCAAGAAAAGAAAACGAAGAAATTTTACTAGGTAACGACATAAAAGTCGTCGTAGTAAGTATCTCAAAAAGCACCGTTAAGCTTGGTATCGAGGCTCCGCGCAACACAATGATACTAAGAAGCGAGCTGGCAAACGATATCAAAAACGAAAATATCCACGCCACCAAAAAAGCAAGCGAAGCCGATATCCACGAGCTTGCGAAAAAAATCGAGAAATGAAAAGCTTTGCAAAGATCAACGTATTTTTGAAGGTAGTTGGCACCAGAGGCAACTACCACGAAATTTTGTCACGTTTTGTTCTTTGCGAGCAGCTTTTTGATGAAATTTATTTTGAAAGGTCAAATTCTTTTGCTATCGAATGCGACAACAAAGAGATAAAAGAAAACATCATCCAAAAAGCGATAATCGAGCTAAAAAAGGCTGGCTTTTTAAACGAGCTAGATGAGTTTTTTAGCTCTCATAAAATCATCATCAACAAACAAATCCCAATAGGTGCTGGTCTAGGAGGGGGCAGTTCAAACGCCGCCACCTTTTTACTTATGGTAAATGACGAGCTAAATTTAAATATAAAACACGAAAATTTGATGCAAATAGCCTCTAAAATCGGCGCTGACGTGGCCTTCTTTGTAAGTGGCTACAAGGCAGCAAATGTAAGCGGCATAGGCGAGATCATAGAAGAATTTGACGATGAAGTACCAAATTTAAATATCTTCACACCAAATGTTTTTTGCTCCACACCGATGGTTTATCAAGAATTTAGAAGCAATTTCTTACAATACATAGACGTTAATGCTGCAAAAAAGATGCAAAATTTAAAGAGCAAAGAGCTACTTGAAATTTATAAAAACGAGGAGCTAAATGATCTTTTTGCCCCATGCTTTAAGCTCTATCCACAGATGAACGAGTTTAGGGATAAATTTCTAAGCGGCAGCGGCAGTAGCGTATTTAGCGTAAATTAAAAGGTAAAATTTTGATAAAAGATCTAGCGAAAAACAAGAAAGCTTTGCACGACTTTAGCATACTTGAGACCTTTGAAGCTGGCATCGTGCTAAAAGGCAGCGAGGTCAAGGCTCTAAGGGCTGGCAGAGCAAATTTAAAAGATAGCTTTGTGCGCGTCATAAAGGGCGAGCTTTTTTTACTAAACGCCCATATCAGCTATCTTGAGACTACACACAGCGCATTTCGTCCAAATGAACGAGCAGCCAGAAAACTTTTGATGCATAGAAAGCAGATCGATAAAATTTTCGGTCAAGTATCACAAGATGGGCTTGCTCTAGTTGTTTTAGCACTTTATCTAAGCGACAAAAATATCGTAAAAGCAAGGCTAGCCCTTGCAAAAGGTAAAAATTTACACGACAAGCGAGAGACTTTAAAAAGGCGCGAGGCGGACAAAGAGGCAAGAGCTGCCATAAAAAGATATGTTTAAGGGATAAGATGAAGAATTTACTTGTTTTAATAATCGCTTTATTTGCTTTTTTTGGGTGCGGAGATGATGAAAGCAGCAGTGCAAATTTTAAAGAATTTAGCCCAAATGAAGAGGTTAAACTTGTAGATGTGAGCGGCAAAGAGCTTACTTTGGTTAGAAAAGATCACGGCTTTGCTATCAAAAATGATGAAAATAAGGTTTTAATGATCGACATTTTTGGCACATTTTGCCCGCCTTGCCAAAAAGAGGCGGCTGAACTTACAAAATATCAGCTTGAAAACAAAGATAAATTTACACTAATCGGACTAACCCACTTTGAAAATGTCACAAATGAGTATGTTTTGCATGAATTTATGCAAAAATTTAATGCCTACTACTTCATAACAAACGACCAAAAGATAAATGACAGGCTTGCCGAGCAAATCGTAAGAGATATCGAATACAAACATGAGATCGCACTACCTTTTAAAGTAGTGATAAAAAACGGCGAATATCAAATTTTAACAGACGTAGATAGCGGACAATACGGGGTAAAATACTATCTTGGCGGCATAAAAGTCACAAAAATGAAAGAAGATTTGGCAAAAATTTATGAAACAAAATAAATTTGCCTTATATTTGGAACATCATTTGCTTATAAAAATGTGAAAATTTATAAGGATTTTAAATGTTTGTTTTAGATAGATCAAAATCTAGCCCATTAGTCGAATCAGCCCTTGCAGGCAGAGAACTACGCCAAAAGCTCATCTCTGGCAACCTTGCTAATGTTGATACGCCATTTTACAAGGCTAGAGACGTAAGATTTGAAGATGTTTTAAGAGAAAAAGCAAATGAAATTTATAACGTTTCAGAGAGCAAAAAACTAAATTTAGCTAAAACAAACGAAGCGCACATGGCTGCAGTTGATTTTCCAAAAAGCGACACAGCTCAAATTTTCTTGCGTGATGGTCACATGGCTAGAAATGACACAAACACGGTTGATCTTGATGTTGAGACAACAGAAATGGGCAAAAACACAGTTATGATAAACGCCCTTGATGGCGCCTACAAGGCTCAGGGCAATATCTTTAAAAGCGTAATAGACGCAAGTGCTAAGAACTAGGAGAGATGATGTCATACTTAAATGATTTTGATATTAGCGGATACGGACTAAGCGCGCAACGCTTCAGAATGAACGTCATCAGCTCAAACATCGCAAACGCTCAAACCACAAGAACGGCTGAGGGCGGCCCTTACAGAAGGCAAGAAGTCATCTTTAAAGAGATGAACTTTGATAAAATTTTAAACGATCAACTTAAAAACTCACAAAGTCTGCTCGAGTATGAAAATCCACTCGACGACCCAAGCTCACCCAAAAACGCTCACCCTGCCCTAACTAGCGTGATCGTAGATAAAGTGGTGCGCGATGACAAGGATTTTCAACTAAAATACGACCCAAGCCACCCGGACGCAAATGCAAATGGCTACGTCGCATTTCCAAATATAAACCCAGTCATCGAGATGGCTGACTTGCTCGAGGCGACAAGGGCTTATCAAGCAAATGTAGCGTCATTTCAAAACGCAAAAACAATAGCACAAAGTGCGATATCACTTATTTCAGGACAAGCATAATGATAAATAGTATAAATTTAGATAAGTTAAATAAAAACGAAAATTCAAACAAAATAGCAAAAGCAGGCGAAGAAGGCGGCTTTGAAAACGCATTAAACGACTCTTTAAAAGAGCTAAACAAGGTTCAAATAAATGCTGATAAAGCCATCGCTGATCTTGCAACTGGCGAAGTAAAAGACTTGCACCAAGCAGCTATCGCCATAGGCAAAGCAGAGACTAGCATGAAGCTTATGCTAGAAATTCGCAACAAAGCGCTAAGCGCATACAAAGAAATTTCAAGAACGCAAATTTAAGCCATTGAATGAATTCCAGAAAATCAAAAATAACCATACTTTTTTTATTAATTACTTTTGGAATTTCAATCTTTGTGCTTGTTATATTTTATAGAGCGAGCATCGAGCGAAAGCTTCCTAAGCTTCAAACAAGCGACGTAAATACCGCCATCCGCGGCAATATCGTCACAAAAGACGGCTTTAGCATCTCATCAAGCCAAAAACTCTACAAAGTGATGCTTGACACCAGAAATATCGATCCAAATAAAAAAGAGATGTTTATCAAGCTCTACTCGCTTTACAGCGGTGACGATCCAAACAAAGTAAGAAAGATCATAAACGGCACAAAAGGTCTTGTCACGCTCTCTTACAGCATCGATGCAAAGGGTGCTACTTATCTTCAGGAGCTTTCAAGAAAGTTAAACCGCAAAGGCATTT
This sequence comes from Campylobacter concisus, assembly GCF_003048445.1. Lineage (GTDB taxonomy): Bacteria > Campylobacterota > Campylobacteria > Campylobacterales > Campylobacteraceae > Campylobacter_A > Campylobacter_A concisus_BF. The sequence goes on from NZ_PIQW01000007.1 coordinate 84,859, forward strand.
TAATCTCTTATCTTGACCCAAAAACTGGCCTTGCCTCTTTTCAAGGCATGCGCGTGATGGAGAGTGGTCAAAACCGCAAATTTATGTCAAAAGACGCCCTGACACCAGCTATCGGCTACGTGAGTAAAACAGAGAGTGACGCACTTACCAAAAGTAAAGGCGTAAAAGGGCTTGAGAGATACTACGAGGACTACCTAGCTCCGATACAAAACGCCAAAATCCTTGGTCCGCGCGATATCGGCAACAATATAATTTTAACCAGCGATTCAAATTTAGCAACAAGAGTCGATGGCTATAACGCAGTGCTTTCTATACCGCTTAAATTTCAGACCAAACTAGAGCAAATCTTAGATGAAAAGCGCGAATTTCTAGACGCAAAAGAGCTAATCATCTGCATAATGAATAGCAAAAATGGCGAAATTCTAGCACTAGCTTCTAGCTCAAGGTATGATCCTTCAAACATAAGAAAGCAAGATTACAGCGCGCTAAATTCAAGCGCAAGCGAGTATGCATACGAGGTTGGATCGGTTTTTAAGCCATTTATCTTCTCCATACTACTTCAAGAAAAAAAGGTAAATCCTTTTGAACTAGTAAATACCTACAACGGACGCTATCAGCTAGGCAAAAGGATCATCAAGGACACCCACCCAGAGCCTTTTATGAGTGCTGAAGACATCATCGTGCACAGCTCGAACATAGGTATGATCCAGCTAGTAGATAGACTAAATGGCCCACAAATTTATCAGGGACTTTTAAATTTTGGCTTTTCAAGAAAGACTGGCATCGACCTGCCATACGAGCAAGTGGGTATGATGCCAACGGTTACAAAGCTAAACTCATCGACCTATAAAGCGACAGTTAGCTACGGATACGGTCTTCAAGCGACATTTATGCAGCTTTTGAAAGCTTATAACACCTTTAACAACAAAGGCATCGAGGTGACGCCACACATGGTGGCATATCTTGAGCGAAACGGCAAGCGCTACGATCTGCCAAAAGCAGAGCCAGCACAGGTCATCTCGCAAGAGACCGCAAAGATAATGAAGAGAATTTTGATAAAAACAGTTGAAAAAGGTACTGGTTTAAAGGCATTTACGCCAGGTCTTGAGATAGGCGGTAAAACTGGCACCGCGCACATCGCTTCTGGCAAAGGCGGATATAGCAACACCTATAATGGCTCCTTTTTTGGCTTCGTAAATGACACAAGAGGCAACAGCTACACCATAGGCGTTTTGGCAAGAGATCCTAAAAAACCTTACTACTACTTTGGTGCGCAAAGTGCGTTGCCGACATTCAAAAAGGCCGTTGATCTAATGGTTGAAGATGGCTATTTATTCCCAGATCCTAATGTCATAGCTGAGTTTGAAGCTAAAAAAGATAAGCTTAAAAACGACAAAGCAAAGCAAAAACCGGCTTTAGATTAAATTTAATTTCTAAGATATAAATATTAAATTTCGAATTTAGAGTTTAAAGTAGAAATTTGGATCTAGGCAAGCAGCCTAAATCCAGAATTTATGCAAGTCCAAGTTCATTTAAGACAGAGCTTAAATTTACAGAATTATTTGTATTTTTGCCAAGGCTATTTTGCTTCTCAAGCAGTGTTTGGCTCGTAAGTGCCATGTTTAGCTCTTTGCGGTAGTCACTTAAAATTTTATCCATGATTTTAAGTAGCTCATTTTTTTGATCCTGCGTTTTGGTCGGATCATTTATGCTTAAAAGCTCAGTTAGCTCCTCTTTTTTCTGAGCTATCTTCTCTTCTATCTTGTTTGAATTTAGCTCATTCATAAAGCCAGCAGCACCGATTTCTGTAAGCCTTTTCTTAAACTGCTCAAGCTTGTCTGAAACCTTTGCCTCGCTTGTGATCTTATCAAGCGTTAGACTTAAAATTTCATCAAAACTATTTTTTTTATCTTTAGCTTTGCTTGAGCCTGACTGCAACAAATAATCGATAATATCGTTATTTTGAACCTTCATACATCTCCTTTTAAATTTGAGATGCTTTTTATAAGCAAGATTTATTCCTAAAGGCTAAATTCTCTAGCACTTTTTGATTTTTCTAGGATAAAGCTAGCAAATTCATCGCTAAAATTTGGACACTCTACCACTTTATAAAAACTAAAGCTTAGCTCTTTTGCAAGCTTAGCGTACTCGATAACTAGCTCAAAAATGGTCTCAGAGTTATCTATGCAAAAAGATAGCGGATAGATAAGCGCTTTTTTATTTTCGCACTTTGCCAAAGCCTCATTTAGCGATGGCTCTAGCCATTTAACTGGGCCAAGACGCGACTGATAAGCAAGGCTCACATCTTTAAAATTTAACCCCTGCTCTTTTAACATTTTGCTTAAAATTTGCACATGTTCGTTTATATGTTTTTCGTAGATATCGCCCTTTTCTATGATCTTGCGAGGCAAAGAGTGAGCTGAAAAGATGAGACTAACATCGCTTATATCGGTATCTTTTACCGCTTCACAGATGTGAGAGATAATGATCTTATTGTAAGCGTCATCATCATAAAATGGCTCGCAAAGTGAAATTTTAGCTTTTAGATCAAGCTCCTCTTTTGCCTTTTTAAAATCAGCTAAGCTCGAGGTTATCGTAGTTTGTGAGTGATGAGGATAGAGCGGCAAAAGCACTATCTTATCAAATTTTTCATACTTTTTAAGCACATCTTTTACAAATGGCGAAGTGTAGTTCATTGCAAAATCAACCGCGTCAAATTCGCTTTTAAGGCTTGAAATTTTCTCACAAAGCTTAGCTGTAAGCTCGCAAAGTGGCGACTTTCCGCCTATTTGCTCGTAGTTGTGCTTCGCGGTTTTTAGCCTGCCTTTTGTGATCATGAAAGCTACAAATTTTCTTAAAAATTTATTTTTTATACCCAAAATATATGGGTCATTAAACATATTTGTTAAGAAAATTTCGACATCATCTAGGCTGTTTGCACCACCCATATTTAAAAGCAAAAGAGCTTTTTTCATCAAAATAGTTCTCTTATTTTTATCGCGTCATCGATGTTTGAAAGTTCGCTACTCTCGCCACTTTGGCAAAGATCGTAAAAGGCCTCGTATTGCGCTTTTAACTCGCTATTATTTGTATCTATCTTTAAATTCATCTGTCCATTTTCGCTCACTTGATGAAGTTTGTGATCGATGAGATCGCCAAAATAGACGCCATTTTTCGCATTTACCTCTATCTTAAAGCGCTCTAGTGAGCCACAAAATGAGTCAGTGATATGCACTAGAATTTGATTTTTACTTTTAAAGCTTATCGCCGCGTTATCGGCACTTTTGGCATTTGTCTTGTTTGTTTGAGTGTAGTAAAAGTCACTGACTTCAGAATTTATAATATTTTTTGCTAGGTCGATGTCAGAAACTGAGAGCTCATTTATGATATTTCCGTCGCAAAGTGGCTTAAAATGAGCAATAGAAATGCTATAAATTTCATCTTCTTTTAAAAGTGCTTTTTTAAGTGACAAGATAGTTGGATTAAAACGCTCTGAAATTCCTGTGCAAACCCTAGTTTTGTTTGTTTTAGCGGCATATTTTATCTCTTTAAGATCGGCGATACTTTTAAAAACTGGGCGTGAGATGAGGATATTTTGGCAATATTTTGCACACTGGCAAAATGCCTCCACCATCTCCTCTCTTGGCGAGCAAAGCACGACTGCTTGAGGCTGGGCAACCTCTATAAATTCTTTAAAATCAGTATAAAAATCAGCTCTGCAAAACTCATCAACATTGTCTTTGTCAAAAATGCCACAAATTTCAAACTCGTTTGAGCGTCTAAGCTCTAAATAATGTTTTTTACCTGTGCTGCAATAGCCGATAATGCCGATTTTTAGCTTCACATTCACCCTTTAAAACTTTAGAAATTTTTAATTATTTTATTTACAAATCGCTTTTAAATAGATAAAACAAGAGATAGTTTTCAAAATATCACTATTTTTTCTCTTTTTAGAATTTCGCAAACGAATTTTGGCTAAAATCAAGCAAAATTTTAAAACTAACGAGGATAAAAATGCAAAATTTAGATATAAGAAAGGCATATCTTGATTTTTTTAAATCAAAAGGTCACGAAGTAGTAGCTTCTGCACCACTTGTGCCAAACGATGCAACACTACTTTTCACAAATGCTGGCATGGTGCCATTTAAGAGCATTTTCACAGGCGAAGTGCCACGCCCAACACCACCTATCCGCACTAGCTGTCAGACCTGCATAAGAGCTGGAGGCAAGCACAACGACCTTGATAACGTCGGCTACACAGCGCGCCACCACACATTTTTTGAGATGCTTGGCAACTTTAGCTTTGGCGAATACTTCAAAAAAGAGGCAATCTCTTACGCTTGGGAATTTGTCACAGAAGTGCTAAAACTACCAAAAGATAAGCTTTATGTAACCGTTCACGAAAGCGACGATGAGGCGTTTGAAATTTGGAGCACTCACATTGCAAAAGAGAGAATTTACCGCTTTGGCGACCACGATAACTTCTGGCAAATGGGTGATACTGGACCATGCGGCCCTTGCAGTGAAATTTTTTACGATCAAGGCGCTGAGCACTTTAATACACCTGAAGACTACATGGGTGGCGATGGTGATAGATTCTTAGAGATATGGAACCTTGTTTTCATGCAGTATGAAAGAAGTGCGGACGGCAAGCTAAGCCCACTACCAAAGCCAAGCATCGATACAGGTATGGGACTTGAGCGCGTTACTGCTATCTTGCAAGGCAAATTTAGCAACTACGACAGCACACTTTTTATGCCACTCATCAATGAAGTAGCAAATCTTTGTGGCAAGCCATACGTCTATGAAAGTGGTGCTAGCTACCGCGTCATAAGCGATCACATCCGCTCGGTCACATTTTTGCTAGCTCAAGGCACGACATTTGATAAAGAAGGCCGTGGCTACGTGCTTCGCCGCATCTTACGCCGTGCGATCCGCCATGGATATTTACTAGGCATAAAAGAGCCATTTATGTATAAGCTTGTCGATAAAGTTTGCGAGCTCATGGGCGGACACTACACCTATCTAAACGATAAAAAAGCGGCTGTAAAAGAGCAGATCAAGCTTGAAGAAGAGAGATTTTTAGCGACTATCGCTAGTGGTTTGGAGCTATTTGAGAGTGAGCTTAAAAATACAAAAGAAATTTTTAGCGGAGAGGCTGCATTTAAGCTCTATGACACATTTGGCTTCCCACTTGATCTAACAGCTGATATGCTTAGAGAAAAGGGCTTAAAAGTCGATGAGGCAAGGTTTGATGAGCTTATGAGTGAGCAAAAAGCACGTGCAAAAGCTGCTTGGAAAGGCAGTGGTGACAAGAGCGCGAAGGGCGATTTTAAAGAGCTACTTGAGAAATTTGGAGAGAATAAATTTGTAGGCTACGAAGAGCTTAAGAGTAAAAGTAAAATTCTAGCCCTACTTGATGAAGAATTTAAAAACGTTGATAGCTTAGACGCTGGCAAAGAGGGCTGGGTGATGTTTGACGTCACTCCATTTTACGCTCAAAGTGGCGGTCAGTGCGGCGACAGCGGTAAGATAGTAGGCAAAGCAGATGTACTTGATACTGAGAAATTTCATGGGCTAAATTTATCTTTAGTAAAGACTAGCGCAGCGATAAAAGTTGGCGACGAAGTAGAGCTTGAAGTGGGCAGTGATAGAGCGGAGACTGCACGCCATCACAGCGCTACACACTTGCTTCACGCAGCCCTTAGAAGCGTGCTTGGCACGCACATCGCTCAAGCTGGCTCAAATGTCGAGGCAGATAGGCTAAGATTTGACTTCTCTCATCCAAAGGCGCTTACTGGCGAAGAAATTTCAAAGGTCGAAAACCTTGTAAATGAGTGGATCTTAGACGGTGCAAATGCAAAAACGCAGGTTATGGAGCTTGAAGAGGCTAAAAAAAGCGGAGCGATCGCACTATTTAATGAAAAATATGCCGACAAAGTAAGAGTTGTGAGCTTTGGTGACGTCAGCAAAGAGCTTTGCGGTGGCACACACGTAAAAAATATAGATGAGATCGGATCGTTTTTTATCACAAAAGAGAGTGGTGTAAGTGCTGGTGTTAGGCGTATAGAGGCTGTTTGCTCAAGGGCTGCGCTAAATTTAGCAAGGTCATTTAGAGCTGAGCTTGAAGAGCTAAAAGATGAGCTAAAAAGCACCGAGCCACTAAATGCCGTTAAAAAGCTAAAAGGCGAGATAAAAGGCTTAAAAGATAAGCTAAAAAACGCTAAAAGTTCTGAGGAGCTAGCCTTTATAAATGTAAATGGCACCAAGCTTTGTGTGGCACACATCGATGGTGGCGACATAAAAACTTTGATAGATGAGTTTAAAAATGGGCACGAAAAGGCTGCTATTTTACTGATCCAAACAGATGAAGAGGGTAAAATTTCGCTTGCAGCGGGTGTGAAAAATGCTCCACTAAAAGCTGGCGCTTGGGTTAAATTTGCAGCACAAATTCTAGGTGGCAATGGCGGCGGAAAAGACGACTTTGCAACAGCTGGAGGCAAAAACGCTCTAGCCATCGAAGACGCCATAAAAAGCTCACTTGAGTATGCAAGGCAAGCTTTAGAAAAATGATTCATCAAGAGATCGCTTTTTTTAAATTTGATCAACTAATCATCTTCTTGCACATTAGTTTCGTAGCTCTTTTTATAGGGCTACAAGCTGGTTTAGTGCTTACTGGAAGCTATTTTATAAAAAATAAATTTGAAGATAAAGAGCGCTATCACATCTTGCTTCACATCATAAGACGCTTTGGACTAGCTATCTTTGCACTAGTTCTTGGCATCGCACTAACTAGCCTGATAATGATCTTTTTCTTTGATGATGGCAAAATGCAAAATCCGATGGCAAGTGCGATAGCAGCGACTAAATGGGCGATAGAGCTATTTTTACTCTTAAATTTAAGCTACATCTTTTATAGATACAAAAAGGCTTTAAAAACTCTAAGATCGCACGAGATGATCGAGCTAAACGAGAGCCTAATCGTCATCATCTACTACTTCACGCCACTAAATTTACTAGCCTCGCTTGCGGCTGTCTATCTTGGCGTGAGCTATATGGGCTTTTTATGATCACACTTGCTTCTAGCTCGCCAACAAGGGCAAATTTACTAAAAAATGCCGGGATAGAATTTAAACAAATTTCTTGCAGCTTTGATGAGAGCATGGTAGCAAAAGAGCTAAAACCTGAAATTTACGTCCAAAATGTCGTAAAAACTAAAAAAGAGCAGTTTTTAAAGACAAATGGCAAGCTTTTAAATTTACTCTTTGCAGATAGCTGCGTGGCTTGTGGGGATAAAATTTTAGGCAAGGCAAAGGACGAAAACGAGGCACTTGCTATGCTAAATTTACAAAGTGGCAATGAGTGTAGCGTCTATACGGCGATGATATTTTTAGGCGAATTTGAGCTTATAAATGTGAGCAAGACCACATATAAATTTGCTAAATTTAGCGAGCAAGATCTAAAAAGCTACCTAGAAAGTGGCGAGTGGCGAGGCAAAGCTGGAGCCATGACGATAGAAAATTTTAATAAAAAATACATCATCTCCCAGCACGGCAAAACAAGCACGGCAATGGGGCTAAATTTAAAAATATTAAAGGCATTTTTATGAAATATATCTTGGCATTTATCTTTGTAGTTGCCATCGCACTTGGTGGAGCGTTTTTATACTTTTATTCGCAGGTGAGATTTGACGCTTATACCATCATCGACTACAAGCCAAAGCTTGCGACACAAATTTTTGATAGAAACAATGAGCTTATCGCAAATATCTTTGAAGAAAACAGGATTTACGTAAAGTATAACGACATCCCGCCACGTGTCATCGAAGCGCTCGTGGCTATCGAGGATACGAGCTACTTTGAGCATGGCGGTATAAACGTAGAAGCCATGGCAAGAGCGGCTATAAAAGACATCAAAGCTAGAAAGCTAGTAGAAGGCGCATCTACGCTAACTCAGCAGCTCATAAAAAACCTAGCCCTAAGCCGCGAGAAGAAATTTACAAGAAAGATAAAAGAGGTCGTGCTTGCTATGAAGCTTGAAAGCGAGCTTAGCAAAGAGGACATCATCGAAAGATACCTAAATCACGTATATTTCGGGCACGGCTACTACGGCATCAAAACAGCTGCGGAGGGATACTTTAGAAAAGAACTAAATGAGCTAAGCATAAAAGAGATAGCGATGCTAGTTGGCATGCCAAAAGCGCCAAGCACCTATGATCCTACAAAGCACCTTGACCTCTCACTTAGCCGTGCAAACAGGGTACTTGAAAGGATGTATAGCATCGGCTGGATAAACGAAGATGAGTACCGCAAGGGCGTGCTTGAAGAGCCAGCAGTCTTTGACGATACGCTAACACGCAATAAAGCTCCTTACGTGGTCGATGAGATCATAAAAGAGGCTTCAAAGAAATTTGACGATATAAAAACTGGCGGCTACAAGATACAAAGCACAGTCGATCTAAACGTGCAAAAGATCGCTCAGGACGCTCTAGTCTATGGCTACAATGAAATTTTAAAAAGAGATAAAAAGGCAAATCCAGAGATGTTAAATGGCGCTATCGTCGTCACTCATCCACAAAGCGGACAAATTTTAGCGCTAATTGGCGGCATCGACTACGCAAAAAGTAGCTACAACCGCGCTACCCAAAGCAAGCGTCAGCCAGGATCTAGCATTAAGCCATTTATCTACCAAATAGCCCTTGATAGCGGCTACTCAGTCGTCTCTCAAGTAGCTGATATCGCTAAGACGTTTGACATGGGCAACGGCAAAGAGTGGACGCCAAAGAACTATAGCGGCGGCTTTCAAGGCTACATCACGATAAAATCAGCCTTAACCCAGTCTCGCAACCTCGCAACCATAAATTTACTAAACGATCTTGGTCTTAGCTCGGTTCGCAAACAGCTTACAGATATGGGCTTTAACGACATCCCTGAAAATTTATCAATCGCACTTGGTAGCTTTGGAATTTCGCCACTTGACTTTGCAAAATTTTACTCGATGTTTCCAAACGATGGCGAAGTGGTTGAGCCTACGCTCATTAAGCATATAGAAAATAGCTTTGGCGCGTCGATGGACTATGAGCCTCAAAAGAAGCAGGTACTAAAACCTGAGCAGGCATTTTTGATGACTACCTTGCTTCAAAACGTCGTAAACAACGGCACCGGACGCAACGCAAAGGTAAATGGCATCCAGATCGCTGGCAAAACTGGCACGTCGAACAACAGCATCGATGCTTGGTTTTGCGGCTATTCGCCTGATATCGAGGCGATCATCTGGTACGGAAACGACGATAACAGCCCTATGAAAAAGGTCGAGGGCGGCAGCAGGACAGCTGCACCTGTCTTTAAGAAATTTATGGAGGGCTACATCAAGCTCTACCCTACCCTAAGACGCGCGTTTGAGCAGCCTGATGGCGTCTATAAAGGATACTACAACGGCGCTGATGAGTACTACACAAACGACTCGCCGTTGCCGCAAAATACGCCAACAAATGACATCATTCAAGATCAAGAAAACGATGGATTATTATTTTAGGAGATAAGATGAAAAAATTAAAAATTTTACTTTGCCTAGCGCTTGCAAGCCTTGCATACGGCGCTGATCTAAACACAGCTAGTAAGAGTGAGCTAATGAGTCTTGGGCTAAACAAAAGCCAGGCACTAAATGTCATAAAATATAGAAAAGCTCATAAATTTACAAGTGTCGAAGAGCTTGAGAAGGTTCAAGGCATCGGCTTTAACGACATGCAAAAGGTCAAAGAAAAACTTAGCGTAAAAGATAGCCAAAAGGCGAAAAAGGCTGAGCCTGAAAAGAAGTCAAAAAGCAAAAAGCTAAAAAATAAGAAAAAGAAAAAATAGATTTAGTTTAAAAATTTAAATTTTTAAAAAAATGCTTTAAGTGAAAGGAATCTTTAAATGATTAATATCAATAAATTTGGAGAAGTAAGTTTTTTTAAATTTTTAACTTTATTTATAATATATATGCTTTTTGTAAATCATATATTTTTATATAAAGGCGTTTTTTTAGGATTTTTAGAAACAAACTCGCTTTCTTTTTCTACCTTATTTTTCGCAATTATGTGCATATTTCTTGCGTCACTTTTTGCAAGCGTATTTTGCATTGTATTTCTGCCTTATTTATTAAAACCCTTTGCTATTTTTGTAATTATTGTTAGCTCGATTTGTTCTTATTTTATGTCAAATTACGGCGTTATCATAAACAAAGAGATGTTACTAAACGTCCTTCATACTGATAACAAAGAAGCTTTTAGTTATTTAAGCATAAATTTAGTATTATGGTTTGTCTTTGCAACTATTTTGCCATGCATTTATGTTGTTTTCGTAAAAATCAATTATGGTAGCTTTAAAAATAGTCTAAAAATTAGATTAAAGATTATCGCTTTTTCGATCGTTACTATCGCTATTATTTTTTCACTAACTTCAAAAATTTTCATACCATTTTTTAGAGAACACATTTACTTAAAGACAGTCTTACTTCCATCTTATCCAGTATATTCTGCCATAAAGCTGGCTCAAATTTTGCTTCAAAAACCACTCCCTTTTACCTACGTGGCAGATGACGCAACGCTTACTAACGATAAAAAGAAAATTTTAGTTTTGATAGTTGGAGAGACGCAAAGGAGCAAAAACTACTCGCTAAATGGCTACGCTAAAAACGATACAAACAAATTCACCAAGCAAAAAGATGTGGTAAGTTTTACAAATTTTTACTCATGTGGGACTGCGACAGAAACTAGTGTGCCTTGCCTATTTTCAGACTTAAAGCGAGAAAATTTTAGCAACCGCGAAGCTAAAGCTCGTGAAAATTTAGTTGATATCATCAATAAACTTGGCATAAAAACATACTTTTTTGGCAACAATAGTGGCGGCTGCAAGGGCGTTTGTGACAATCTTGATCAAAACCACACCTCAGAGCACAGAGCAGCTGGCTTTGATGAAGTGATATTTGATGAGGCAAAAAAGGTCATAAAAGATGCAAATTCCACTACATTTATCGTGCTACATTTGCAAGGCTCACATGGACCTATCTACTACAAAGGCTATCCAAGCAAATTTAAAGAATTTACCCCAACATGCGACACTGCCGAGCTAAACAAATGCACGCCAGATGAGATAGCAAACACCTATGACAACACTATTTTATATGAGGACTATCTGCAAAGCGAGCTGATAAACGCTCTTGAAGCAAGAAAAGATAAATTTGAGGTTGTCATGTTCTTTTTCTCAGATCACGGAGAGAGTCTAGGCGAAAATGGCATATATTTACATGGCCTGCCTTACTCCATCGCTCCAGATGAGCAAAAACACATCCCAGCCATCGTCTTTTCAAGCGATAGCGAGCTCTTAAAAAGGCTAAAAGCTAGAAAAGACGAAAGTCTTTCTCATGATTTTGTCTTTAGCTCAGTTCTTGGATATTTTGGGGTAAAAACTAAGGCTTACGAGCCAGAATTTGATATCTTTAGGGAGTAAAAATTTAAAGCCAGCCTAGGCAAAGCCCGAAGCTGGCGCAAATTTAAAAGCTGATCTCTTTTATATCGGCTACTTTTAGTATCTCGCTATAAATTTGACCGATGATCGCGACGCGGTTATTTCGCACCTTCTCATTTTCAACGTTTATCATAACTTTGTCAAAAAACTCATCTATCTGCGGTTTTAGAGCAAATAGCGCTTTTAGCCTTGGCTCGTATGCTAGGCTCTTATCAACCGCCTTAAATGCGTCATTTAAGGCCTTTTCAGCATCTATCTCAAAGAGGCTCTCATCGACCTTGCTAAATTTATCATCTTTTATAATGTTTGCAAGGCGCTTAAATGTCGAGAAATTCTCCCTAAAATTTGGCTCACTTGAAATTTTAGCAAGTGCCTCTATCATCTTAGTTAGCTCCAAGATGTCCTTTTCGCCGCTTTTTATGCACGCTTTTACGATAGAAGCGTTTGCGTCAAAGAAGGTGTAGAGCCTATCAAGGATGAAATTTATAAGTACTTCAACGTCAAATTTCTTATAATCTTTTGCGATATCTTCTAAAATTTCTTTTACGTTAAATTTCAAATTATGCGCCAAAACGATCTTTATAACGCCATTTGCCGCGCGTCTTAGAGCGTATGGATCTTTCGTGCCGCTTGGGATTTTGCCGATGCTAAAGAGCCCCATTAGCGTATCAAGCTTATTTGAAAGTGCCACAACCGAGCTAAAGACCTTGCTTGGGCACTGCGCCTCCTCGCCATCTGGCAGATACTGCTCTTTTATGGCTAAAACGACGTTTTCATCCTCATTTTTAGCCTTTGCGTAGTAAGCGCCCATGATGCCTTGAAGCTCGGTAAATTCATAAACCATCTGCGTTGTAAGATCAGCCTTGCTTAGCATCACAGCTCGCTCTAGCTTGGCCGCGTACTCGCCAGCTTCTTTTTTAAGTAGCTCACCATAGTTGCTAGCAAGTTTTTTAGCCACTTTTAGCTCTCTAAGCTCTTTTTCATAGATACTTCCAAGCTCTTTTAGGTAGGTTATATTTTTTAGTTTCTCTGGGCTAAATTCTGCCTTAAGGTCGCTTTGCCAAAAGAACATCGCGTCGCTCAGCCTTGCTCTTAGCACCTTTTCGTTGCCCTTGATGATGAGCGAGTAATCTTTTGTGATGGCGTTGCTAACGACAACGAAGCCATTTGCGAGCTTGCCGTCCTTAAAAACTGGGAAGTAGCGCTGATTTTCTTTCATAGAAGTGATGATGACCTCGCTTGGCACCTCCAAAAACTCCTCTTCAAACGAGCCAAGAAGCGCTGTTGGATACTCAGTGATCGCCACGACTTCAGCCAGCAAGTCTTTATCGATCTCGATCTTTAGCCCACTTTTTTGGCTGATCTTTTCAAACTCATCAAGGATTATCTTTTCTCTCTCGTCCGCTTCAAGCACGACACCACGGCTCTTTGAGCCATCAAAATACTCTTTTATATTTGAAATTTTTATCTTGTCGTAGCTAACGCTTCTGTGAGGATATGTAGAGTTACTGCTCTCTACGCCAAATTTATTAAATTTAATGACCTCATCGCCGAGCAAACACAAAAACGATCTTATCGGTCGGATAAACTCAAACTCGCCATTGCCCCAGCGCATAGACTTGCCAAAATTTAGACTCTTTAAAAACTCCTCAACCATATCGCCCATTATCTTAGCGACTGGTTCGCCCTTTACCTCTTTTTCGTAGTAAAGCACCTCTTTGCCGTCTATCTCTTTAAATTTAAGCTCGCTCTCATCTATGCCACATTTATTTGCAAAGCTAAGAGCAGCCTTTGTAAAAGCTCCGTCTTTTAGCGCTATTTGCTTTGGTGCGCCAACAAAACTAGCCACGCTATCTGGCTGAGCCTGCGGGAATTTCTCATGGAAAAAGACCAAACGACGCGGCGTGTAGTAAAATTTAAACTCGCTTTTGATGTTGTATTTTTCAAGCACAGCCTGCCATTTAGCATTGATGTTTGGCAGCTCCCTTAAAAATGGTATCGCTGGAAGCTCCTCGACTCCGATCTCTAGTAACAACTCTTTCATATCTCACTCTTTTTATTAAAATTTTCTCTTTTTTCTCTTATCATCTCTCTTGCTTTCTCCTTCTCTTGCGCCTGCAAAATGACGCCTCTTATCATAAATATCACAAATAAAACAAACGCTGCGATCATAAAAATATCTAAAATTTGCACCATCTACTCCACAACGATCTCTTTTTCGTTTTTATAAATTTTCACCCTCGCTAGCTCAAAGCTATACTCGCCATCTTTTAGCCTTTTTTTGCTATAAACTCTAATCTTGCCATGCGGTGTATGCAAGTAGCCACTCTCTAGCCTGCCTGAAATTTTAGCGATCACATCGCCACTTCTTGCAATATTTAGCTTTGAGCTATCAAGTAAATTTTCGCTTACATCTTTTGTGCCATGCTCATTTATGATCTCATAAGAGCTTACTTCAAGCGCCTCTTTGTAAAATTTCACTCGCCTGACCAAGATGTCAAGCTCATCGCCCACGCCGACGCTATTTTTAGGATCAAAAACGTAAATTCCACGGCGATTTTTTGAGATGATAAAGCCATGCTTATCTTTTAAGATGACAACAGCTTTTTCAACTAGCGCTGGCACATCCTCAGGATGTTCAAAAAGCGTCTCTATGTCAGCTTTTTTATAGTTTTGATCATCTGCTTTTTTAGCTTCTTTTTTTAAATTTTCATTTGATTTAGCAGGACTTGATTTGGTTGAGATTTTAAATTTAAGCGCAAAGTGGTCTGAGTAAAGATCACTCTTTGCAAAGCCATGCTCATCAAGCACAAAGCTTGGCTTAAAGACTTCAAAACTGCCATCAATGTAGCTTAGATCGCCATTTGCCATAAAGCTAGGCGAGAGCAAAACGTGGTCAATGGCTCGCTTTTTGCCATGGACTGCATGAGAGTATCTATCTTTTGGGGCTAAAAAGCTATAAAGATCATAAAATCCACGAGTTGCGATGATATCATTTAAGATGGATTTTTGCCCATAAGGTGAGTTAAAATCGCCCAAAACTATGACATTTTGCTCGTTACCTAGAGCAGCTCTTAGCGTTCTTTCGGCCTTTTTTTGCATATTTATGCCGTTTTTGTAAGCTGGGAAATGATTAACAAAAACGCTAAATTTCTTACCCTCCACCTCAAAAACGACCTTTAAAATGTTTCTAGTTTTTACATTTGGCACTTCAAAAATTTCACTGCCACCTGGCTTTATCTTTGATATGAGAGCTAGCCCAACTGGAGAGTTTTTTGCCTTGCTAAAGGCTATAAATTTATACTCACTGCCATCAACCAAAGCCTTTAAAATCTGCTCGTTTTCAACCTCTTCAAGTGCGATGATGTCGGTATTTATAGCGTCTATGACCTGCCTTGTTCTTTTTAGTTTTGAGCTAGCCGCCTCGCAGTCCCACTTTGAAGTGCTAGATTTAAAGTCAGGATATTCGCTGCCATCGTCCTTGCAGTCAAATAAATTTTGCACGTTATAAGTTGCGATGCTTATCTCGCTTGCAAACGCCATCAAAACGGCAAAGACTAGTGCAAAGAGCGCTCTCAAACCTCGCTCCTAAAGTCAAATTTAGAGATGTTTTGTCTGATCGCCTCATACGCGATGATACCAGCACTCATGGCTAAATTTAAGCTCCTGCCCTCTTTTCCCATCGGGATCGTTATGGCATTTTTAAAATTTATATCCATAAATTCTCTTGGCAGCCCAGTGCTCTCTCCACCAAAAAATATAAAATCTCCTGGCTCAAATTTAGCGTCGTAGTAAAGTCTGTTTGTCTTAGTCGTAGCAAAGAAAAATCGCTCTTTGTGGCTTAAATTTGCCTCCAAAAACTCATCTAGGCTCTCCCAAATTTTTGGATCTAAAATTTTCCAATAATCAAGCCCAGCACGTCTAACAGCCTTTTCGCTCAGATCAAAGACAGTTGGCTTAACGATGTGCAGCTTTAAATTTGCATTTACACACATTCTGCCGATAGCTCCGGTGTTTTGCGGTATCTGAGGATGGACTAGGACTATGTTAAACATAAGTTTTTCTTGCCTTAAAAAGTGTTATAAACTGGCTCATTTTAGCCAAAATGGGCTTTTAAGAGTTTTAAAGATTAAGATTTTCTAAATTTGCGCTTGGCTAGATAGTTTGAAATTTCAAGCTCCTGTCTGCGTTTTATCTCAGCTGCTATCATCTCGTTTTTAAAGCCAGCCGCCAAGATCTCTCTCACATCTATCTTTGGCTCAAATTTACTCTCATAGACCCCAAGCTCTTTTGCACGTTCTATGCGCTCTTTATTATAAGCTCCAAGCCACGATTTTACAGGCATATTTAGAGCGATTTGTAGTAGCTCGCTATCGCTTGGCATAGCATTAAAAAATGGCTCTTTTAAGATAGAAAAGTAGCTCTTTGGCAGGCGCATTTTTTCTAAAATTTCCTTTGCATCAAGCTCAAATTTGCCAAAAAGCATATATAAAAATAGCCGCTCATCATTTACGAAATTTCTGGCGCTCTTTAGCTCAGCTAAGAACTGATCATTTTCACAAATTTGCACGCCAAAAATTTGCTCAAAAAGTGAAAGTTTAAAAAGATAAAACGCCCCTTTTTCAAGATGCTCTGAGCGAAAAAATTTAATAAGCTCGGTATTTATCCTATCCTTGCTTAGATGCGCTAGATCAAGCGTTTTCATAAGCTCTAGCGTCTCATCATCTATGCTAAAATCAAGTCTCGCGCTAAACTGCACGCCACGTAGCACCCTTAGCGGATCTTCTTTAAATTTCTCACCATCGATGTGCCTTAGCGTCTTGCTCTCAAGGTCCTTTTTGCCGCCATGAAAGTCTAAAATTTCACCGTTAAAGATGTTCATCATCATGGCATTTACTGTAAAATCACGCCTAAGACTTGCAAGGCTAGGATCGTTTATGTAGCTTACAGCAAAGTCTTTGTGCGAATTTCCGGTCTTGCTCTCGCTTCGTGGCAAGCCAAGATCGTAGTTTTTGTATTTGTAGATGAAGTAGCTTTTGCCAACACCGCTAGCTTTTATGCTAGTCATTAGCCCATCAAATTTAAGAGGCTCTATGTCATAAACTTCGATGTCATAGTCATAAATTTCTCGCCCCAAAAGCGCGTCTCTTACGCAGCCGCCGACTAGATATACACGCTTGCTAAATGGGGCAAATAGCGATCTAAAAAAGTCTAGTTCGCTATTTTTGTAAATTTCTGTCCCAGTTTTTACCTCAAATTTATTATTTTGAGAGATTTTGGAGTCTATTTTCGATGTTTGCAAGGGTAAATTCTAAAAATTTAGTCGTTAGCTCGAGCCTTTGGCTAAGATCTTGCTCGCTAGTTTGCTTAAGCCCTTCAAAAAGCACCTCGATGCGTTCAGCAAGGTTTGCTAAGAAAATTTCCTCCTCGCTTATCTCCCTGCTCTTTGGTGAAATTTGTGCCGCCTTTGGCTCTGGCTCGCTTTGCACACTTGACACGCTTAGCACGCTTGCCTCTACTTTTGGCTCTTCAAGCGCATGCTCTTCTTCAGATTCTATTGCCAAAAGCTCTTTTTTTAGATTCTCCCTTTCGAGCTCTTCTTGCTTTTTGTTTTGCAGTGCCTCTATCTTTTCAAGCTCGGCACTAACCTCACTAATAGCCATCCTAGCGATATCATCAAGCTTCATAATCTTATCAACCACCTTTTAAATTCATTTATCTCTTCGTCACTTTTCATCCTGATAAAAAACTCTTTCATCTGCTCATTTTTTATCACGCGCTCCTTGCGAAGTCCGCTAAGTCGGTTTATCGCGCTAAGGGCGTCCTTATTTGATGGGTCTTGTTTTAAGATGTTCTTGTAAATTTCAAGCGCGTCATCTTTTAGCCCTTGAGCCTCGTAGATCAGTGCTTCAGTGATTGTGTTTTTCATTTTTTGATAAATCCTGCTATCACATCGCCTATCTCGCTTGTTGAGCAAACCTCAACTGCGTTAAAAGCGGCGATATCTTTTGTTCTATATCCCTTTGCAAGCGCTGTTTTTACGGCACTTTCTATCGCGTCCGCTGCCTCGCTCTCGCCAAATGCGTATCTTAGCATCATCGCTGCACTTAAAATAGTCGCGATTGGATTTGCTACGCCCTGCCCTGCGATGTCTGGCGCTGAACCGTGGATAGGCTCATAAATTCCAACTTTACCGCCCATACTAGCACTTGGTAAAAGTCCTATCGAGCCACAAACCATGCTCGCTTCGTCGCTTAAGATGTCGCCAAATAAATTTTCAGTAAGTATGACGTCAAAATTTGCTGGCGCTCTTACTAGCTGCATCGCTGCGTTATCGACATACATAAAACTAAGCTCTACTTCAGGATAGCCTTTTGCCACCTCGCTAGTCACCTCGCGCCAAAGCTGGCTTGTCTCAAGGACATTTGCCTTATCGACCATGCAGACCTTTTTCTTGCGAAGCATAGCCGTCTCAAAGGCGATCTTTGCGATGCGCTCGATCTCAAATTTAGAATAAACCATCGTATTAAACGCTCTATCTTCGCCTTTTTCACGTGGCTGTCCAAAATAAAGCCCACCAGTTAGCTCACGAACCACGACAAAATCAACGCTCTTTAGTACCTCTGGCTTTAGCGTGCTAGCATCCACTAGCTCGTCAAAGATGATGGCTGGGCGTAAATTTGCATAAGCTTCTAGCTCTTTTCTGATCTTTAAAAGCCCGCTCTCTGGTCTTAGGTGTCTTGGCAGGCTGTCCCATTTCTCGCCGCCGATCGCTCCAAAAAGCACAGCGTCGCTACTAAGTGCTGAGCTTAGCGTCTCATCTGGCAGTGGCTCGCCAAAAACGTCGTAGGCTGCGCCACCCATGAGCTTGTAATCATACTCAAATTTGATACCAAACTCAGCACTTACGACGTCTAAAACCTTTATCGCCTCGTCGATGATCTCAGGGCCGATGCCATCGCCTTTTATAACGCAAATTTTATAGTTTTTCATCGCCGCCCCTTAGTTCATCTTCGCTTTTGCGTACTCAATAAGGCCGCCAGCGTTTAAAAGCTCTTGCATAAATGGCGGGATAGCGTTAAATTTATACTCTTTTTTTGTGCTTTCATTTATGATGACGCCGTTATCTACGTCGATCTTTAACGTATCGCCCTCGTTTATCTCATCACTCTCTTTTATCTCAAGTATCAAAAGCCCTGTGTTAAAGCTATTTCTGTAAAAAATCCTCGCAAAGCTCTTAGCCACAACAGCTGCTATGCCAGCCTCTTTTAGCGCTAATGGGGCGTGCTCTCTTGAGCTGCCGCAGCCAAAATTTTCGCCAGCTACGATGATGTCGCCTTTTGCTATTTTTGAGCTAAATTTAGGATCAGCGTCTTCCATGATATGTTTTGCTAGTTCTTTTTCATCTGAAGTGTTTAAATATCTTGCGGCGATGATAATGTCAGTGTCGATGTTATCGCCAAATTTCCAAACTTTGCCTTGTTTCATTTTTAACCTTTAGTTTTGTAAATTTGGGCTGATTTTAACCAAAAGAAGCTAAATAAATAATCAAAAAGCCAAATTTAGTGCGCCTAAAAGCCCTAAATTTAAGCCTTTGCCCTTTGTAAAATCTCTCTCATCTCATCTTCACTGAGTGGCTCAACAAGCACGTTTGCAGCGTCGATGAAGTGGTATTTTTCTTTTGGTAAATTTGCCATGAAAGCTCCATACTCACACTCATCAAACACGTGCGCGTCACTATCATCCACGCCCACAACTAGCGTAAGCACCCAGCGTGAGACCTTGCGATCCCCAAGCGCCTCTTGTGCCTGCCACGACGGAGATGGAGCATAAGGCAAGATGGTCGGTAAATTTTCACTAAGCGTATATGCGCCAAAGATTTCGTTGCCGTCTTTGTCTTGATAGAGGTGCTCTTTTGCGCTGTATGCGTCAAGATACTGCACCTGTCTCATCATCTCATCAAATTTAGCCGCAGGGCTGGCACTAGCAAAAATTTCATCTACCATAACCGCGTCAAACGCCACGTCTCGCTCCACGCCAGAGATGTAAAGCGTTTGATTTTTCTCTTTTATATCTTTTAACGCTTCAAGCCCCCACATGATGTCAGCCTCGTAGTCAAATTTTAAAATTTGCTCGCTATCATAAATTTTTTCGTTGTCGCACTCTATTTTTGAGCCAGTTTGGGCCGAGAGCTTTGAGAGTAGCTCAAGTGCGATCTGCCAGTCGCCGACGCCACTTGGAGTATAAACACGCACGATATACTCGCCATCTTCGTAGTTTAGCTCAAAGCCACGAACGCTCTTTTGCCACACGCCTGCTATCATCACGTCAGCGCCAAGCTCATTTGCGCTTGGCTCCTCTTGCGCGCTGTTAAAAAAGAAAAGCCCCTCAACAAGAGCCGAAATTTCACGCTCACTAAGCGCCCTTGCATATCCGCCAAGCAGCTTCTTTTTGTTTTTTACACTAAATGTCAAACTCATAAATTCTCCTTTATCTAAATAGTAAAAGCACGCCGATCGTGCAGACGATGATGGCAGTGCAAATTTCAAGTAGTCTTAGGTGCGTTTGTAAAAATTTCTTTAGCATAGCTCCGCCAAGTGCATAGATATTTAGCGCACAAAACTCGATGAAAACTAGCGTTACGGTGATAACGCACATGCGAGTGAGACTAAATGGGGCGTCTTTGTCCAAAAATGTAGGCAGCAAGGCTGAGAAAAATATCCACGCCTTTGGGTTTGAGACGCTAACGATGAGGCCGTTTATAAACATCTGCTTTTTGCTTGGCAAATTTGAGACATTTGTGATGCTAAGCTCGCCCTTGCCAAAAAAGAGCATCACGCCAAGATAGAGCATATAAAGGCCTGCGATGATATTTAGCGCCTTAAATGCGTACTCAAAATGATGTAGCACCACTCCCACGCCAAGCATGCAGCTAAACGAGACAAAAGCGATCGCTAAAAGCTGCCCAGCCATCACGAAAAACGAGTGTTTGTAGCCAAGGCTCATGCCAACGCTCATGGCATAGGTCATGTTGATACCTGGCATCATGGAGATCGGGAAAATCGTGACAAAAAAGAGCAAGAAATTCATGAAGCGCCTTAAAAATTTAGTGAAATGCTAAATCAAAATCTATAAATTTATGATAAAAGAGCGCTTTATTGGCAAATTTAGCCTGCTTTTGGACGTGAGAAATTTGGCTTTTGGTGCTAGGAATATAAATTTAATAAATTTAGCGCAAAAACAAGGGCGATTTTGTGTGTATTTCACAGCCTATATGGCAAATTTAGCTTTTGATATAAAGGCACTCTATAAATTTATTTGCCTTCAAAGCTAGCTAAATTTAAACCACAAAATAGCCCCACTAAAAAATTTATAAATTTAGAAATTTAGGCTATTACTATCAGCACGCCAAGCCCATTACTCGCGGCTTTTTGATAAAAATTTAAAAGCCCGGCAAAATGCTCTTTTAGCTTTTCTTTTATTTCTTCAAATTCGCTCTCGCACCCAAAAATATCAGGATATGTCTTTGAACTAGCAAATTCTTTCAAATTTATCTTTGCTAAAAGTGCGTTGATATCAACATTTTTCAACATCTCAGCCACCTCTTTTACATCCGAAGCGTTAGCATAAGAGATCATCTCACTTAGCTCTTCGTTTAGCGCACTACGCCCAAAAATAGCCCAACTAAAAGGTTCTTTTGAGCTAAAAATATCGCCAGCCTTAAGCCTCTCCTGAAAATTTGTGCCAGTTAGCATCTTACACATCGCGTCCCACATCTTGTCCATATCGTATTCGTCCAAAAGCTCGCCGACGTCGCCATTTTTGATCTTTTCTATATCATCTTGCGAGTAGGCGTAGTAGTGCGCGCTAATACCCATTTTAGAGCCTTAAATTTAATGTGAATTTAAAAAAAGAGAGGGCGGAGCTATAAATTTAATAGTTCCGCCACGAGAATTTAAGCTTAGTGAGTTAAGAAATACTCTTGAATTTTAGCTTTGTCGCTTGTTTTTGTAAGAGCAAGCATCAAAAGCACCCTAGCTTTTTGAGCGTTGAGATTGTCGCTTGTTAAAAAGCCGTATTTTGCGTCATCGACTTCGCCGTTCATAGTTGTCTCGCCACTTCCCACGCGTGAGTCACGAACTACCACTACGCCAGCTTTTGAAGCCTCGCCAAGAGCCTCTAACACGCTAAAATAAGGGTTGCCATTGCCAAGACCAGCGCTAACTATACCTTTTGCGCCGTTTTTAACAGCTACATTTACAAAGTCAGGATTGTCATTTGCGTGAGAGTAGATGATATCAACTCTTGGAAGCTCTTTTACGCCAGTTAGGTCAAATGCTGAGCTTGCTGTGTGTTTTCTGAGCGGATTCATATAGTATTTTACGTTGCCATAAAAGACTGTGCCGATCTTGCCGCTGTTTGGTGATTTAAATGTATCAACGCCTGTTGTGTTAGTTTTTGTCACCTCACGAGCCGCGTGAATTTCATCATTCATAACAACTACAACGCCCTTGCCTACGCTATCTTTGCTGATAGCTACATTTACAGCGTTAAATAAATTTAGTGGGCCATCAGCACTTAGTGAGCCGCTATTTCTCATCGCACCTACAAGCACGACTGGCTTGTCGCTTTTAACGACTAAATTTAAGAAGTAAGCTGTCTCCTCCATAGTGTCTGTGCCGTGAGTAACGACGATACCATCAGCTTTGCCGCTATTTAGAAGTTCATTTATTCTATTTGCAAGCTTAAGCCAAACTTCGTTGTTCATATCTTGTGAGCCGATATTTGAAATTTGCTCACCTTTTATGGTAGCAATCTTGTTGATATCTGGCACGGCTGCGATAAGTTTATCGACCGTAACAGTTCCAGAAGTATAGCTTGAGTCAAGCGAACCTGAGCCGCTTCCTGCTATCGTTCCACCAGTAGCTAGGATGTAGATGGTTGGCTTAGCAACCGCTAAAGTAGCACCTAAAATCATGAGTAACACCGCCTTAAAGATTAAACGCATTTTAGCTCCTTTGCATTGAAATTTGCTAGAGCATTATAACGTCCTTTATTTAAAAAATTTATTAATTTTCAAAATTTATATTTATTTAAAAAATTCTTATCAAAAGCATATAAATTCCAGTTGAAACGACTATGCTAAGAAGGGCATTTTTGAATTTCAAATGCACCAAAACAGCCGTAAAAACCGCCACTATCTCGCTTAAGCCGTATGGAAACTCGCTAAATTTCGTATCTTTTAGCCCGTAGCAGACCAAAACGACCATTATCATCATACCCATGTGCTTTTCAATGGCGTCTAAATAAGGGTTTGGCTTATAGTTTCTTAACGCATAAAACGGCGTTGCCCTCGTTATAAAAGTAGCCAAGGCGCTTAAAAGCACCGCCACAAAAAGCACCATCTCGCTTGAGCTTACACTTATCAAATTTTATCCTTAAACAAAAGCAAAAATACAAAACAAAGCGCCATCGAGCCAACAAGCACAAATTTAGCTGGAAAGAGGCTCACTCCAAGCACGCCAAAAAAGACCGCCGCAAAGAGCACGCGGTAGTTTTTATCATTTTTAAACATCTCGATGACGACCACTATAAAAAGCGCTGTTAAGCTAAACTCAAGCCCCCTTGTATCGGCCTTGATAAAGTCACCAAGTATCGCTCCAAGAAGCGTCCCAGCCGCCCAGTATGACCAAGAAAGCACATTTAGCCAGGTAAAGACAAAGCTTCGATCACTAGCCTCTTTTAGCCCCAAATTTTTAAATATCGCAAAGGTCTCATCTGTTAGCAAAGCGATGTTTAAGAGCTTAAATTTGATCCCGCTATACTCTTTTAAAAGTGAAATCCCATAAAAAGTGTGGCGCAAATTTACAAGATAGCTCACGATAAATACCTCAACGTAGCTCGTGCCCACGCTAAAGAGCGAGAGCATCATAAACTGCGCTGCGCCGCCGTATGCTAGCGTACTAAGCGCCACAGCGATAAATGCGCTAACGCCCATGCTTTTTGCCAGCACGCCAAAGGCGACACCAAGCGGGAAATAGCCCATAAAGATAGGAATAGATAGTTTAAAAACGTAGTTAAATGTCAAATTTTACCTTCATAAAAAAGCCGAAATGTTAGCAAAAATTTAAAAATTTTAAGATAAGGGCTAGAAATTCTAGCCTTGTAGGGTAAAATTTGAGATTAAAATTTGATGATCTCGCCGTCATTTGGGATAGTGATCTTGCTCTCTATACCTTCTTTTTTAACAAATTCACGAAGATCCTTACGGCTTACACTTGTGTGATTTACGGCGTCCATATGCACTGCAATGATAGTCGCGCCATTAAGCACTTTTGCAGCGTGAGCTACGTCGGCTTTGCCCATTATGATACCGTTGTCAGGAAATGCTAGCACGCGAGCGTCGCCCGTATTCATCACGACCACACTAGGATTAAATTTGTTTAGAGCCTTATTTACGTCCGCAGTCCAAAGTGTATCGCCCATGACGTAAAGCGTTTTGTGCCCCTTTGCCTCAAACACGACGCCCATCGCATCGCCCGAAATAGCAGCAAACTGCTTGTTTTCATACATCTCTGCTGTGCCGTGAGCGCCGCCTGCTTTATATAGTTTCACTCCTTTAAATTCAGCCGATTCGTCTAGCACTCTTACGTCTTTAAAGCCTTGCTTTTTGATTAGCGCCGCATCATCGTTATGCTGAGCAAAGATAACGATATTTTTAGGTAAAATTTCAGCCGCGACCTCATCCCAGTGATCAGGATGCGTGTGCGTAACGATGATCGCATCGACGCCCTTATACACCTCTTTTGCATCCATAGGAAGTTCTATCAAAGGATTTCTAAGGTGTGAGTTTAGCGTCCCCTCAAAGCCAGGATATTTACCCTTTGGTGCAAGATACGGGTCGAGCAAAAAGTTCACTCCCGCGTAGTTTATCTTTGCGGTAGCGTTTCTGATATGCTGAAAGCTGTCTTGTGCGTTTGCCACGCCAAATCCCAAAAATAGGGCGACTAAAAATAAAATTTTGTTTATTTTCATTATTTCTCCTTGTAAAATTTACTAACTAAAAATACCAAAAAAGGCTAAAAATATATTTAAAAGAGTTGAATTTCTGCACTTTGGGATTTTACGATTTTGATTTTATGGTTTGCAGGTTTTTTGGCAACGTACATAAGCCACCTACGATTGAAGGATGTTTAGCTTTAAAATTAAAGAATAAAAAGCTGTAGCGATCTTATAACTCAAATTTAACCATAAACGATAATGAGAAATATGTTTACTATAAATTTAAAGCTTTTTATCTAAACTTATTTAAATTTTTAAAAAGGCAGGCAATGAAAAAGATCGTTTTACTTTTATCTTCTGCGGCTCTTTTGTGGAGTGCAAATTTAGACCAAAAATCGCTTGAGACAAAGTGCGAAAAGGCTGATACCGCAAGCTGCTACGAGCTTGGAGCTATCTATCAAGAGAGCAAAAACTACCAAAAAGCGGGCGAGTTTTACAAAAAAGCTTGCGAGCTAAAACACGCAAGTGCTTGCAGTAGTGTAGGCGTACTCTACGACATGGACTATATAAAAGATGTAAATAACAAAAATGCAGCCAAATTTTACCAAAAAGGCTGCGAGCTAAATGACGGCTTTGGCTGCGCAAGGCTTGGCTTTGTCTATACGCTAGATAAAAACTATCAAAAGTCAAAAGAGCTATTTTTAAGAGCTTGCGAGCTAAAAGATGGCGACGGATACTACGGACTTGGGCTTTTATACTATGACGGAAATGGCGTAGAGCAAGATGCCAAAAAGGCAAAAGAGCTCTTTGAAAAAAGCTGCGATCTGGGTCATGCTGCTGGCTGCAATAGCCTTGGCATGATGCTTCATAGCGGAAAATATGTAGAAAAAGATCAAAAAAGAGCTAGCAAACTCTTCATAAAAGCTTGCGAAATGGGCTTTGCAGATGCTTGCCATAACCTTGGGGTTATCTATTTTGAAGCAAAAGGAGATAAAAATTTAGCTAAAAAATACTTTGGCAAGTCCTGCGAGCTAGGCAACGACGAAGACTGCCAAATTTACAATGCTCTATAAATTTAATGCACCTGACTTTTTGGACCCTTGCCCTTTGGGGTCCTGTCCGAAAAGTAAAAAACATCAAGCGTAAAAGCAATGAGTATAAGTCCAACAATAGCCAAAGTCGCGTCCATATCACCTACCTTTTAAGTCCATTTACTATCTCTAACATCGAGTCACTCGTAGTTATCGCCTTTGAGTTTGCCTCGTATGCGCGCTGACCTGTGATAAGATCAGTCATCTCTTCAACAAGCTGAACGTTACTCATCTCGACAAAGCCTTGTCTAATGGTGCCAAGTCCGTCAAGGCCAGCCACACCTACCACCACGTCGCCACTAGCACTTGTTTGGAGGTAGTTATTATCGCCCATTGAGTGAAGGCCGGCTGGGTTTATGAAATTTGCTAGCTCGATCTGACCTATCTGAGCCATGTCTGTTTCGCCAGCCTGAAGCACTGAGACGGTGCCGTCTGTGCCTATTGAAATTTGCGTCGCATTTGCAGGGACTGTGATCTGAGGGATGAGCTGGTAGCCGTCGCTATTTACGATCGTGCCGTTTGCATCAAGCTTAAATGCGCCGTTTCTAGTATAAGCCGTCGTGCCGTCAGGGAGCTGAATTTGAAAAAAGCCGTTGCCAGCTATGACCATATCTAGGTTGTTGCTAGTCTCTTTAAAGTAGCCCTGAGAGAAAATTTTATTTATTGCTGTTGGGCGCACGCCAAGACCTACTTCGATGCCTGTCGGGCTTGTGGTAGTCTGGCTCGTAGCCGTGCCTGCGTACTCCATGACTTGATACATAAGATCGGCAAATTCAGCCCTATTTTTCTTATATCCATAGGTATTTACGTTTGCAATGTTGTGTGAGGTTACGTCTATCTGCGTCTGCTCGGCGATCATGCCAGTGGCCGCAGTGTAAAGTGATCTCATCATAGTTTTATCCTTTTATTAAGCTTTTAGGGCTAGTTTTTGAACAGCATCTTGGTTAAGGTCAGTCATGTGGCTTGTCATAACCTTTTGATACATATCAACTAAGCGTTGGGTTTCTATTAGACCCACCATTTCTAAGACTGGATTTACATTTGACATCTGAGCGTAGCCTTGCATCACGCTATCAGCCTCGTCAAGCTCGGTTATGTCGTCAAAATTTCTACTCTCAAAGAGATTGTCTCCGACTTTTTTTAGATCTCTTATCTCTCTTGGCTGAGCGATGTAAAATTTAGAAAATTGATTGTTATTTGAGTATAAATTTCCATTTTTATCAGAGGTTAAGACCTCGCCTTGTGGCACTTGGATGCCTCTTTGACCAGGATTTTGCGCTTCATAGCCACTTGGTAGCACCCTGTAGCCCTCTTTTGTGACGATGTAGCCGTCGCCGTCAAGACTAAAAGAGCCATTTTTGCTAAGTTTTACGCCATTTGGAGTATCGACTAAGAAAAAGGCATCGTCTCTTTTTATCGCAAAGTCAAGTGTGTTTGAGCTGTATTTAAAGCCGCCAGCGCTAAAGTCGGTGTATTCTTCGCTCACTTGTGGCACACGATCAAGCGTTCTATTTAGAAATTTAGCTCCGTCTTTTGTGTGATTTTTAAGCGGGAGCTCATCTTGCGTCTCTTTAAAAATTCTCGCAAAATCGCCGATGACTACGTCGTTTCGTTTGTAGCCGATCGTATTTACATTTGCAAGGTTGTTTGAGATGACATTTAGTCTGTTAAACTGCGTTACCATGCCAGCAGTGGCTTGATAATAACCATTTTGCATAAATTTTCCTAATCAAAATTTGATTTTTTAGAATTACTAAGCAATCATCGTTCCAACTTTCTTTTTATACACTTTTTAAAAATTTTGGGTATAATCCACTTTCTTTTAACCAACACTTAAATCACAATGATACGATTTGAAAGGAAATTTATGAGCGCCGCAAAAGACTCTTTTTCTCAGATAGAAGAGCTTTTTGTTGAAAATGCAAAAGGCTTTTTGACATACGAAAAATTAGTAAAATTATTAGACAAAGCTCCGACGGCTACGGTAGTAAAGAAGATAGAACAACTCGCAAAAACAAACAAAGTCCAGCTCATCACATCTGCTGAGGCTGCAAAGCTTAGAAATTTAGCTGACGCTAAAAAACGTCAAGAAAATGCTCAAAAAAGCGATCAAGATATCGACGAAGATCTCGATCTTTCAGGCGAAAGCGACCTTTTAGAGTGGTCAAGATCAGATAGTCCAGTAAGGATGTATCTAAGAGAGATGGGTCAGATCGCGCTTCTTACAAAAGAAGAAGAGGTGGAGATCAGCAAGAGGATCGAGCTTGGCGAAGATATCATCATCGATGCATTTTGCTCGGTGCCGTTTTTGATCGATTTCATACTTGATTACAAAGAGCCGCTTATTAACAGAGAGCGCCGTGTAAAAGAGCTTTTTAAAAGCTTTGAAGACGAGAGCGAAAACGAAAATGAAGATGGCGAAGAGGATATAGACGAAGAGGATGAGGAGAACGAAGAGAACGAAACTCCTAAAAAATCAGCCAAAAACGACAAACGCGCAGAAAAAGTTATAGAGAGCTTTAAAGCCCTTGAAAAGGCTAAAAAAGAGTGGCTAAAGACCGCAAACAAGCAAGATAAGGTAGAAAGTGACGACACAGCTTCAAAGATGACGCTTGCGTTTAAAAAGAAAATTTTAAAAGAGAAGCTGATGGACCTTGGCCCAACAAGTAAGCTAATCAGCGAGATCGTAAAATCAATGGAGACAGCTCTGAAAAGCGACGATGAATTTGACAGAGAGCTAAAACGCTTAGAGTATCGCTTACCGATGTTTAGTGACGAGCTAAAGAAAAATCACAAAAGCATACTAAAAGATATCATCAAACTTAGCAAAGAAGAGATCGCAGCTCGCGTGCCAGAGGCTACGATGGTATCGACATACGTCGAGATCAAAAAGCTTTTTACGACAAAAGAGGCTAGCAAACAAGGCTTTGACCTTGAGCCAGCAAGACTAAAAGAGATTTTAGAGCAGATCAAACGCGGAAAGAAAATTTCAGACGAAGCAAAAGCTAGAATGGCTAAGTCAAACCTCCGTCTAGTCGTAAGTATCGCAAAACGCTATACAAACAGGGGCTTGCCATTTCTTGATCTCATCCAAGAGGGCAACATCGGTCTTATGAAAGCGGTTGATAAATTTGAATATAGAAAAGGCTATAAATTTTCAACATACGCAACATGGTGGATACGCCAGGCTATCTCGCGCGCGATCGCCGATCAGGCAAGGACGATTAGGATACCTATCCACATGATAGAGACGATAAACCGTATCAATAAAATCAACCGAAAATACCTCCAAGAAGAGGGAAAAGAGCCTGACGTAAGCGTCATCGCAAAAGAGGTCGGACTAAGCGTTGATAAAGTAAAACAGGTGATCAAGATCACAAAAGAGCCTATCAGCCTTGAAGCTCCGATCGCAAACGAAGAAGACGGTAAATTTGGTGATTTTGTTGAAGACAAAACTTCACTATCACCGATAGATCAAATTTTAAAAAGTGACCTTAGAGAGCAGATCGACGATGTGCTTTCACAGCTAAATGAGCGCGAAAAAGCGGTTATTTCGATGAGATTTGGTCTGCTTGAAGATGAGAGTGACCGCACACTTGAAGAGATCGGCAAGGCGCTAAATGTCACTCGTGAACGCGTCCGCCAGATAGAAAGCTCAGCTATCAAGAAACTAAAACACCCAAAAGTTGGTAGAAAACTCAAAAACTACATCGAGGGCTAACAAGCCCTACCCTTTGGGCATCTGTATCTAAACTCTTTTAATTCTAAATTTATACTCCAATCTAAAATCAAGTTATTTTCGCAACCAAAGCATCAAAAGAGATAAGCAAAAAATTTAATGTTTTTGTAATAGAGTTTTGCCCTACTTTAGTGCATATACTCTTGCTTTAACGGCTTTTCTTTTGGTAAATTATTAGCGTCTATACCATTTAAAGGACTTTCTCTTTGAAAAATTTATAGCATCCATACTCAAAAATTGTTTTAAACATTGCATATAGCTCTCATCTTAAAGTATAATTAATCTAACCTTCGTTTTGAGGGTACACTTGATATAGCAATAGAGCAAAAGAGGCACACTTGTTATAAAATTTCAAACGAGAAATATCAAATTTTTGGTTTGCAAATATATTCTAAAATCAAAAAGTAAAGCACAAAAAGAGAGTTTTACCGGCACAAGACCGGTAAAAATTTATTCTCCTAGAAGTTTATCTAGTTTTGCAGCCAAGCTAGTAGTATCGTGAGCTTTAGCCAAAGAGGCAGCATGTAGCTTTAAATTTGCTTGTAAATTTTCTTCCAAGCTCTTTGCGATGTCGCTGCTATCAAGGTTCTCTACGCTATTAGCATTTGCTACGCTTCTAGCAGCTAGAGCATTCATGCCCTTAAATACAGCATTTTGTGTCGAGCCGATCTCTGAGCGAAGTGAATTTATGTTTTTCAAGATATCGCCAGAATTTGAGCCATCCTCTTTAACATTTAAAAGAGCATTTGTGCTTAAATTTATATTTTTTGTGCCCTCACCTGTGAAAAAGCCAAGCTCGGCGTCAAAAACGTTTTTGCCGTTAAATTTAGCCTCTTTTACACTGTCGCTCATCGCATTTTTAAGCGCATTTATCTCGCCTTTTATGCCCTTTTGCTCGTTAGCTGAAAGAGCTGGGTTTGAAAGCTTGCTTGATAGCTCGCCGATCTTATCCGCACTCTCACTTAAATTTAAAAGCGTTGAGTCGGCGATCTGAAGCATACCGATCATATCGTTTGCATTTGCCATGCCCTCATTTAAGACATTTGTTTGTGAAAGTAAGCTCTCTGCGATTTGCAAATTTGCACCTGATGCTTTGATCTCACTATTTGCAGAGATGGCGTTTAGCGCCTTTTTCTCGCTATTTTTAGCTTGATCTAAATAATAGTTTCCTGAAGCCTGGTTTGCAGTATAAGTTCCTAACTTCATATCAACTCCTTTTTAATAGTTTTGAGATGGATTTTACTATAAATTTCATAAAAAGTTGCAAAAATATTTCTTAAAACAAAAAATATTTTTAAAAAGATTTTAGAAAATCTTAAATTTTCTAAAATCAAATTTCATTTTTTAATCCTCTAACCTCACGGCGATTGATCTTTTATGAGCCGTTAATCCTTCGGCTTCGGCTAGCTGCATGCATGGTTTGCCAAGGTGCATGATGCCTTTTCTGCTAACTGAGATGATAGAGCTTCGCTTCATGAAATTTTCAACTCCAAGCGGCGAGTAAAATCTCGCACTTCCTCCAGTTGGCAAGGTGTGGTTTGGTCCAGCGATGTAGTCGCCCATCGCTTCAGGCGTGAAGTGTCCAAAAAATATCGCTCCAGCGTGTTTTACCTCGTCCATATAGCTCAAAGCGTCGTTTGTAGCGATCTCTAGGTGCTCCACAGCAAGCTCATTCATCAGTTTAAAGCACTCCTCTAGGTCTTTTGCGACGATGATAGCAGCTTTATTTCTCATGCTAGCACTTGCGATTGGTTCTCGTTTTAGTGTTTTTAGCTCGTCCTCTATGTGTCTTTGCACTGCCCTTGCAAAGGCCTCCACTGGCGTTATCAAAAAGGCACTCGCGATCTCGTCATGCTCGGCTTGTGAGAGTAGATCGATCGCTATGTGGCGAGGGTCAGCACTATCATCAGCGATCACGCCTATCTCGCTTGGACCTGCGATCATATCGATATTTACGTCACCATAAACTAGTTTTTTAGCAGTCGCTACGTAAATGTTGCCAGGTCCTGTGATGACATCGACCTTTGGCACGGTCGCTGTGCCGTAAGCCATCGCTGCGATCGCACTTGCACCGCCTATTTTAAAGGCTGTTTTGATGCCACATAGATGCATCGCAGCAAGAAGTAGAGGATTTACCTTGCCGCCTGGCGCTGGGGTGCAAACTACGATCTCTTTTACGCCTGCAACGACTGCTGGGATAGCATTCATGAGAAGCGAGCTAGGATATGCCGCCTTGCCGCCTGGGATATAAAGACCAGCGCGATCAACTGGGGTGTATTTTGCGCCAAGTAAGATGTCGTGCTCATCCTTATAGGTCCAGTCGCTTGGTTTTGTGCGCTCATGATAGCTTTTTATCCTGTCGTGAGCTAAATTTAGAGCCACTCTTAGGGCGTTATCTAGCGAATTGTAGGCCGCTTCCATCTCTTTTACGTCGATTATTATGTCGTTTTTGCTTGTGACATTAAATTTATCAAATTTACTTATCTGCGTAAAAAGTGCGCTATCGCCATCTTTTCTTATCTCGTCTATGATGCCTGTAACCACTGGCATCACGGCACTCATGTCATTGTCACTTCGCCTAACAAGCTGCGAAAATTTACTCTCAAAGTCAGCGTCGCTGCTGTGTAAAAACTTCATTTATGATCCTTTATTTTTAGTTTTCTCTCATATCTTTGTTTTTGTGTAATGTTACCCAAAATTCCGCCCTGGTGGATATATAAAATTTCGCTCCCAAGCTTATCTAAATTTGCAAAAAGCGTCATAAAGCCCACCGGGTCGTAGATAAGCTCAAATTCTACGCCACTTTTGCACACTTCAAGCCAAATTTCATAAAGCTCTTTGTATAAATTTCCAAAATGATACTTCTTTGGGGGATTTAAAATTTGCACTTTGCTATCTTTATCTAGCTCGTAAATTTGCTTTTTTAGATAGTCGCTATCTCCTACGCAAGGGGCTGTAAATACCCTAAGATCGGTATGCTTTGCTAGGTAGCATGCACTTGTGCCAGTGCCTGAGGGCAAGAAAATGTCAGGCCTTATGCCACTTTTTTTGCTCCACTCATTTATCTCACGTGCCTGCGTGATAAAGCCAAGCTCAGCCTCACTCTGCGCCACGCCCTCGTTTATAAAGAGCGCATTTTGACTCTTTGCTAGCTCTTTAGCAAATTTCTCACGCTCCTCTTTTACAAAAATTTCCATGCCATTTTCAAGTGCAAATTTGAAATTTCCAACTGGATCTTGCTCTAAATTTGAGCTTAGATGAGAGACAACGTAATAAAATTTAAGCCCTTTTAGCTTGGCAAAAAGACTTAGACTATACATCGCGTTTGACTGGCTTGAGCCGTGAGATACGATGGCTTTGATGTCGCCAAGATCGGCCTTTAAAAAATACTCTAGCTTTCTTGCTTTGTTGCCGTTAAACTCACCAAGCAAATCATCTCTTAAAAGCCAAAATTCTCGCCCTCTTAAGCGAATTTTATCAATCACCCTTAAACTCCAAAAATTTCTCTATCTCGTTGATAGCCTCTTTGTTTGAGAGTGAAAATTTGATCTCTATGCGCCTTGAAGCGTCCTTATCCTCGGCTCCGTCTTTAAAAACTAGCTCGTTGTAGCTTCGCCCACTTGCGACAAGCAGCTTTCTAAGGCGCGCATCGTCGCTAAATGAGTTTATAAACTCCATCACCGCGTAGGCTCTTTTTTGCGAAAGCTCTAGGTTATAAATGTAGCTTCCATCGCTATCTGTAAAGCCCTCTATGACGATCTGATCGATATTTGAGGCGATCTCTTTATCATTTAAAAGCACGTCAAAATACTTACTAAGCGTGGCCTTTAACTCCTCTTTGACCTCTTCTTTTAAAACCGCACTGCCCTTGTCAAAAAGCACTGATGAGCTAAGCTTTAGCGCGCCTGAGTTTGGGTCGATCTCGATGCTAGATCCTAGCCTATCTTTTAGGGCGGAGATCACTTTTACCCTTATGCCAGTTAGATTTTTGACCCTGTCACGAGTGACGTTTAGATCCCTTAAGAGCTCGTCATATCTAGCCTCTTTTTTGCTCACTTGCTCGAGCAAAAAGGCGATCTTGGCTAAATTTTTCTCGCTGCTTGCATTTGCGTCGCTAAGCGCTCTATCTTTTGATGAAATTTCATCATTTAGCACGATCATTTTTTGGTTTAGATCAAAAATGCTGGCATTTAGCTCTTTTATGCTCGCATTTGCGTCTTTGTTTTCGTTTATGAGCTGGGCTAGCTTTTCTTTTAGGGCGTCTATTTGGATGACAAAAATTTCATTTGATTTTTTTAAATTTATGTTTTCGTCGCTTATCTTTGAAAGCTCGCTTTTTAGGGCGTCATTTAGCTCTTCAAGGGTGAAATTCTTACCCTGAGCGTCTTTTAAATTTGCTAGTGCTGTGATGATGGCTTGCTCTTTATTTTCAAGGGTGTTTTGAGTTAGGACGTATTTTACGACGACAGCGCCTATTAGCAGCATAAAAACAAAGAGCAGACCCGCCATCAAGTCCGCATACGAAACCCAAAAGCTCGATTGATCTTCGTTATTTTTGTCTATTTTCATTGCACTAGATTTTCAATCTTTTCTATTACAGAATTTGCTTCTTTATCGATCTCGTTTATGTTCTTCTTAAGCTCAGCAATGAGGCTCTCGCGCTCTTTTTCACGCTCCAAGCTCCTGCCCTCTTGCTCATAAGCCGCCTTAAATATCGTCGCACTCTCCACTAGCGAGGTTCTAAATGCCTTTAGTGCCTCGTTTTGCTCTTTCATCAAAGAGAGAGAAAATTCTTTTAAAATGGCGTCAAAACTCTTGATAGTCTGCTCGAATTTAAGCTGGCTCTCTTTTGTAGCGTTTAAATTTCTACTAAAAATTTCGCCAAGCTTTGCATGCTCGGTTAAAATTTTAACCTCCATATCTTTAAAGGCATTAGAAAACGCGCCAACTGCCTTTAATATATCGGAGTGGATTTTTACAAATTCATCTTGTTTTAGCCCAGATTCATTTAGCATTTTTAAACTTGCACTAAGCTCAGCCTTGCTTTGACTGATGATATTTTTTTCAACCTCGCAAAGCTCTTTTAGGCTGTTAAATTTCTCATTTACCTGATCGTTTAAATTTCTTAAAAATTTATCGTCAAGTACCATTTTAAAAGCGTCATGACTATCTTTAAAGTAGCCTACACTTGCCTTCATGAAATTTACATTTAGCTCATTTTCCTGCCAAAAAAACTCACGGCTTAACTCTTTTTGCTCGCTGTAAAATCTCTCAAATTTACTAATGCCGATCTTTTCAAAAAACATCCACCAAAGCGCTAAAAATATGCCATATATCGATACATAAAATGCCGTAGCCACGCCATTTAGCAGTATAGCAATCTCTTTTTCAAGTCCGTTTGCAGTGCTTGAGCTAAAGCTTGGCATAGAGATAGCGATACTGATAAATGTGCCCAAAATTCCAAGCATAGGAAAGACTGCTTGGCCGATGTTTGCTAGGTTGTCATTTCTAAAATTTCTTGTATAGCTCTCAAAAAAATCTTCAAATTTAGCGTTTGCCTTTTTGACGCTTGAAATTTCAAAGAGATGAGCGATGATAAATTCTTTTAGTCTTATCTTATAGTCTTTGGCATTTGCTAAAAAATTTGAGTAAGCTACTAAGGCGCTATGGCGTGAAAATATAAACGCCACAAAGAGTATAACGCCCATCATCACGATGGTGTGAAGCTTCATCTGAAAATTTATAACGCCAAGATAGGCTAGTATCGCCAAGATGTAGATAGCTAAAGGGATAAAGATAACTTTAAAAAAGACAACGAAAGAGTGAGCTTGGCGCTCTTTTGGCACGCTTAGCTCACTAAAATCATTTTGATTTTGCATAGGATTAGTTCCTATTTAGGCAGTTTAAGTCGCTAAAAGCAGTCTGAAGACGCTTAACCATGCTCTCCTCGCCACTTCTTAGCCATTTCCTTGGGTCGTAGTATTTTTTATTTGGCTTATCATCGCCCTCTGGGTTGCCGATCTGCCCTTGCAAGTATGCTCTATTTTTGGCCTCATACTCGCGCACGCCGTCCCAGAAAGCCCACTGAGTATCGGTGTCGATGTTCATCTTGATAACGCCGTAACTTACAGCATTTTTGATATCTTTTAGCTCGCTGCCACTTCCGCCGTGAAATACAAAATTTACTGGCTTGTCGCTTTTTGTGTTAAATTTCTTAGCGACATAGGCTTGTGAGTTTTTAAGAATTTCTGGTCTTAGCACGACATTACCCGGTTTATAAACGCCGTGAACGTTACCAAAACTAGCTGCAATGCTAAATTTATCGCTTATCTTACTTAGTCTTTCATAAGCAAGCGCGACGTCCTCTGGCTGAGTGTAAAGAAGTGCGTTATCTACGCTTGTGTTATCTACGCCATCTTCTTCACCACCAGTGACGCCAAGCTCGATCTCTAGGCTGATGCCAAGCTCGCTAAGCTCTTTTAGATACTTCTCGCATGTGCTTAAATTCTCTTCCAAGTTCTCTTCGCTAAGATCAAGCATGTGAGAGCTAAAAAGTGGCACGCCGTGAGTTTTTTTATACTCATGACTTGCTTTTACTAGCTCGTCTATCCAAGACAAAAGCTTTCTAGCAGCATGGTCAGTGTGTAAAATGACTGGCACGCCGTAAGCACGAGCTAGCAAATGAACATGCTTTGCTCCAGCGATCGCACCAAGAACGGCTGCGTTTTCGCAGGCTTTACCAGCGTAAAAACCTGCACCGCCATTACTAAACTGAACGATAACAGGCGAGTTAGCAACCTTCGCTGCCTCTAAAACAGCATTTACTGAGTCGCTGCCTACGACATTTACAGCAGGTATTGCAAAACCTTGCTCTTTGGCATAAGCATAAAGTTTTGTTACATCATCTCCGCTTAAAACACCAGGTTTTACGATATCTAAAACGCCCATTTTATCCTCCAAATTTTATTTGTATTCTATCTTTGCTTTTTGGCGTAGAGCTTCACTTTTTTGTCTAACAGCAGCTTGGAATTTCTCCATTTTTACAGCTTGCTCGATCTCTGGTTTTGCTTGTTCAAAGCTTACAGTGCCAGCAGCTTTGCCATCTTCTTTTAAGATAACGTGGTAGCCAAACTGAGTTTTAACTGGCTTAGTTGAAACTGTGCCATTAGCCATTGAAAATGCTGCGTCTGCAAAAGGTTTTACCATTTGGCTTTGACCAAACCAGCCAAGCTCGCCACCGTGTGCTGCTGAGCCTTTGTCGATTGATTTTTGGCTTGCTAGCTCTGCAAATTTCTTAGTTAGCGCCTCGCCTTTTAAATTTTTAAGTTGAGCGATGATATCGTTTGCTGTTTTTTCATCTTCAACTAAGATATGTCTTGCTCTTGCTTGAGCTGGTTGGTTCATGCTAGCTTTGTTTTTGTTGTAAAAATCTCTTAAATCGCTATCGCTTACTTTTATGCCGTCAAATAATTTTCTCATATAAAGTTCAACTGCGATACCTTCTTGTGCAGCTTTTACAGCCTTGATGTAATCAACATCTTTTTCAATGCCTGTCGCTTTTGCGTCTTTTAAAAGAAGTTTTCTGTTGATTAGATCGTCGATTATACGTTTTTTCTCATTTGGTTGAAGCTTGCTAGCGTCAAAACCTGGCATAGCCGCTGATAAAAGTGCTGAGATATCGCTATCATTTATAGCATCGCCATCAACTGTTGCAACTACTGCTGCGTTTAGAGTGACAGCTGCAGCTAAACTTAAAACTGCTGGAAACAAAAATTTTTTCATATAAATCCTTTAAAAAATTGATTTTATGGGCAAAATTATATCAAATAATGCGGTAACTTTTCGTTTAACTTGCAATTTTAGGTAAAATAGCCAAATGAGAACAAAAAAAGATATTTTAGAGATAAAAAAAAGGCTTTTAGAAGAGTTTAAAGATGCCAAAAGCGAGCTTCAGTTTAGAAATTTATATGAACTTCTTGTCTGCGTCATGCTCTCAGCTCAGTGCACAGACAAAAGGGTAAATTTGATCACACCTGCCCTATTTGAGGCATATAAAGATGTTTTTGAGCTAGCTAGTGCAAATTTAGCCAGTCTAAAACTCATGATAAACTCATGCAGCTTTTTTAACAACAAAGCGGTAAATTTGATCAAGATGGCAAACAGCGTAGTCGAGCTTTATAACGGAGAAATTCCGCTTGATGAAGAGAAGCTAAAAGCCCTTGCTGGAGTTGGGCAAAAGACCGCTCATGTCGTGCTTTTAGAGGCAACAAATGCAAACGTAATGGCTGTTGATACGCATGTTTTTAGAGTATCACATAGACTTGGCTTAAGTAGCGCAAAGACGCCAGAAGCGACCGAAGATGATCTAAGTCTTGCCTTTAAAACCGATCTTGGCAAGCTTCATCAAGCGATGGTTCTTTTTGGACGCTACACCTGCAAGGCTAAAAAACCACTTTGTTTTGAGTGTATATTAAGTGATCTTTGTAAGAGCAAAGATAAGGTGATATAGATAAAATTTGCTAGAAATTTCTAGCAAATTTTACTTTTTTATGAGTTATATTTTTTAACGATACCACGAACGACTTTTTCTATAAAAAGTGCAGAAGCTACTTCACAGTGCTCTCTTGTAGAGTGCGGTGAGTAGATGTTTGG
>NZ_PIQW01000008.1:0-121606 GCF_003048445.1 Campylobacter concisus
AGACATGTTGAAATATAGCCAGTTTTCAAGCCAACCAGAAACCCAGAAACCCAGAAACCCAGAAACCCAGATAAACAGATAAACAGATAAATTTAACTAGAAATTTTCATAAAAATGGCAAGAAATTTTATACTACGATATAAAAATGGCCTTAAACTAAGTCATTTTTAAGTGCAAAAACTAATCTTTTAAATTTAAAAGCAATTTTATCAAGCCAAAATGCTAAATCAAATTTAAAGCTTAATGATTGAGAGCTTTGCATATACGGCGAAGAGCGAACTTGAGCGATCACGCTGGCTTTATGCGCCGATCGAGCCATTCTTAGCGATGGAGACGGCTAGCAAACAGAGGCCAGCATTTCGCACGACTGTGACCAGCATAACCGCTTGAATATAACTACAAGGGTGGGGGGCTGAGCGCATTTTCTTGCCGCTTTTGTGCACGAGCGTGCCAAAGCCACTAGGCTACAACCCTACCCAAATATCTCAAATTTATGAAAAAGCTCTGGTTCATCTTTCACTATGCCTCGCTTCACAAGCTCAGCCACTACTTCGCGCTCGCAGTCGGTTTGCATAGGCCAGCCACGCATGTAGCCCTCTAGCTCACTCTTGCTCGTCGCATCCACGCAGAAATGCTCGCCCTCTGCGTAGATATCACGCAAGGCATCTATGTTATTTGTCACTCGCCAAAGCAGCATATATGGATTTTCTAGGTAGTTTTGCATATCCACGACGACTAAAAGCTTGAAAAACTCCCTAAATTCCAAAAGCTTAGAAAATAGCTCTTTTACAGGGCGATCTTTTTCAAATTTTACCACGCAAATAGGCGTTTTGCTCTGCTTTTTAAACTGCCTAAGCTCCTTAACATTTGGCGAAATACTTTGAAATTTAGCCAAAAGCTCATCGTCACTTAAAACCGCAGGGCTAAATTTACAAAAGTCCTGCGTCGCGTCGACGCCTAGCTTGCCGCCAAAGCACGAGTTTGGACTGGCGTGATCGAGCTGATCGCACACACCTTGGCTTATCAGCACACTCTCACTGCCAAATCTATCAAGCACAAAGTCCGCAAATTTGTCGTATTCTGCTAGCTCTGGTGCATCGCTACCCACAAAGATCGCATGCTTTACAAAGCTCATCTGTCCAACTCCCCAAAAAGCGTGCATCGCCTGCTTTGCGTGCGCTGGATAAAGAGCATTTATCTTAGCTAGGATCAGGTTGTGAAAGACGCCATTTTCAGGCATATTGTAGTCTAGTAGCTCTGGCACGGTCGTTCGCAAAAGCGGCAAGAAAATGCGCTCAGTCGCCCAGCCCATGTATTTATCTTCAAGCGGCGGTTTGCCAACCACGGTCGCGTGAAATACGGGGTCTTGCTTGCTAGTTATCGCCGTGACCTCCATCACTGGAAACGGCTCAACTGGCGTATAAAAGCCAGTGTGATCGCCAAATGGCCCCTCAAACTCGCTCTTAGCAGTATCCACAAAGCCCTCTATCACGTAGTCGGCGTCGTGCGGGACGTAAATTTCATTAGTGAGCGACTTTACAAGCTTGGCTGGCTCTTTGCGGATAAAGCCGTAAAGTAGCAGCTCAAAGACGCCCTTTGGCAGTGGCGCCTGACCGCACCAGATATAGAGTGGATCGCCGCCGATCGCCACAGAGACTGGCATCTTACGGCCTGCGCGCTTATACTCATGAAAGAAATTTGCGCCGTCTTTGTGGATCTGCCAGTGCATGCCAAGGCGATTTTTATCATAAATTTGCAGTCTATACATGCCTAAATTTTGCAACGTGCCGTCTAGACTTTTCGTATAGACCTGCCCCATCGTAATAAAAGCACCTCCGTCATGCGGCCAGGTCTTTAGCGCAGGCAAGCTCAAAAGATCAGCCTGCTCGCCCATAAATTTGACCTGCTGGCACTCGCCCTCGCCCTTTAGCCTTTTGGTAAAAATCTTTCTCATGCTAAAAAGATAGGCCAAAAAGTCAAGCTTCTCTTTGAAATTCTCAGGTTTTTTGGGCTTTAAAAGCTTTTCTATCTCAGCTGCTATCTCATCGGGCTGCACGCCAAATATCAGCTCAAGCGCCCTTTTTGAGCCGTAGATATTTGTAAGTACTGGGGCAAATTTACGCCCAGTTTTTTTGCAGACCGGGTTTGTAAAAAGTAGTGCTTGTGAGCCCTCGCGTTTAACCTCGATGTAGCTAGCGTGCGCGATCTCTAGGTCGATATCCACTGGCTCATCGATCACCCTAAGTAGGCCATTATCTTTTAAAAGCTTGATGTAGTCCATATTTTTCCTTATAAATTTATACTTAGTTATCCAAATTTTAATAAAGTTAAATTTAGCAAATTTGGGCTAAATTTGTCGTTTTATTACGATTTTTAATAAATTTTATAGAGATAGATATGCAAAATTTACCAAAAATAGGCGATCACATCTTCGTAGACAGAAGTGTGCTTGGCGTAAAGCTTTACGAGCATCACGGCATCTACGTCGGAGATGATAAGGTCGTGCATTATAACGGCTTGGCGCGTGGGATCGTGCTTGAAAAAAGCTGTTTTGAGGAGATCTTAAGCAACGTCGTGCCGCTAGATAAACGCAACATCGCAAAGGTAGAGATGACTAGCCTCGAGGAGTTTGCTAGCGGCGATACTTGGCAGATAAAAGAGTATGCAAATGCGCCATTTAGCGGTCAGGAGGTGGCGCTTCGGGCTAAAGAGCGCATAGGCGAGCAAAAATACAACCTACTCATCAACAACTGCGAGCATTTTTGCAGCGAGTGCATATTTGGCGAGCATGTGAGCGAACAGGTGCAAAATGCGAAGCAAAATTCCGCCATTTTTAGCGAGATAGAGCCATATTTGGGGCAGATCATAGGTGAGCTTTTTAGTGCACAGACCAAAGATGAGATCAAAGAAACTCTCGTAAAATCATTTACCGCGCTTGCACAATTTACGAAAGATAGCGCGGAGAAAAAAGCTCGCGAGATGATAAAAGAAAACAGCGACAAGGCAAATTTGCAAATAGAGAAATTTATGGACAAAAATGCCAAAATGAACGCTATGTTTAAAAAGATCGGTGCGGACTTAAAAACAAAGATCGCAAAGGATTTTAATATAAAAATTTAGTCCGACTACGGTTTTGACGCTTGGTCAAATTTAAAAGGCGCTTTTAAATCGCGGCTTTATTTCTCGATATCTTATCCGCGTTTTGGCTTGCAGCATTTAGCACGCTAGGTAGCGTCACGTCTCCTGAAACGGCGGCAAATTTTAGAAAATTTCGTCTTTTTATCTCTAAATTTAAACAAATTATTTTGGTACGCTACACTCTAGCAGCTCGCCAAATATCTCTTTGCTATATCTCATAAAGTGCTCATTAAGCTTAACATCCTCGGTATCTACGCAAATGAGACTATCTTGTATCTCAAAAATGATAGTTTTTTCAGAGATCGTCACCCGCTTGCAAGCGTTATAACAAACATCGCCATTGCACTCTGCATATAGGCCGTTTATGTCGGCGTTTTCGTCGTCGCCCTTTTTTAGTTTGATCGGTCTTTGAAAGATTATGTAGTTTTTGTAGTTATATTTGTCGTCCGCAAGACCGATCATATAGTAGTTGTCTTTGCTATTTTTGGTGGCGTTTATGGCTTTTGCTTTAAAATTTAGCTCAAACACGCTTATGCCATCTCTTCAGCGCGCTTTAAAAGCTCTCTCGCCCCTTTTTCTATAAATTTATGCGCTAGCTCCTTGCCGATGCTTTGAAATTTATCTTTGCTACTCTTTAAGCTATCTTTTATAAACTCGCTTCCATCAGGCAGGCCAACGATCGCATCGATAGAAATTTCATCGCCTTTTAGCCTTGCGCTTATGCCTATTGGCACTTGGCAGCCACCCTCCAAAACGCTTACAAAGTCACGCTCTATGGTCGTTTCTATAACTGCATTTTCATCATTTAAAAAAGAAATCTCATCTAAAATTTGCTTCTCATCTCTAGCCTCGACACCAAGAGCGCCCTGACCCATCGCAGGTATCATCTCGTCAAAGCCAAATGTGTAGATGTGCGCCACTTCAGCCTTGATATTTAGGCGGTTTATGCCAGCCATCGCCAAAATGATCGCGTCAAATTCGCCCTCTTTTAGCTTTCTAAGTCTAGTTTGCACGTTTCCACGAAGCGAGATGATCTCAAGATCAGGCCTCATGATAAGTAGCTGCATCTTGCGGCGCAGGCTCGTTGTGCCAACCTTTGCACCGTGCGGTAGGTCGCTAAATTTAGCAAATTTCTCACTTATCATCGCATCTCTAGTGTCTTCGCGTGAGCAAATGGCAGCTAGTTTAAGCCCTTTTGGAAAGACTACTGGCACATCTTTTAGGCTATGCACCGCGATGTCAGTCTCGCCTTTTAGCATGCTATCTTCAAGCTCTTTTGTAAAAAGCCCTTTGCCGCCGATCTTTGCAAGTGGCGTGTCAAGTATCACGTCGCCCTTTGTCTTCATGCCCTCAAGTACGACCTTCACGCCCTTGTGCTGCGCCTCGATCCTAGCCTTGATATGCTCGCTTTGCCAAAGCGCTAAGATACTCTTTCTAGTTGCTATTTTTATCTCTTTCATCATCTCTCCTAATTTACTCTTTTTGGCTCTTCGATGACCTCAACGTCGATGATCTCGCCATCATCTTTTTTACTGCCCTGCTCGCTAAAATTTTGAAATTTAAACTCCTGATAGCTCTCATTTTTCGCTGCATTTTTCTTAAACACTAAAGAAAAAACGACCACGGCGATACCAAAAATGTCTGTCAAAATTCCTGGCAAAAATAGCAGCGCTCCGCCAAAACTAAGTCCTAACTGACTAAATAAATTTCCACCAAGAAAGCTCTTAAACGCTACTTGAGGCGAATTTAAACTAGAAAATCCAGCATTAAAAAGAAGTGCGATACCAACAAATCCAGAGACCAGCACCTCAAGAAAGTAGTTTAAAAAGCCAAATTTATCTACAAAAAGATAGATAAACACCGCTTCGATCAAAAAAAATAAAAATGCAAAAAATCTCATAAGCTTTCTTTTATCTTTCTAAAGGCGTCGTTTGCCTCTATCGCCTCTTTGTTTAGCCCATCTCTCGTGATAAACTCAACCTTGCCATTTGCAAATTCTTTACCCACGAGCAGCGCGTAAGGAAAGCCGATAAGCTCAAAATCATTCATCTTAACGCCAAATCTCTCGTTTCTATCATCGATGATGACGCTAACGCCAGCTTTTTTGAGGCTCTCATAAAGCTCAAATGCAAATTTCACGCCCGCTTCATCTTTTAAATTTGAGATGATGATCTCCACGTCAAACGGCGCGCACTCTTTTTTCCAGATGCAGCCCTTCTCATCGTGGCTAGCCTCTATCATCACAGCGATAAGCCTGCTGATGCCGATGCCGTAGCAGCCCATCAAAAATGGCTTAGCCTTGCCATTTTCGTCAAGATATGTCGCGTTCATCGCAGCTGAATATTTATCGCCTAGCTGAAAGATATGACCGACTTCGATGCCTTTGCTAAGTTTTAAATTTCCGCCGCAAACTGGGCATTTATCGCCCTCTTTTACCTTTACAAGGTCTTTAAATCTCTCCTCGTTAAATCCGCTAACACTAACGCCAACAAAGTGGTAATCCTTCTCGTTAGCGCCACATATCATGTTGTTTGCGCCCTTTAGCTCGTTATCTATAAAAAATTTCACATCCTTTAGCCCAACTGGCCCGCAAAAACCAGCCACAAGCCCAGCTTTAGCCACGTCAGCCTCGCTAGCATCAACAAGCTCTAGCGCCTTGCAAGCATTTTGCGCCTTTGTCTCTTGAAGCTCGTCATCACCCCTTACAAAAAAGACCACGACCTCTTCTTTATCCTCATAAATCGCCTTTTTCATAACAGCTTTTATGCAGTAAAACTCGCTAACTTTGAAAAACTCCGCCACATTTTTTATCGTTTTTGCATTTGGCGTTAGAAATTTAGCCGCGTCTGCCTCTGGCGCCTCAGCCTCGCTAACTCTTGGTTTGCGTCTTGCAGCCTCAACGTTTGCAGCGTATCTGCAAGCCTCACAGCAAAGTATGTCATCCTCGCCGTTACTTGCAAGCACCATAAATTCTTTACTGCCACTACCTCCTATGGCTCCGCTATCAGCCTCAACAGCTCTAAAATTTAGCCCCAAGCGGGTAAAAATCTTACTATAAGTTGCCTCCATAAGGTCAAACTCACGCTTTAGATCCTCTTTGCTCGAGTGAAAGCTATAACCATCTTTCATCGTAAATTCGCGCCCTCTTAGCAAGCCAAAGCGTGGTCTTGCCTCGTCACGAAATTTAGTGTTTATCTGGTATAAATTTAGCGGTAGCTGCTTGTAGCTAGTTACCTTGCCACGCACCAAAGCAACGGCTGCCTCTTCGTTTGTCGGACTTATGACAAAGTCATTATCCTTTCTATCTTTAAAGCGCAAAAGCTCCTTGCCAAAGACGTTGTAACGACCACTTTGCTTCCATAGCTCGCCTGAAGTGACCACGCTAAAGCTAACCTCCAGCGCGCCAGCCTCGTTCATCTCCTCTTTTACCACGCGTGAAATTTTATCGTGCATGATCTTTCCAAGCGGCAGATAGTTATAAAGCCCAGAGCCGATCTGCTCGACAAAGCCGCCTCTTATCAAAAACTGATGACTTGGTAAAGATGCATCTTTTGGCGCTTCTTTGGTCGTTGGGGCGTAAAATTTACTAAATTTCATCTATATCTCCTGCTTGAAAATTTTGTTCATCTTTTATGTCAAATAAAAATTTAACTCCGTTTGAAAGCTCGCTAGCTCTCTCCTCGTCTGCAAGCCCTTTTAGCTTCATCGTTGGCTGGTGCAAAAAGGCTTTAAAGACCTGATGGATGAGCTTTTGCGCCTCATCGTAATCACTATGTTTTA
Organism: Campylobacter concisus; assembly: GCF_003048445.1. Lineage (GTDB taxonomy): Bacteria > Campylobacterota > Campylobacteria > Campylobacterales > Campylobacteraceae > Campylobacter_A > Campylobacter_A concisus_BF. The sequence continues at coordinate 6,919 of NZ_PIQW01000008.1, forward strand.
AATAGCCCTTTTTCATCGCCTTTTCTAGCTCGTTTTTCGCGCAAATTTCAGCCTGTTTGCGGATAGATTTTATAAGAGGCACGCTCATATCTTCTTTTAAAGTCTTTAAAAACTCGCTCGTATCTTGACCGACGATCGAGTAGGCTTTTTGCGCCTGCTCCTCTCTTAGGGCTAAATTTTTACGCACGATCTCCTCTAGGCTATCGACCGTATAGACGCTGATGAGCTCTGTGTTTAAAAGATCGATATCTCTTGGCACGGCGATATCAAAAAAGTATCTGTGAAATTCTCTTGGCTCGATGATCTCGCCTGTGATGATGGCGTGCGGGGCCGCAGTGCTTGAAAAGATGAGATCGTAGTTGTTTACATACTCTTTTAACTTCAAAATGCTATCCCAGCTCGCGTTATCTCCTAGGCTATCAACTAGCTGCTCGACGCGCTCTGAGCTTCTGTTTATGATGATCACTTCTGCACCGCTTGATATGAGGTGCTTTGCTGCTAGCTCGCCCATCTCGCCAGCGCCCACGACGATAGCTGTTTTACCTTCAAGCGTGCCAAAAATTTCTTTTGCCTTTGCCACGGCGACGCTTGAAACTGAGATCGGGTTTTTAGAAATTTGAGTTTCGTTTCTAACCTTGGCAGCGCACTTACATGCGTAGTGGATGATCTTGCTGATATCTTCGCCACATGAGTTATTATCATAGGCAAATTTAAAGGCATTTTTTAGCTGGCCAACGATCTGCGTTTCGCCAACGACTAGGCTATCAAGCGAGCTTGCCACGGCAAATAGGTGGTGTGCAGCACCGCTGTTTTCGTAGATGTCAGCTCTCTCATAAAGCTCATCTTCAAAAACGCCTGAAAATATCGACATACACCTGATGATATGAGCAGTAGCAGCCTTTACATCCTCTACGCTAGCTATGATCTCGACGCGGTTGCAGGTGTTTAGCACCATGCTCTCTTTTATGTTTTTGTTTGAGTTTATCAGTTTTAAAATTTGCTCTTTTTTATCGTCACTATCAAATGCAAGCTTCTCTCTGACCGAAATATCAGTATTTTTATATGTAAAACTTATGTCTAAATAGTGCATCAAAATTCCCTATCTATCATGCTTTTTATGATCCCTTCAAGCTCGGCGTTTTTATACTCTTTTATCGCTTCTATTGCCCCATTACCAAGCCTTTTAGCCTCATTTATAGCTTTGCTAAGTGAGCTAGTTTTATCAAAATTTTCTTTTAGCCACGAAATTTCGTCCGCGTTTAACTTCTTTGCCCAAAGCGATCTAAGCTTTGTTTTACTAGCCTCATCCAGGCTCTTATAAAGATATATGTAAGGAAGCGTTGTTTTGCCCTCGACAAAGTCGTTTAGTGCTGGTTTGCCAAGTGTTTTTTCATCTTGAGTGATGTCTAATATATCATCAACAATCTGAAATGCAAGACCTAAATTTTTGCCATAAAGTCCAAATTTCTCGCTATCTTTGCCAGCTAGCTTTGCCCCACAAATAGCCGTGGCTTCTATCAAAACAGCTGTTTTATAATAGATCATTTTTAGGTATTCTTGCTCGTTTTCGTTAAAATTTTCAGCCATTTTCACATCCATCATCTCGCCGACGCTTAGTTTGCTGACTGCGTCTGAGATGACAGCTGCGATGTTTGGATCAAATTTTGTAAGCTCAAAATAAGCCTTTGAGTAAAGGATGTCGCCTAGCATGACTGAGTTTTTACTGCCAAAAAGTGCGTTTATGCTTGGTTTGCCGCGCCTTATATTTGCCTCGTCTATGACGTCGTCGTGCAATAAGCTTGCAAGGTGGATGAGCTCGATGATAGCGCAAAGCTTAAGTGAAATTTCACTCTCTCCTGCGATCTTTAAGAGAAGTTTTGAGCGTAGCTTCTTGCCTGAGCTTATCTTTAAAAACATCTCAAACGCCTCTTTATAGCCAAGCTCGCTTATAAATTTGCTCATTATTTCATCGATTTTATCCATTTTTATCCTTCTATTTATCCTCGTGCGGATCTCTAAAACCAACATCCACACGCTTGCTCTCATCTAGCAGCGCCACCCTAAAATGCGCCTTTTTGTCCCTAAAATCAATAAATGATATATAAAGGCTCACGCTCTCGTTTGGCGGCATCATAAAATCAGGCAAAACTCGCTGCATGTAGGTGTTTTGTCCTTGTCTTAGCGAAAAGACCATCTGCCTTGGATAGCGCCTAAAAAAGCTTTGCACAGTGATATTTGTGCTATCAAACAGCGTCCAGCGAAAGTCAAACGTCTCAACTCTTTGAGTTTTTTTCTCGGTTATAAAGACCCTCGCCCACTCATCTTTTTTAAGCTCAAATGTATGCACCGAATTTGGGTCAAAATTTGGCTCTTTTGCAAAGACAAGAGCGACAAGCAAAGCAATGAGCGCAAAAATTCTACTCATTTTGGCTTAAAATTTCTCCGCTAAGCTCGATATACAGGTCATTTACTCCGTTATAAACTTTATCTTGCTCTGAGGCTATAAAATTTCTGATCTCGTCCTCATTAACGCCATGCTTTTCGCAAAGCTCGCTCATAGCCACAAATTTCTCAAAAATTTTATCTATCTCGTTTTTAACTAAAACGGCATTTGCGTTAAACAAAATGTCATAAAATTTATCCCTCGCACTGCCCTCAAATATATCTACCATCGCTGTTTCTTTGAAAATTTCTTAAGATTATAGCCAATTAAAACTAAGTTAAAAATTTAATATTATCTCCCAAGCCTCGCTAACATTTTTAGCGTTATACGTGGCAGTTTTGCTCTCCTCGCCAAATCCCCAGCAAACTTGCACATAGGGCATATTTGCATTTTTGGCAGCTAGCTCGTCTTTTAGACTATCTCCAACAAATATCGCCTTGTTGGCTTTAGTTTTACTAACAGCTAGGTGAAGCATCGCAGGATCTGGCTTTTGCGGTATCTCTTTGCTAGCGCCGATAACCTCGTCAAATAGCTCATAAATTTCATTTTTCTTTAAAATTTTCTCTAGCGTATCGTGCGGTGCGTTGCTTGCCAAAACGACCTTATAGTGAGCCTCTTTGCACTTTTGCAAAAGCTCTTTTACGCCATCATAGGTAGTCGCACACTCATCGTAAAATTTCTTAAATTTCTCTTCAAAGCCCTCTTTTAAACTCTTGCTTGGTGTGTCTATGCCGTAAAACTCAAGGGCCAAATTTCTACCTGGCTCATTAATCGCTTTTATGATAAATTCTTTTTCAAGTGGCGGCAAATTTAGCTCATATCTCACTTCATTTACCGTTTTATATATCGCCTCGCCGCTATCGATCACCGTGCCGTCCATATCAAAAATAACTACTTTCAATCCTCATCCTTAAATTTATTTTTATGTTTTTCTTTCTTATATGTCTTTTGATTTTTTAGCTTATCAAGTAGATTTGCCGCCTTTAAAAGCTCCTCTTTTGAGGCATTTTTGATAAGCAAATTTATAAAATTTTCTAGCGCCTTTGAGTATGGCTGGTCAAGATAAACAGCCTCTACTTTTTCGATGACTTTCGCATTTTTCTCCACTCTTTGGCGAAATTCAACCTCGTCAAAGTCATCTCTTTTTAGCCCGTTTATCGCTGATTTTGCAAATTTTTCTAGCGCACGAAGATATTTTACACGCTTAAATTTGTCCGTGACTTGGTTCAAATTTTTCCTTTTTTTTGGCAAATTATATCAAAATTTGATTTTATCCCCTAAATGTTGGCTTTGCTAATGTATAATTTACGTAAAAATTACCAAACAAGGAGCAAAAATGAGGCAAGAAACCGCTGCGATCCACGTAGGCTACGACACAAACGAAGGCTTTGGCACGATGGCTGTGCCTATTTTTCAAAGCACAGCTTATGACTTTGGAAGTGCCGAGACAGCAGCTGCTAGGTTTGATCTAAAAGATGGCGGCTACATCTACACAAGACTTAGCAACCCAACGACAGATATCTTTGAAAAAAGGGTCGCTGCACTTGAGGGCGGAGCCGCTGCGATAGCGACTGCAAGCGGTCAGTCAGCTTTGTTTTACAGCATCATAAATTTAGCCCAAGCAGGCGATAATATCATCATCGCTAAGAAAATTTATGGCGGCACGACAGTGCTTTTTACGCATACGCTAAAGAGATTTGGCATAGAGGCTAGAGTCTTTGATAGCGACACCGCTGATGATCTAGAGGGTTTGATAGATGATAAAACTAGGGCTATATTTTTTGAAACGCTTTCAAATCCGCAAATTTCTATCCCAAATATCGAAAAAATCGTAGAAATCGCAAACAAATATGGCATTATCAGCATCACCGATAACACCGTGCCAACGCCTATCATCTTTCAGCCACTTCGCCACGGCGTCGATGTTTGCGTGCATAGTGCGAGCAAATATATGAGCGGTCAGGGTCTTAGCCTAGCGGGTGTCGTTGTAAGCGCAAATCACCTAAACGAAAAGCTAAAAGGCAACAAGAGATATGAGCACTTTAACGTGCCAGACGCGAGCTATCACGACATCGTTTATGCTGATATGACGGATCGTTTTGACATATACACGCTAAGGATGAGGCTTGCTATCGTGCGCGACATCGGCGCTGTGATATCTCCGTTTAACTCTTGGCAGCTCATACAAGGGCTTGAAACGCTCGCTGTTAGAGTTGAGAGACACTCGCAAAACGCGCTAAAAGTGGCTAAATTTCTAAACTCTCACAAACATATAAAAAGCGTGGCTTATCCTGGACTTGCCGACAACGTAGATCACGCAAAGGCTCAAAAATACTTTAAAGATGGCATGGCAAATGGGCTATTTTGCTTTGAGACTGATAGCTTTGAGCGCGCAAAAAAGATGCTAGAGCGCGTAAAACTCTTTAAGATCGTGGTAAATATCGGCGATACAAAATCGCTCATCACGCACCCAGCCTCGACAACTCACCAGCAGCTAAGCAGCGAAGAGCTAATCAAAGCTGGCATCACAAAAGAGCTGATAAGAGTTAGCATAGGTCTTGAAAACGCCGAAGATCTGATAGCCGACCTAGCCCAAGCCTTAGAATAAACAAATTTCTAGCTCATTTTGGGCTAGAAATTTAAAATTTACTTAAGCTTGCCGCATGTCCTCTCGCACTCTTTTGCGTGCCTTATAAATTTTATAACGATATAGATGACAAGCAGTGGCACGCTTATATACCAAAAGGCAAAAAAGGCGAGTAGAAAAAACATAAATAAGAATGTTGCAAAATATACTAAGACCGCAAGGATGATATTATCAAGCATTTTGCCTCCCATTTTGCTAGTGTTTTGGTGATTTTATAAAAAGCAAAATAAAATGAGACTGAACGGATTTGTTTTTGGCTATAAAATTTGAGCTAAGCGATAAGCGAAGCTAAATTTTAGTAGTCAATTCTTAGGGGTGAGTGGAATTTTGAAATTTGCGCGATAGTAAATTTCTATTTTTAAAAATACAGACCTTAAATTTAAAAACTCTTTTATCCAAAAGGGAGACAAAGGGACTTGAATTACGAAGCCGTCCCCTTATCTCCCTTTAGATCCCTCAATCCCCTCGCACATTCAAGGTGCATGCTCCAGTGCTTCGCACTACATGCAGTTAAAAACTTTAAAATTTTATGAACGAGTAATTTCGGCTCTAAAATTTGAGCTAAGCGGTAAGCGAAACCAAATTTTAGTAGCCAACTCTTGCGAGTGAATGGAATTTTAAAATTTACAAAAAAGAGGTGGCTAAAAACTAAATAAATTTTCAAATTTACTTTCAAGAAGTCAAATACTTAACCGTATCTTGGTAGAGCACTTGGTTTTCGCATTGCACCAAAAGTAGGTCGTTTTCTTCAAAGATAGTCGAGCCAGTTGGTTTTAGATACTCGTTTTTACGCTTTACAAGAAGGATCAAAAACTCACTTGGCAGCTCAAGCTGAGCTAGGTTTTTGCCAACTAGCTTTGAGCCGTAGTGTATGGTGTGCTGGTGAAGCGTGTAGGTAAGGATCGGTGAGTTTACGATGACTTCAGCTGGCGCCTGCTCGCTCTCTTTTACCTTAAATTTATCAGCCGCAAAGCCGATCGACATACCCTGCATCAAAATAGAGATCAAAACCATGAAAAATATAATGTTAAAAATCATACCCGAGTCTGGAATACCATCTACATAAACATAGGTCGCAAGCACGATAGGCACGACGCCTCTTAGCCCAACCCATGAGATGAAAATTTGCTCATTTATCTTAAATTTAGAAAAGGCAAGTGAGGCAAAAACACCAAGCGGCCTAGCAACAAGCATGAGCCATAATGCCAAAATAAGCGCCAACAGCGCAGTTGCAGGAAGTTGTGAGGGATTTACCAAAAGACCAAGCGTCAAAAAGACCACTATCTGCATCATCCAAGCGATACCGTCGTGAAAGCCGATCAAATTTTTCTTATGCGAAAACTCTTTTTTATTTATAAAAATTCCCGCTATATAAACAGCTAGATAGCCGTTTCCACCGATCTTGAAACAAATCGTGTATAAAAGTAGTATCCAAGCGATAGAAAAAACTGGATAAAGTCCCCAGCTCTTTAGGCTAAGTCTGTTGAAAATAGCTGGTAGCGCCACGCCAAAAAGATAGCCCATGCTTATGCCGATGCCAAACTGCTTAACCAGCGTGATCGCCCACTCTGACGCACTTGGAGTGCTATTTAGCGAGATCATCTGAATGATCGTCATAGTTAAAAATATCGCCATCGGATCGTTTGAGCCAGACTCTAGCTCAAGAAGCGGTGCTATGCCATTTTTTAGTGAAATTTTCTTCGCTCTTAGTATGGCAAAAACAGCTGCTGCGTCTGTCGAAGAGATAATGGAGCCTAGCAAAAAGGCTTCCGCCCAGGTAAAATCAAGCAGATATTTTGCTACTGGAGCGATAGCTAGCGCGGTTAAGAAAACACCAAGTGTAGCAAGCGCTAAACCTCTACCAAAGATAGGTTTAATCGCTGCAAAATCAGTATCTAGCCCACCAGCATAAAGTATAAAAATAAGTGCTAGCATGCCGACATTTTGAGCAACCACCTGATCATCAAAATTTACACCCAGCAGGCCGTCTGAGCCTGCTAGCATGCCAACACCTAGAAATATTATTAAAGAAGGAATTCCAAATTTATCAGAGATTTTGCTAAATAAAATGCTAGTTATAAGCAAAACTGCAAAAAATAGTAGTAAATTTTCTAATCATCCTCCAAATTTATCTCAAACGATATCTTCAAAAACTTCAAATTTATCTTGATTTACAAGCATCTCAAGCAAGACACCGTAGTTATCTTTTATCTCATCTTGAAGTTTTATAGCAAGCTCTTTTGCGTCTTTTCCATCTTTTGGATAGGTAACTACTAGATCGATCGGCTCAGCGTTTAAAAACTCTTGTATGCCAGTTAGTAGCTCGCTAGCGCCTCTCTCGTTTGTGCCGTGAAGTACGACTACATAGTGTTCGTTTTCTCTTATGACAACGTCAGTTTGTCTTAGGATTTTTTCAAAAATTTCGCCATATTCTTTACTATTTGGCAAAGAAAAATATATCAAAGATAAATTTTTCGCATAGTCCTTTACGTTTTTGTATCGCTTTATAAAAGCTATCTCAAGATCGATTATTGATAAAATATCAACTGCTGAGAAGATTTTTGCCGCCATTTTTACACTCCTTTTTTTGCGGTTTTGATTTTACGCCGCTATTATATCTTGTAAATTTTCAAAAATAAAGACATTCATTCCATTTTTGTATTCATAGCCAAATTTTAGTCCATGAGCCTCAAGGATGTTGCTAACTATATATAAACCTAGACCAAAGCTCTTTTGCGCATCCTCGCCTTTGATAAATGGCTGGATGTAAAAGTCAAGGTCATTTTTCAGCTTTTCGCCTTGAGTTATAAATTTCATATGATCCTTGCTAACCATGATATTTACGTGCTTATCGGTTGAATACTTTATGCCATTATCTATCATATTTTTTATAGCAACTGAAAATAGCTTAAAATCAACCATCACCCTAACCTCATCAAGCTCACTGATACCAACATGCTCTTTTTCAACCATCGCTATATCGATAGCTTCATCGATGAGATCTCTCATAAGGCAAGGCGTTTTGTTTGTAAGTCCTATCTTTGAAGTGATCTGCTCGATCGCTGCAAGCTCATTTATCAAATTTTCAAGCTTGTGAAAGACAGAGATTAGCCTCTCTTGATTTTTGCTTTTTTCTATCATTTGAGCGGCGATCAGCCCCTTTGTGATAGGCGTTTTTAGCTCGTGCATGATATTTCTTAAGAAAAGATGCCTTGAGTCATTTAGTGCTTTGATCTGACAAACAGCCTCATAAAATGCCTCTGAAACTTCAGAAATTTCATCCTTGCCGTTGCCGACATTTTGCACGCCGTCAAGCTCGCCATTTGCAAATTTAACAATCTGACGCTTTAGCTTTCTAAGCGGTTTTATCTTGTAAATTACAAAGATATAAGCAGCCAGCAAAATGACCGCAACTACGGCAAACACAGCCTTTATCACCTCGTATCTGTAAGGCTGAAATTCTTTATCCATCAAAAGCTTTAGCTCGTCTAAATGCTCGATCTTTAGGTAGTGGTGCTTGTCATAAAGCAAGATAGCACTAGATCCTAGATCACTTGAAATTTCTTCTAAAACGGCTGCATTTTTTAAAATTTCTTCTTTTTCATTTTTGGCGGTGATCTCTGGCATGTCGATGTTTGAGAGCTGACGGTCATACTGGGCTTTGTTTATGATGCCACCCATGTAGAGCAAATTTGTCCTAGCGACGTTTGAGTATTTGTTATTTAGCTCTCTTGTGTAGTTTTGCTTGTCAAAGCCCATGAGCCACAAAAAGGCTAGAAATATCGAAACGAGCGCGAGTCCAAAGATAAACGTTATCGTTATAAATATAGAAGATCTTGGCATCAAAGAACCAACTTATAGCCGATGCCGCGGATAGCGTGGATGTATTTTGGCTCTTTTGGATTTTCATTTAGTTTTTGGCGAATTCTGCCGATGATGACGTCGATACTTTTGTTTGAGCTATCTTCATTTATGCTCTCGCAGTTGTAGATGAGCTCCTCTCTAGTGACCGCCCCGCCCTCTTTTTGAAGCAGATATTTTAAGATGTCATACTCCGCTGCAGTTAAATTTAGCACGCTGCCTTTAAATAAAATTTCCCTCTCAAATTCCTTTAAAACTAAGTCTTTGTTTAAATTCCTTGCCTCATTAGCTGGAGCTATGCTCTGCCTTCTTAGATGGCTTTTTATGCGAGCAAGAAGCTCTTGTGGGTCATAAGGCTTTGGCAGATAGTCATCCGCGCCGTTATCTAGGGCATTTACTTTGTCCGTTATATCGTGCCTTGCGCTTGAGATGATTATAGGGATGTTGTGCTTTTTTCTTATCTCTTTGCACACCTCTAGTCCGTCCATGCCAGGGAGCGTAAGATCAAGGATAACTAGGTCAAATTCGCTTGTGTTTAAAGTAGATAGTCCGATATATGGCTCCTCGGCCGTCGTTACTTTTATGTCGTAGTTTTCTAGGTATTCAGTTAAAATTTCAGCAAGCTCCATATCATCTTCTATCATTAAAATTCTAGTCATGATCTTTCCTGATGTAAATTTATTTTTTAAGGATTATAGCAGATAAAGGTTTTAAAAATTTAAAAGAGTTAAGAGCTGAAATTTCAGCTCTTAAGTGGTTATTTTATAACAAGGCCTTGCATGATGCCACCGCGGTTTATCCATACTAGCGTCTTTTTGCCTTTTGCATTTTTAACAGTGCTTGCAAATGTTTGAATATCTTTTATGCTCTCTTCGCCAACTTGAACGATCACATCGCCTCTTTCAAAGCCAAAGTCTTCAGCTTTTGAGCCAGATTTTACGTCAGTTACAAGCACGCCTTGAGTATCTGGGCTGATCTTATATTTAAATCTTATCTCATCGCTTAGATTACTAACGCTAAGACCATCAATGATGACGCTTTTTGTAGCATCTTTTGCGTTGTGATCCATATTTACAAGCTTGATTTTTGTATTCATAACTTTATTTGATCGCTCGTAAGTTATATCAACGCTGCTATTTGGAGTTAGTGAGCCGATGAAATTTTTAAGATCATTTGCGTTTTTGATAGCTTTGCCGTTTGCAGATATGACCAAGTCACCTCTTTTTAGCCCTGCTTCATCTGCTGGCATGCCCTGCTCTACGCCGCTTATTAAAGCGCCTTCTTTATTTGTGTAAAGCTCTTTTTGCTCATCAGTTAAATTTGCGATAGTTACGCCAATAAATCCGCGCTCGATCTTACCGTCAGTTATCAGCTTTTTAGCGATATCTTTTACCATATTTGATGGTATGGCAAAGCCTATGCCGTTATTGCCACCACTTTTTGAAAGTATGGCTGAGTTTATACCAACTAAATAGCCACTGCTATCAACCAAAGCGCCACCTGAGTTACCAGGGTTTATAGAGGCGTCTGTTTGGATGAAATTTTCATATTGATTAAGCCCGATATCATCTTTATTTAGCCCTGATACGATGCCTTGAGTGATACTTTCGCCCACACCAAATGGATTGCCTATGGCAAAGACAACATCCGCGTCAAGTAGCTTTGATGAATCAGCAAATGTTATCGCATTTAGCCCATTTGCCTCTATCTTTATGACGGCTAGATCGGTCTTTGGATCGCTGCCTATTAGCTTTGCTTTATACTCCTTGCCGCCCTTCGCCAAGGTCACAACGATCTGGTCGCTATCTTCGATGACGTGGTTATTTGTAACGATGTAGCCGTCATTTGAGATGATGACGCCAGAGCCAAGAGAGGTTGTCTTTTCTTTCTCTTTTGGTTTTGCAAAGTTAAATCCAAAAAATTCATTAAAAAACGGATCATTAAACATCTGCTCGATACCCGCGTTGCTTACTGTTTTTGTAGTCGAGATATTTACGACTGAAAGTTTTGCCTGAGCGATAGAGTCGTAGTATGAGAGCACGCTATTTTTATCGCTTAACGGCGAAACTCTAGTTACATCTTGGTTTGCTTCGTTAAATTTAATATCAGCTCCCATTAGCAAAGAAGCCGCTGCTAATGAAATTAGCATAAATTTTTTCATTTTTTTCCTTTAAATTGAAAATGTCTTGAAATTATAAATAGAGCTTAAAAATAAAATCTTAACGCTTTTTTCTCCTTTGTAAATAAAAATAAACTTGACTTGCATAGACTAAAGTTTTGTGATATAATCCGTGTCAAAAAACATAAGGAGAATATATGAGCGAAAGCTTATATGAAACTTTAGGAGTTTCAAAAGGCGCATCAAGCGACGAGATAAAAAAAGCTTATAGAAAACTTGCTAGAAAGTACCACCCAGACATCAACAAAGACCCTGGAGCAGAGGATAAATTTAAAGAGATAAACGCTGCTTATGAAATTTTAAGTGATGAGAAAAAACGTGCCCAGTATGATCAATACGGCGATAATATGTTTGGCGGTCAAAATTTCCACGACTTTGCCAGAGGCTCAGCCGATATGGGCGATCTAAACGATATCTTGAAAAATATCTTCTCAGGTGGATTTGGCGGAGGCGGCGCTAAATTTAGCGGTGGATTTGGTGGAGGTTTTGAAGGATTTGAAGGATTTGGCGGAGGCGGATTTGGCTTTGGAGGAGCTGATCTAGATGTAAATGCCAAAATTTCTATACCATTTGACGTGGCTGTAACTGGCGGCGAACACAAGATAAATTTTAATGGCGAAAGCATCAAGATAAAGATCCCAAGCGGCATAGAAGGCGGCGAAAAACTTCGCATAAAAGGCAAAGGCAAGAGTGCTGGCGGTCAAACTGGCGATCTTATACTTGCCATTAGCGTTGAGCCAAGCGACGAGTACGAAAGAGTCGGAGATGATCTTTATAAAGATGTAGAAATTCCACTAAAAACTATGCTTTTTGGCGGTAAGATAAATGTGCATACATATAAAAAAGATGTAACCATCAAGATCGCTGAGAACTCAAAAACAGGTACGAAGATCCGCTTGAAAGGATACGGCGTGCAAAACAGAAAAAGTGGAATTTATGGCGATCTTTACTTAAAAGCCAGGGTAAAACTTCCAAATATCAGTGAGCTTGACGAGGGCTTAGTAAAAGAGTTAAAAGAAAAATTACCGGAGTAAAAAATGCAAAATTACGAAGAACCACTTTTTTTAATAAGCGTTGTAGCAAAGGTTTTAAGCATACATCCACAAACTTTAAGACAATACGAAAGAGAGGGACTAGTTGAACCCTCAAGAACAGACGGCAAGATGAGGCTCTACTCACAAAAAGACGTTGATCGCGTCAAAACGATACTAAATTTAACCCGCGAACTTGGCGTAAATTTAGCAGGTGTTGATGTGATACTTCAGTTAAAAGAGAAAATTGACGATTTAGAAGCAACTATTGATGAGTTAAATAAAAAATTACACGAAGCTACCAGTCAAACTAGCACCAAAAGATCGCTAGTAAAGAGAAAAAGTAGCTTTGATCTTGTATTTTACGAAGGCAAAAAATAATATATGGAACAAATTTTAGAAGGCTTCTTGCTTGTCGCTGCGATCTCAGTCGCGTTAAATGTCATTTTTAAGAAATTTCAGATACCAACCATCATCGGCTACATCGTAACCGGCACGCTTATATCAGAATTTTTCAACCTAAAAAGCAACGATGAAATTTCTCATATCGCGGAATTTGGTATCGCATTTTTGATGTTTACGATCGGACTTGAGTTTAGCTTTAAGCACCTGATGAGCATGAAAAAAGAGGTCTTTCTAAATGGCGGTCTGCAAGTTTGTTTAAGTGGCTTTGTGATGGGCGTGATGCTCTACTACGCGCTTCATCTAAAGGACGAGACAGCGCTTATCGCTGGTCTTGCCTTTGCTCTATCATCAACTGCGATCGTGCTAAAAACGCTAAATGACAACGGTGATGTGAGTAAAATTTATGGTAGAAAGGCACTTGGAATTTTACTATTTCAAGATATCGCCGTCATCCCGATCTTGCTTATGATAGATATGTTTAGCTCGCAAGATGCCTCGATAAATGAGCTTTTGTTAAAGACATTTACAAGCGCGGTTATCCTTATTGTTGTGCTATTTTTGCTCGGCAAATACGTCATCAACTGGATATTTTACAAAGTCGTTCAGACAAACTCTCAAGAGGTCTTTATCGCAACGATCCTATTTTTAGTCGTTGGCGCCAGCACGCTAGCTCACTTCTTTGGCTTTTCATACTCTCTTGGTGCATTCTTGGCTGGTATGATGATGGCAGAGACGCAGTATAAGCACCAGATCGAGGTCGATCTCATACCTTTTAGAGATCTGCTTCTTGGACTATTTTTTATAACCGTTGGCATGCAGATAAATTTTGTAGTCGTGCTTTCAAATATCTGGCTAGTTCTAGGTCTAGTCTTTAGCATAATGGTCGTAAAAGCCATCGTCGTTTTTGCCGTTTTAAATATCTACTTAAAACGCAGGGTCGCTGCTAAGACCGCGCTTAGCGTCTGTCAGATCGGTGAATTTGCACTGGCTGTCTTTGGGCTGATGACTACAAGAAATTTACTTGATGTCCAAACAGCTCAAATTTTCATCGCAGCCTCTGTTATATCGATGTTTGCAACACCTTTTATACTTAAAAAGCTTGACGTTTTAGCTGATCTTGTAGAGCGTGAGGTGGTAGTTGAGTCAAACGAGACCTTAAAGCCACAAAAACTAAAAAATCACATCGTGGTCTTTGGCTACGATAGGCTTGGCCAAGAGGTGGTTTTAAGGCTAAAAGAGACAAAGCTTTTATACATCGTGCTTGATAACGACATCAGCCTAGTTGAGCTTGGTAGGAGCCGCGGGGAAAATGTATTTTTAGGAAACGTGCTTCAAAGCAACACCCTTGAAAATGCCTGCCTAGACGATGCAGCCGCTGTCATCATAACTGTAAATAATGAGCAAAGAGTTGAGCTGATCGCGCAAAAGATCAAAGACTACGGAGCAAATATCCAAACGATCATCAAAGCAAATGGCGAGGGCAACAAAGATATCTTTGGCGAGCTAGGCGAGAATTTCCACCTTATAAGCGAGGAGCGCGTCATGGCAAAAACCCTTGTTCATGAAGCCCTTCAATGCAAGATCGACCACGACGTAAGAGCGTAGTAAATTTAGCTTCTTAAAACACGATTTTTTTAAGTTCGTTTAAATAAATTAATAAAACTATTAGCAACTTTTTTATTGTATAAGAAACAATAGAGAGACAATAAGACAAATCATTTTAAAGCTAAAAATTTGTCTAGTCACAACATCAATGCTAGTCTTAAAAAGAATTTATTGCAAATTAAAATAAAAGCATATTAGAAAATAATATGCTTTTGAAAACTAAATTTAAATCCTAGTTTTGCCAGGCTTTTACTCATTTCTTAAAGTTTGAAGGACATTTACCTCTGTGGCTTTTTTGGCTGGATAGTAAGACGAGATAGCCACGATAAACACAGCCCCAACTACGATAAGCACAAGATCAATAGTTGAGAGTTCAAGTGGTAGTTTGCTTGAGCCATAAACGTCAGCTGGCAGGTCTATGATGTTGAAATTTCCAAGTAAAAATAGCCCCAAAAAGCCAAGCACTAAGCCAAATATAATGCCACCTCCACCGATAACTAGCCCTTGATAAAAAAAGCTTCTTTTTATCTCGCCTTTGCTAGCTCCAAGTGCTAGAAGCAAGGCGATCTCTTGCCTGCGATTCATCACAGTCATTAGCAGTGAGCTTATGATATTTAGCGACGCCACAAGGATAATAAGCATCAAAACTATAAAAAGTGCTCTTTTTTCAAGTGCGAGCGCTGAGAAAAAGTTGCCATTTTGCTCCCACCAGCCAATGGCAACCGTGCCTGCTGGAAGCCCATCGCGCACCCTTTTTATATCATCAAATGGCTTACTTGAAAAGATGTGAATTCCATCATAAACACCCTTTGGATAGTCCAGAATTTTCCTTAAGGCATCAACTGAAGTATATGAAAACGCCTTATCGTAGGCAATTAGTCCAGATGTAAATGAGCCGCCGATGTCAAAGCGCTTCATCTTTGGAGTTAGTGAAAAGCCAGCTGGATCGGCCTTTGTAAAGATAAGCGTTAGTTTTTCATCATCTCTTAGCCTAAACTCACTCGTTATGCCACTTCCCACAAGTATCTCAAAGCCCTCTAGCTCTTTATCTTTTAAAGCTTCATTTACGACTGAGTTTATCTGCTTTTCGTCTTTAAAATTTACGCCATAAATTAGCCCGCCTTCAAGCGCATTTGCCGAGCGGTAAATGACCTGCGTGCTGATATATGGACTAAATTTAAGGTCGCTAAATTTAGCCTTTAGCTCATCTACAAAGCCATCATCGATCGATCCTTTAAAGGCACTTTGAACGGTTATTGGATAGTTCATCGTAAAAAGTTTGCGCTCAAATTCTTTATCAAATCCGTTCATAATAGCCATAGCAACTATTAAAACCATAAGGCCGATGCTAACACCAAGAAAGGCGAGCAAGGCGCTTAGAACGATAAATGGCTGAGTTTTATCAAATCTTAAATATTTAAAAAGTAGATACTTTGGTAAGCTTGTCATCAAATAGCCTTTAAAAGATTAAGGCGCTTTGGCGCCTTAAAAGTAGAAATTTTAAGCAAATATGCCTTTTTTAGGGCCACTTTTGCCGTGGCAATCTTTATATTTTTTACCGCTTCCGCAAGGGCATGGAGCGTTTCTTGGTATCTTTTTTTCTGGCGTGAAATTTTCATCTTCGCCTTGGTTGCTATAGTTTAGAGGCTCATTTTCAGCATTTTGACTAGCTTCAAGCATCATCCTAGCTTGCTCTTCTTGCTCCTCACGGCTCTTAAATCTAACGATTTGAAGCGTTTTAACGCTCTCAGTTTTTAGTCTGCCAACTAGCTCCATAAAGAGGTTGTAGCTCTCTTTTTTATATTCAACTAGCGGATCTTTTTGATTATACCCTCTTAGACCGATGCCAGTTTTTAGGATATCCATCTGATAGAGGTGCTCTCTCCACGCATTATCAAGCACTTGAAGGTATAAAATTTTCTCTATATCTTTTCTTTGCTCTTCATTTAGCACGCTCATCTTTTCATTATATCTAACCTCTAAAATTTGCGCTATTTTCTCTACCAGTTCATTATACTCTAGCCCTTTTAGCTCGCTCTCGTCGATCTCTTCGCCGCAGTCCGCAAGGATGATAGAGCATAAATTTTTAATGTCATAGTCATCTTTCAAGCCGCCATGGAAAATTTCAGCCGTATCAAGTAAATTTGTAGCATATTCAACTCTATTTTGAGCTATCTTCTCGCTCATATCGTAGTTTTTATCAAGTAGTTCGTCACGGTATTTATAGATGGTTTTTCTTTGCTCATTTGCCACGTCGTCATACTCAAGCAAGTGCTTTCTAGCCTCAAAGTGCAAGCTCTCGACCTTTTTTTGAGCATTTTCAACAGCTCTTGTCACCATGCGGCTCTCGATGCTTTCGCCCTCGTCGATACCAAGCCTATCCATGATCGCTTTTATGCGGTCGCTACCAAAAATCCTTAAAAGATTGTCCTCTAAGCTTAGATAAAATCTACTCATACCAGGGTCGCCCTGACGTCCAGCACGGCCACGGAGCTGATTATCTATCCTTCTACTTTCGTGCCTTTCGGTGCCGATGATATATAAGCCGCCAAGGTCTCTCACCTCGTCATTTATCCTGATATCAACACCACGTCCAGCCATGTTTGTAGCGATAGTCACAGCACCTTTTACGCCAGCTTGTGCGATGATCTCAGCCTCTTTTTCGTGGTTTTTAGCATTTAGCACAGAGTGTGGGATGCCAGCTTTTTTAAGCATCTCATGAAGCACCTCACTGCGCTCGATACTTGCAGTTCCCACAAGTACTGGCTGACCCTTTTCGTGAGCTTTTTTGATCTCGTCGATGACAGCTTTAAATTTCTCATTTTGGGTTTTATAGATAAGATCGTTTTGATCGATCCTCTTAACTGGCACGTTTGTAGGTATCGAGATAACTTCAAGGTTATAAATTTGAGAAAACTCAGTAGCCTCAGTCTGAGCCGTACCAGTCATACCTGCAAGCTTTTTATACATTCTAAAATAGTTTTGGTATGTTGTATCGGCAAGCGTTTGGCTCTCTTCTTGAATTTTCACGCCCTCTTTTGCCTCAAGCGCTTGGTGAAGCCCCTCGCTAAAGCGTCTGCCCTCGCTTAGACGTCCTGTAAATTCATCAACGATGACAACCTCGCCATCTTTTACGACGTAATGAACGTCTTTTTCAAAGAGATTGTGAGCTTTTAGAGCTTGATCTAAGTGGTGGCTTAGCACGGCGTTTTCAAGGTTGTATAAATTTTCAACTCCAAAGAGCTTTTCAGCCTTGCTTATGCCAGCCTCTGTGATCATTATCGTTCTATTTTTTTCATCTACTATGAAATCCCCCGTTGGCTTTGAACCTGGCACGTTTGGATCGGCTGGAGTGCCTCTGGTAAGCTGTTTTGCGACTTGATCAGCTCTTATGTAGCCATCAAGCGTGCGGTTTGTTGGACCAGAGATTATAAGTGGCGTTCTAGCCTCATCTATCAATATACTATCGACCTCATCCACGATAACGAAGTTGTGGCCTCTTTGCACCTTTTGACCAGCTTCAAATTTCATATTGTCACGAAGGTAGTCAAAGCCAAATTCTGAGTTTGTGCCGTATGTTATGTCGGCGTTATAGGCAGCTTGTCTTACCTCGTCGTCGTATCCGCCACTTAGTATCACATCGACACTTAAGCCTAAAAAGTTATAAAGCTCGCCCATTTGCGTCGCATCACGCTTTGCAAGGTAGTCATTTACTGTTACTACATGCACACCCTTGCCACTCATCGCATTTAATATAACTGGTAAAGTCGCAACCAAGGTCTTACCCTCGCCTGTCTTCATCTCAGCGATCCTGCCCTCGTTTAGCACCATGCCGCCTATTAGCTGCACGTCAAAATGGCGCATCTTAAGCACCCTTTTGCTAGCCTCTCTAACGATCGCAAAGACATCATTTAAAATTTGATCTAAAGTGACTTTCTCTTCGACGACTTGGGCTTTAAGCTCATTAAATTTGATCTTAAGCTCATCGTCGCTCATCTTCTCATAAGTAGGCTCTAGCGCGTTTATCTGCGCCACACGTTTTATATATTTTTTGACTTCTCTATCGTTTTTCGTGCCAAAAATCTTTCTAAATACCGATGAAATCATTACTTTACCTTCCTAAATTTTTAAACTTTGGATCTTAGCATAGTTTAACTATTTATTTAATTAAACTGGGCTAGAATACGCCAAAAAAGGATAAAAAATGAGAAAATTTTTGATAGCTTCTCTCGTTGCAGTTTGCTCATTTGGCGCTGGTTTAAATTTTAAAAGCCTGCAAAGTGACTTTACTCAAACTGTCTTTAGCGAAGGCAAAAGTGTAAATTACAAAGGTAGATTTTACGCTAAAAGCGATAACACCGCGCTTTGGATATATGAAAGTCCAACACCAAAGAGAATTTACTTTGACAAAGACAAAGTGGTTGTTATCGAGGATGAGCTTGAGCAAGCCATCATCTCAAGGCTAGATGATACGCCAAATTTGACGCAGGTTTTGGCTCACGCAGAGCAAATTCAGCCGACACTTTATAAGGCGATATATGACGGGGTTGAGTACTTTATAACGATCAAAAACACGCTTCCAACGACGATTGACTATAAAGACAAACTCTCAAATAAGATAAAAATAACTCTAAGCAACCCTGTAAAAGACGCACTCATCCCAAAAGAGACGCTAACACCAGTCATCCCACAAGGTTACGACATCGTAAATCAATAAATTTGGCTAGCTTTTAGCCAAATTTACTCACTTCTCTCCGAAGTCTTTTCCAAATTCTTGCACATTATTTAGATCGATCGGCTTTTGCACCACATCATTTGGATCAGGTGCGACGATGATCTCATTGCCTTTTTTCTTCTTTTCTGGCTTTGTCATCACATCTTCATTTACGCTTGGATCAGAGCATAAATTTTGGCTTTTTATCGCTTTTATGATCTCGCTTAGCTCTAAATTATTTATCACTTTGATATTTAAAATAAGCACGTCGTCGATGTCAAGCGAGTGTTTTTTGGCTGCATATTTCATAAAGAGCTCTTTAAATTTCTCTTTTCCCATTGAGGTTAGGATATCCTCCACGTAAAAGCTGCCAACAACGACGTTTAGCGCGTCAAGCACATATGCTTCGTTCTCCTCCACGTCACGTCCGACAACTTCAAGGTTCATGCTTATCTTTTTCGTTAAATTTTGTCCAGCTTTTGAGTAGATATCTGTTTGAAAGTCACTCACTTTTAGCACATCTGCAAATGCAAAAACGCCAAAAACAAGGCTTAAAAGTAGCTTTTTCATAAACTCTCCTTAATATGCAAAAATACGTTTTCTTGGTAAAATTTCTTAACTTCGTCGTCAATTTTAACCACTTTTCTTAAATGCTGCCTAAAATCACTTTTCTTATCATAAAAAAGTTTTAAATTTTTAGGATTTACCGCGCGAGAAAGTGCGACATAGAGCTGTCCTTTGGCAAAGATGTGGTTGATGTTGCAAATGAGTGAGTTTATACTCATGCCTTGAGACTTGTGGATAGTTAGCGCATAGGCAAGTTTAAATGGAAACTGATAAAGCGAGGCCTGCACATTCTCCTCAATCTCGTCTTCGTTTAAATTTAGCGCGCAAAAGTTATAAGCGCACTTTTCTATCTCGCAGATCTCGCCGCTATCTTTTTGCACGATCACACTTGATATGGCGCCATTTTCTTTTAAAATTTGCATGATCTTGCCCTGCTCGCCGTTGTAGTATTCGCCCCATTTATTTGAAGTAAAGATGATTTTTGCCCCTATCTTCATCTCTAAATTTCTTGAGATATTTAGCGTGTTTGCCCACTTTTCAAACTCTTTTTTGTCTAAATTTTCATCCATAACAAGCACGTCCGAGTTTGAAATTTCAAGCGGTGCATTAAGCGCGAGAAGCCTCTTTTGATTTAGCATCTCAGCCTCTGCGTTTCTGCCAAAAAGCACGCTAGTCTCACTATCTGGCTCGATAGCATCCACTCGCAAGCTCTCGATATAAGCCATCATCTCATCATCTAGCTCGCCAACTCTAAGACGAGAGAGAATTTCATAAAATTTAAGATCATTAGTGCGTTTTGAGAGCAAAAGCTCAACATTTGTAAATTTCATATCCTCCCACGCACTGGAGTTAAAAGCGTATAAAAAGTTAAAAAGTTTGCTCTCATTTTGCTCTTTTTGCACGGGTGGCAGCTGATAAAAGTCGCCCACTATAAGCACCCTACCCTTAAATTTAGAGGTGAGCAAGCGGTATCTTATCATCTCCATAACATTTGAGCTAACCATCGAAATTTCGTCTATTACAAGTAGATCGCAAGCATCTAGCATATTTCGTAGTTTGCTTAGCTTATCTTTTTGGCGGTAGTCAAGCCGTCTTAGCTCCTCGTAGTCCTTGCAGTAGCCAAATTTAAAAAAGCTATGCAAGCTCACTCCCCCAAGGCTAACAGCACTTATGCCAGTTGAGCCAAGGATGACGACATTTTTGAAATTTTCTTTGTAGTGTCTGATGATGGAGGCGGTTAGATAGCTCTTGCCAACACCGCCGCCGCCTGTTAAAAAGACGTTTGATCGAGATAAAATTTCTAAAATTTGATCTTTCATCTACTCAAACATCTCTGGGCGATACTCAAAATGCATCGTATCAAAGTGCTTCCAGCGTCCGCCCCAGATAAATTTATGCTTTTCAAATACTCGCACGATCTTTTCAGGGATCAAGTTCTCATAGCCCTTGCTCCACTGCCAGTAGTGGCTCTTTTTTACATTTATATCGATCGCGATGCCGTAGCTGTGCGCGCTTAGGCGGTTTGTGCCAGCGATGATGCGCCACTTAAATGTCCCGCCTGGATCTTTTAGATATTCAAGTAAATTTGGATCGCTCTTTACCATCTCGTTTAGCTCGTTGCTCACATCCTGCAAGGCAGCTGCGGCGCCATTTTTAGAGTTAAATTTTAAAGGCAAATTTAAAAAATCCTTTAGCCAGATGACATCAACCAAATTTGCCTTTACCGCGCTCTCACTTGAGCCATAAATTTTGCCTAAAAGCTCGTAGTTTCTGCATCTACCAGCATCACTTAAAGCCGCGCTAAGTGGCGAAAACGCAGCGTAATCAAGCGCGTTCATATCCTCTATGTCAGCCCCAGTGCTGCACTCTTCATCTTTTTGTTTAAAATCATCATAGACTAAACTCGTGCCATCACTAAATTTAACCAAATTTTCTTCTATCTTCACGCCGTAAGCTCGCTGCAAAGCTGAGATCTTTCTAGCCTTATCCAGCATCCCTTGCTCAGGTCTCATCACATTTATAGAATCAACCTTAGAAATTAGCAAATTTGCACTTTGTATGTCGCTTCTGTTTTGTCCGATATTTAGCGTAGTTATCGCGGTCGCTCCGATTAGCGCGCGGCCATTATTTGCAGTCTTTAGCCCCCAAGCATCATGCACGACGTAGATATCATCGCCCTTGTATCCAGCATAGAGCATGATATGGCCTGGCAGATGCACGAGCGTGAGATATGGCACGCCTTTTTCTTTTATCTCTTTGCTCTTTGCGGCGTTGCTAAGACCTTTTAGATTGATCTTTTCTCCCATATTTGCCTGCGCCCTTGAGTTCCTAGGTAGCCACACGCCAAAGCTTGCTAGCAAGTCTTTTGTAAAAAGCGAGCAGTCTCTTAGCTTATCCACCCCGCCCCAGCCATAAGGCTGAGTAAGAAGCGAGCTAAGAATTGTCTTTAAATTTGAGTCGTTAAATTTAAGTGGAAAAAGGGCGCTAAAAGACTTTGGGAGGACAAACTCCCTAAGCATATTTCTTACATAAATTTTGCCGTAGTAGTTTTTGTCATCTTGTGCCAAAACTGGCAGTATCGCGCCAACACGTGAGTAAAATAAAAAGTTTCCACCCTTGTCATAAACTGGCATCTTGTCGGTTTTTATCGTTACAAAGCTTGATTTTTGATAGGCAAGCGCCTCTTCGTCGCTTATAAATTTGATATCCTCAACCTTCACCCAGCCCCAAACCGCATCATCACTCACAAACGCCCATGCCCTATCTTTTGAGAGGTGTGATACAAAGAGCGGATGAGCGATGCTTAGGGTTGATTCTTGCAGATAGTCAAACGGATAGCCCTCACCTGGAGTTTGCGGGTTTAAAAATATCGGCTCGTCGGTTGGGAAATTTCTTACAGCTGTGTTTGCTGAAGTTAGAGCGTAAGCTGAAATTTGCAAAAAGCCAGCAAAATTTGCATTGTCCTTTTGTGCGTCAAACCAGCTTTGCGGTATCTGTCTAAAATTTGAGCCAAAATACTTTCTTTTCTCGCTTGGTTTATATACATTAAACGCCCAAAAAGCGTCGTTTTGGTTAAATTTAACGCCTCTTAGGGTAAAAACTTTAAACCTTCTTTTTAAAATTTCATCTTGAGCAAAACTCGCACTTTGCATATTTTGAGGTAGCGACGAGGCGTCTTGTTTTACTTCAAATTCAAGCAAGCTGATGCGCTCATTTGGCTTATAGACATTTTCGTCTGGCAGGGCATTTTGCTGCTTGTTTGGCTCTGGTTTTGTTGTCTGCGAACAACCCAAAAACAAAGCAACACTAAGTGCTAAAAATATACCTTTTTTCAAATTTCTTCCTTATCCTTAAATATAGCTTCGACGATCAAAACAAAGATATAAAACATCTTTTCATCGTTGTTTTTGCAAATTTGCTTCATCGTCTCGTTTTGATCCTTGACCTTTATATCGTTTGATCTTAAAATTTCTGCAATGTCTGAGCCAAATTTCTTTGAAATTTCCCCAACTTTAACATCATTTAGCGCGTTTAAAAACCTTGTCGTGTTGCAGTCCATCTGAACTGGCTTATGCTTTAAGATATTTTTAAACTCAAGGCTTAGCTTTTTTAGTTTTTTCTTCTTGACGTAGCTGTGAATTATGGTGAGAACAACCAAACTAAAGCCAAAGAAAATGTGCAAATTTAGCGAAAACTCGCTCATCTCTCCCTTTAAAAAGAGCACGCCGCTTGCAAAAAGTCCCACCACGCAGGCAAAAAGTAGCAGCAAGATGATGTATTTAAAGATCACCTCGACCATGACGTTATCTTTTAGCCTCTCAAACATCAAGCCGCCCTATCTCATCTTCGCTAAAGACTAAAATACCATTTTCTTTTAACATTTTTGCCGCTATGCCGTCGCCAAAGATTAGCTTTTTAGTGAAGCTTCCATCATAAATTTGCCCGCTCCCGCAGCTTGGGCTTCTAGCTTTTAAAATAGCCTTTTTGCAGCCATTTAGCTTAGCTATCTTTAGGCAAATCTCAGCCCCAAATTTAAAATTTTCGCTCACATCCTTAGCTGTTTTTGTGACGATTAAGCCATCTTTCATCTCAGCTGGCTCTCTTGGCGTGCTAAGTCCGCCAAAAACCTCTGGACAGATAAAAAGCAGATGATATTTTTTTGAAATTTCATCTAAAACGCCTCTACCCAAAAGGTTGTTTTTGCCGTTAAATTTGCAGTTTATGCCAGCCAGACAAGCGCTTATTAAGACCTTTTCTCTCAAAGTCCGGCTTCTTTTAAAAGCTCGCTAGCATAAATTTCACGAAGTTTGCTTGAGATTTCGCCCACTTTTGCGCCATTTATCGCCTTGCCGTCAGCATAGATGACTGGCAAAAGGATGAGCGTAGCAGCCGAGATAAAGACTTCATCAGCACTATAAACCTCGTCCATACTAAATTTACGCTCTTCTATCTTTAGGCCGATATCTTTAGCGATCATTAAAAGCCTCATACGGCGGATCCCTGGCAAAATTTCATTTGAAAGTGGCTTAGTGATGAGGGTTTTATCTTTGATGATAAAAGCGCTCGAGCTACAGCCCTCTGTGACAAAGCCGTTTTCTACCATAAAGCCCTCATCCGCGCCCTTTTTGTGAGCCTCGTTTTTAGCGTAGCACTGAGCTAGAAGCGAGATCGACTTGATGTCGCGCCTCTTCCACCTGATGTCCTCGACGCTTACCACTTTTATGCCAGTTTTTGCAGCTGGGTTGTTTAAAATTTCACTCTCGTAGCAGAAGATAAAGACGCTTGGGGTTAAATTTTCCATAAAATAGAAATTTCTAAACGCCACACCTCTTGTTACTTGCATGTAAATTCCACCCTCTTTTAAGGCGTTTTTTGCGATCATCTCATTTAAGATCGCTTCAAATTTATCTTTTTCGTAAGGCAGGCTTATATCTATCTCATTTAAGCTTCTCTCAAATCTCGCCCAAAAACCCTCTTTATCAACCATTTTTGAATTTATCACAGGCACGACTTCATAAATTCCATCGCCAAATATAAATCCCCTATCAAACGCGCTAACTTTTGCCTCATCTTTTGGCAAAAACTCGCCATTTACAAAGACCGTTTCCAAAGCTTTATCTGCCATTTTTACTCCTTAAATTTTGCGCAAATTGTATCTAATTTTGTTTGAATTTATAGATTTTTAGATACAATGAGCTGAAATTTTTAAGGTAAAAAGTCTATAAAAAATGAAAGAAAATCTAAGAAACACTATCATTAAAAATATTTTTTTCGTCTCAAAACAGCCAGTTTTATTTAGAGATCTACTTGAAGCAAATGCCCTTTTTAACGAAGGTATGCTAGTTGATGGCGCAAAGCTAAATTTTAGATTTAACCACGTGAAGCTCTATCAAATTTACGCACTTATCTGCTTTGTAGTCTTATTTCCGCTTCTCATCATCACGCACCACTTTTTAGCAAAGACCGACGCGCACATCTCGATAATAGCAACCACCATCGTCACTTCAGCTGTTTTTATCGGATTTGATATGTTTAAGGTTTGGGCAAGAAGAGAGATAAGCTTGGATCTTATAAAAAAGGCTTGGAGCGTGCATTTTCCATATTTTGGATATGAAAAGTATTCAAGCAAGGTTGAAGAAATTTACAACACCGCTCTTAAAAATGACGTTTCAAAAAAAGATTTAGAACAATATATATATGAAAAGCTAATCTCTCAAAAAGAGAGCGCTGAGTAAATTTCATTTTGTTTTAAAGCAACTCGTAAAATTAGCTTTTTAACGTTTTCATCTTTGCAAAGCAGCTTAACACCAACCTCTTCTATGAAGTAGTATGGTAGCTTTTTCAGCTTCTTTTCAAGCATCAAAAACCTATCTGAGATGATTTTTATATCATTTTGCAAGGCGTTTTTCTCTTTTAACTCATCTAAATTCAGATAATTTCTAAGCTTAACCAGATCGCTATTTATATCATCAAGCTTACTAGCTATAAATTTTGCATTTTTCATATTATCATCGTCTAAATTTTTACTAACTTTTATAGCGTAGTTTAGCTCATTTAGCGAGCCTAAAATCGCTTTTTCATCCATGCTAAAAGCATCTTTGTTTGACTCATTTAGAGAAATTTGCACTAAATTTCTAAAACCTATCAAGGCACTGCTTAAGCTATTTTTTATCGCTGTATAGTCATTTTTTCTAGTTAGCAGATATGTAGCAAAAACTATCAAAAAGCCAGCCGCCACATCAAGCAATCTATCTACCATAAGGGCTAAAAAGTCTCTTTTTATAAGCGAAAAAATAGCTGTAAATTCAAACATAAAAGCCGTTGCAAAGACGATTTGTTTGTAGGATTTTAGATAATAAACCAAAAACATACCGATAAAGACAACCACGTAAAATGCGTATGATTCACCCATAAATTTCACAAAAACAAGCGCGATAAAAAAGCCGATAACTCCGCCAAGAAGACTATCTCTGCCAGCATTTTTCAAAGCATCTTCGTCGTTTTTGTTTAGGCTCATCACCGCTATGGCGATCCAAATTCCGTGATTTATATGAGTGGCCTGCGCTATAAAAATGGCTAGCGACATACAAATGGCAAGCCTTAAAGACTCTTTTAATACTTCATTTTTTAAATTTAACTTTTTAAACGCCTCTTTTAGCGTGATCTTTTTTGTGTTGTTAAACGAGAGTTTGTCCTCTCCGCCCTCTTTTATAAGCAAAAATTTATCATAAAGCACGCCAAGCGAGCTTGCAAAAATTTTAAAATTTGAGTTTTTAGCTAAATTTAGCGCATCAAATTTCAGCTTTGGAGTTTGATTTTTGAAAATTTTTTTAAGCTCAAAAAGGTTGTAAGCGATCTCATTTTTTACCTCGTTTAAAAGCGCTTTGTCCTCGATCCTTTCAAACGAAGCGCCCAATGTTCGAAGCAAAAGGGCGATCTCTTCAACTTTATAAAAATAAAATAGTGCTTTGGCTTGATTTCTAACTAGCTTAACATCTTTTATCTTTAGGCTTTTGTTTGCAAAAATTTCTTTTGATTTGTCAATCGAGCTCATCAAATCTGCGATACTTGCGTAAAAATGGCTCGTGCCAAACGCCTTGCTCGATAAGATGGCGCTATCTAGTAAAAAGCTGATGCTCTTTTTAGTAAATTTGCCGTATTTGCCAAAGTTTTCAAATTTTATGATGATGCTTAGCACGCCAGCAAGCACTAGACCGCCGATGCTTTCAACCACATTTAGCCCAACTGCGGCCTTTGTCACAAAGGCAACCAGCCCTGTTGCATTTACGGCGAGTAAAATTTTATTTAAATTTGAGCTATAAATTTGGCTAATGCCTACCACAAATATCCAGACAAATACGATAAGCGAGAGCCAAACGCCAAGGCTCATAAGGGGTGCAACAAAGGGCATAAAAGCGCAAGAAAGCGCGATGTAAAGTAGCAAAAATGCAAATTTGCTCCTATCTTTGCACTCAAGCTCACCAAGAAAGAAGATACCCATCGTGATATTTACAGCCATGATAGCGCCACTTAGATGAAAGAAGTAAAAGCACAAAAAGCAGTTAAAAGCTATGGTTGTGGCAGCTTTTAGCGAGTAGATGAGCTGAAAATTTGCAGGGTCGTAGTAGCGGGTAAAGCTTTTAAATTTCTTAATTATTTCCATTGACGCTCTTGCATATTGTTTAAAATTTGATTTTTATAACGCAAATTTTCAAGCTTTATGCTAAGAGCTCTGTTTTCTTCAAGGAGCATATCTCGTTTGCCGCTGATGTCAGCGATATCTCTACTTATATAATAAATTTGATTTGCTATATAAATTTTTGGCAAAAATAGAGCCAGCGCTATAAAAACCGCCAGATAGACCATTACTAGCGTCTTAAAGCTTAAATTTACCTCACGTTTTTGCTCCTCGTCGTGAAGTGTTAGCAGCTCTTCTTTTTCTTGCATCTTTATCCTTTTATCTTAAAAACACGTAGTTTTGCGCTCTTGCTTCGTGAGTTTTGCGCTAGCTCACTTTGGCTTGCTGTTAGTGGTTTTTTAGTTAAAATTTCGCCCAGTTCGTGGTTATTTCCACACTCACATCGGTAGATGCCAGGCGGGCAGATACAGCTGTTTGCCCACTTTTTGAAGTGCTCTTTTACGATCCTATCTTCAAGCGAGTGAAATGTTATGATCGCCACCAAACAATCTTTAAAACCGCCCTTTTCTATGCTATAAAGCAAATTTGTTAGCTCATCTAGCTCGCCATTTACCTCTATCCTAATCGCCTGAAAAGCAAGGATCGCAGGGCTAACACCGCGCCCTTTTATCTGAGCTGTGCCTATTATGTTTGCAAGCTCTTTTGCGCTTGTTACCTTGCTTAAATTTCTAGCATTTATTATCTTATTTGCGATCCCAGAGGCATTTTTTAGCTCGCCGTAATCCCTAAAAATCCTAACTAACTCATCAAACGAGTAGCCATTTACCACGTCATAGGCGCTAAATCCTCGCTCTTTATCCATGCGCATATCAAGCGCGCTTGAGCCAAGGCTAAAGCCTCTATCATCTTTATCTATCTGCAAAGAGCTAACGCCAATGTCAGCTAAAATCCCTCTAACATTTGAAATTTCATCGCTGCTAAGTTTGCTAATAAGCTCAGAAAAATTGCTCTTATAAATTTTCACTCTGCTGCCAAATGGCTCAAGTTTTTTGAGCGAGAAATTTATAGCCTCGCTGTCTCTATCGCAAGCGATCAAATTTAGATTTTCATTTTGAGACAAAATGGCACTAGAATGTCCAGCATATCCAAGCGTGCAATCTATAAAATTTCCACGCAGGTCTTTAAAAAATGATAAAACTTCGTCAAGTAAAACGCTAATATGCGGACTTTGCAACACTACCTCTTTAATGAAATTAGTGTGAAAATTTATCGAAATTTTACTTAAAAAGCTATCATTACATAAAATTTTACACAAATTTTAAGATAGCTTAAATATAATCACCCAAACATAGGAGAAAAAATGGACTTATTGCACTCAACAAATGAGATAAAAAAGATATCTCTTTCGATGTTTAGAAAGAATTTTTTTGGTGTTTTTCATGGTTCTATCTCGGCAAGGGTAGAAAAAAATCAATTTATCATCAACAAGCAAAGTGCCATTTTTGACGACTTGCAAGATAGTGATCTAACGCTTCTTTCATCTAAAAAAGACTACCGCTGGAATGATGCAAGCTTAGATGCTGATATACACTTAAATATCTACAAAAACATAAATGAAGCAAAATTTGTCTGCTACGCCATGCCTCCATACGTGACAGCTTATGCAATGAAACATGAAAAGATCGCACCAAAAGACTATTTTGGGTGCATGAGATTTAATGAAATTTTAGTCTATGATCCAAAGCAGTTTGACGACTGGTATGAGCGTGCTGAGACAGAAATTTATAGGGCGATGATAGAGAAAAATACTAATATCGTCGTGATCAAAGGATACGGCGTTTACGCGTATAGCAGGAGTCCTCAGCTACTTGCAAAAGATATAGCTTTGTTAGAAAATAGCTGCAAACTGCTTCATTTTACTGGTGATTACAGCGATTTTAGCATTTAAATTTTTGCTAACAAAGATAAAAAATGTTAGTAAAAATTTAGCAAGAAACGTTTTTATAAAGCCCCATTTTAAGCTTATTTAAGCCAAATTTCTATAAAATATCGCACAAGCTTTGTTAGTATTTTAAAGGAAGAACTTAATGTTATCTTGGATGCAAAAACATAAAAAATACCTAGTCGTGACAATTTGGGTAAGCACGATAGCCTTTGTCGGTGCTGGTTTTGTCGGCTGGGGCGCATACGATCTAAACAGCAATAGAGCTACTTCAGTAGCTAAAGTAGGACATAGAAACATAAGCGTTCAAGAGTTGCAACAAAAATACGATAGACTTTATCAGTACTACAATAACGTATTTGAAGGCAAACTAACTCAAGAGAAAGCTGAAGAGTTAGGTTTAGAAAATGCTGCACTTCAAGCTGCTATTCAAGAAAATTTATTGCTAAATTTTGCAGACGATATCGGCCTTAGTGTTAATAAAGATGACGTTTTAAAATATATAATCGTCGATCCAACATTTCAAAAAGACGGCGTTTTTGACAAAAATTTATACTATGATGTGCTAAGAAGAGCCAGGATAAACCCAACTGATTTTGAAGATAATCTAAAGCTAACTATCTTACTAGACAAACTTAGAACTATTTTAAATTTACCTGCAAGCAAAGAAGATATTGCGATGATGGAAGCTAGCTTTTTCATGCAAGATAAATTAGCTGTGCAAATAGTAAATGCCGATCAAAGCGAGATCAAAGTAGATGAGAAAGAGCTAAAAGATCTTTGGGAGATAAATAAAAATAACTATATGACAAAGACACTTTATGGCATAGATACATACTTTGTCGAGTCAGAAAAAAGTGATGCAAACGAGAGCGTTTTAAAGTCTTACTATAATGAAAACCAAGATAAATACAAGGGATCTGATGACAAGATAAAGCCTTTTAACGAGGTAAAAGCTGAGGTTAATAAAGACTATAACATAGAACAAAGCAAAACTAACGCTTTAGAAAAATATGTCGCTGTCAAAAAAGCTGAACTTGCAACTAATGGTTTTATAAGCGTAAATGAAGACAATGCTACTTTTTCACTTGATGAGATCAAGGGTGCAAAAGTTGGCGAAGTTATAAAACCATTTATCTACAAAGATGGCTATTTAATAGCTAGAGTAAAAAGTATAACTCCTCCACAACCTATGAGCTTTGAACAAGCAAGAGCTAATGTGCTTGAAATTTATAAAAGTAAAAAAGAAAAAGAAATTTTAACAGCAAAAGCAAAAGAGACTCTACAAAACTTTAAAGGCACAGATGTTGGCTTTGTTAGCAGAGAGGTAAATGGCTCTATTGCGGGCTTAAATGAGAGCGATACAAGAGCTTTTGTATCTCAACTTTTTGATACTAACAATACAAAAGGTTATGTTATATTAGATGACAAAGCCGTAGTGTACGATATTTTGGAACAAAGATTGCTTACTAACAATATAAATAACAACTATAAGCAAATAACACAACAAAATGTTGCAATGCTTAAAAACAACGAGTTGATAAAAGATTTAACAAATAAACTTCTAAAATATTATGAAGTTAAAGAATATGTCAAAAGGTAAAAATTTTGAGCACTAGAATTTTAGGCATAGATGTCGGATCATTTCAAATTTGTGCTGTTATAGCAGAACAAAATGATGATGGCATAAAAATAATAGGAATAGGCACAGAAAAAGCACAAGGTATAAAAAAGGGCGCTATAAACAACATTGAACTAGCTGCAAAGTCTATAAAAAATGCACTCATAGAAGCACAAAAAGTTGCAGGCACACACTATGAAAGAGTAGTGGTTTCGATATCCGGAAAATATACTAAAAGCGTAAATAGCAGTGGCGTAGTAAATATACCAAATCATGAAATAGGCATAAAAGAGATAGAGCGTGCTATGCAGATGGCAGATCACAATGCCGAGACTTCACCAGAATATGAAAAACTTCATGTCTTACCTTACAACTTTAAAGTAGATGGACAGGAATTTATAGAAGATCCTATTGGCATGAACGGCACTAGACTTGAAGTGCAAACACATATCATAAGTATCCAAAAATCACAACTTAGCAACCTAAGAAAAGCTATAAATTTAGCAGGCGTGCAAGTTGATAATGTAGTTCTTTCTGGTTACGCTTCAGCCATAGCAACACTAACAAAAGACGAAAAAGAACTTGGTGTTGCGCTTATAGATATGGGCGGCGAGACATGTAATATGGTAGTGCATGCTGGAAATTCACTAAGATACAACTCATATCTACATGTTGGCTCGGCAAATATAACCATAGATCTTTCAATGGCGCTTCATACTCCTTTACCAAAAGCTGAAGAGATAAAACTAGAATATGGCAAGCTAGTAAATAAATCAGTAGATCTTATCGAGCTTCCAAGACTTGGTGATGAGCAAAAAACTCACGAAGTTTCACTTGATGTTATATCAAATGTCATCTCAGCTAGAGCAGAAGAGACTGTAATGGTACTTGCAAATATGCTTGAAGATAGTGGATACAAAGATCTTGTTGGTGCTGGCATAGTACTAACTGGCGGTATGACAAAACTTGATGGACTAAAAGACTTAGCTTCTGCGATATTTGACAACATGCCAGTTAGGATCGCTAGACCAAAAGAGATGGATGGTTTATATGAAATTTTAAGAGATCCGGCAAATTCTTGTGCCATAGGACTTTGTATGTATGGCGCTGGAGAATTTACACCTTATGAGATAGACTCAGAAAAAAAGATGAGATATAAAGGTGAATTAAGATCAAAGCCAAAAACAAATTTCAACATTTTTGAAGAAGAGAAAAAAGAGAAATTTCAAGCAAAAAAACAAGATAAAGATGATTTTGAAGAAGGCATTGAGCTTGTAAATATGGATATAAATTTGGAGCAAACAAACAACAAAAACGAGCTTGCAAATATTGCTGATATAAGTAAGCAAGAAAAAAAACCAAGTGCTTTAAAGAAATTTTGGCACAGCATGACACAACTATTTTGAGGAGAATTTTTACAATGAGCAACAGTTTCACAATCGAAGAGAACAAGAGCCTATATAGCGCAAAGATAAAGGTAGTAGGCGTAGGTGGTGGCGGTGGTAATATGATAAACCACATCATAAGAGAGAATCCAAATTTAGACATCGATCTAATGATAGCAAACACAGATGCTAAGGCACTCGAAAATTCTCCTGCACACACAAAGATACAGCTTGGTGAGAAAAAGACAAAAGGTCTTGGCGCTGGTATGAGACCAGAAGTTGGCAAAGAGGCTGCACAAGAGAGCTACGAAGAGATAAAAAGTGCTCTTGAGACTTCTGATGTTGTGTTTATCGCTTCAGGCCTTGGTGGTGGTACAGGTACAGGCGCTGCTCCGGTTGTTGCACAAGCTGCAAAAGAGATAGGTGCGCTAACAGTTGCTGTTGTGACTATGCCTTTTTCATTTGAGGGTAAAAAGCGCAGCAAGCTAGCTGATATCGGTCTAAGCGAGCTTAGAAAAGAGAGCGACTCTATCGTTATCATACCAAACGACAGACTTTTAACTTTGATAGATAAAAAATCAGGCATCAAAGAGAGCTTTAAAATGGTTGATGAAGTGCTTGCAAGAGCAGTAAATGGTATGTGCTCTATCGTGCTTGACTCTGGTGTTAGCGATATCAACCTTGACTTTGCTGACGTAAAAACAGTTATGAGCCACAGAGGTCATGCTTTAATGGGCGTTGGCGAGGCTTATGGCGAGGGTGCAGCTCAAGAAGCTATCAAAAATGCTATCCAATCACCACTACTTGACAACATGAACATAAACGGAGCGCTTGGCGTTTTAGTTCATTTCAAGATGCATCCAAACTGCTCACTTGACGATCTTCATAGCGCGATGTCAATGATCGAGGAGGCATCTGATGATGATGCTGATGTGATCTTTGGTACAACAACCGATGAAAACATAGAAGACAATAAAGTCGAAGTTACTATCATCGCAACAGGTTTTAAAGGCGCAGAAAAAGAAAGCGAAGAAAAAAAAATAGCCCAAGAGCCTGAAAACGATCTTCTAAATAAAAATATCGTTTTAAAAAGAAGAGTAAGTGGTGGATATAACAGCGATGAGTATATCTCTCAGCTAGATATCCCATCATATCTTCGTCATCAAATGGACTAAGTCCTAACTAAAAATTCTCCTGTTAAATTGCAAGTTTATCTTGCAATTTACCTTTTCGTATCTAAATTTAAACTATCGTTGTGCAAAACACCTAAACTCTAATATCTTTATTCTAAATCCGCAATATGCTTTTAATTTTTAATTGATATTAATTTGTTTTTGACTACTCTGGAGAATAAATTTACAAATTTAACAAAGACTCTATATAAAGTTATATTAGATATCAAAGCTATAAAAAAGGAGATGAAAGTGCGATTAATTCGTAGTTAGAGTGAGTTTTGCTTAAAATCAAAGTGGCGAAATTTTTTACATTACTTTACAAAAAGCTTTACATCTTTTTACAAACTCTTTTAAAAGCCATTTAAAAGGGCTTTTAATCACACATCTTAATACTTTACCTACTATATTAGACCTCAACGTTACTATCTTCATCTAGTTCGTAGCTTTGAAAGTCTTTGTCGATGCTTATGAGAAGCACTTTTTGCAGTAGTTTTGCCATGAAATTTCCGCACTTTAAACAGCCCAATACAAATTTAAATAAACTTTTTTATACAATTTTTTAAATTTAAAGTAGAAATTTTAAAAAGAGCTAGAAATTTGTCAGCTAAGCTAAATTTCTAGCCAAATTTATTAATTCACTCCAAGTTGTGCTTTTACTAAATCGCTTGCCATTTGGATATTCCACTCAGGCTCCCAAACCAGGTCTATCTCGCACTCTTTTACACCCTCCACACCAAGCGTAGCCGTCTGCACCCAGTCAAGTATCATCTCATGAAGTGGGCAAGACTTAGTTGAAAGCGTCATAGTCACCTTTGCTTTACCATTTTCATCACAGCTTACATCATATATGAGCCCAAGCGAAACGATGTCAAAACCAACCTCGGGATCGACGATATTTGACAGAGCATCATAAATTTTTTCTTTCATTTTTTATCCTTTAAAACCAGTAAATTTAAAAACATTTATCATATTTACAGCAAGCAAAATGATGCTTAAAGCCATAAAAATCATACTTGCATAGACTAAATTTCTCATCTCAAAGCTAACCGCCAAAGGGTAGCATACAAGCGATATGACATTAAATACTATGGCAAAATATGCAGCCTTTTTTAGTATCATCGCATCAAGTAGCGGCACTTTTGCCTTGCCAACAAATGGCGCCACATAGTGATACCAGATGAGAAATGGTGCGATCTTATATAGATGAGCCACGATAAAGGCAAACAAAAAGCCATATATCATAAAAAATGCGGCCAAATTTAGCTTTTCAAAAATCATAAATATAGCAGCCACAAACAAAGCAAGCAGCGAAAGAGCAATATTTACATTCCAATAGTCATACGCCTTTCTCACGCGCTTTTTCAGGATATAAAACGCCTGAGATATAAAGAGCAAAGCCGCCACAGCCACCGCAAAAATCGCTAAATTTTCATCAAACGCCAGCAAAACGCCAGCCAAAATATAGCAGGCAAGAGAGGCTTTGCTAAGTGTAAATTTAAGATCATGAGCCAAAGCAAACATCGGTAAAAGCACGCTTGCAGCCCCAAGTATCACGAAAAATACAAAACCCAGCACAAAATATACGTGAAATTTTAGCGTCATCATAAAATCAAGCATAAGCGTGCCACCAAGTATCATCACTAGGCAAAATCCAAGCGTTATGCCAACTAGCAAAAATATCGCCGAGGCAAAGAGCGCAAAGGCAGCAAAGCTTCTTTTTTGATTATCCATAAAGCTTAGCGCATAGGTCAAGCCAAAAAAAACAAGCGCGCCAAAGAGAAAAACTCCGCTGATTTGCAAAATCCTAGCCTCGCCAAATATCATCGCATAGCTCATAGCAAGTAGCGACAGGCAAAAAATGGCTAAATTTAAAATAGCCCCTTTGACCGTAAAAAATGGCTTTTCTAAGATGACTGAGGTTAGCTGATAGAGCGCTCCGATGATGATACTTATCACAAAGCCCACGAAAAATATATGCAAAAAGCCAGCCGTGTTTAGCGAGCTAATCGCCTCAAAATCAGCGTAAAAAAAGGCCGGGACGCTTAGCGCTAAGAAAAAAATGCCAGCGATAAAGTAGCCGCCAACTAGCTTAAATGGCGGCGCATAGGTATTTAAAAGCATCTTAGTGGCAAAGGCTAGTGTCTATGTTTTCTATGCTCGCACCCTCTTTTAGGCTAAAAGTCATCTTCACAGCTCCGCCCTCAAGGTCCTCGCGCTTAATGTCAAAGCTCTTTTCTATCTTTGGGATGAGCCCAGCTGGAAATTTGTGATTTACCATCACGATCTTTGTGTTTTTATCAGCAAATTTGATAGCCAAAAGCGCGTTCATCATTGGCTCTGGCGGCACGCAAGGACGTGAGTCAAAGCCCACAAAGCTTACACCATTTTCACTAAATTTATAAAACGGCACCGTCGCGCCCTCTATGTTAAACTGCTCTGCATTTTTGAAAAAATCACTCATTTTTTCTCCTTTTGATTTTGGAGAATTATACTCTGATTAAACTTTTCAAAACATTGATTTGCTTCAACAAAAGCTACTTGACGTAGGGGATAAACTCCTCGTATCCAAGCCTAGCCATATCCTCAAGCGGTATAAATTTAAGGCTAGCTCCATTTATACAATACCTTAGCCCGCCCTTGTCGCTTGGTCCATCGTCAAATACATGCCCAAGGTGCGCGTCGCTGTTTTGAGACCTAACTTCAACCCTTTTCATCATAAATGAGTTGTCCTCGCTATAGGCAAGCGCCGTTGTCGTGATAGGCTTTGTAAAGCTTGGCCAGCCACACCCTGCGTCAAATTTATCAGCGCTTGAAAAGAGCGGCTTGCCACTTGTGATATCAACATAGATGCCCTTTTTGTCAAATTTATCATACTCGCTGCTAAATGGCCTCTCAGTCGCCGCCTCCTGCGTCACGGCATACTGCTCGCTACTTAAATTTCTCTTTAGCTCCTCTTTGCTAAGCGGCTTAAATTTAGCCTCATCGTAAAGCGGCTTGCTCGCCAAATTTAGATCGATGTGGCAGTATCCAAAAGGGTTTTTATCAAGATAGTCTTGGTGATACTCCTCAGCAATGATAAAATTTTTAAGTGGTGCTACCTCAACCACGATCTTATCTTTAAATTTCTTTTGCTCTATCTTTATAAAGCTCTCAATGACTGGTAGATCGTCCTTGCTAACATAGTAAATCCCGCTTCTATACTGCCTGCCAACGTCATTGCCCTGTTTATTTAGCGAGGTTGGGTCGATCACTCTAAAAAAATGAGCCAAAATTTCAGCCAAAGCGACCCTATTTTCATCAAATTTCACATAAAGTGTCTCGGCGTGGTCGCTCTCATGCAGCTCACGGTAGCTCGCGCTCTCACTCTTGCCATTTGCGTAGCCCACCTTCGTATCCACCACGCCAAATATCTTTTTAAAATAGCCCTGCATGCCCCAAAAGCAGCCACCTGCTAAATAAATTTCTTTCAAATTTTGCCCTGCCATCGTCCGCTCCTTTAAAAACTCATCTTTTGCCATCAAATTTACACCCAAAAATACCGCCAAAACCAAGAAAAAATTTAATATCTTTTTCATGCGAGCTCCTTTTTTTGAAGGATTATATAAAATTTAAAGTTATAAAGTGTGAAGTAAGGGGCAAAGCGCCCCTAAATTTTAGTGCAAGAAGTGTCTAACACCAGTGAAATATAGCGACATGCCGTGCTCATCGGCAGCCTCTATCACCTCATCATCTCTGATGCTACCGCCTGGCTCGATGACGCATTTTACGCCCACTTTGCTAGCGATGTCGATGCTGTCTCTAAATGGGAAGAACGCCTCGCTTGCAAGCACGCAGCCGCTTAGATCGATCTTTAGCTCTTTTGCCTTTGCCACGGCCGCACGAGCAGCATCCACACGGCTAGTCATACCCATGCCAATAGCCACCATCGCGCCATCTTTTACATAAACTACGCAGTTGCTCTTCGTTAGCGCAGCCACTTTCCACGCTATCTGAGCGTCTTTTAGCTCGCTGCCAGTCGCAAATTTCTTGCTCATTTGCTTCATATTTTCAAGCTCTTCGTCTTTTACGAAGTCTCTTTCTTGAAATACAAAACCGCCATCGATGTGCTTAAAGTCAAATTTATCATTTGCACGCACTAAAAATTTATTATCTTGAGTGAAAATTTTGATGCGTTTTTTGCTCTCAAACACTTTAAGCGCGGCATCATCGACATTTGCAGCGATGATTACTTCAACGTAAATTTCATTTATCTTTTTAGCTAGCTCCTCATCAAGTGTGCCATTTATCGCCACCACGCCGCCGTATGCCGAGATCGGGTCGCACTTAAGCGCTGCCACGTAGCTCTCAAGCAGCGTATCTTTTACCGCAAAGCCGCAAGGATTAGCGTGCTTGATGATAGCCACTGCCGGAGCGTCATCAAAGCTAGTTGCAAGCATTAAAGCGCCATTTATATCGGTCATATTATTGAAGCTTGCCTCGCCTTTTAGCGCTCTAAAGTTGTTTGTGAAGAAATAATCAAACTCATAAAGCGCGCCTTTTTGGTGTGGATTTTCGCCGTATCTAGTGTCAAAAACTTTGCTTCCCACGATAAATCTAGCATCGCCAAAACCACCATTAAATCTATCATTCATATAGTTTGCGATCATGCTGTCATAGGCTGCTGTATGCTCGAACGCCTTTATCATCAGCGATCTTCTAAACTCGTAATCATCGCTTTTTTCTCTTAGGCGCTTTAAAATTTCGTCGTAGTCAAGCACGCTTGTGACGATGAGCACGTCTTTAAAGTTTTTAGCAGCGCTTCTTACCATAGCTGGACCGCCGATGTCGATATTTTCGATGATCTCGGCAAAGTCATCAGTCCTGATGGTAGTCTCTTTAAATGGATATAAATTTACGCAAACTAGGTCGATGCCCTCGATGCCATACTCCTTTGCCTGAGCCACGTGTGTAGCGTCATCGCGTTTGTGCAAGATGCCACCGTGGATCTTTGGATGAAGGGTCTTTACCCTGCCCTCAAACATCTCAGGTGATGCCGTAAATTCGCTAACCTCAGTGGCTTTGACGCCCTCGCTCTTTAAAAGTTTGTAGGTGCCACCAGTTGAAAGTATCTGCCAGCCAAGCTCTTCTAGCCCCTTTGCAAACTCTACAATGCCCTCTTTATCGCTAACGCTAAGCAACGCTCTCATTTTTTCTCCTTTATTAAATTTTTTATCTTTTTGTTAAACACATACCTTTTACAAGCAGAAGCTGCCCCATTTTTATATCCTTTGCGATATTTTTTATCGATAAGGCCTCTAGCGTAACCATAACATTTGCGGCTGCATCTATATAATAGTCTTTTCTCTCTACAAAGTTTTCACGCTCTTGACCAATAATATCAACGCTAAAGGCATAGCTTGAAATTTGATTGCCATCAAAATAACTCGCATCTAATACGCTTAAATTTATAGGTTCCTCTTTCTCAAGCGCCTCGCATATCGGCTTTTTCGAGCTAAATTTCATAACTTTTATGCCACGATCATACGAAAAGATATACTCACTAATTTCATTTAATTTTTTTGCTTGAACTGACATAATGTCGCTCTTGTTGCCATCTTTATCGACAAATATTATGCTCACATTGCTATCTTTAACATCGTAGTTGCTGACGACCAACCTTTGATCTTGATAAAGCTCGCTTTGAGTAAGCTTAAATATTATCTCTTTTCCATCTATATTTACCACTTTAAAATCATTACAAAAGCCAGCCACAGCCAAAAGCAAAATCACAAATTTCTTCATCTAAACTCCAAATTTCTCTTTTAATCTTCCATAAGCCTCGTTTATCTCCTGAAGCTTCTTAGTCGAGCGCTCTATCACCTCTTTACTCTCGCCTCTACCCATCAAAATGTCAGGGTGATACTGCCTCACAAGCTCTTTGTAGCGAGCCTTTATCTCATCAAGGCTTGCATTTTTACTAAGTCCTAAAACCTCAAATGCATCATTTTCTTGGCTCATCTCATCGCATTCCGCTCCAAATCTTGAGCCATAGAAGCTATCAAATTTATAGATTATCTCATCAAGCGTCTCTTTGTCGATGCCAAATCCATAAGCGATATTTCTTATGACGTCTTGCTCGCTCTTGTTAAATTCTCCGTCTATATAGGCTAAATTTAGAAAAAAAGTGAGCCTAGCCACGCAGGTATCGTAGTTTAGATTAAACGCGCGCTTGTAGTTTCTGGCGGTTTCATAGGCGTTATCTACATTTTCTTTTTGGCTATTATAGACCTCTTTTAGATACTCACGCACGCCGCTAACACCGCTAACTTTCTGGCTTAGATCATCAAGCACTTGAGTGATCAGCCTAGCCTCTAGCTCGCTAACTCTGCCATCACTTTTAGCGACTTTTGCAAGCAGTGAGACTAGAAATTTAGCCTCATCTACATTTGCTTGTTTCTTGCGGTTACTACCTATTTGGACATTCATAAATAAAAATATCGCACCGCCTAATATCAGTAAAAACAGGACTCCAGACATATTACCACAAGTGATAGATCGTATTTTTTATCTTGCCATTTACTAGCTCATTTTTACGCCATGAGCTCTCGTCGTTCATAACATTCCAGCGGCGCTCTTCAGGGCGATAAAACCAGTCTTTATCGATCTGATAGTAAATTTGCTTGCCGTTTGTCTCGATGATGTTTGCGATGTTATTATCGTGATAGCTGTTCTCATCGTAGTCGGTAAAAGCTCGCTGCCCCATCTCTGAGTAAAGTAGCGTTAGCTCCTGAAGCATCTCGTTTAGATCATCGTCCATTTTTTTGACATGTAGGCCGATCTCCTGCGCCTCACGAAAGAGTATTGGATACTCGTGTGCTGGGTAGTCTGCGTTTAGTCGCTCTGAAATTTCAACGATCTTTTTGTCATCATCTATGTGATATCTAAGCAGCTCAGAACAAATTTTAAGTGAGAGCGAACTAGCACGATCAACCGCACCAAAAACTAGCGGATGGATGTACTCATATAGCGAATTATATGGGTTTGTGTCGTTTGGTCTATCTTTATCCTGCTCTTTCCAAAGCTTCACCACACGGCTAAGCTCATCCATCGAGACGCTAACAAGCTCGTTGCCCTTGTTTGTAGGGCTAAGTTCATGCTTGAGCGATGTATCAACTGGTGTTAGATAGGCAAGTGGGCCCATCACGATCTCGTTTGCGCCAAGCGCCATCATCGTAGCAGCTGAAGCGCAGTTTGATGGGATCAGTGCTATTAAATTTTTGCAGTAGTTTCTAAGGGTGCTAATGATCCTAAGTGCGGCTATACCGCTTCCGCCGTCACTTTTTATGAAAAGATAGGCAGTGTCTATCTTTTTGCCCTTTAAAATTTCATACATTGCACTGGCATCGTTGCCGCAGACATTACCAGCGTTTGAGTTGTAGTAGGTTATCAAAGGGGCATTTAGCCTTTTTTCGATCGTACTTATCAAATTTTGAGTATCGCTAAAGAGCACTGGCGGTTTTGCCACGCCCTTTTTCTCGTTTTGCTCTACTTCCTTTTCTCCGCTTACTTTTTCCTTTTTAGAAAACATCTTTTAGTCCTCCTTTTTTACGATTTTCGCAAACTCATTTAGATAAATTTCTCTTACACCCTCTAAGCTCTCATCTATATCATTTAGCTTAAATCTCTTACCTCCGCTAACGCCGATCTTTTCAAATTTCACACCAAATTTAGCCGCAAGCGCTTCAAATTTAGCCTCGTCTTTTACACCCACAACTGCTCTTGAAAAGCTCTCGTCAAAGATGAAATTTGGCTCTTTAAATTTAATCTCGCAGTTTGTGCCGATGTTTGAGATGCTAGCCATTTTTGCCAGCGTGATAGCAAGACCGCCTACGCCTACGCTATTTGCAAACTCTAAAATTTGCTCTTTATTTGCCTCTATCACTAGCACCCAAAGGGCTCTCTCAGCTTTATAATCAACCTCTTTTAGCTTACCACCAACCACGTTAAATAGCGACTTTGCGTAAAGTGAAGCCGCAAATTCTCCGCTTGTCTCGCCAAGTAGATATATCGCTCTACCCTCGCTTAAAAATGTGCTTTTTAGATTTAAATTTGCATCTTCATTTACGCCCACAGTGACGATCGCTGGCGTTGGATAGACGCTAACACCGTCAGTGTCGTTATAAAGGCTCACGTTACCGCTAACGACTGGCGTATTTAGCTCACGGCAAGCCTCTTTTATGCCCTCACATCCTTCTTTAAACTGCCACATTACCTCTGGATTTTGCGGATTGCCGTAGTTTAGGCAGTCGGTGATCGCAAGTGGCACAGCACCGCTCATCGCGACCTTTCTACCAGCAGCTGCAACAGCTCTTGCAGCGCCAATTTTTGGATCAACAAAATTTGCTCTAGGGTCGCACTGCGCAGCCATAGAGACGGCCTTTTTAGTGCCTTTTACTCTGATGCTTGCAGCGCCCAAGCAGCCAGGCTGTTTTATGGTGTTTGTCTGGATATTTGCGTCGTATTGGTCGTAGATAAAGCTTTTATTTAGCACTTCTGGCTCTTTTAAAAGCTTGAAAAATGCAGTTTTGTTATCAATATTGTTTTTAATTTTTAAATTTGCTATCTCATCAAGGTATTTTGGACGTGCAACTGGGCGGTCAAGCACCGGAGCTGCCTCACTAAGTGGTCCGATAGGGATTTCGCCTGCAAGCTCATCATGCCAGTAAAGCTGCATCACGCCGCTACTTGTGACCTCGCCGATGATCTCAGCGTCAAGATCCCACTTTCTAAAAATTTCAAGCACCTTTTGCTCAAAACCTTTTTTGGCGCATATTAGCATACGCTCTTGAGACTCGCTTAGCATTAGCTCATAAGGCGTCATGCCAACTTCGCGCATCGGTACGCGGTCTAGATACATCTTCATACCACTGCCACTTCTGCCAGCCATCTCAAAACTAGAGCTTGTAAGCCCTGCTGCACCCATATCTTGGATGCCGATGATATAGTCTTTTTTGAAAAGCTCTAAGCACGCCTCCATGAGTAGTTTCTCGGCAAATGGGTCGCCTACTTGCACCGTTGGACGAAGTGATTTATTTTCGTCGTTAAAGCTATCGCTCGCCATCACAGCGCCGCCAAGTCCGTCCCTGCCGGTCTTTGAGCCTACATAAATGACTGGGTTGCCCACACCTTCAGCCTTGCCGTAGAAAATTTCATCACTTTTGCAAAGGCCAAGCGCGAAGGCGTTGATTAAGATATTGCCATTAAAGCTAGGGTCAAAGGTGGTTTCACCGCCGATCGTTGGGATACCCATGCAGTTGCCGTAGTGTCCTATGCCAGCTACACTTCCTTTTAGCAGATATCTATGCTTTTTGGCTAGCTCGCCCTCGCCTCTTATCTCGCCAAAACGAAGTGAGTTCATGTTTGCAACGACTCTTGCACCCATCGTAAAGACGTCTCTTAAAATTCCACCAACGCCAGTTGCAGCGCCCTGAAACGGCTCGATAAAGCTTGGATGGTTGTGGCTCTCCATCTTAAACACAGCGGCTACCCCATCGCCAACGTCGATGACGCCGGCATTTTCGCCAGGTCCTTGGATGACCCATGGTGCCTTTGTCGGAAAGCCATTTAGGTATTTTTTGCTTGATTTGTAGCTGCAGTGCTCGCTCCACATCGCTGAAAATATGCCAAGCTCTAGTAAATTTGGCTCACGGCCTAAAATTTTTAAGATCTCCTCATACTCTTCGTCGCTGATTT
The DNA here is from genome assembly GCF_003048445.1 of Campylobacter concisus. GTDB lineage: Bacteria > Campylobacterota > Campylobacteria > Campylobacterales > Campylobacteraceae > Campylobacter_A > Campylobacter_A concisus_BF. Next base: position 49,865 of record NZ_PIQW01000008.1, read on the forward strand.
TATGTGCTTGTATGGTAGCTTTATCCATTGATGTAACCTTTTAAGAATTTTAAGCTATTTTACAACCTTGCTTATAAAAAGTTACTAAAAAGCCTTTTGAAATTTACTAAAACAAAGCACATTTGAGAGAATTTCACCTTGTCTCACGAGGTCACTTTCGATAAATGTTTTGTAAAAATTTTGCGTTAGCGTCTCAGCCTTTATCTTCTCTTCATCTTCGCTTGAAAGGTTGAAATAATACCTCGTCTCTCTTAGAAAAAAGCCTTGATCATTAGATATATCTGAGTTTAAGATCACTGCAAAAAAGCCATTTTTCAAAGGGTGATTTGTCACGCTTTTTACTTTTATCGCCTCTTTGCCACCTGCAAAAGCTTCGCAAACTGGCACGCTCTTTGTGCTATAAACCACGCTTTTTATAGAGCCATTTGAAATTTCATAAAATTTGATATTTTTTGCATTTATTAGCTCATCTATATCGTTAGAATTTGATAGCACAGCGTCCTTGCTAGTGTCTAAGTTTTTAACGATCATCGTTTTATTTGCGTCGCCACTTTGCATTAGCTCGCCAAGTGCGCTAAATCTGCCATTTTCGCCAGCTGCTTTTATCTCAGCCTTGCCGACAATGTTTGCAAATTTATTAAAGTCATTTAGGCTATTTTGGGGCTTATAAAATTTCATCTCATGCAGTGTTTCGTTATTTTCAAGATAGAGTAAATTTGACTTTTCGCTTGGCGCTAAAATTTGCTTGCCAGCACACCCTGCAAATAATATAATAGCAGCTAAAAATAGAAATTTTGTCCTCATTTCCCCACACAAGATAGATATAAATTTAAATGCCCTCTAGCGCAAATGACTAGAGAGCGGTAGAAATTTGTTTTTACGCTTTGAAAACTTTTTCAAGATGCGCCTCATACTCTTTTAGGTATCTTGGCACGTCTGGCATCTTGATAACATCGCAGCAGATAAAGTGCGGAAGCGACTTTAAGCCCATAAATTCATTTGCCTTTCTAAAATGAAAATAAACTCCATCAACGCCGCGCGCCTCAAAAAACTCATTTGGATCGCTAAATGCCTCAGCTGGGGCATTCCAAGTAAGGCTTAGCATAAATTTCTTACCATTTAGCAAGCCACCTTTGCCGTAGTTTTTGGCTGGATCTACCCTGTGCCTGCCATCACTCGTATAAAGCTTGCCATGACCTGCTGTAAAGACCTCGTCGATATATTTTTTCACTATCCAAGGCTCGCCCATCCACCAAGCTGGCATCTGCCAAACTACCGCATCCATCCAGAGAAATTTCTCAACTTCAGCCTCGATATCATAGCCTTGATCTATCACGGTTTGCTTTACCTCGTGACCCATTTTCGCTAGTTTTTCGCACGCAAGATCGTGAAGTGTTTGATTGAGCCTGCCATCTGAATGACCAAATTTTTTGCCGCCATTTATAAGTAAAATTTTCATATTCTCTCCTTTAAAAAGCGCAAATTTTAACCAAAAAAAGTATCATTTTCCTAAACAAAAATGACTAAACATCTCGTCTAAAATTTCACTTCTCTCAAATGGCTTTGTGATACTTGCAAGTGCCTTTATCGCACTATTTAGCTCATAAGCAAAAATTTCTAGTTCCTCTTCATTTAGCCTAAAAAACGCCCTTTTTAAAGCCTCGCTCGCCTCTTTGCAGCTTAAAATTTGGCGGTTTGAGCTTAGCATGATCTCGTCGGTGTCTTGTGTCTTGAGGTAGCCCTCAAGCTCTTTTAAAACTACGCTCGTATCATTTTTTGCTGAAATTTTGATAGCGCCATCCAAATTTATGTCAAATTTAAATGCAAGATCGCTTTTATTTAGGATAAAAAAGGCTTTTTTGTTTGAGTTAGACACAAGCCTAATTATCTCTTTATCTTGCTCATCGCTTGGATTTGAGCCATCAAAGACAGCTAGGATGATGTCGGCCTCGTTTATGGCAGAGATCGAGTAGTTTATGCCGATTTGCTCGATCTTTCCAGCATCTTTTCTGATGCCTGCGGTATCTATTATGCGAACTAAGTGCGAGCCGATCTTGAAATTTTCTTCTATCCTATCTCTAGTTGTGCCGGCCTCGTCGCTAACGATCGCTCTTTCGTATGCCAAAAATGAGTTTAAAATGGAGCTTTTGCCAACATTTGGCTTGCCAACGATAGCGATCTTAAAGCCATCGATCAGCCCTCTTCTTTGCTCGCTAAGAGTGGCTATGCGCTCTAGCTTCTCGCTATTTTTTAAAAGCATCTGCTTAGTCTGCTCTAGCAAATTTGCAGGCAGATCATCATCAGCATAGTCGATCATCGTCTCAACAAAGGCAAGAGTTTTGACCACTTCGCCCCTGATCTCGCCTACAAATTTACTAAGATCGCCTTGCATCTGACGGGTCAAAATTTTAGCTGCGATCTCGCTTTTTGAGGTGATGAGCCCTTGCATCGCCTCAGCCTTGGCTAGATCCATCTTGCCATTTAAAAATGCCCGCTTGCTAAACTCGCCAGGCATAGCAAGCCTAGCGCCAGCCCTTATTAGCTCATTTAAAATTCTCTCGCTCACCATCACGCCGCCATGAGTTTGAAACTCGACGATATCCTCACCAGTAAAGCTTGCTGGAGCCTTAAAATATATAACGATGCCCTCATCTAAAATTTCATCATCAAGGGAGTAAATTTTGGCTAGTTTTGCGTATCTTGGCTCTAAATTTGAAAGTTTAAGTAGTTTTAAAGAGGTGGCCAGTGCGTCCTTGCCACTAAGCCTTACGATAGAAACTGAGCCGATGCCATAAGCTGTGGCAAGGGCTGCGATAGTTTCACTCATTTTTTAAAAAAGTCATTTACGACGACAAATTTGCCGTCATTGCCGCTTTTTATGCCGACATATTTATCTGGGAATTTCTCTCTAAGCTTCTCAAGCGCGATCTTAACCAAAACTCCATCAAGTGGCTTTGTTTGGGCTCTACCACTATTTTGCACACGCTCGATCACACCATTTAGATATTGATCCATCATCGCTTCTTGATTTTGCAAAAATTGCGCGATCTCAAGGCGGATAGCGAGGTTATATTTTGAATTTAGCCAGTTATAGAGCATATAAGAGATCGCTTTATATCTATAACCCTCTTTGCCGATAAGTAGCGCCGCATCAGCACCGTCTAGCTCGATAAGCACGGTTTCATCGTTAAATTTACTAACTTCTACCTTATCTATCTCAAAGCAGCTTGCTTTAAAAAGACGCGTCATGCCCTCTTTTATCTCAGGTAAAATTTTATCAAAGTCGATTACAACCTTCTCTTTTTTCTCTTTTGGTAAAGCTTGAGGTGCACTCTCTTCATCAGTTTGGTTGAAATTTTCGATGATTGATGTATCTAGGATATTTTTAGGAGCACTTTTACTAGCTTGTGGCTCTTTTGTCCCTTTAGTCTCTTTTTGCTCTTTTGGCTCTTTTGGCTCATCAAGTCTTTTTATGACATATCCCGGCTCTTCAGCCTCTTTTTCACCCTTTTCAGCAAAGGCATCTTTTGCAAGAGCTGAGTTTTTTTCACTCAAATTTGGCTTTTCATTTTTATGCTCTTTTTGCTCAGACTTAGCTTCGTTTTTCTCATCTTTATGCTTTTTAGGATTTCGCTTTTTATCATTATGATCATGTTTTTTACTCTGTTTTTTCTCTTCTTTTGCAGGCTCGTTTTCATCACTTTTTTTAGCAAAATTTCTATCATTTTTTGGTTTATGCTGTGGTTTTGGCTGATTTTCTAAATTTGCCTCAATGATCGCTGTCTTTTTAAAAAATCCAAAAATTCCGCTACTTGGATGTTGCAAGACCTTTATATCAAGCTCTGTAACTGAACAGTTAAGCTGCTCGGCTGCCTTTTGAAATGCCTCTTGGAGGGTATTTGCTTCTATTTTCATTGAGCTTTTACCTCCGCAGCTTTTTTATGTTTTTCAAAAAGTTTATTTACAAAGACTTGTTGAACGACCGAACAAACGTTATTTACAAACCAGTAAAGCGTAAGACCTGCTGGGAATGTCACAAAGAAAAATGTGAAGATCAAAGGCAAGAATTTCATAACCTTTTCTTGCATAGGATCAGTAAATGTCGTTGGTGTAAGTTTTTGTTGTAAAAACATCGTTAGACCCATCAAGATAGGTAGCACAAAGTATGGATCCATCACTGAAAGATCGTGTATCCAAAGTATCCAAGGAGCACCTTTTAGCTCGATCGCATTTAGTAAAACGCGGTAGATCGCAAAAAATACTGGAATTTGAAGCAAGATCGGCAAGCAACCACCCATAGGGTTTGCACCATGTTTTTTGTATAGCTCCATCATATGGACTTGCATCTTTTGCTTATCGTCTTTATATTTTGTTTGGATCTCTTTTACCTTTGGAGCAAGCTCTTTTAGCTTATTCATCGATAGCATACCCTTATATGTAAGCGGGAATAAAACTATCCTTATGACAAGCGTTAGCACAACTATCGCCCAACCCCAGTTGCCGATGTAGTTATGTAAGAAATTTAAGAATGAAAACATCGGCTTTGCTATAAACGTAAACCAACCATACTCGATAACGTCGTTTAGTCTCTCATCCATCGAGCTTAAAATTTTATGCTCTTTTGGTCCGATGTAAGCGCCTAGTTTTAAGCTATCGTTTGCCTTTACAAAAACGATAGGATTATTATTTGCATCTTTATCTACAACAGCTTCAAATGGCTTGTTAAATGAGTAAAATAGTGCTGTGTAGTATCTATCAGATGCAGCTGCTATAGTTGTGTTTGCATAGTTTTTAACCTCTTTTGCATCGCCATCTTCTATGATATTTAGGCTATCGTCTGTATTTCTAAGCATGACACCATGAACTGTGTAACTATCTATCGCGATATTTGGTCTAAAGCCAGGAGTGATGAAATAATCAACACTTTTACTTAAATTTACTTCAACCTCGTAACGACCATTTGGGTAAAATTTGATATTTTTTGTGACTGTAACACCATCTAAATTTTGAGTGAGTTTTATAGTTTTAGGCTCGCTGCTAGCATCTACCTCGCTAGAGTCACTACTATATGCAACCTTAAAAGCGTCAGTATTTAAAGCGCTATCGTTAAATCTAAGCTCAAGCGGCAGTGGTTTTTGTGAAACAAGCTCGATTTTGTTGCCATCTTCTGTTTTATACTTATCTTCGGTGAGATAAAATTTCGCGATCCTACCTAGCTTATCTATCTTTGCTTCATAGCTTTGACCTTTGATGGTAGCGATTATCTCGTTTGAAGCTAAATTTTCATTTGATTTTGGAGTATCGTTAGTAGAGGCTGGGGCTTTGCTTTGATCCATTGTTTGAGAGATCGTTGTCTGGTTTTGCTCTAGTGGAGCTCCTTTTGGCATAAAAAAGTCATATACTATGAAAAATACGATTGACAAAAGTGCTGCAAGAAGCAACCTTTTTTGCATAGACATCTGTTCCATTTAATTTTTTTCCTTTAATTTATCTAATACTTTTACGACATAAAATTTACTATTTTGGCAAGGGATAAACCAGAAATTTACATTTTTGGTATCGCTTTTTTGAAATATAAAACATGAGTTAAATTTTTTGCGGATGATTGGGTAGTTGATACCGCCTTTGAAAAGTTGATTGCATCTTAAAATTCGCATGAATGTTGCAAAAAAAGCAGAGAAGAAGCTGTTTGTTTGAAATTCCCAAATAGCGTATTGTGAGCAAGTCGGATAGTAGCGACAGCTTTTTGGCAGAAGTATGGAAATATATTTTTGATAAAAAGCGATAAATTTAATCGCAAATTTTTTCATTTTAGACATCCCATTTTTTTTATAGACCAGCTCAAATTTTTACAAATTTTGTCAAATGAAATTTCTGTAATTCCATTTTTTGCGACCATAATGTAAGTGCCATCTTTTAGCTCATTAGAAATAGAAAAAAAAGCAGCTCTTAAAAGTCTCTTTGCTCTATTTCTAACTACTGCTTTTCCTACTTTTTTGCTAGCAACAACTGCTAATTTTTTTTCAATTGTAGGTTTATAAAAAACTACGCAAGCGTCGCAGTGCCATTTACTGGCCTCTTTATAAACCTGAGAAAATTCTCTCGAGTCACTTAGTGACTCAAAACCAGCTAAGCAGCCAATCTTTTTCTACCTTTAGCACGTCTAGCGTTGATAACCTTGCGGCCGTTTTTAGTTTTCATTCTTAAACGAAAGCCGTGAGTGCGTTTTTTAGGGGTTTTATGAGGTTGATAAGTCCTTTTCATTTCTATCCTTAAAGTTAATATAAAAAGTGGGATTTTATCAAAGCAATACTTAAATTCCTTTGAATAAATCAGCCCGAAAAAACTATAATTTAAACTTTAAGTAAATCAAGTTATAATCCAAAAATGAAATTTCATAAAAACAAAGATCTCTTAGAAAAATTACTTTTTTTAAAAGCGATCGGTTACAATTTTATAGATGAAAATTTTCTTAATTTAAGTAGATATCAAGATTATAACAGCATAGACGAGCTAAATAGTGAGATAAAAAAGTGCTCTCTTTGCTTTTTAAGAAATAGCTCAAAGTGCGTTTTTACTGGCTTTGGCGATAAAAATAGCAAGATAATGTTTATCTCGCTTTGCAAAAAAGATGATTATTTTGAAGGCACAAGCGGCAAAATTTTAGAAAAAGCTATAAATAATGGCTTAAATTTAGAAAAAGATAGTGTTTATATAAGCTTGCTTTTGCGCTGTGAAATTTCAAATAGTGACGCGAAAAATCCAGCGCTAAAGAGCTCGTTTGAGCTTTGTAGGCCATATCTTTTAGAAGAGATAAGACTTATTAAGCCAAAAATTATCATCACTTTAGGAGAGGAAGCTTTCATGCATCTTTATCCAAATTTGCTCTCAAAGGGCGGATTTTCAAGCATAAGAGGGAGCATTTTAAAAGATGATGATAGGTTTATAATGCCAACCTTTTCACCAGAGTGGATCAGTAAAAATCCAAGTTTTGAAGAAAATTTTATAGATGATTTGAAAAAAATCAAGGGAGTGATATGAAAAGAATTTTTCTTTTTTTAGTTATATTTGTAAGCCTTTTTGCAGCGCAAAATGAAGCCATAAGCGAGATGCAAGACGAGATCACTGAGGCAAAATTTGAAAGCAACATCACTAAAAATCAAAGCCTCTCAAGCATACCGCCAGCAAAGATCACTTACATAAATTTAGAGCCAGAATTTTGTGATAGCTCTTGCCTAAATGAGCTTGTAAAAAGCGATATGTTAGCTAGCTTTATGGCGAGATTTGAGCCAGCAAAGATAGATGATAAGGCACTTTTAGACCTTTACGCTTCACTTGGTGGAGAGATGGTTTTAAAGCTTGCGCAAAGCGACAAGATAGCGGTCATCATCCCTCAAAAGGTTATAAAATCATACGCAAATGTCGTATCAAACGCGATTCTAAGCTACATCTTAAAGCAAGATGCAAATGTCGAAGTGAAATTTATAAATAGTAGCGACGAGAGTTTGCCTAGTCTTCAAAATGCGCTTCAAAACGCTAGAAACGAGGGTTTTATCTACTTCATAGCAGCTCTTACTCAAAATGGCGCAAACACAGTAAATTCTCTCATCTTGCCAAACGAACTCATCTACATACCAAGCGTTCATAGCTCTTTTGTGGCAGCTCCAAAACCAAATTTGATCTTTGGCGGAGTTGATTACAAAGCGCAAATTTCAGCCCTGCTCGCTTTTGCCAACGAAAAAATAGTCGCCTTTGACGATGGCAGCGCGCTAGCACAAAAGCTAAATGAGTATGTACGCATGCAAAGTAGCGACTACTACGAGAGCTCGATCACTGGCAAAGATATAAATTTAAACGATACTTTGAGCAAAAAGTCTAAATTTGATAACGCAAGCGTCTTTTTAAACATCCCTATCGTCAAAGCCTCCCTTGTAGCAACGCAGATGAGAGGCTTTGAGATAAAGCCTTACGCGCTTTTAAGCACGCAGATAAATTTCTTGCCAAATATCTTTAGCGCCATCACGCAAAGAGATAGACAAAATCTCTTTGTGGCAAATTCGCTAAATTCGCTTGATGAGAGATTTTTAGGGCTTGGAGATCTTTTTGGAGTTGATTTTAGATACTCACAGATCGGCTACTCAAGTGCGCTGGGAGTGGAGTATATCTATACAAATTTCATAAACAAAAATGCTAGCAAAATTTTTGCTGAGAGGGTTGAGGGCTCGCAAGTTTTATATGATGTGAAAATTTATGATACAAAAAGCGATCACTTTAATGAGGCAAATTCGCAGGAGCAAAAGAGCACAAACGGGATTTAGCTGTTTTGTTTGCTAAAATTTAACCCCATTTATAAAAGCCTTCATGCTCTCATCTATCTTTGCTAGCCTGCCCTCTTTCATAAAAGCTAGCGTGATAGTCGCTTTAAAGAGCACTTTTTCGGTATCTTTTTCTTCAAATTTATAAATTTCTTGCTCTAAAACAAGGCTTGCCTTTTTAAGCTCTATGAGCCTTGTTCTCACAAAAACCTCATCGCCAAGCACGGCTGAAGCGAGAAATTTAGCCTCAAGAGCTGAAACGACAAAGTATCCGCTCTCTTTTGTAAAATTTAGCCCAGCCTTAAAAAACGCCTCACTTCTGGCTCGCTCGCAATATTTAATATAGTTTGTATGATAGACAATGCCGCCTGCATCGGTATCTTCGTAATAAATTCTTATCTTCACTGCAAAGCTCCTTTAAATTTTCATTTGCTCTTACTAGGCTTGCCTTTAGCGCCTCTAGTTATCGTAAGTGACTGATCATAAAACAAGATAAGCACCACCGAAACACCCACGCCAAGCGCTAGTGAGACCGTCGTAGTCGTGATAGCGTTATCAAAAAATATGATCAAATACTCATTTTTCTTAGCGATACTTGTCTCATTTAAAAATGAAAAAAGTGCCAATATCCCTTTATACGCAAAAACTCCTGGCACCATCGGCAAAAGCGCTGGAAATGCGATGATCTCAGCTGGCACCTTTAGCCGTTTGGCAAAGAGCATGCCTAAAATTCCACTCATAAAAGAGACAATGAGCGTTGCGACACTGATGTTGAAAAATCCCATCTGCATGATCCAAAAGCGGCTAGCATGCGCAAATGCAGCGAGCAAAGCGCAAAAGATGAGAGTTCTTTTTGGAGGCGAGCTAGCATAGGCAAAGCCAAGTCCAGCCACCGCAGCAAAGCCAGCATCTACAAGCGTTTCACTAAAAAGCTCAAACATTTAATATCTCCGCACTGCTAAGCGTTAGCGTGATATAGACGCCAACAGCCATGCAAAGTATAAGGATGCCCGTGCTTATGGCCCTGCTGATGCCAACAAGGGTGTTGTCATTTAGGATGTCAAAGACTGAATTTATGAGAAAAACGCCGGGCATCATAAAGAGCACAGATGAGCCTATCGCCACGTCGCTTGTATGTGTAAGCCCGTAAGATACGCCAAGATAGGCGATAAATGAGACGACAAAGGATGTTAGGACGTATTGAATTTTTAAATTTACACCCATTTTCGCAAGGGTAAATTTAAGAGTGTAGCCAACAAGCGTTGCAAAAAATATGCAAACAACCGAGCCAGCATCGCCTCCAAAAAGTCTGCAAAATGCCGCATTTGCAAGGCTTATCAAGATAAGTGAGCTAGCAAATTTATTTGCACTGACACTCATCACGCCATCAAAGCTCTCTTTAGCTTCATCTAAACTTAAACCCTCGTCTAAAATTTGCCAGCTAAGTGAGGATAGCTCAGAAATTCTATTAAAGCTAACCTGCCCTAGAGGGATCTTTCTCACATAAGTTCGGCGCAAGGAGTTATCCTGTGAGTCCATCACGCTAATGGTAAAATACTTCACAAAAATGGTCACGCTAACGTCGTAGCCGTAGTGATTGGCTATGCGGTCGACGCACTTTTCTACGCGCGCAGTGTATGTGCCAGCGCTCACCATCGCGGTTGTGTATTCGGCTAAAAAATTCGTTAAAATTTGGATATCAGGCTTGGCGTTCATCTTGACTGATCTTAAATTTCATAAAAAACAAAATGAGCTGCAAAACAAGCACCACTTTCATCACATATTCGCTTGCGCTATGCATCTTGGCAAACTCTGCTGTCTGCGTCGCATCAGCACCTAGGCTTTGAGCCTGCACGATAAAAGGCGTGAAGATAAAGACAAAGCTAAGTGCTAAGACTAAGTTTAAAAACGAGAGCATAAATGTGCTAAATTTTAGTGAAAATGCAAGCTTTTTTCTTAGATCAAAGAGCTCGCTAACTGCCACAAATGCGCTTACAAATAGCAAAACATAGTTAAATTTTAAAAATATCTTTGTCATCATCTGTCCGCTCATAAAATGCGTAAGCACCCCCTCGCCTATGATGCTTTGTGGGAAAAATATAACTGGTGCGACCAAAATTCCAAGCGTTAGCTCAGTGCCGATCACCGCTGCTAATAGTAAAAAATAGATGCTTCTCAATCTCTCTCCTTTATAGTTTTAAACTTGCGCAAAAGCCCCTGTCAAAGCCCGCTAAGTCCTTGTAAAAAGCGCTTTTAAAGCCATTAACTTTTAGTGCCATCTCCATGCTCGCTCTTTGATCATATCCCATCTCGCAGGCGATATTTTTTATGCTGCGATTTCTAGCGATAAGGATGATATTTTTTAAAATTTCATCTCCGACTTCGCCACCAAATAGCGCCTCATGCGGCTCGTTTATCACAAATTTATCAAGTTTATAGTCTCGTGCGATATAAGGCGGGTTTGAGACCAAGATGTCGATATCACCTGAAATTTCATCGATATAAGAGCACTTTACAAAATCGATCTTCTCGCTTACATTAAATTTAAGCGCATTTTTTTTAGCCAAATTTAGAGCCTTTTCATTTATATCGGTGGCTACTATTTTAGCGTTTGTTTTTAGAGCTAGCATGACACTTATTATCCCGCTGCCAGTGCCGATCTCAGCGATCTTTGGTGCTTTATAGCTGCTTGCAATCTCAAGCACTTTATCAACTAAAATTTCAGTCTCGGGGCGCGGTATCAAAACGCCACTTTCTACCTCAAACTCCAAGCCATAAAAGCCAGCCTTGCCAGTTATATATTCAAGTGGCTCATAATTTTCAAAGCGCTTTACGAGGGCAAAGTAGCCGCTCTCATCAAATTCGCTCTTTTGGTTTAAAAATATCCACTCGATGCTCACATCAAGGTAGCTCATGAGCAAAACCCTAGCTACTCTGCTTGGATTCTCACAAAGCGACTTTAGTCTTAAATTCGCCTCTTTAAGCGCCTCTTCAACTCTCATTTTCTAGCTCATTTATCCGCTCAAAAAGGCTTGGGTGCGAGTGATAGACAAATGAGTAAAGCCAGTGCGACTTTGGAAATGCTTTGTTTTCGCTGCCAAGCTTGGTTAGGGCGTTTATCATGTCGTTTTTGTTTGAAATTTCTTTTGAAAACTTGTCTGCGCCAAATTCATTTTTACGGCTAAAATATGAGATGATCGGCGAAAAAAGAAAGCTAAAAATAGGCGAAAAAAGCACCAAAAAGATGATGATACTAGCGCCATTTTGCCCTAACCCTATCGCCTCGTATGCGCCAGCACTAACGTTTCCAAAGATGAAAAATAGACAAAATAGCATAATGGCACTTAGCGCTATCATTTTTAGGATATCTTTATGCTTAAAGTGCCCAAGCTCATGCCCTAAAACCGCCACGATCTCCGCGGTGCTTAGCTTTTTTACGAGCGTATCAAAAAGCACCACTCGCTTTGTCGCTCCAAGCCCGCCAAAATAGGCATTTAAGCGGTTGTCGCGCTTGCTAGCGTCTATCGTAAAAACGCCACTACTTTTAAAGCCGCATTTTTTAAGCAAATCCTCTATCGAGCCTTTTAGCTCGCCATCTTCAAGCGGCGACATCTTATTAAAAATAGGCGCGATGAGCGTTGGGTATATTAAATTTATAATTAAAGCGATGCCAAAACTTAGCAAAAACGCCCAAAACCACCAAAACTCTCCAAGAAAATTTATACATAAAAGCACGAGCCAGACGAAGGCCGAGCCAAAAATGAGCATTAGCGCTAGCGACTTTATAGTATCAACTAAAAATATCTTTGCGCTCATATTTGAAAAGCCAAGCTTTTTGTCTTTTACAAAGCTCTCGTAGATATTTAGCGGTAGATCAAGCAGCGACGATATCAGCAAAAAGCTCATCACAAAGAGGATATTTTCAAACGTAGTGCCATCTTTTAGGCAAGCGCTTGAGAGCATTTTTAGCCCAAAGCTTATCCACGCAAAGAAGATAACGGCGTGATAGATGAGGCTAAAAATTTCAAATTTTAGGTTTGTCACGGCGGCGTCTGCGGCGTTTTTGTATTCGATCGCTTCAAGCACAACTGGCTCTTTTTTAGCTTCAGCCCTTACAAAGCCGATCTGTAAATTCGCCAAAAATAGTTTAAAAATCACATAAAAAATGTAAATAAATAAAAGTGTATAAAACATATTCTCCCTTAAATTTCATAAAGACTAAAGCAGCCATAGTCCGTTCTAACTGCGAGCTTGCCATCTATAAATTTAGCCTCGCAGTTTTTCACGACATGATCTAGCGTAAATTCCACCCTCACATCGCCGCTTTTTAGATTGGTGACGTAGGCTCTGCTTTGATCTACCACTACAAGCTTGCCAGCCTCCACGCAAAACTCGCTCGCTCTTAGATACTCGTCCTTTATCCAAGGCTGTTTTGTCACCTTTGCGCTCTTTATATCAAGGCAAAATAGCTTGTTTTCAAGATATTGCCTAATCAAAAGCGTGCTTTCGTCCAAAAAGCAAATTTTATCAAGCGCGCCAAATTCGGCTATTGCTTCGCTTAAAATTTCGCCATTTTTTGCGTTTAAAATTTGCAGTTCATTCTCTTTTGTGCAAAGCGCAAGCATGCTAGTATCCGCACTAAGAGCTGCGCAAAGTATCGGCACGTGGCTTTTTGTGCTGCATTTATACTCGCCAAGCTTTGAAATTTTACCCTCACAAAAGACAAAAATCTGCCCAAACATGCCAAAAACCGCCATATCATTTGAAGCGCAGATAAAGCTAGCTATCTCGCTACTTTTCTTAATATTTTGCTCGGCTAAAATTTCACTAAATTTAGCCTCTTTTGGCTCAAAAATGTAAATTTCATGATCAAGGTCTAAAAGCAAATTTTCGCTTGCACGCTGGGCGTCCCACACAAGCGGCTTTGGCAAGGCGATCTGCTCTTTTATAGCGCCGCTTCGATCAAGTCTCACCAAAATATCACTAGGCTTGCCTCCATCTTTTTGACAGCCACTTTTATAGACATAAATTTCATCTCTTACGCTTGCAAACGAGAGCGCACCAGTGTATCCGCCGCCGATATAGACATGCAGGCTCGCTTTGCCGGCTTTTGCCTTGCTATTTTGCAGGATAAAGCCCTTTTTTAGGCTCTCCCACTCTTTTTTAATGCAGGCTTTTTTAGCCTCTGTCTCGCTTGCAAATTCTTTTTTACTCTGCTTTGTTTTACCGCCTTTTTGACTCACACTCACCAAAGCTTTATCCTCTACACCAAGCCATAAACGCTCGCCGCTATCAAAATTTACAAGCTCACGCATATTTCACTTCAAAAAGTTGTCGTAAAAACTACTGATAAATAGCACCAAAATGACAAAAGGCACGATAAATTTGATATAGAAAAACCAAATATTTATGAGCTTTGCGTACTTTTCGCTGCCTTGCAAGATCTCTTTTTTCGCTTCATCTTTTAGCACCCAGCCGACAAATATCGCACATCCAAGTGAGGTCAGCACGAAAAATATGGTCGCACTTATCGCGTCGTATGCGTCAAAGATATTTTTACCAAAAATGCTCACATGGCTTAGTAAATTTGTAGCCATTAGCGATGGTAAATTCCCTAGCACAAAGATGATGCTAAGCACTAAAAATATAGCTTTTTTGCGTTTTATCTTAAATTTCTCTTGCAGCGTTGTAATGATCACTTCATATATCGGTAGCGACGTCGTAAGCGCAGCGATCATAAGAAGCGCGAAAAACGCCACCGCGAAAAATCCGCCAAAAGGCATGTGCGAAAAGACGATCGGAAGCGACTTGAAAACTAGGCTCGGCCCGCTATCTGGCGAGACGCCGTAGCTAAAGAGCGACGGAAATATCATAAAGCCAGCAAGCACGGCTATGACGGTGTTTAAGATGCCTGTGATGATAGAAATTTTAACTAAGCCCTCGTCTTTTTTCACAAAACTTGAGAGCGTTATCATCACGCCAAATCCGAGTGAGAGTGCAAAGAAAACCTGCCCCAAAACCTCTACAAAAAGCTTTAAGCTTATCTTTGAAAAATCAGGCGTTAAATAAAATTTCACACCACTCATCGCACCATCAAGCGTGATGTTTTTAGCGATCATGACGAGCATCAAGATAAAAAGCAGTGGCATTAGATATTTTGCTGAGCGCTCGATGCCGCCAACTGCGCCTTGCACCAAGATAGCGTAATTAACCAGAACAAAAACAAGGGTCGCAAAGCTGATGGCTAGCGGGTTGCTGACGATATTTTGCTCGTAAAATGCGCTAGTTTGCTCAAAGCTCACGATGTGCGATAGATCAAGCAAACCAAATGAAATTTGAGCGATATAGTTTAAGACCCAGCCTCCGATAACCATATAATAAGCCATGATGCCAAATGCGCCAACAAGGCCCATCCAGCCGACTATCTGCCACTTTTTGCTAATCTTTTTGCCATTTATCGTGCCGCCAAATGCATCAACGGCGTTGCACTTTAGGCGCCTACCGATGGCATTTTCAACCAAAATCATAGGAATACCAATGACTATCATCGCTATGCAAAACACGAGAACATAGGCCCCACCGCCGTTTTGACCGACCAAGTAAGGAAACCGCCACGTCGCGCCAAAGCCGACCGTAGCCCCTGCAACAGCTAAAATGTATGTAAGTCTTGAACTCCACGATTTTCTATCCATATTATCTACCTTTGTAAAAAATGTGGATTATATAAAAAAAATGATTAAATTTTGCTAGCAAAAGGCGATGCTTGCGTGTAAATTTGGCTTTTTTGCTAAATTTTAGGACTTTTATGGACGGAATTTATTTTTAAATTTGCGTGTAAATTTAATCAAAAAGTCTGTTTATCTAAAACACCAAATTCTACGTATCCCTCCATCGCAATGAGTAATATCCAGCCCTCTTTTGGGCTGCAAAAATAGTGATGTTGCGGGACATTTTCAACCATAAATTTTAAAAAATCATAAAAGCATTCAGGCGCAAATTTAAGCTCTAGGCTAGTTAGACTATCGCCGACGTAGCTTATCTCGCCACTTAAAATTTTACTTTGAACGCTTGTGTGTGAGCTTAGAAAATTTTTAATATCAGCGAATTTTTTATAATCAGCCGTTTTATAATCTTTTAAATTTTGTAAAAGCGGTTTTGAACCGACAAAGGTAAAATTTCGCTCTATAAAGTCTGCTACATCATCGCTTTTGTGCCATTTTTGACCCAAATTTGACAAAAAAGCAAGCACCTCATCATCAGCTGGTGCAAAATTTAAAACTGGACTTTTCTGGCTCATTTGCCTCCTTTTTGTAAAGTCGCTACGCCTTTGTAAAAGAGGGATTATATAAAATTTTATTTAAGCTTTTGATGTGATATTGCAATTTTACGTATCAAAACCTGTGCGTAGCACAGCAACTTCTAACGTGCGAGGGGCATACGAAGGTGCTGATGCACTGCATGCGGTTTATTATTGGGCAAGTATCAGGCAAATTTTAAAATTTCATGAACGAGTAATTTCGGCTCTAAAATTTGAGCTAAGCTGCAAGCGAAGCCAAATTTTAGTAGTCAATTCTTGCGAGTGAATGGAATTTTAAAATTTGAAAAAATAGTAAATTTATTTTTAAAATCTGTAATTTAAATTTTAAAATTAGAGCTGGCATATCACGGCTCTAAATTTAGTGGCGAATATTTATGAGCCCTAAATTTAGTAAGCTGCTAAGGCGAGTGAGTAAGATTTTAAAATTTTACTTGCAAAGTAAATTTATCCAAAAGGGGAGACAAGGGGACTTGAATTACGAAGCCGTCCCCTTATCCCCCTTTTTAAATCCCCCAAACCCCTCGCACGTTCAAGGTGCATGCAATTGTGCTAAAGCACTGCATGCGTTTTATGACAAAGAAACTCAAGCAAATTTTAAAATTTCATGAACGAGTAATTTCGGCTCTAAAATTTGAGCTAAGCTGCAAGCGAAGCCAAATTTTAGTAGTCAATTCTTGCGAGTGAATGAGATTTTAAAATTTAAAAGATAGCTTGATTAAATTTGTAAATTTCTTTTTATTTAAAAGGGAGACAAGTGGACTTGAATTTTGCTTCGCAGGCTCGCAACTGCAGGGCAGACACGAAGCCGTCCCCTTATCCCCCTTTTTAAATCCCTCGTCTGCTTGCAGTTACGAGGCGAAGCCCGAGTAAAAACCTCTCGCACGTTAGAGGTAGCATGCAATGGTGCTGGCGCACTGCATGCAGTTAAAAAACTACGGCATTTTTTATTTATCACGCCAGATAAGCATAAGGCAAATTTTAAAATTTCATGAGCGAGTAATTTCGGCTCTAAAATTTGAGCTAAGCTGTAAGCAAAGCCAAATTTTAGTAGTCAATTCTTAGGGGTAAATGGATTTTTAAAATTTGCGGAACAACTAGATTGAATTTGCAAATTTGCCTAGAAATTTTAAAAATCTAGGCAAATTTCATTCAAATTTACTCTCTAACGACGTGTAAAAACTGCATGTGTTTGCGGTATTGCTCTATGACATCATTTATCAGTGTGGCTTCGCTCCAGCCAAGCACATCGTAGTCCTGACCGCCCTCTTTTAGATAGACCTCGGCCCTGTAGTAAAGATCGTCGCCGTCAAGCTCTCTGGTGTAGTCTGGACTATGGCTCTTAGTGAGATAGACGCCATATCTAAAGTCCATCTCGTCGCCAAGTCCGACATTTAAATTTACAAAATTTTCGCCATTTGTGACCTTTGCTTCAAGGCCGTTTTTGGCAAATTCCTCTTTTAGCTCGTTAAAAGCTTTTAGTACAACCTCGTTTAAAAATTTCTTGCCATCTTTCTTGCCTGGTAGCGTAATGATCGCACTTAGGCGCTCTTGCCACGGCTTTGAAAGATCACTAATGGGCATGTTGCTAAAGTTATTTGTCTCTTTTTTGGTTAGATCCACACGTAACGCCTTAAATAGCCCATAAATGGCGCCAAGTAGCACTATGGAAAATGGCAGTGCTGTGGTGATCGTAAGTGCCTGAAGTGAGCCAAGACCACCAGCTAGCATCAAAAATGCTGCCACGACGCCCACTGTAACGCCCCAAAAGACCTTTTGCCAAACTGGCGTATCGTCTTTGCCGTTTGAGCAAAGCATGTTCATAACGATCGCTGCTGAGTCAGCAGAAGTGACGAAAAATATGACGATCATAAAGACTGCGATCACGCTTAGCACGCCTGAGAAGCTAAATTTCTCTAAAAACATAAATAGCGCTGAGGCTGAGTCAGAATTTACGGTCGTTGCTAGCTGGCTAAAGCCATTTTGCACGAGTGAGATCGCCGAGTTGCCAAAGAAGCTCATCCAAGCAAAGGTAAAGCCAGTCGGCACTAAAAGCACGCCTATAACGAATTCTCTTATCGTTCTGCCTTTTGAAATTTTAGCGATGAATAGCCCCACAAATGGCGACCAAGATAGCCACCAAGCCCAGTATAGCAGCGTCCAACCGCCAAGCCAGCTCTCGTTTTGCCTCTCATAGGCGTAGAGGTTAAAAGTGTTTGAGATGAGCGTAGAGATGTAGTCGCCGCTGTTTTGCACAAACGACTTTAGAAGCTGCGTCGTATCGCCCAAAAATAGTATCAAAAACATAAAACATATAGCTAGCGCGATATTTGCGTTTGATAAGATCTTGATGCCCTTATCCACGCCGCTTGCCGCTGAGATAGTAGCTGCAAAACAAAGCACTATTAGAAGCGTGATATGCATAGTCGGCAGGCCAAAAACGTGCGTAAGGCCAGCATTTACCTGAAGTACGCCATATCCCAGCGATGTCGCCACGCCAAAAAGGGTCGCTACGACGGCAAATGTATCGATGGCACTACCTATCTTGCCGTAAATTTTATCTCCGATGATCGGATAAAACGCCGATCTAAGCGTTAGTGGCAAGCCGTGTCTATACGAGAAAAAGGCTAGAATTAGCGCTACGATAGCATAAACTGACCATGCGCTCATGCCCCAGTGAAAAAATGTGATATTCAACGCAAGCTTTTGCGCTGCGATAGTTTGCGCGTCGCCAACTGGTGGGTTTAGATAGTGCATGAGCGGCTCGGCCACACCAAAAAATACTAGACCTATGCCCATGCCAGCGGCAAAAAGCATAGAAAACCACGAGATATTTTTGTGCTCTGGCTTTACATGGTCAGCTCCAAGCTTGATCTCGCCAAGCTTACTAAAGCCAAGAATGATGACGCTTAGCAGTATGACGGCAACGACTAGGATATAAAACCAGCCAAATTTGGCCGCGATGTAGTTTTGCATACCCTTAAAAAACTCATTTGAGAAATTTGGAAATATCGCTGCAAATGCCGCTATTAAAAATATGATAACAAGCGATGGGATAAATACTGAGTTGTTAAATTTTGACCTTTGAAATTTAAACATTTTTCTCCTTTTTATAAATTTCAGTTTTGCCTTAAAATAACAAAAAAGAGTAAATAGGTCAAATTTTCTCTTTAAATTTTTATGAAATTTTAAGCTTTAACCACCAAAAATAGCCACTTTGAAATTTATCTCAAGTCTCTTTCATCTCTCTTTGGTTTTGCAAGAGTTGTTAGCACTATGACGAAAAAAGCGATGCCAAATGTGATATACAAGATGATCTTTGGCGAGTCAAACTCTATCCTAGATCTAGCGACCTCTTCGCCGCTTGCCTCCACTAGCTCGCCGCGCTTTATCATCTCGCTGATATCTTTTGCGCTAAGCTCTTTAGACGGCCTTGTTAAAATTTCTATGACGCT
Source organism: Campylobacter concisus (assembly GCF_003048445.1). Classification (GTDB taxonomy): domain Bacteria; phylum Campylobacterota; class Campylobacteria; order Campylobacterales; family Campylobacteraceae; genus Campylobacter_A; species Campylobacter_A concisus_BF. Next base: position 68,950 of record NZ_PIQW01000008.1, read on the forward strand.
AAGATCTGCCACCTCATAAACGCTATGTCTAATGCCATAAAATGGCTTTATACTGCTAAAAAAATAGACCTTATCGCCGTTTGCATAGACCGCGCCATACTCGCCATCTTTTACCAGTCCTATCTCGCGCCATGATGAGCTTGGGGCAAATTTATACAAAGAGACGGTTTGTGCCACTAAGTGCCTGCCGTGCTTTGAGCGCTGCCACTCTTCGCCTTGTTGTAAAAAATATGCTGAGCTATCATCTACAAAAACGTCAGCATAGAGCCTTTTTAGCTCGCCTTTTAGCTGGTAGTCTGAAATTTTAGCCTGCTCATTTTTACTGCCATCCCAAAAGTAAATTCCATTTTTGCTTGCAAAAAGAGGCCAAAACGAATGCACGTTATCCACGCTATAAATGGCGCTATAAGGCATATTTTGAGCGCTAAATTTGAGCTCATTTGCAAACGCCGCCCCACTTTTTGGCTCAAAAAGATATTCTATATCGTGCTTTGGGTCATAGCATATCTGGCGCGTCCCATCTGAATATCTTGCATCAAGCCTATAAAAGCCTAAAAACAAGCTTTTGCCGTCTGTGTAATATCCGCTAGCAGCGCCGTTTTCTGTCGTGATGTATCTTAGCTCGTTAGGATCTGCGTCAAGCTTTTCGCCCTTGTAGTAAAGCGTGCCGCCGTCTCTTGCAAAGCCAGCGTCAAATATAGGCTCTAAATTTGTGCTTTCAACCCTTTTTGTCCTGTAAAAATAAGGGCTATCATCGTAGCTTTTTATAAAGACGTGAACAAGGTTTTTCATAATGGCGCCAAATTCGCTAAATCCCGCCTCTTTCTCGCTTCTAGTGGCGCAATAATAGCTTATCTTGCCATCACTTAGATAGCCATTGCCAAGCACTTTTGTGCTGTTTGGATCAAGACCTGGCAAAATTTCTCTAGCGCAATAGACATGATTTTTATCAGCCGCCACATTTGAGTAATCATACGCGTGTTTTAGCTTTAAAACCCTAAAACTAGCCTCATCGACGCCTTTTAGCTCATACTTGCCACTGCCTGAAATTTGAACGTAAATTTTACCCTCTGGTGAGCGGTAAAACTCGCTATTATCAATGTTTGCAAAGCTTCTTTGATACTCGCCCTCATGCCATAGATAAAGCATCGCCAAAACAAAAAATAGCGTCAAAATGACAAAAAGATAAAGGATCTTAGTCGCAATTTTTCTCATTATCTATAATCATCCACCCTTTTTTTAAGCTCGCTGTTTTGCTTTTTGTTTTTAAAAATAGCGCCAACCACCGAGAGCACAAATGCGATGGCTAAAAATATCCAGTAGGCATATTTTTGCGAGTAATCATCAAAGTCGCTTATCGCATCGATCACCACCTCGCCATCAGCTGGCACCATAGCGCCTTGATCTACCATTTTTACTATCTCATCAAGTTTTAAATTCTCAACATTTGAGTCATAAGGACGAGTGAGGATTTCAACCACGCCAAGGTCGTTTATATCATAAACGCTGCTGTTAAAACGCCAGCCGTAACCGACATTATCAAAATAATATGTCTTATCGCCGTTTGCATAGACCGCTCCGTAGCCATCGTTTCTTACAAGGCCGATCTTTCGCCACTGTTCTTTTGTATCGAGCCTAACGATACAAGTGTGGCGTGAGCTTAGGCCGTGGCTAATTTTTGTGTTGTGCCAAATTTCATAGGTTTTTAGAAAATATGTCTTGCCATCACTTATCACCACGTCGCCATATAGCGGCGTTATCTCGCCTTTAAAAGGATCGTCTCCGTCTCTTACAAACTCGCCCTCATCTATGCTGTTATACCACTGCCACTTTCGCTCCCAGTGATAGATACCGCCTTTGCCACGAAAGAGCGCATGATAGGTGTGCCTGTCTTCTAGGTTAAAAAGTGGCTCGTATGGGGCAAATTTTGGGTCAAATTCATGGTTATTTGCATAGACCATGCCAGAATTTGGCTCATAAAGATAGTGAATGCGCCATATCTCGCCGATATCACGCATTTGTGGGCTAAATTTGATCCCTAGTTTTGTGCTGTCATAATAGACATTTTCTCCGTCAGTCGTAAAATGCATGCTCTTTCTGCCAGATGCCTGCTCGATGTAGCGCATTTTGCTGGCATTTGCGCCCTCTAGCTCTTTGCCCTCATAATAGACCTTTACTCCGTCACTTGCGTAGCCAAAGCCCAAGATCGCTGCTAAATTTACATTATCAACCTGCCTAAATTTATAGATATGAGTTTGCGCTTTTGGGGTATTAAACATTTTGTGTGAGACGATGTCCCAAAACTCTTTAAGTGCGGATATTTCGAGGTTTGTCTCGCTTTCGCTATCGCAAAAATATGTTACATTGCCATCGCCAAAGTAGCCATTGCCAAGCGCTCTAACGCCATTTGGATCAAGCCCACTCATCACGAGATTACCACAATATACAGCCTTATCGCTAGCGCCAACGTTTCTGTTGTCGTATTTGCCAGTGTCAATGTATCTAAATTTGCTGGCCCTCACGCCTATCAGCTCAAATTTACCGCCGCTTGGCACCATGGCGTAGACCTTGTCGTCTTTAACGTAAAAAAAGCTATTATTTAACTCTTTACTATCGCCAATGTCGTCATCTAAAACAGAAACTAACCCAAAGATAAAAAAGTAGGTAGCAAAAAATATCACAACAATGGCGATTATTACAGAGATTAGCGGATGTTTTTTTAGCATTTTAGCTCCGTTTCAAACAAATTTAGCGACCTTATCATGGCGCAAACCTTTCATACATTTAAATTTCAAAGTACCTATCCAAATATAAAATATCTAAAAATTAAAAACCTAAAATATGCGGATTTACCCATCCAAAATAGAAAACAAGTGGCTGCTAACATAACAAAAAGCCTATAAATGCTAAATTCCAACGTGATCCCATAATAGATAACTCCCAAAGCAAGAAAACAAAGATACAAGGCAACAAGCAAATAAAATAAATTTTCGATCCTTGCAAAAAGTCCTGACTCTTCGCTGCTTTTTGCGATTAGCCTAATTGTCTCTATCTTATTTAAAAACCCAACCTTTTTATATTTTATCCGGACTAGGTCGCCCACTTCATATTTATATATCTCAGGTGAAAATATCTCACTAAACCTCATCTTATCAACGATAATGCTAAGGCTTATAACAGAATTTTGCCTAACAACTCTCGTATTTAGCGCGCTTATCCTACCGATCTTTTTCAAGCTACTCTAGCTCCTCAGCGATCTCAAGCACATCAAAATACTCATTTTCTAGGCTTTCTAGCTGGGCTTTTGCACTTTCTAGCTCTTCATAAAGCTTAGTAAGCCCCGCTTCTTGATAAATTTTTGGATCGCTAAGCCCCTCATTTAGCTCAGCCACTCTTGCTTCAAGGGCTGAAATTTTATCTGGATATGTGTTTAAAATTTGCGTTTGTTTATAGCTTAGTTTTACGCCAGATTTGCTCTTTTGTTTGGCTTCATTTTGACTGTTTGTTAGCTCTTTTTCAAATTTATCAAGCTCTTTCATCTCATCTTCAAGCTCCAAATAGACGCTATACTCTTCGTGCAAGACATTTATCTTTGTCCCCTCAAATGCCCAGAGCTTATTTGCCATCTTATCGACAAAATATCTATCGTGACTAACTAGCAAGATAGCCCCCTCGAAGCTTTGCAAGTAGTCTTCTAAGATGTTGATAGTTGCGATATCAAGGTCGTTTGTCGGCTCGTCAAGCACCAACACATCGTAAGTTTTGGTAAAAAGCATCGCAAGCGCGACGCGGTTTTTCTCGCCACCACTTAAAACGCCTATCTTTTTATCTAAAAATTCCTTTGGAAAGAGGAAATTTTTAAGATAGCCATAGACGTGCATATTTCGCCCACGAACCAGCACGTGATCGCCGCCATTTGGGCAAAATGTCTCTATAAGGCTCTTGTCATCATCAAGGACATTTCTAGCTTGATCAAAGTAGCCTATACTCACCTCGCCTCTTTTTATCTCTCCGCTACTTGGCTTTTCAAGCCCTAGCAAAATTTTAAGCAGCGTGCTCTTTCCACTGCCGTTACGCCCCACAATGGCGATCCTCTCGCCCTGCAAGACCCTTGCGTCAAATTTTTCAAAAAGCATCTTGCCGTCTATACTTTTGCTTAAATTTTTAAACTCAAATAGCATTTTTTTGCGGTTTTGGCTCTGCGTTTGGTTGAAATTTTTACTAGCACGCTCAAGCTCTAGCCTCACGCGCCTTATCACACCTGGGTTTTTCTTTGCCTCTTCACGCATGGCGAGCACCCGCTCTTTTCTGCCCTCATTTCGCTTTAGCCTAGCTTTTACGCCGCGCCTTAGCCACTCCTCTTCAGCCTTTAGCTGCTTTAGCAGCGTCTCATGCGACTTTGCAAGGCTTGCTAAAATTTCCTCTTTTTTGGTTAGATAGTTTGCATATCCGCCCTCGAAATTTTTTAAGCTTGCATCCTCGACCTCAACGCACCTAGTAGCGAGGGCATCGATAAAATACCTATCGTGGCTTATAAAAACTATGCTTTGATTTGAGCTTTTAAGCATATCTTCAAGAAATTTGACCATATAGACATCAAGGTGGTTTGTCGGCTCATCAAGCAAAAGCACATCTGGCTTTTTAAGGATGAGCGCACCCAGTGCCACGCGGCGGATCTCGCCACCACTTAGCGAGCAAATGGGTCTATTTTCATACTCTTTTAGCTTAAATTCTTGCAAAATTCGCTCGATCTTATGCTCGATATTCCAGCCGTCTTTTGCCTCTATAAATTTTAAAAGCCTCTCTTGCTCTTTTAAAATTTCTTTGTTTTCTGGGTCGTTTGCTAGTAAAACACCGCTCTTTTCATACTCACTTATCGCGTCAAATATCTCTTTTAGCTCGTTATTTAGCGCATCTCTTACGCTAAATGTGGCGTTAAAATTTGGATTTTGCGCTAGCATCTCGACGCTTATCAAGCTCTGCACTATGCGTCTGCCACTATCTGCTGCCACCTCGCCAGAGATGATCTTCATAAGCGTGCTCTTGCCGCTGCCATTTTTGCCGATGATCGCTATCTTTTCATTTTCATTTACGCTAAGACTTACGCTGTTTAAAATTTCATTTGCGCCAAATTTTTTACTTACGTCTATTAGGTCGATTAATGCCATTTTTCTCTCAAATTTTAAATTTTTTGGATTATATCAAAAGGGAGCTAAAACCTAATTTGGCTATAATCGCCCAAAATTTAAAAAAGGAGAAATTTATGAATCTTTCTATGAAAAAGCTGGTCGTCCCTATATTTTTAGATATGTTTTTGCACTTTATAACGCTTATCATAAACACCTACATGGTGACAAAAGTGAGCGTGCATCTAGTTGGCGCCATGGGTGCGGGCAATCAAGTGATGGACCTTTTTATGACCATTTTTAACTTTTTAAGCATGGGCTGCTCAGTCGTCGTCGCACAAGCACTTGGAGCAAAGCAAAACGAGCTAGCTTCAAGCGTCATACACGCAAGCATCACGTCAAATACGGTCTTTGGCATCTTTTCAGCCATCATCATCTACGTCTTTGGCTACAACATCTTAAATTTACTAAACGTGCCAAGTGATCTCATAAACGATAGCTTCTCATACCTTCACATCCTTGGCTTTGCATTGCTATTTGATGGCATCGGCATGGTGCTAGCTGCGGTGCTTCGCGTCTATAATCTAGCAACTGCTGTGATGCTAACTTCGGTTTTGATGAACATCATCACCATCTTTGGCAACGCCATCGCTCTTTTTGGCTGGTTTGATCTGCCAAATTTAGGCCTGCAAGGTGTTGCTATCTCGACATTTGTGGGCAGACTAATAGGCCTTTTTGTCCTACTTTACATGCTCATACGCGTGGCAAAAGTTAGAATTTATCTTAGCAAACTGCTTGTCGTGCCGTTTGGAATTTTAAAGAAAATACTCTCAGTTGGCCTACCAAGCGCTGGCGAAAATTTACTCTGGATGGCGCAATACATGGTCGCTTTTGGCTTTATCGCGAGCATGGGCGAGGCAACTCTTAGCGTGCAGACGATCTACTTTCAGATCACACTTCTCATCTTGCTTTGTGGAGCTAGTATCAGCGTGGCAAACGAGGTCATCGTGGGGCATTTAGTGGGAGCTAGCGAGTTTAACGAGGCTTACGCAAGAACCTTTAAAGCCTTGTGGCTTGGAATTTCTATCACGCTCGTCGTCGTTTTGATCGCCTACGCCTTAAAGTATAAGATCATGGACGCGCTAAATTTAGATGAGAGCTTGCGCAAGATAATGCTACCGCTCTTTACCCTCTCGATCGTGTTAGAAGCTGGCAGAACCTTTAACATCGTCATCGTAAATGCCCTTCGTGCAAGTGGCGACGCGAAATTCCCGCTAGCGACTGGGCTTATCTTTATGTGGGGGCTTTCGCTGCCGCTTGGGTATTTTCTGGGCATACACCTTGGTTGGGGCATCGTTGGCGTTTGGATAGGATTTTGCGCTGATGAGTGGCTAAGAGGCCTTGCAAATACATGGCGCTGGAGAAGCAAAAAGTGGCAAGAAAAACGCCTAGTTTGAGACAAAAGAGCCTAATTTTAGAATTTTATGGCTTAAGCGTTTTAATAAATTTTAAAACAAATGTAAAGGCTGTGCGATTAAGAGTTGGCAAGGACGCTAAGATCACGCTTTCTATGCCATTTTATAGCACGCAAAAGATGGCTCTTAGCTTTCTAGAGACGCACAGAATTTGGCTTGAAAATGCTTACAAAAAAGCTCTTTTAAATTTGCCAAAAGATGATGAGATGAAATTTCTTGGGCAAATTTATAAGATCAAATTTGATGAGAGCGTAAATGTGCCATTTTTTGAAGATAAATTTATCATAACGCCAAATTTAAAGGCACTTGAGCACTTTAAAAAAGCAAGAGCAAAAGAGCTATTTTTAGAGCTTGTAAGCTACTATCAGCCTCGTATCAATAAGCCAGTTAGTCGCATCGTCATAAGAGATAGCAAAACTCGCTGGGGCAGCTGCAACCACAAAAAAGGCTATATAAACTTAAGCCTAAGGCTCATCGAAAAACCGCTCTCAGCCGTGCGATACGTCGTGCTTCACGAGCTTACTCACCTGCTCTATCCGCATCATCAAAGCAGCTTTTATAAATTTATAGAGGCCATCATGCCTGATTACAAAGAGCAAGAGCAAATTTTAAAATCATAATTATTTTTCATCAAGTAAGTGTAAATTTAATTATGTTAAAATTGCATATTACTTTACAAAAGGAAATTTAAATGAAAAAAATGATTTTTATCTCGCTTCTTGCAGCTTGCGCTCTAGCAGGCGACTTTGAAGATGGCTTGAAAGCTTATGCTGACTCAAATTTCACTGAGGCTTTATCTAAATTTGAAGCAGGTTGCGCGGCAAATGACGCAAGATCATGCGTAATAGCAGGTGCGATATACCAGGTTGGCAAAACTGACGTGCCAGATAGCAACAAAGCGCTAGAGTTTTACAATAAAGCTTGCCAAGGCGGTGAAAAAGAGGGTTGCTCAGCAGCCGGTGGAATTTATCTAAATAGCGATCCGCAAAAAGCAAGAGAGCTTTTTAACAAAGCTTGCGAGCAAAATGACGGCTACTCTTGTGGCATGATAGGCTCGATACTAATAGAAGCTAAGAAATTTAAAGAGGCTTACACATTTTTAGAAAAAGGTTGCAAGCTAAATGATAAGATGTCTTGCGAGTTTGCAGGCGATCTAAAACGCTCAAAACAGCTTTGATCTTTAGGCTTTTAAAACCTAAATTCTCACTTTTTACAAAATCAATAGAAATTTATAAATGAAATTTAAAAGTTTAGGCAAGAGGGCTCTTGCCTAGTGTTAAATCGCTCTTATTTGATCGAGCGGTTTATCTTTTATGCCCCACTGAGTCATAAAGACAAAGCCATAAAGCCCTGCGGCTACCATGTAAGCGACAAATTCGTTTGGCATCAGACCAAATTTCACGCAGATATTTGGCAAAAGAGCTAGTGGCACGACAGGGATAAGTAGCAACCTCTCCCAAATCCTAAGCTTTGTGACGTAGTAGCCTTGCAGCAAGCTAGAAAAGGCGAACATTCCCACTATCGCCATGCCAAAGACGAGCAAAATTTCAAGTGGATTGCTCATCCAGACTATCCCTTTTGAGTCAAGCGGATCGCCAGTATTTATGCTCTCAATAAGCATAAGTTTGTTGTTAAAGAAAAAGGCAAATGGCAAGATCGCTGTTCTTAGATCGTAAAAAAATCCTTGCACGCCAACGGTTATTGGATTTGCCTTGGCAATGCCCGCTGCTGCGTAGGCTGCGATGCCAACTGGTGGCGTGTCATCAGCTAAAATTCCAAAGTAAAAAACAAAAAGATGTACGGCGATGGCAGGGATCAAGAAGCCATTTTTATGCGCTAAAAACAAGATAACTGGTGCAACAAGACTTGAGACGACGATGTAGTTTGCTGTCGTTGGAAGCCCCATGCCAAGGATGAGCGACATAAGAGCCGTTAAAAGTAGGATCATCATGATATTATCGCCTGCTAAAAGCTCGACTAGATCAGAAAGTACTTGACCAAGGCCAGTTAGCGAGATAGAGCCCACGATGATGCCTGCAAGCGCGGTTGCGATGGCTATTGTGGTCATGCTCTTTGCAGCTGCGACCATCGCCCAAAATATATCCTCAAAGCCAAGAAGCACATCGTTTAGACCTACTTTTTCGCCTGAAGCTAGCTTTTTAGTTGGCTCTTGAAAGATCATTATCAAAAATAAAAATCCAATCGCATTAAATGCTGCAGCTATGGCTGACTCTTTTGCGATTAAAAGCGTATAAAGCAGGATCAAAATAGGCGTTATATAGTGAAGACCACTTACAAAAATTTTAAATCTTGAGTGAAATTCGCTCTGATTTATGCCTTTTAGTCCAAGCTTGACGCTCTCTAAATGCACGATGAAAAATAGTGACAAATAACAAGCAAATGCTGGGATAACCGCTGCCATCATGACATTTGTATATGTCATACCTAAAAACTCAGCGATGATAAAAGCAGCCGCACCCATGATAGGAGGCATGAGCTGTCCATTTACGCCAGCTGCAACCTCGATGGCTCCAGCTTTTGTGCGTGAAAGACCAGCTTTTTTCATAAGCGGTATGGTAAATGTACCAACGGTTACGACGTTTGCTGTTGAGCTACCTGAGACCATGCCAGTTAGGCCACTTGCGATGACTGAAGCTTTGGCTGGACCACCTCTATATTTGCCAAGAAGTGAGAAGGCTAAATTTATAAAGTATTGTCCAGCGCCTGCTCGCTCTAATAATGAACCAAAAAGAACAAAAAGATAGATAAAGCTAACACTAACGCCGATAGGCACGCCAAAGATGCCCTCGGTTGTCAAGAACATGTGTCCTGCGATCTTTTCAAAGCTAGCGCCTTGGTGAGCGATAATGTCTGGCATATAAGGGCCAAAGTGATCATATATCAAAAATAATATACAAATGATAGGAAGCGCTGGTCCCATGACACGCCTGCCAGCCTCGAGCAATACAATGATCGCTAAAAACGATATGACGATATCTTGAGTGATGTAGTCCCCTGTCCTATCAGCTAACTCGTAAAAATAAACCGCTGGATAAAGCACGGCAACAACGCCTACCACGCAAAAAACTAGGTCGTAAAACGGCAAACTTGAGTGAGCCTTTTTATGAAAAGTGACTGGATAGAGCAAAAATACAAGCCCAACCGCAAAAGCTAGGTGCACTGAGCGCGAAATGTTAGTATTTAGTGGGAAATACGCTATATAAAGCTGAAAAACCGACCAAGAGAAACACGCAAATGCGATGAAATAGTTGTAAAAATTGCTATTTATCTCTCTTGTCTTTACTTCGACAAATTGTTCTTCGTTGTCATTAACTTCGTTCATCTTTCTCCTTTAAAATTTAAATATATAAATTTAGAAGAAATTTGCATATTTAAATTTTATCCAGAGGCAAAAGCCCCTGGAGATGGATTATTTTAAGATGCCAGCCTCTTTAAATGCAGCCTCTGCAGCTGGGTGAAGCGGAGCTGAAAGACCTTGAACAAGATCTTCTTTTTTAACTGATTTTAGCGCTGGGTGAAGAGTTTTATACTCATCAAAGTTGTCTAAGATAGCTTTTATCACAGCTTTTACAGCCTCATCTTTTGTATCTTTGCTAGTTACTAAAACAGCTTTTACGCCGATAGTATTTACATCGTGATCGACGCCATCATAAGAGCCTTTTGGGATCACGCCTTTTGCAAAGTATGGTTTTTCTTTAAGAAGGTTATCGATCTCGCTGCCTTCGATGTTTAGGATATCGATCGGTAAAGATGTTGCTGCATCAGTGATATTTGCAGTTGGGTGACCAACGACAAAGCTATATCCGTCTATCTTTTTATCTTTTAGTGCGTGTGGACATTCGCCAACTGTTAAAACGCCGCGGTATCCTAGTTTTGAAACATCAAAGCCCTTTGCTTTAAAGACTTCAAGTGTGCTAACTTCGTTGCCGCTGCCTGGGTTTCCGACATTGTATTTTTTACCAGCAAATGAAGAGAGATCGCTTGTTAGACCGCTATCTTTTGCTACAACGAATGCAAGAAGCTCTGGATAGATCGCAACTACTGAGCGTAAATTTTCATCTTTTGCTCCGTCAAATTTGCCAGTGCCGTTATACTTATCGTAGACGACGTCACTTTGAACAAAGCCAAATGTGAGCTCTTTTTTAAGGACGTTATTTACGTTATAAACAGAGCCGCCAGTTGATTGAACAGAGCATTTTACGTCTGTATTTTTATTTGCCAAGCGGCAGATCGCTCCACCTATCGGATAATATGTGCCTGTCATGCCACCAGTGCCGATACTGATAAATTCTTTTGCTGAAAGTGTTGTTGCCAAAAGCAATCCAGCAAGTGCCAAAGAAGTAGTTTTCATCTAAAATCCTTTCAAAAAATTTAAGGCTATTTTATTCTATAAATTTAGCTTTGTATCTTTTTGATATGATATTTTTATGCCATTTTGGTAAAGTTGCAACTATTCTACACAATCAAGGCTTAAAAAAATATTTTCTTAAGAATAAATTTATATTTCTTTTACGAGCATTCTAAAATTTAAAGAGCTAGAAGTAAAATTTCTAGCTCTAAATTTAATCGATAAATCTTTTTGTGATATTTGCGTAGGCATCGATCCTGCGGTCTCTTAAAAATGGCCAAATTCTGCGCACTTCTTCGCTTCTTTTCATATCTATCTCAACGATCTTACAAAGCTCATCTGTGCTATTTGCGCGGAAAAGCTGCTCGCCTTGTGGCCCGAAAACAAAGCTATTTCCCCAAAACTTAATCCCATCCATCACGCCGCTATCATCTTTTTCAAAGCCCACGCGATTTACTGCAACAACTGGCAGGCCATTTGCCACGCTGTGACCTCTTTGCACCGCTACCCACGCTTCAAGCTGTCTTGACTTTTCATCCTCGCTATCGCCCTCAAACCAGCCAATAGCCGTTGGATAGATGAGAATTTTTGCCCCTTTTAGCGCCATTAGCCTCGCTGCCTCTGGATACCACTGATCCCAACAGACCAAAACGCCAAGCTTGCCAAGGCTAGTTTCAACTGGCTCAAAGCCAATGTCGCCAGGCGTGAAGTAAAATTTCTCGTAAAATCCAGGGTCATCAGGGATGTGCATTTTTCGGTATTTGCCAGCCACACTGCCGTCACGCTCGAAGACAAAGGCGGTGTTGTGATAAAGTCCGTCAGCTCTCTTTTCAAATAGCGAAGTGACTAAAACCACGCCATTTTCTTTTGCCACCCTACCCCAAAAAGCGACGTCTTCTTGCCAGTCGTTTGCGTGATCAAAGAAATTTGTATCCTCGCTTTGGCAAAAGTACTGCGTCTGGTGCAGCTCTTGGCAGACAACTAGATCAGCGCCACCTTTTTTTGCCTCAGCGATTAGCTCAAGTGTCTTTGCAATGGTCGCCTCTTTTGTCCCTTTAAATTCTTGTTGAAGTAGTGCTACTTTCATCTCATCTCCCTTCTTTGTCGTTATATGGGTCTAAATGCGTGGTTATCTGCCACGAAAATTCCTTAAATTTCTCTCTTATCTCAGCTTCAAGCGAGTCAGCCACCTCATGCGCGTCGTAAAGCGAGATATCTTTGTTAAAAACTAAATGCAGCGTTAAAAATATGGTATTTGCGCTCTGCCTTGTGTTTAGGTAGTGAAAGTCTGAAATCCTCTGCTTTGCCTTTATCATCTTGATGATCTCAGCTGTGATCTTGGGGCTTGCTGCGTGATCTAGCAAGACACCAAAGGCGTCTTTGCCAAGACTGATGGCGCTTTGAGCGATGTAGCCGCTTATTACAATACCAAAGATCGCATCTATCATCACAAATCCGCTAAATTTAATGATAAGCAGCGAGATGATGACTGCAAGGTTGCTAAAAAGGTCGACCTTATAGTGCAGCGCGTCTGCTTTAATGATAAGGTTGCCACTTTTTTTAGAAATTTGGTTTAAAAATAGCACCAAACATAGCGTCACAACTACCGAAAATACCATCACCCCAAGGCTTAAGCCAAGGTCTATCTCTAAATTTGGCTCGCTAAATTTCTTAACGCTCTCATAAAATATATATCCAGCAGCCAGCACGATGATAACGCACTCAAATAGCGCTGCCAAGGCCTCCAGCTTTGTGTAGCCAAAGTTAAATCTCTCATCGGCTTGCTTTCTTGACTTTCTAAGCGCAAATAAATTTAAAAGCGAGACGATAAAATCAAGCATCGAATCAATCGCCGAGCCAAGCACAGCGACTGAGCCGCTAAAAAGTCCGGCTGCAAATTTCACAAGTGCGAGCAAAAAGGCGCAAGCTCCAGCTGCGATAACTGCCTTATTTTCGCCCTGCGTGCACTCCTGCTTATTTATGCTGTTAAACTCATAATCAAACGGACTTGACAAGGCTAAGCCCTTTTGTATCTATTTTGACTTGAGCAGTGAAGTGAGCCATTTTGACGGACAAAAACTAGCGAATTTACACCGATGATCTTTCTATCAGGCAGCGCCTTGGCTAGTAAATTTAGCACCTTTTCATCGTTTTCGTCGTTATATGTTGGAACGATTAGTGCGCCATTTATAAAGATGAAGTTTGCGTATGTGCAGCCAAGCCTTTTACCATCATAAAATTTAGGCTTAGGAAGTGGCAGAGCAAGTAGCTTAAAGCCAGTTTTTTTAAGCTCATCTTCCATCCTTTTTAGCTCATCAAAGTGCTCATCACTCCCATCTTCGCAAGCTGCGTAAGCGATAGTATCAGGCGTGATAAAGCGAGCTAAAGTGTCGATGTGGCTATCTGTGTCATCGCCTTTTATAAAGCCATTTTCAAGCCAGATGATACGCTTTAGACCAAATAAATTTTTAAGCTTTTCTTCTATCTGCTCTTTACTAAGCGCTTTGTTTCTATTTTCATTTAGCAGGCATTTTGTGGTGGTTAAAAGCACGCCATCTCCGTTAAATTCAACACTTCCGCCCTCTAGTATCATATCAACAGGCTCAAGCTTAGTTTTGTAAATTTTAGCTAACTCTAAATTTAGGGCATCATCTTTTGAGCTCTTAAATTTACCGCCCCAAGCGTTAAATTTAAAGTCGTAACTTTTTACGCCGTCTTTTGTGCAAACATCGATCATACCGTAATCTCTAATCCAAGTATCGTCAGTCTCAAGCTTTACAAACTCAACATTTTTAAATTTCTTAAACCTAGCAAAATTTGCCTCATCAGGGCAGATGAGCACCACCTTTTCAAAGGGCGTAACAGCAGCCACAAGCTCCTCATAGCCCGCCAAAATCTCCTCTAAATAAGGCTCCCAGTCGCTCTTGCTATGTGGCAGCGATAAAAACAAAAGCTCCTGCTCTTCCCACTCTGCATACGCTCTCACGCTCTCTCCTTATAAATTTTATAAATTCCATATATCGTAATGATTATCCAAAAGACCTCTATCAAAAATGAGCCGAGGTTAAAGTGCACAAAAAGCGAGATTATAAGTAGCACCGCACCTGCTAAATTTATTATCTGGTAGGCTAGATCGCGGCTATTTAGGCGGCCGATCTGAAGTAAAAAGTAGCCCATCACGATACAAATCATCCCTAAAAAGCCGATGATCTGAAAAAGATCGATCAAATTTTATCCTTTTTGTAAGCTTAAATTTAAAGCGTGATCATATCTAATTAGTTTTAAATTTATGATTATGGGATAAAATATCTCCATTTTTCAGATTGGATTAAAGTTTATGGATTTTGAGTTTATTGAGAAATTTTACCCCCTTTTTGTAAGAGCTGGGATTCTCACCTGTCAGATCGCCTTTTTGGGGATCGTTTTTTCTATTTTGATAGGCATTTTTTGCATGGCTGTGAAATTTTACAAGCTAAAATTTCTCTCAAAACTAGTTGATTGCTACGTTGAGCTTTCAAGAAACACGCCACTTCTTATCCAGCTCTTCTTTTTATACTACGGCTTGCCAAAGCTTGGAGTGTCGATGAGCGGCTTTACCTGTGCAGTCGCGGGACTTAGCTTTCTTGGTGGCAGCTACATGAGCGAGAGCTTTAGACTTGGCTTTGAGGCGGTTAGAAGGTCACAGATAGAAGCAGGACTTAGCATCGCACTTAGCAAAAACCAGCTCCTAAGATATGTCATCTTGCCACAAGCCTTTAGTGTGGCACTGCCAAGCATCAGCGCAAACGTCATATTTTTACTAAAAGAGACCAGCATCGTTAGCATCGTAGCGCTTGCTGATCTAGTCTATGTCGCAAAAGATCTCATCGGGCTTTACTACAAGACAGACGAGGCGCTTTTTATGCTGGTTATTAGCTATCTTGTCATCATCTTGCCAGTCTCGCTGGCACTTAGCTACGTCGAAAAAAGGGTGAGAAATGCAAGGAGTTAGTATATTATTTGACACGCAAAATTTACTAAGGCTGTTTGAAGGTCTTGTGGTAAGCACCGAAATTTCGCTCATCTCTATAGTGATCTCCGTTATCGGTGGCCTCATACTTGGCGTTTTGATGAGCATGAAAAATAAATTTATCTATCTTATTTTAAAAATTTGCCTCGAGATCGTGCGCATCATGCCTCAGATCGTCTGGCTATTTTTATTTTACTTTGGCGTTAGCAAGGCTTTTGGGCTGCATATCTCGGCATTTACCGCCTCACTCATCGTCTTTAGCCTTTGGGGCGTTTTTGAGATGATGGATATCGTGCGCGGCGCTATCACCTCGATACCAAAGCACCAGTTTGAGTCAGCTGCCTCACTTGGACTTAGCAAATTTCAAATTTACTTTTATGTCATCATCCCTCTTGCCACAAGAAGGCTGGTGCCTGGAGCTGTAAATTTACTAAGCCGTATGATAAAAACGACCTCTATCGTCGTGCTAATCGGCGTTGTAGAGGTGGTCAAAGTCGGTCAGCAGATCATCGAGCGAAATGTATTTACAAATCCTATGGCGCCATTTTGGATATATACGCTCATATTCTTTTTATATTTTGCGATCTGCTATCCAGTCTCAAAACTATCAAAAAAACTAGAAGAAAAATGGAGCTAAAATGAGCGAAAATATCTTGGAACTTAAAAATTTAAACAAATTTTATGGAGAGCTTCACGCCTTAAAGGATATAAGCTTAGAGGTAAAAAGTGGCGAAGTGGTCGTGCTTCTTGGGCCATCAGGCTGTGGCAAGAGCACAACACTTAGATGCATAAACGGCCTTGAGAGCATCGCAAGCGGCGAGATCGTCATAGACGGCGAAGTGATAGATGCTAAATTTAAAGAGTGGCAAAGGATCCGCCAAAAGGTCGGCATGGTCTTTCAAAGCTACGAGCTATTTGACCATATGAACGTCATAGACAACGTCCTTCTTGGACCTTTAAAGGTGCAAAAAAGAGATAGAGCCGAGGCTGAAAAAACGGCTGATATGTGGCTAAGCAAGGTTGGGCTACTTGATAAGAAATTTGCCTATCCAAAGGAGCTAAGCGGCGGTCAAAAGCAGCGCATAGCCATAGTAAGAAGCCTTTGTTTAAACCCTGAGATCATGCTATTTGACGAGGTTACGGCTGCGCTTGATCCAGAGATCGTTAGAGAAGTGCTTGATGTGATACTAAATTTAGCCAAAGACGGCATGACGATGCTAATAGTCACTCACGAGATGAGCTTTGCAAGAGCGGTTGCAAATAAGATCGTATTTATGGACGCTGGAGCGATCGTGGAGATCAGCGAGCCAGAGGAGTTTTTTACTAATCCAAAGAGCGAGCGAGCGAAGAAATTTCTAAATTTATTCTCATTTTAGAAAAAATAAGAGATAATTTGCCGTTTTTTCAAAATGCGTTTAGAGCGAGATTTGACCGCTCTTATTTACTAAATTTTTCAAAGGAGAAAGAGTGAGAAAATTTAAATTTTTCTTATTAGCATTAGTCGCTACCGTCTTTCTAACGGGTTGTGGTGATGACAAAGGTGCGGACAAAGCGGCCGCTTCAAACCAAGCTGACACGATCGCAAAGATCAAAGAGCGTGGATATATAAGGATAGGCGTTTTTAGCGACAAACCGCCATTTGGCTACGTTGATAAAGACGGCAAAAACCAAGGCTATGACATCTATTTTGCAAAACGCATCGCAAAAGACTTGCTTGGCGATGAGAGCAAGGTTAAATTTGAGCTAGTCGAGGCTGCTGGCAGGGTCGAAGTACTCACAGCTGACAAGGTCGATATCACGCTTGCAAATTTTACAAAGACGCCTGAGCGCGCACAAGTTGTTGATTTTGCGCTTCCATATATGAAGGTCTCACTTGGCATCGTTAGCCCTGAGGGCGCTGTGATAAAGAGCGTCGATGAGCTAAAAGATAAAACTTTAATCGTCAATAAAGGCACAACTGCGGACGCATTTTTTACAAAAAATTATCCTGATATCAAGCTTTTAAAGTATGATCAAAACACCGAAACTTTCGCAGCTTTGGTTGATAAAAGGGGTGCGGCTCTAGCGCATGATAATGCCCTACTTTTTGCCTGGGCGAAAGAGACTCCTGGCTTTGTCGTTGGCGTTGAAGCGCTTGGCGATGTGGATGTGATAGCTCCAGCTGTCAAAAAGGGCAACAAGGCCTTGCTTGATTGGTTAAATAACGAGATCATCGAGCTTGGAAAAGAAAATTTCTTCCACAAAGACTATGACGCAACACTAAAACCGATCTATGGTGACAGTGTCAATCCTGAATCTCTAGTCGTCGAAGGCGGCAAACTCTAAATTCAAAGTGAGTGATCATAGTGAATGAATTTAATGAATATGTTCGCGATAGATTTTCTGAATTCGGCGATATTGTCATAAAATCCATGATGGGTGGATACCTTGTATATTTTAACGGTAAACTGATAGGTGACATTTGTAATAATGAACTGTTTTTAAAGAGAACGCCGACATCGGACAGACTTCTTGCAGACTCAGAACTACGTTATCCTTATAATGGCTCAAAGACGTTAATGCATGTATTCGAGAAATTTGAGGATGCGAATTTGATTGGAGAATTGTTGCGCGGCATGTATGCGGAACTGCCCGAAAAGAAACCAGCAAAAGCCAGATAAGTTGGATGTTTAAATAAAAATTTGAAAAGCATTTTGGAGTAAATTTAACCCAAAATGCTTTTATTGGCTACATTAAGCCCTTAAGCAAATTTGTCACTTTTTGCTCGATCTCTTCTAAGAATTCCTTGCTCTTAGCTTCAAATCTAGTAACAATAACTGGCGTTGTATTTGACGCACGCACCAGCGCCCAGCCATTTTCAAACTGAATTCTTATGCCATCAATATCAATGATATTTTTTATCCTTGGCAGGTCACAACCCTCGTTTTTCACGCACTCTTTTAACTTGGCAACTATCTTAAATTTAGCCTCGTCAGTCGTCTTTACCTTGATCTCATCGGTGCTAAAGACAAGTGGCATCTTATCAAGCTCGCCGTCAAGATCAAAGCCTTTATGCACTAGCTCAAGCACCCTCATCATCGCATAAAGCGCGTCATCAAAGCCAAAATAGCGCTCTTTAAAGAATATATGACCGCTCACTTCAGCTGCGAGATCTACGTTTAGCTCTTTCATCATCTTTTTTATATTACTGTGTCCAGTCTTGCCCATGAAGACTTCGCCGATCTTGGCGATCTCATCATACATATTTTGTGAGCATTTTACCTCGCCAAGCACCTTTGGATGTTTCATATTTAGCGCATAAAGATAGGCTAGCTCATCGCCTTTTATATCTCTTTTTGGCGTTATAACCGCGATCCTGTCACCATCTCCGTCAAAGCCAAATCCAAGGTCAAATTCCTTCTTTTCGATGAGCGAAAATATCTCTTTTAAATTCTCTTTTTCACTTGGGTCTGGGTGGTGATTTGGGAAATTTCCGTCTGGATCTTCATATAAAATTTTCGCATTTAGCCCAAGCGCCTTGACGATAGGCACCAAGCTCACGCCTACAGCGCCATTTGCGCAGTCGATGACAAAAGGCTTTTTGAAATTTTTAAGCTCACTAAATTCTTTTACAAAAAACTCAACGTATTTTTCTAAGATGTTAAATTTCTCACAGCTCTCATCGTCTGCTATTTGCTCACCAGAGGCGATTATCTCATTCACCTTATCTTTTAAAATTTGCAAATCTTTGCCAAAAAAACTATCTTTTTTAATGGTGATCTTAAAGCCGTTATAATCTTTTGGGTTGTGAGAGCCCGTGATCATGATGTTTGCATCGAAATAGTCAGCATAAACGCTAAAGTAGCCAACAGGAGTTGGTAGCAAGCCGATGTTATAAATTTTAAAGCCACCAGCCTTGTTTAGACCGCTTAGCAGATACCTAAAAAGTGTGCTAGCACTTAGCCTTGCGTCAAAGCCAACGCTTAAAGTTTTCACGCCAAATTCGTTAAATTTCTTACCCAAAGCAAGTCCTATAGCCTTGACACTGTCCTCTGTCAAGTCTTTTTCAAAAATGCCGCGGATGTCGTATTCTCTAAAAATTTCATCATATTTCATTGTAAACTCTCCCTAAAAAAATGCAAAAATGATACAAGAATAAATTTAAAAAGGAGTAAATAATTTTATAAATTTAGTGAGGTTAAAATTTAAATTCGAGCTAGAAAGCTCTAGCTCGAAAAGGGCTGCTACATCATGCCGCCCATGCCACCCATTCCGCCCATGTCAGGCATTGCAGGCATTGCTTTTTCTTCTTTTATCTCGCTGATAGTTGCCTCAGTTGTTAGTAGCAAGCTAGCCACGCTAACAGCGTTTTGAAGCGCAACTCTCTCAACTTTTACTGGGTCGATGATACCAGCTTCAAACATATTTACATATTCGCCAGTTGCAGCGTTAAAGCCAAAATTTGCATCTTTGCTTGTCTCAACAGCATTTGCTACCACGCCAGCGTCAAAACCAGCGTTCTCAGCGATCTGGCGAAGTGGAGCACGAAGCGCTCTTCTAACGATCTCAGCACCGATTGCCTCGTCACCTTGTAAATTTAAATTTACACTCTTTGAAGCGAGGATAAGAGCTGAACCGCCACCTACTACGATGCCCTCTTCAACAGCTGCACGAGTAGCGCTTAGAGCGTCATCTACGCGGTCTTTTTTCTCTTTCATCTCAGTCTCAGTCGCAGCACCTACTTTGATAACTGCCACGCCGCCGCTTAGTTTTGCAAGGCGCTCTTGAAGTTTTTCTTTGTCGTAGTCGCTTGTAGTCTCTGCGATTTGAGCTTTTATTTGAGTGATTCTAGCGTCGATCGCTGACTTCTCGCCTGCACCATTTACGATAGTTGTGTTATCTTTGTCGATAACTACGCTTGAAGCTTGTCCAAGGTCGTTTATAGTGGCACTCTCTAGTGTTCTGCCTAGCTCTTCGCTGATAACTTCGCCACCTGTTAAGATAGCGATATCTTCAAGCATTGCTTTTCTTCTATCGCCAAAGCCAGGAGCTTTTACAGCTGAGATGTTTAGCACGCCACGAAGTTTATTTACAACAAGCGTTGCAAGTGCCTCGCCTTCGATATCTTCAGCGATGATTAGAAGTGGTTTGCCACTCTTTTGTACTTGCTCAAGCACTGGAAGCAGGTCTTTTAGATTTGTGATCTTCTTGTCAAATAGCAATATAAATGGATTGCTTAGCTCAACTTGCATCTTTTCAGGGTTTGTGATGAAGTATGGGCTTAGATATCCGCGGTCAAACTGCATACCCTCAACTACGCTTAGCTCGTCTTGGATAGACTTTGCCTCTTCTACTGTTATGACGCCGTCTTTGCCGACTTTCTCCATCGCATCAGCGATAAGCTTGCCGATGCTCTCGTCTGAGTTAGCAGAGATAGTAGCGATCTGAGCGATCTCTTTTGAGCCAGAAACTTTTTTAGAGATATTTTTTAGTGCATCTATAAGAGCTGCCACTTCTTTATCCATGCCGCGCTTTACTTCGATAGGATTTGCGCCAGCAGTTACGTTTCTAAGACCCTCTTTAAATATCGCGTGAGCTAGCACAGTTGCTGTTGTAGTGCCGTCACCTGCTTGGTCGTTTGTCTTGCTAGCTACTTCTCTAACTAGGCTTGCACCCATGTTTTCGATAGTATCTTTTAGCTCAACTTCTTTAGCCACGCTAACGCCGTCTTTTGTGATGTTTGGAGCGCCAAAGCTCTTTTGGATAAGGACATTTCTGCCTCTTGGTCCCATTGTCACTTTTACAGCGTCATTTAGTTTTTTTACGCCCTCGTATAGGCGGTTTCTTGCATCATCAGAGTAAAAAATTTCTTTTGCCATTGTCTTTCCTTTTTAAATTATTTAATCACGCCTAAAATGTCGTCGATGTTTAAAACAAGATATGTTTTATCATCTAAATTCACCTCAGTGCCAGCGTATTTAGCAAATACTACTTTTTCGCCAACTTTTACGCCCTCAGCTTCAGCACCAACTGCTTTTACCTCGCCGCTTAAAGGTTTTTCTTTTGCGTTATCAGGTATAATTATGCCCGAAGCTGTCGTCTTTGTCTCTTCTACGCGTTCGACTAGGACACGCTTGCCTAATGGTTGAAAGTTCATTGTTCATCCTTTTAGTTTAATTGTCTTTTTTAGCACTCTTTATTTTTGAGTGATGAAATCCTAGCATTTTTTTCTGAAAAAGTCAATAATTTATAGTGAATTTTATTAAAAACTTTAGTCTAAGTGACTAAAGTTTTATGATATGTAAAACTAATATAAAGGAATTTTATGAAAAAAGTAGCTTACATAGTTGGCGCGCTTGTGCTCATAGTAGCTTGCATCTTTGGCTTTATCTTTAGCTCAATTGGCAACAAATTTATAGCCAGTAAAATAGAAAAAGAGGCGCTAGCTCGTGGTATTGATGTCAAATTTAAAGAGTTTAACCTTGGTCTTAGCACCTTAAATTTAGAAGTGACCGTGATGAACGCCATAAATTTAAAGGCAAATGGCGAGCTTTCCTTGCTTGCTCAAAGTATGAATTTAAACATGGATATAAACGCCGACAAGGCAAAGGCTAGCGAGCTTGGTCTAAAAAAAGATGTCGCTCTTAAAGCAAACGTGGCTGGTAAATTTAGCGACTTTAAGCTAGCGGCAACTGGCACGGCGCTTGGCTCAAATATAAATTTAAACGCAAATTTAAAAGACTATCTGCCAAAAGCCCTAAATCTTGACGCTAAAAATATCGAACTTTCTGAGATCTCAGCTCTTGCTAAAAAGCCAAATTTAGCTATCGGTAAGCTTGATCTAACGAGCAATATGCAAGGAGTTGATGAGAAAAATGAGCCCATCATTAACGCTCAAATTTTAGCAAGCGATGCAGCGATAAACAAAGAAATTCTTAAAAATGAATTTGGGCTAAATTTAGCAAAAGATATAAGCTTTAAAGGCGGCGTAAATGCTAAATTTGCAAATGAAAAAGTGAGCGCAAAAACCCTTATCATCGCACCTGAAGCCACTTTAAAAGCAAACGAGACGACTTATGATTTAGCTAGTAAAAATTTAAAGAGCGACTTTTCGCTAAATGTGCCTGATCTTGCCCTTTTTGGCAAGTTCTTAGGCGAGCAACTAAGTGGCGCTGTGGATGCAAACGGCGAAATTACAATGCAAGAAAATGCTCTTAAAAACTTAAAAGCTGAGATAAACGGGCTTGGTGGCAAGATAAATGCAAATTTTGATAGCAAAAACTTAGCCCTAAATGCAACTAACATCAAGCTAAAAGAGCTTCTAGCACTTGCCTTGCAGCCTAGCTACGCAGACGGGCAGATAAATTTAAACGCAAATTTTAGCGGATTTGACGAGCTAAAAAAGCTTGCGGGCGAGGCTAAATTTGAGATAAAAAATGGCCTTATAGATAAAGGGCTTGCAAAGCTTAAAAATGCGGCGAAATTTGAGCTAAAAGGTGGCGCCACAGCAAAAGGTGAGCTTGTAAATTTTGACGCAAACATGCTTAGCGACCTTGGCGAACTAAAGGATGTAAAGGGCGTTTATGACTTAAAAAACGGCCAAATTTTTAGCAAATTTGCCCTGCTCATTAGCGATCCTGAAAAATTTAAAGCGGTTAGTGGCTTTGAGGTGAGCTCAAAGATGGCGCTTGCGGGCGATATGAAGGTTAAAACAAGCAAGATAGATGAGCTAAATTTAGGCGGCGATGCCTTTGCTGGCAAGCTAAACGCCACCATAAAAAATGAAAATCTTGATCTTAGCCTAAAAGAGGCGCAGTTAGGAGAAATTTTAGCACTTAGCGGCAACGACAGGCTGGCAAACGCTAAGACGAATATCCAAGCAAAGGGGCAAAATATCTTTAGCAAAAGTCCAAGCGTCACCGCAACGATCGCTTTAAATGATGGCAAATTTAACGCCGCAGCGCTTAGTAAAATGCTTGATAAAAAATTCCCAGAAAATGAGAAATTTAGCTCAAATTTGAGCCTAGATTACAAAGGCGACGTAGCAAAATTTAGTGGCGACTTTTTTAGCTCGCTAGCTGATATAAAGGGCATAGATGGCAGCTTTGACGTGGGCAAAAGCACGCTAAACTTAAAGCTTCAAGCGGTAGTTTCGGAGCTAAATAAGCTTGCATTTTTAGCTGGCCGCGAGCTTCACGGTAAATTTGCAGCCCTCGTAACGGCAAATGGCAAAGTGGATGATCTAAGCGTGAAAGCCACTTCAGA
The DNA here is from genome assembly GCF_003048445.1 of Campylobacter concisus. Classification (GTDB taxonomy): domain Bacteria; phylum Campylobacterota; class Campylobacteria; order Campylobacterales; family Campylobacteraceae; genus Campylobacter_A; species Campylobacter_A concisus_BF. The sequence continues at coordinate 92,173 of NZ_PIQW01000008.1, forward strand.
TGATCTATTTAAAGGCAAACTCGAGGCAAACTACAAAGGTGGCGTGCTTGATGCAGTGCTAAAAAACTTTGAAGTCAAGGGGCTAACGCAGACTTTAGGGCTAGAGCACCTCTATGACGGCAACGGCGATGCTAAATTTGACTACGAGACAAAGCAAAAGCTCGGTAAATTTGACATCTTACTAAAAGAGGGTCACCTAGCCAGCACAAATCTCACAAACAATATAAAAACCTTCACCGGCAAGGACATCACAAAAGAAATTTACAAAGACGGCAAAATTTATGGCGATATAAAGGGCGATAACGTCATCTTTAACGTAAATTTAAGCTCGCCAAAGAGCGACATAAAGGTTGCAAACGGCACTTACAATACCGCGACAAAAATGCTTAACGCGCCGCTTGTTTGCAGGCTCGAAAAGACCGATCTAAACGTGCAAATTTCAGGTACGACAGACAAGCTAAAATACGACGTCAGATCGCAGTATCTCGAAAATAAGGTCAAAAAAGAGATAGGTAGATTTTTAGATAAAAAGCTGGGCAAAGATGATGACGCAAGCGGCGAAAAACAAAATTTAAAGGGGCTTTTAAAAGGGCTATTTTAGATGAAAAAGGCGGAAAATTTAAAGTATCTAATGGGACTTGGGCACTTTTGTAGCGACATAAACCAAAGCGCGCTTGGTGCGATGCTGCCATTTTTTATCGCGAGCTACCACTACGACTACGCCACAGCCGCCTCGCTCGTGACCACCACAAATTTAGCAAGCTCGCTCATCCAACCACTTATCGGCCGCCTAAGCGACAAAAAAGAGCTACCATACGTCATCCCGCTTGGGCTACTACTTGCAGGCGGGGGCATGAGCCTAACTGGCTTTGTGACAAACTACTACATCATCCTAGTTTGCGTGATGATAAGCGGTATCGGCGCCGCGCTCTTTCACCCAAGCGCCGCAAGGATCGTAAACTACGCTTCAAACGCCAAAAATAGAGCCAAAAGCATAAGTATATTTTCATTTGGTGGCAACGTAGGCTTTGCAGTTGGGCCCATTTTAGTCGCCGTTTTTGTGGGAAATTTTGGTCTAAAAGGGACGCTAGTCTTCATCATACCTCAAATTTTGCTAACACTTTTATACCTCAAAAAGGGCAAATTTATAAAAGCGCTCGAAGGCAATCACAAAAAGCAAATTTCACAAAAAACAAGCGCTCTAAAAGACGATCTGGGTGCATTTTTGAGGCTTTGTGTCTGCATATTTTCACGCTCTATCGTCGCATTTGGCTTTTCGGCATTTTTTAGCATCTATCTCATCAAAATTTTTGGCCTTAGCAAAGAGGCTGCAAATGTAAATTTAAGTATGTTTTTTGCTGCAGGCGCGATCTCTACGCTATTTGGCGGAGCTCTAGCAGATAGATACGGCCTAGTTAGGCTCATCAAAATAAGCCTAAGCATCGCTGCGCCACTAGTCGTGCTAATGCTCTTTATCGACAGCTACGCGCTATTTCTCGTGGCCTCCATCTGCGTGAGTGCTTGCATCAGCCTATCTTTTAGCCCCTCTATCGCCCTTGCACAGCTTTATCTGCCAAACCAGATCGGCCTAGCCTCTGGCGTAACGCTTGGACTTAGTATAACAATCGGCGGTATATTCGCAACGGTCATCGGTAAGATCGCTGACATCTTTAGCCTAACGCACTCGTTTTACTTTATCGCAGCAGTTTCGCTCATCTGCGCGGTGTCGAGCTATTTTTTAAAGCCGGTTAGCAAGATATAAATTTACAAAAATAGCTTGCTAACAGCGGATAGAACAGCCTTGCTATCATCTCTGATGTTGTAAGCGATCTGGCCACCTCTTTTTGATGTCTCAAATGTTGCGGCTTTTACCAAGCTCTTTTGCTCAAAATGGCACTAGATAGCAGTGCCCCGAGCCACAGACTAGATCCTTTGCACACCCGACTTTGGCGCAAAGCTACGAGAAACGCAGTTAAATTTCTCGCCCCTAGAGCTGATTTTGTAAATTTTACTTTTTGGACTTTAAATTTTGTTGAGCAAGCGAAATTTGATACGAGCTGAAATTTAGACAAAACTTGCCAAAGAGAATAAGTTTTTTTGCTTCTCTACAAAAGCAAAGCTAAATTTAAAAATCCAAAAGAGCCAAACTATGGCATTTGGCAGCAGTATTTTGTGATAGATTTAAATGTTGTGCAGTTAAAATTTGCGCAGACCATAGACACGTAGAAATTTAAATTTTAGCTACCAAAACATCAAGGCAAAGTATCTTGTGATGATTTTAAATGCTATGAAGAAATTTCTGACCAAAAATAGAATAAGTAAATTTAAGCCATCAAGACAAGAAAATTTTTGTTTCAGACAAGGCGGATGAGCAAAAACGAGGGAGCGTATATATGATACGTGACCGAAGTTTGAAGCGATATCCAACGCAGTATAAAACAAAAAGGGCTTGTCTTTTTTAAAGTTTTCTCATCTTTGCTATCTCATCTCTTAGCGCCGCCGCCTTCTCAAACTCCAGCTGCGCCGCCGCTTCAAGCATCTGCTTTCTTAGCTCTTTTACTATCGCAGCTCGCTCGCTAGCTGGCATCTTCTCTAAATTTTTACCACGCTTGTAAATTTCACCATCATCCTCAACGTGCAAGCTCTCTTCGATATTTCTGCTAGCAGAGTGCGGCGTGATGCCGTGAGCTTTGTTGTATTCATCTTGAAATTTACGCCTAGCTGTCGTCGTATCGATCGCCTCTTTCATCGAGTGCGTGATCTTTTTGGCAAACATTAGCACCTTGCCATTTACATTTCTAGCCGCACGCCCCATCGTCTGTATAAGGCTCGTTGTCGAGCGCAAAAAACCCTCTTTATCGGCGTCCATTATCGCTATCAGGCTCACTTCAGGCAGGTCAAGCCCCTCACGGAGCAAATTTATGCCTATTAGCATGTCAAATTCGCCGCTTCTAAGCCCTCTAATGATCTCATTTCGCTCGATCGCATCGATGTCTGAGTGCATATACTTGACCTTTATGCCAAGCTCGATATAGTAGCGGCTTAGCTCCTCGGCCATCTTTTTAGTTAGCACCGTAACTAGCACTCGCTCACCTCTAGCGATGACCGCCTTTGCCTCGTCAAATAGCGCCTCGACTTGATTGTCACTATCTTTTATCTCGATGATCGGATCAAGTAGCCCAGTAGGTCGCAAAATTTGCTCATAGACGTGGCCCTGGCTGATACCAAGCTCATATTCGTTTGGCGTGGCTGAGACAAAGAGAAATTTCGCCTTTTTGCTTATAAACTCGTCAAATTTAAGCGGCCTGTTATCAAGCGCTGAAGGCAAGCGAAATCCATACTCCACAAGCACCTCTTTACGGCTCCTATCGCCTGCGTACATACCCCTAAACTGCGGCAAGCTCACGTGGCTCTCATCGACGATGACTAGATAGTCTTTGCCACTTATCTCAAAGTAGTCAAACATCGAGTATGGCGTCTCTCCGGGCTTTTGACCGGTTAGGTGGCGCGCGTAGTTTTCGATGCCCTTACACATGCCAGTGCTTGCCATCATCTCAAGGTCAAACTCCACCCTTTGTTTTAGTCTTTGCGCCTCGACTAGCTTGCCCTGCTCGTTAAATTCTTTTAAACGCGCATCAAGCTCCTCTTCGATCTCTTTCATCGCGATCTTTAGCCTATCAGCGCCCACGATGAACTGGCTGGTGGCGTAAAGCGTAAATTTGGAGATATCCTTTAGCCTTTTGTTGTCAAGCACGTCAAAATGATACATCGCATCGATCTCATCGCCAAAAAACTCGACCCTTAAGGCTTCGTCGTTGTAGTAAGCTGGGTAAATATCCACCACATCGCCATTTACACGAAAATCCCCCCTATCAAAGTAGTTGTCATTGCGCTTATAGCCCATATCCACAAGCTGCTCTAAAAGCTTTCTTTGGCTTATCTTCTCACCCACGCTAAGATATGCCACCATCCCTTTATACTCGCTTGGATTACCAAGGCCGTAGTTTGCAGAGACTGAGGCCACACAGACGACATCATCAAAGCTTAGCAAACTAGCCGTCGCAGAGAGGCGCAAGCGCTCAAGCTCCTCATTTACTGAGCTATCCTTTTCTATATATAGGTCGCTTCTTGGGATATAGGCCTCTGGCTGGTAGTAGTCGTAGTAGCTTATGAAGTACTCGACGTGGTTTTTTGGGAAAAAGCCCTTAAATTCGCTGTAAAGCTGAGCGGCTAAGGATTTGTTATGCGTCATTATAAGCGTTGGCATGTTTAGCTCGCGTATGACATTTGCCATGGTAAAGGTCTTACCAGATCCTGTCACGCCTAGAAGAGTTTGGTATTTATTGTCTGATTTTATACTTTTTACTATCTCTTTTATCGCTCTTGCTTGATCGCTGCTTGGGCTAAATTTAGATGAAATTTCAAATTTACTCATTAACTACCTTTAAATTTGGGCGAATTTTATAGCAAAGATAGTGCTTTGTCAAATGAGAATTTTAAAAAGAATTTAGCCTCTGCGTGTTAGAATACGGCATTAATTATTATTTTAAAGGAACCTTTATGTTTGAAGATAATGCGATCTTAACCACACTAAGCGATAAAGTAAATGACCTCATCACAAAATACGATGAAGTTTGCAAAGTAAATGAAGAGCTACGTAACGAGATCGTAACATTAAAAGCACAAAATGAAGCAAAAACCAACCAGATCATGCGCCTAGAAGAGGATTTAGACAAGAAAAATAGCGAAGCTGATGATGTAATGAAAAAGATCGAAGCTGTCCTTGGTAGATAAGCTAGGCATTTTTGGCATAAAAGATGAAACAGATCACGCTCACCGTATCATCTCGCGACTACACAATAACGCTTGATGATGATTTTGCTGAAGTTTTTGAGCGTGACTGGCAGAAATTTATGGGGGGAAAGAAATTTATCGAGCCACGTGAGCTTATAAACGCCTTTGTCGAAAAGAGCTACGAGAGCTACACAAATTTGCGCGTCGTAAAGGACGTCACAAAAGAGATAGAAGAGATACTAAAACCGGAAAATAAATGAAAAAAAGAGCTTTTACCCTAATAGAAATTATATTTGTCATCGTCATACTTGGCGTCTTAAGCGCTATTGCTATACCAAAACTTTTCTTTACTAGAAGCGACGCCATAGTCGCAAATGCGAAAACGCAAATCGCTGCCATAAAAAGCGGCATCTCGCTAAAATACAACGATAGCGTCCTAAAAGGCACTCCAGCATATCCAGACGCGCTTGATGATGGGAACAAACTTTTCAACAAAGTAATAAGCGTAAATATCGCAGACAGCGGCACAAAAAACGGCTGGCATAAAACTGGAGCAACCACTTATACCTTCAAACTAGACGGACAAACAGCAAATTTCACTTACAAAAACACAACTGGCGAATTTAACTGCGAGAGTAGCGACGGACTTTGCAGTGCTCTTGAGTGATGAGATACTACGAGGTCGTATTTAGCGGGGTAAATTTAGCTGCGCTCACATATAAAAGTGAGCTAGATATTGCGCCATTTCGTGCCGTCACTGCAAAACTTAGGGGCAAAACCCTAGTTGGCTTTATCCTGCGCGAAGTGGGCGAGCCAAGCTTTAAAACAAGCTTTATTGATGAAATTTTACCCATTAAGCTAAACGATATCCAAGTAACATTAGCTAAATTTATCGCCTACTACTACACCTGCGAGCTTGGCGTTGCTATAAATTTATTTGAACCACAAAGCCTTACTGATGATGAAATTTATAGTGGCGAAAGCGACTTTAAATCGCCAAATTTAAGCCCAAAGCAGCTTGAAGCGCTAAATTTTATAAACGAGCGAAAAAGCTCGCTCATCTTTGGCGACACAGGAAGTGGCAAAAGTGAAATTTACATAGCTAAAATTAGAGAAATTTTAAACGCAGGTAACCAAGCGCTATTTTTAATGCCTGAAATTTCACTAACACCGCAGATGCAAAAGCGCTTAGAAAGCTTCTTTGGCGAGGCTGTGGCTGTGTGGCACTCTAAGATCACGCCAAAGAAAAAAGAGCAAATTTTAAAAGACATCAAAAGTGGCAAAGCAAGGCTTATTGCAGGTGCAAGATCTGCCCTATTTTTGCCACTTGAGAAGCTAAAACTCATCATCATCGACGAAGAGCACGACGATAGCTACAAAAACACAGGCTCAAAACCCCACTACAACGCAAGAGATCTCGCACTCTTTTTAACTAGCAAATTTGACCTGCAAGTGGTACTTGGAAGCGCCACGCCAAGCCTTACGAGCTTTTACAAGCAAGAATGTTTTCGCCTAAAAGGGACATATTTTGCGTCGCAAAAGAGCTATATATTTGACGAGAGCGAGACTGGCATAAGCGAAATTTTAAAAGAGCAGATCGCAAAGACGCTTGAAAACAAAAAACAAGCCGTCATCTGCCTGCCAACAAGGGCAAATTTCAAATATCTTGTCTGCAAAAACTGCGGCGAGACGGTGAAGTGTCCATTTTGTAGCATCGGTATGAGCTACTATAAAAAGCAAAACGTGCTCAAGTGCCAATACTGCGAGCACAAAATGGCCGTGCCAAAGACCTGCCACCAGTGCGGTAGCGAGATGATAGAGGCTAAAAAGATCGGCACGAGCGAGCTTTTAGAGCGGCTGCAAGCTGAGTTTGCAAACGCTAGGATCGCTAAATTTGACAGAGACGAGATCACGACGCAAAATAAGCTCGTAAAGGCTTTAAAAGAATTTAACGACGGCAAGATAGATATCCTGCTTGGCACGCAGATGTTAAGCAAGGGGCATGACTATCACAACGTCGAGCTAGCCGTCATCATGGGCTTTGACGAGCTTTTAAATTTTCCTGATTTTAGAGCCAGAGAGCGGACGCTTGCCCTTGCCATGCAAGTAGCTGGCAGAGCCGGCAGAAACGGAGCTGGCAGGGTCATCATTCAAAGCAAACAAAGGGAGTTTTTTGAAAGTTATATCAGCGACTATGACGCATTTTTAAAGGAGGAGATCAGCTACCGAGAGGGGCTGTATCCGCCATTTACGAGGCTGCTTCGTGTGGTCGTTTCGCACAAAGATGAGAGCACAGCAAAGGGCGCAATGAACGAATTTGTGCAAAGACTAGAGCCACTAAAAGGCGATGAACTAGAGATCGTGGGATATGGCAAGTGCCAGGCTGAGTATCTTGTGGGTAAATTTAGATATGAAATTTTACTTCGTTCAAACTCACACACCATGCTTTTAAAAGCGGCAAACCTCTGCAAAAGCGAACTTAGCGATATCGATATAGATCCGGTGAATTTTAGTTAGAAGAAGAATTTAATAAAGCAAATTTTAAATTTAGCAAGTTGCTAAGGCGAGTGAGAAAATTTTAAAATTTGCAAATTTGCCTTGTGAAGTCAGATAAATGTCAAGTAAATTTTAAAATTTCATGAACGAGCAATTTCGGCTCTAAAATTTGAGCTAAGCTGTAAGCGAAGCCAAATTTTAGTAGTCAATTCTTGCGAGTGAGTGGAATTTTAAAATTTGCAAAATGGATTTTTAAAATTTAAAGCTTTATTTCTTTGTTAAGGGGGAAGAGGCTTGAATTACGGTCTGCTTGCAGTTGCGAGCTTGCTAAGCAAAGAAGCTCCCTTCCCCCTTAACAATCCCCTAAACCCCTCGCACGTTCAAAGTGCATGCAATTGTGCTTCGCACTGCATGCGTTTTGTGTAATAGAAAGTCAGACAAATTTTAAAATTAGAGCTGGCATATCACGCTTCTAAATTTAGTGGCGAATGACCATGAACCCTAAATTTAGTAAGCTGCTAAGGCGAGTGAGTGAAATTTTAAAATTTGCATTTACAATAAAGAGACCTGAATTGCAAACTGCCTGCATTTAAAAACTTTATTAATTTTTCAAGCCTTTTAAAAGCCATTTTTTTTTATAATCCCCAATAAAATTTAAAGGCAAAATTTTGCAACGATACCCGACAAAACAGATAAAAATTCGCGATGTTTTAATAGGCGGTGACGCACCGATCTCCGTGCAGTCGATGACATTTTCAAAGACAAAAGACGTAAAAGGCACACTTGAGCAGATACAAAGGCTATATTTTGCAGGCTGTGACATCGTGCGCTGCGCAGTTTTTGACAAAGAGGACGCCAGCGCGTTAAAAGAGATCGTCGCTGGCTCACCCATCCCAGTCGTTGCAGACATTCATTTTAACCACACCTACGCGCTCATCGTTAGCGAATTTGTCGATGCTATCCGCATAAATCCAGGCAACATAGGCTCAGCTAAAAATATAAAAGCAGTCGTTGATGCCTGCAAACAGCGAAATTTACCTATCCGCATAGGCGTAAATTCTGGCTCGCTTGAAAAGCAGTTTGAGGATCGCTATGGCCGCACGGTTGAGGCTATGGTGGAGAGTGCTTTATACAACATCAAGCTTCTTGAGGATTTTGACTTTACGGACATTAAAATTTCGCTTAAATCAAGTGACGTCGAGTGCACTATGCAAGCATATAGAGCGCTTCGCCCAAAGACAAACTACCCATTTCATCTAGGCGTAACAGAGGCAGGTACAACTTTTCACGCGACTATCAAGTCCGCGATCGCACTTGGCGGGCTTTTGCTTGAAGGCATCGGCGACACGATGAGAGTTAGCATCACGGGCGAGCTTGAAGAGGAGATCAAAGTCGCAAAGGCGATCTTAAAGGATAGTGGCCGCCAAAAAGAGGGGCTAAACATCATCTCATGCCCAACTTGTGGGCGTTTGCAAGCTGATTTAATGGCTGCAGTAAAGCTCGTAGAAGAAAAGACAAAAGGGATAAAAGAGCCACTAAATGTCTCAGTGATGGGCTGCGTAGTAAATGCTATCGGCGAGGCAAAAGGCGCAGACGTCGCCATAGCATTTGGCAAGGGAAATGGCATGATCATGCGCCACGGCGAAGTGGTCGCTAGACTGCCTGAGAGCGAGCTTGTGGATAGATTTTTACAAGAGATCGACGACGAGATAAAGAGCAGAGGATAAAGCAGTGGCAAAAGAGAGACTTAACGAGATAGAATTTAGCAACCTTTACGACCTTGATATGGAGCGAGCCATACTAAGCTCGATCATCGCAAACAACGATGCTTTGGGCGAAATTTTTGACACGATCAAGGCTGGCGACTTTTACCTAAAGGCTCACGCACAAATTTACAAAGCGATGGTTGATTGTCTAAACGGCGACGTGCCTATCGCATCGACATTTATCAAAAACAAGCTTGGCGAAAACTACGATGACAACGTCATGGCGAGCATTTTGGCCACAAACTCGATCATCGACATCCAAAGATACGCAAACGAGCTAAAAGAAAAATCGATAAAACGAAGTCTAGTCAAGATCGCTCACGATATCCCAAGTAAGGTAAATGAGGACAAAGCTAGCCGCGATATGGTCGATGAGCTAAGTCAAGAATTTTACTCTCTTGTCGATGGCAGCGGCACTGGCAGCATCAGAGATAGCGAAGATATCATAAAAAGCTTGATCGTGCATATGCAAAAGCAAGCTGCCCTAAATGAGCGCGATATCATCGGACTAAACACTGGCTTTAAAAAGTTAAATGAGATGATAAAAGGCTTTAAAAATGGCGACCTCATCATCATCGCAGCACGCCCTGGCATGGGTAAAACGACGCTTTGTCTAAATTTCATGGGGCACGTTTTAAAAAGTGGCGCTGGCGTCGTCTTTTTCTCACTTGAGATGCCAGCAGAGCAGATCATGATGAGGATGCTAGCCGACAAGACCTCGATCCCTCTTCAAGAGATAATGACAGCAACCTTGGACGACGAGAAGCTCGCTCACTTTAGCCACGCATGCAGCGAATTTTCGCACGCCAAACTCTTTGTGCACGATAGCGGATACGTAAATATCCACCAAGTAAGGACGCAGCTTCGCAAGCTAAAGTCGGCCCACCCTGAAATTTCACTCTGCGTCATCGACTACATCGGCCTTATGATGAGCACAAACAACTATGCCGATCGCCACATACAAATAGCTGAAATTTCTCGTGGCTTAAAGCTTCTAGCGCGCGAGCTGGATATGCCTATCATCGCACTTTCGCAGCTAAACCGCGGCCTTGAAGCACGCGCGAACAAGCGCCCTATGCTAAGTGACCTAAGAGAGTCAGGCGCGATCGAGCAAGACGCTGACATCATCCTTTTTGTCTATAGGCACGAGGTCTATCTTGAGCAAGAGGAGAACGAGAAAAAGAGCAAGGCAGCAGCCGATGGCAAAGAGTATAAAAGCGAGCATGTTTTTAACAAGCTTCAAGAAAACGCGGAGATCATCGTTGGCAAAAACAGAAACGGCGAAGTGGGATCTATCGACGTGCTCTTTCAAAAGCAGTACTCTCGCTTTTGCGATATCGCCACCACACCGGTGCAATCAACTGAATTTAAAGAGTAAATTTGCCAAAAAGCAGGCGTGTATTTTATTTTCTCCTGCTTTGCCTTTTGCTTTTTTGTCTAAATTTAGCGCTTAAATTTCATGAATATAACGCTTTTATGGAGCTTGGCGAGCAAGACGTCCTAGGCAAAGTAAGCGTAAATTTCACCAAAGAGAAAAACGGCAAAAAGCGCCAGATCATCAGGATCGACACCTCAAATTTTAGCTTTTACACAACCGCTTCTAAAAAAGACGAGATCAGCCTTTATGACGTAGTAGCGCTTAGCGTTCAGCCAATAGACGTTAGTTTTAAAAACTATCTTTCTGGCTCATTTTACATGCCAAGCTACGATAGAGCCGTTATCAAAAAAGACGAGAGCCTAAGGCAAAGAGCTATAAATTTCATCTTCGCTCAGCACGAAAATGCCAAAATTTCGCAACTTTACTCAGCGCTTTTTCTTGGCACAAATGTCTTTGGCGAGCTAAGAGATGACGTCTCAAACTGGGGCGTGGCGCACCTCATCGCCATTAGCGGATATCATCTTGGCGTCATAAGCGCGGTTTGCTTTTTTATTTTAAAGCTCGTTTTTAAGCCCATCTACGCAAGATATATGCCTTACCGCTCATACATTTTTGACTTTACTATCGTCATATTTTTGGTGCTTTGCTTTTACTTTTATATGATCGGCTTTATAGCAAGCTTTTTGCGGGCATTTTTGATGAGCGTGGCTGGATTTTACATGATCTGCAAAAAGATAAAGATCTTAAATTTCTACACGCTCTTTGGCGTTATTTTATTTAGCGTCGCCCTATTTCCGCAGCTTCTTTTTAGCGTTGGCTTTTATTTTTCATGCCTTGGCGTCTTTTATATCTTCGTCTATCTTTTATACTTTGCGCCCAAATTTAGCCTGCTAGCAAACTCGCTACTTTTAAATTTATATGTCTTTTTTGCGATGGAGGTTGCGGTGCTCTATTTCTTTCCACTTATTAGCCTCTTGCAGCTTAGCGTGCTTGTCCTAAACTACATATTTGGCGTATTTTATCCACTAAGCTTTTTGCTTCATATATTTGGATATGGTGGCATTTTTGATGAAATTTTAAGCAAGATGTTAGCTTTTAGACTAAGCTCTGGTAGTCTTCACATAAGCACATTTGTCTTTTTAATCTATAACGCCATCACGCTTTTATGCGTTAAATTTAAGCCAGCAGCACTTTTGCCACCACTATTTGGCGTGACATCGCTTTTGCTCTTTTTGCTAAATTTTTCGTAGCCAAAGTTTTATTTAAATTTGCCGATATGCTTTTAAATTTAAAGGCGAGGCGATGCAGATAAACTCAAATTTTATAAATTTAACTAAAAATGGCTCTTCAAATAGTGCAAATTTAAAGAGCGATGAAGCAAATTCAAAAAGCGAAAATTTACAAAGCGACAAAAGCGCTATCTTACATGACGCTTCAAATTTAGTTAGCGAGACAAATAACGAGAGCGAGAGTAGCGCCGATGTCATAAAAAAGCAGTTAGAAAAACTGCAAAAACAGCTAAAAGAGATTGAAGCTGCGATAAAGCAAGCAAGTGCGAGCAAAAACCCATACGCAAAAGAGCTGGTCGCCTCGCTTCAGACCAAAAAAGGAGCTATCTTTGCTCGGATAATGCAGCTAAACGCCCAGCTTGTAAAGATGCAAGGCGCTTAAAAAGCTCAAATTTAACCCTAAATTTAACCTCACGCAGCCTTTACGCCGTAAAATTTTATCACTCTATTGTGAATTAATAGCGAGATATACATTATCACAGCTCCTAAAATAAGCCTTGTTAGGTTGGTGTCCTTTTGCCAAAAGACCAAATTTACGATGATAGCAGCTGGTATGAGGGCGTTATTCATGATGGCAAGCACGCCGCTATCGACCTCGCAAGCCCCTTTGTTCCACATAAAATAGCCAACCCCGCTAGCAACCGCTCCAAGCCACAAAAGCACCAAAGTTTGGGTTAGATCAACGTGAAATTTAGCTGGATTGCCAAGTGTTATGAGTGCGATCACTGCTACAAAAAACGCTCCAAAGTGAAAGTAGCCAAAGACCTTTTTTTGATCCACGTCATATCTCTCCAAAAGCGCCTTATAGGCACTCTGCCCTGCTCCAAAGCAGATATTTGCGCCTTGCACCAGCAAAAAGCCCTTTATCGCCCCTTCGTTTATCGCGCCATACTTTATGACAAGCGCGCCAAAGACCGCAACACCAACGCTAAAGAGATAAAGCGGTCTAAATTTAAAGCTAAATGCGTCATATATGAGCGTCACATAAAATGGCGTAAAAATGGTAAAAAGGGCGACTTCTGGCACGCTTAGATATAAAAACGAGTTGTAGTAGCAAAGATACATAAGCCCTATTTGCACCGCTCCTATGCCCATTATGCCAAGGGCGAGCTTGGGGCTGACGCCTCGAAATTTCGTAAATGGCAAAAAAACTAGGCTTGCAAGCGTCACACGCACAAAAACAGCCAGATAGCTATCGACCTTGCCAGCTAAAAATTCCCCTATCAAGCTAAAGCTAAACGCCCACAAAATGGTCACAAAGATCAGTTTATTCATTCTATCACCACCTCATTTATATTTCTTGCGCATTCAAAAAAGTATTCAAGCTTGTTTAGCTCGAGCAAATCGCCATTTAAAATGAAATTTGCCCTGTCGCTAAAATTTTTCTCACTTACAAACAAAAACTGCTCAAATTTTACCTTGCCGCTAAGATAGCCATTTAGCAGGTCATTAAAGTCGCTATCAAGGCTATCTTGCTTAAGTGAGTCTAAATTTAGCCTAGCGCTTAAACCCTCTATCACGCCCCTTAGATCCTTTAGCCTAGCTATTATCCTGTTTTCTTCATCGCTTAGATCAAGCGCGGCCTTTTGCTCCTCTATGCGCTTAGTTTGGCTTTGCTTGCTAAGGCTTAGGCTATCTGGCAGCTTCCACTCAAACTCCACTCTAGGCTTGTTTGCATCAGCATACGCATCAACCATCTGTGAAGTCGTCCTCTCGCCTTTTTTAAAGCTGTTATTATTCACACTTTGCGTATCTTTTAAGTAAATTTTTGGAGCAAATTTGCTCTTTTGCTTCTCATTTTCTTGCTCTTTTATATATTTTTCTTGCCCCATAGCCCCAAGTTTGGCGCTTATATCATCTTTGCTAAAATCAGGCATCATTATCTTTGAGCCAGCATTAAAGCCGATCTCGCCGTTTGAGAGTAAATTTATCCTTGAGTTTAGCTCAGCTAGCTTAAGTCCAAGCTCGTCAAGCTCAGCTCTTTTTTTATTTAGTGTGAAATTTATCGCATCAAACTCGCTCTTATCTATCTCGCCATACTCAAACCAAAACTCATTTTCAGCCGCAGCCTTTGCAAAGCTATCTACAAATTTTGTCTCTAAATTTATAAGAGAATTTAGCGCAACAGCGTTAAAATAGACCTTTGCGACCTGAAAAGCAGTGAGATTCATCAGCTCTTCATCTTTGTAAATTTTCTCCACGCCCTTGTGGTCTAAAATCTTATCCGAAGCCTCGCTCGCACCGCCGTCAAAGATGAGATACTCGACCTTTGCCGTGATCGATCCAGCCTTTGTCATATATCCGCCCTTTAACTCGTCAGGCACAAAGGTATATCTGCCATCAAGGGATAAATTTAGCTTGTTGCTCTTGTTTTTATTTATATATTCGTTTTTATTAAATTCTTTCAAGCTCTCAAGCTTCGCACTTTGCGCCAGAGCGATGATCTCTAGTAAATTTCCAGCCCAAAGAGGCAAAGCAAAGAGCAAAACCGCCAAAATCTTCTTCAAATTCTCTCCCTTTCATAAAATTTTCTTATAAATTTATCAAGATTATAGACCCATGCAAAAAGCACTGGCACGACAAGCAGGCTTAGCAAGGTCGAGCTAATGAGCCCAAAGATGATGCTTATAGCCATAGGTGAGTTGGCCTCATAGCCAGCGCCCCTGCTAAGAGCTAGTGGGAGCATGGCAAATATCATGGCAAAAGTGGTCATCAAAACGGCTCTTAGTCGCTTTTTAGCAGCCATTTTCACAGCTTCGTTTGCCTCCATGCCGCTATTTGCAAAGTGGTTTGCAAAATCAACGACTAAGATGGCGTTTTTACCGACCATACCAAAGAGCAAGATGACGCCAACCATGACAAATAGGCTAAATGGATTGTCGCTTATAAAAAGTCCGATCACGACGCCACAAAAGGCAAGTGGCATGGCAAGCATGATGAGAAATGGTAGCAAAAAGCTCTCATAAAGCGCAGCTAGCACCATGTAAATAAGCACCGCGCTAGCACTCACCGTAAAGATAAAAGAAGCGTTTGTATCGTCCATGAGCTCAACAAATCCCAAAAATTTATACTTGAAATTTGCAGGCAAAATTTCATCAAGCTTCTTTGAAATTTCATTTGCCACGCTATTTAGCGGAGCATTGTTTTTGGTATTTGCTAGAAATTTGATCTCATCGGCTCTATTAAACCTTGAAATACTAGCTGGCTTTTGCTCAAAACTAATCGTCGCCACATCGCCAAGTGTCACGAAAAAGCCCTCATTGCTTCTTATCTTGGTCTTTAAGATATCATTTGTATCGCTTCTAAATTTATCATCAAGGCGCATATAAAGCTCATACTCTTTGCCATTTTCGTTTTCAAAAACAGAGACCTCGTTCTGGCTAAATGCGCTATAAACGGCACTTGCAACGCTGGCTTTGTCTAAATTTAGCCTTTTTGCCTTATCTTCATCGATAGAAATTTGCACGCGTGTTAGCAGATCTTCTTCGGGCGAATTTACGTCCGTTGCGTCATTTATCTCTTTTAGCATCTTGCTGATCTTTGGCACAAATTTCTCTAGCTCTTTGCCATTTTCAGAGGTGATAGTAAGCTTAACTGGCTGCACATCGCCGCCTTCAACCACCGGCAAGTCAGCTACAATGACGCTCATATCGTCACTTTTTAGCTTATCACGAAACCTCTGCATGATGGCATTTTGTCGCTCGTGATTAGCTCTATCTTTTAGCTCCTTTAACCTAACGTAAGCTTTTACAAGATAAGGCTGCTTGGCGTCTGTGTAGCCAAGGATGAAGTAGGCGTAGGCCACTTGCTTGTCTGAATTTACAAGTGCGATCTTATCTTTTAGATTTTGCTTACTAGCCTCCAGACTAAGGGCGGGATCAAGCTTAAAGTAGATATTAAACTCCGAGTTATCCTCACTTGGCATGAAGTCGCCACCTACAAATTTAGCCAGTCCAAACGAGCAAACAACGACCACAAGCGTTATGGCTAAAAATATGAGCTTAAATTTAAGCGCTAAAGTTAAAAGCTTCTCGTAGCCATTTTCAAGCGCTTCAAAAAATGGCTCGCTCTTTATATAAAATTTGCTCTCCTTAGCATTTACAAACCTAGCACTAAGCGTTGGCACAAGAAATATACTCACAAAAAACGAGATGACGATACCAGCTGCTACGCTCATCGCAAATGAGTTAAAGTACTTGCCAACGATGCCACTCATAAAGGCTATTGGCACAAAGACGCAAAGCAGCACGAGAGAGATCGCAAAGACGCTAAATGCTATCTCTTTTATGCCTGCAAAGCTTGCTTTTAGAGCATTTGGCTCATCTTTTAGCCGGCTAGCGATGTTTTCAGTGACGACTATCGCATCATCGATGAAGATGCCGATGCCAAGCGTAAGGGCTATAAGGCTTAAGCGGTTGATGTCGTAGCCTAGGGCATTTATGATGAAAAATGTCGCCACGATGCTAGTTGGTATCGCCACGACTGAGATGATGGTGATCGAGAAATTTCTTAAAAACAGATATACGATCACGATGGTTAGTAAGACGCCTAGGATCATATCAAAGGCGGTTTGATCGATGTGCTTTTGTATCACTTCGCTCTTATCGTAGGCTATTTTTACGTCGTATTCGCTGCCAAGCAGGCTTTTAAACTGATCTAGTTTTGACTTGGCTAGAGCGATCACTGTTAGAGCGTTTGCGTCTGGAGCTAGCTCTAGACCCAGCAAGACGCCACTTTTTTTATCCATTATCGCTGCTTCGTTTGCGTCTTTGTAAGCAAGATCAACGCTTGCGATATCTTTTAAAAATACCCCTTGTTTGATCGTTAAATTTCTTATCTCATCTATGCTTTTGGCGCTGAAATTTGACTTGATCGCCATTTGGATCTGCTCATTTTCTATCTTGCCAAGTGGCGCTTTTAGATTTTCAACCTTTATCAAATTTGCCACTTCATTTGCACTAAGGGCGTTTTTATCAAGCTTAAATCTATCAAGTAAAATTTTCACCGCTGGCTCTAAAAAGCCATTAGTCTTGACCTTTGAAACGCCGCTTATGCGCTCTAAAAATGGCTTTGCCACGTCATCGATCTCTTGCATGAGCCTAGTTTCGTTGCCATCAAGCCTTGTGATAAAAAGGCTAAATACAGAAGAAGAGAGCCCGTTTAGCTTTTCTATCTCGTAGTTTGCGCCAACTCTCGCCTTTTGCATCTTGTCGCGGACGTCGTTTGTAGCGCTCTCTAGGTCTTTGTTTAGCTCAAATTCTATGCTTACCACGCTTAGGTTGTCAAAGCTGGTTGAGTAAAGCTTTTTTATCCCCTCGATGCTTGAGACCTCGTCCTCGATCTTTTGCGTGATCTTTGTCTTGATGTAGTTCATATCGCCGTTTGCGTAGGTCGTGATCTTAACGATTGGGATATTTACTTGCGGGTATAAATTTACATTCATCGTCTTTAGCGAGTAGATGCCAAAGACAACGAGGCTTAAGAATATCATAAGTGTAGTTATGGGGCGGTTTATGGCAGTTTTTATCATTTATTTTCGCCGATTATCACTTTTCCTTGACCAAACATACCTGGTTTTAGCCCCACATCGTAAGCTTCGGCGTAAAATTTTCTGGTCTCTCTTTTTATCTCTGGGTAAATTAGCGCGATTTTTACCTCTTTTTCTTCGCTTGTTGCGTCAAGCTTAAATTTAAAAATGTCGCCAACTTTTACTAAATTTGCGTATTTCTCATCGATCGCTATTAAAATTTTAGCCTCCTCGGAGTTTAAGACAAAGGCTGGCTGAAGCGGCGAAGCGCTCTCGCCAAGCTCGACATTTTTACTAGCTATGACGCCATCAAAAGGGGCTTTTAAAACGGCCTTTTTAAGATGATCATCTGCATTTAAAATGGCTATCTCCACACTCTGCACCCTAAGAGCTGCCTCATCAAATTTATACTTTACCTCATCAAATTCCTGCTTTGAAGTGACATCCTTTACTTGACTAAATTTATTAAAGGTGCTTTTAGCAAATTCTTTGGCGTTTTTGGCAAGCGCTAGATCGTTTTTTGCCTTTTTTAGAGCGATCTCAAGGCTTGTTTGATCAAGACTAGCTAAAACGTCACCCTTTTTAACGTGGCTTGAGACATCTACAAAAATTTTATCCACCTTGCCACTGCTCTCAAATGCAAGCTTTGAGCTTTGCTTAGCATAGACTTCAAAATCAGCAAAAATCTCCTCTGCTGCAAATGAAAAGATGCAAAATATCATTAAAATTATCAGCTTTTTCAATCCCTAATCCTCTCTAAAATGCTCTCCCCACTCTCAAAAAAATACTCCGCTTTTTTGATCTCTAGCTCATCTTTCGCCCCTTCAAAAAGGCTAATGGCATCAAATTTCTGAGAGAGCGCCTCAAGCAAGTCGCTATACCCCAAAAGTCCAGAGTTATACTTCTCAAAGCTCGCTCTAAGCGCAAGATCGCTTGCTTTTACATACTCGTTTAGCGAGGCGATCTTTGAGCTAAGAGTTGCGATCTCGTTTTGTAAATTTTTAAGTTTAGTCTCGTTTTCGCGCTTTTTATACTCTAAATTTAGCCTCGCTTCATCAAGCGCGATCTTGCTAGCTTGGCTCATCTTACTAGTTGCAAAAAAGTCAAAAATTTTCCACCTAAAGCTAACGCCAAATTTATTGCCGTGCGTATCTTCTTTTAAATATTTATCAAGATATGGGCGATAAGCGCTATATTTGCCAAGGTCGATGTCGTAGTTATTTTTGTAAAATCCATAGGTATCATAAAGCGAAATTTGGGGCAAAAAGCCAGCTCTTGTCTCGCTAAGCTTAGCCTCGCTTAAAGAAATATCTTGATTTAGTCTGTCAAGCTCGGCGTTTTTTGAAGCTAAATTTGAGCTAATATCAGCCATTTTTGCCCCGCTAAGTGGCGAAATTTGCTCGCCTGTTAGCAAATTTATCTCATTTAAAATTTGCTCCATTTTGTTTTTGTATTCAAGCTCCGCGCTGTTTGCCAAGTGGTATTTTGCCCGCACATTTTCTAGCTCATCTTTTGGGGCAAGTCCTGCAATGTTCGCCTTTTCAAGC
This sequence comes from Campylobacter concisus, assembly GCF_003048445.1. Lineage (GTDB taxonomy): Bacteria > Campylobacterota > Campylobacteria > Campylobacterales > Campylobacteraceae > Campylobacter_A > Campylobacter_A concisus_BF. The sequence goes on from NZ_PIQW01000008.1 coordinate 110,970, forward strand.
TTGTCTAAAACGCCTTTTAAGAAATTTGCCTGAGCGTTTTTAGCTGCTATTATATTTTCAAGTGCGCAGGCGTTAAAGTATAAATTTACAGCCTTAAAGGCAAGATAGTTTTTAGCTTCATCACTCGCGATCGCAGCTTTGTTTTTTAAAAGATGGCTCATCTTTAACCTAGCCTCTCTCGCCCCGCCGTCGTATAGTAAAAAATCAATCCTTGCTAGCACGCCAGCTGACTCTTTAGCGACTATGCTTGGGAAGGTGCTTGCGTTTTTGCCGTATGAGCCCTCTAGGCTGAGGCTTGGCAAGTAGGCACTTGATGTCGCTTCGTCACTTAAATTTGCTCTTTTTAGTTCAAGCTCTTTGATCTTTGAAATTTCGTTTTGAGTGGCCTTGTTTGCTATCTCGCTTAAATTTGATCCAAATAGTGCCAAAGGCAAAAGTGCTAATAAAATTTTTTTCATCAGTGAAAGCTCTTTACTAAATTTCCTATTAGCAAATTCCAGCCATCAACTAGCACAAAGATGAGTAGCTTAAATGGCAGCGAGATCATGACAGGAGGGAGCATCATCATACCCATAGCCATCAAAACGGAGCTTACGACCATGTCGATAACCAAAAATGGCAGATAGAGCAAAAAGGCGATTTCAAAAGATGTCTTTAGCTCGCTTATCATAAAGGCTGACATCGCGATGCTTAGCGGGATATCCTCAATATTTGCTGGATTTTGCAAATTTCTTATCCTAAAAAATAGCGCAAGGTCCTTTTCTCTAGTGTTTTTAACCATAAATTCTTTAAAAGGCTTTAAGCTCTTATCAAGCATCTCCTCATAGCCTATCTGCTCGGCTATATAAGGCTTTATGCCCTCATCGTAGCTTCTTTGACCAACTGGCTCCATGATAAAAAATGTAAGCACCATCGCAAGCGAGATAAGCACCGTTGAAGGCGGCACTTGCTGCGTGCCCATCGCTTGACGCAAAAATGAAAAGACAATGACAAGGCGCAAAAAGCTCGTCATCATAAAGATGAGTGAAGGAGCGAGTGCTAGTGCGGTGAGGATTAGTAAAACATTTAGTGAATTTACAAGCTGTTCAGCATTTTGCGGTGAATTTAGGCTTAAATTTATAGTTGGTAGCGCAGGGTCAGCGCCAAAAACCACACAAAACAAAACCGCTAAGCTAAGCAGTGCTTTCACGACTAATTCCTCGTATCAAGGATACTTTTCTTAGTAGCCTCTTTATTTTTTGGCTCGAGCGAGACGAAGTGAATTTCTACTCTATTGTTTTTGGCTCTGCCCTCGTCTGTGCTGTTGCTAGCGATCGGATCAAAAGAGGCTCTGCCAGAAGTGATAAGTCTCTCTTGTGGTACGCCGTCACTTACTAGCTCTTCAAGCACGCTTAGCGCCCTTGCAGTAGAGAGCTGCCAGTTGTTTTTGTATATAGAGTCTTTGCTTGGATTTGTATTATCAGTGTATCCGATGATATCCGTTTTTACTTCATTTGGCATTTTGGCTATGATCATGCCTATTCGCTTTAAAAAGAGCTTTGCATCCTCGCCAGAAATTTCAGCACTATCTTTGTCAAAGAGCATCGCAGCTGGAAGCCTAACGATAAAGCCGTCCTCGCTCTCCTCCATCGTGATCTCAGGTGCCCCACTAGCCGTTAGTAGCTCATTTATCTTTTTGACAGTCGCACTCATCTCGTTTTGAGCGCCTTTTTGAGCTTTTGGCTTTGGAGTGCGTCTGCTTTCAGGATCTGTCTCCTTTTCTACCTGACTATCTGGTCTCGCGCCACCTTCTAGTACGCTTAGCGCACCAGCTAGTGAGCCAACAGCAGCCTCCATCTTTTTAGCGTCCATCGTAGCCATAGAAAGGAGCAAAACGAAGAAGCAAAGCAGAAGCGACATAAGGTCACCAAATGACGCTAACCACTCAGGCATGCACTTTGGGCACTCTTCTGGTTTTATTAACTTACCCATTATTCAAACTGACTTTTTCTATCTTTTGGAGGTAAAAATGCTAAAAGCTTAGCCTCAAGCGTTCTTGGGTTATCACCTGCTTGTATCGCCATGATGCCCTCTAAAATGACTTGTTTCTCAAGCGCCTCATCAGCATCGCGGATCGAGAGGATATTTGCAACAGGTGCGCCGATGATGTTACCTATCATTGAGCCATAAAGTGTCGTAAGCAAGGCAACCGCCATAGATGGACCGATCGCACTAGGATCTGACATATTTAGAAGCATCGCAACAAGACCAATGAGCGTTCCGATCATACCCATCGCACCTGCAAAACCACCTACTTGCTCGAAAATTTTGATGTTATTGGCATGTCTTGTGCTAGTTTGATCTATATCGATCTCCAAAAGCGCTCTGATCGCATCTGGCTCGTTACCATCGACCGCCATAGAAAGACCCTTTTTTAAAAACTGATTTGATTCATTATTTACTTCGCTCTCAAGTGCTAAGATGCCATCTCGCCTAGCCTTGGTTGAATAATCAACTACTTTTTTTATAGTCTCAGGTAAATTTACAACAGCTGATGGCTTAACAGCGACACCATAAAATTTACCAACACCTTTAAGCGTCTCCATCTTGAAGCCAACCATCATAACGCCGATAGTACCACCAAAAACGATCATCACAGAAGGGATATCGATGTATGGTCCTATACCAACGCCTATCGCCATTGATCCAAACAAAAGCACCAGGGTCAAAACCCAGCCGACGACGGTTCCTAAATCCATTTAAACTCGCTTTATTTATAAATTCTTAAGAATTGCTATTTTATTAGCTTTTTGTTGAAACAATCGTTAAATTAAAAAAAATGTTTGCCATTTTTTGCTACAATCTGCGAAATTTTTAACGTTAAAAGGCTTAAAAATGAACAATAATACTTCAATCATAATCCTAGCTGCTGGTCTTGGTACTAGGATGAAATCAAAACGCCCAAAAGTCCTATTTGAGCTATGTGGCGAGCCAATGATCATTCACATATTAAAGCAAGCTTATGCGATCACAAATGACGTTAGCGTCGTGCTTCACTACGAAAAAGAGTTGATCAGCAAAAAGATAAAAGAAATTTTCCCTCAAACTAAAATTTTCGAGCAAGATCTAGCAAATTTCCCAGGCACTGCTGGCGCGATAAAAGGCGTAAATTTAAGCGGTGAAAAGGTGCTTGTCACTTGCGGCGACATGCCACTTGTTAGATCAACCGATCTTATGCGTCTAGCAAATGCCGAAGCAGACGTGGTTATGAGCTCATTTGAAGCGGCAAATCCTTTTGGCTACGGCAGAGTCATCATAAAAAACGGTAAAGTTGAGGCCATCGTCGAGCAAAAAGATGCGAGCGAAGCGCAGCTTGCTATAAAGAGCGTAAATGCTGGCTGCTACTGCTTTAAACGCGAGGCGTTAGAGCAAATTTTACCGCTCATAAGCAACCAAAACGCGCAAAAAGAGTACTATTTAACGGACGCCATAAAAATAGCAAACGAAAATGGCTTAAAGTGCGTTGCAGTAAATGTAAATGAGCAAAATTTCATGGGCATAAATGATAAATTTCAGCTAAGTATCGCTGAAAAAATCATGCAAGATGAGATCAAGCAAAATTTGATGAAAGCTGGCGTTTTGATGCGCATGCCTGAGAGCATTTTCATAGACAGCAGAGCTAAATTTGAAGGCGAGTGCGTGCTAGAAGAAAACGTAAGCATCCTTGGCGAGTGCGTCATCACTGAGAGTATCATCAAAAGCTCATCGGTGATCGAAAGCAGCGTCATCAAAAACTCAGACATCGGCCCGCTAGCTCACATAAGGCCAAATTCTGAAATTTCTGACACGCACATAGGAAATTTCGTCGAGGTTAAAAAAGGCGTTCTTAGCGGCGTAAAAGCTGGACATTTGAGCTATCTTGGCGACTGCGAGATAGAAAGTGGCACAAATATCGGTTGTGGCACGATCACATGCAACTACGACGGCAAGGCAAAATACAAAACCAAAATCGGTAAAAACGTCTTTGTAGGCTCAGATACGCAGCTAGTTGCCCCTGTAAATATCGCTGATAACGTCATCATCGCAGCTGGCAGCACTATCACAAAAGACGTTGAGAGCGGCGCTCTAGCTATCAGCAGAGGTCGCCAAGAGAATAAAAGCGGCTTTTTTGAGAAATTTTTTGGCAAAGACGATGTTAAAAAATAAGAAAATTTTACTTGCCGTTTGCGGCAGTATCGCCTTTTATAAAGCTTACGAAATTTTATCGCTGCTTAAAAAGCAAGGCGCTGATGTTTATGTGGCTTTAAGTGACGGAGCGCTTGAATTTTGCAGTGTAAGCGGCTTTGAGGGGCTAAGTGAGCATAAAATTTTAAGCTCACAAACGCAAAACTGGCAAGATGGCGTAAATCACATAGCCTACTCTAAAATGGATCTAGTCCTCATCGCACCTGCCTCGGTAAATACGATAAATAAGCTAACAGCTGGCATTTGCGACAATGTCTTTATGCAAACGCTAATCGCCGCCTCGCACGTGCCTTTAGTCGTTGCCCCTGCTGCAAATAATAATATGATCGAGCATTTTGCGACGCAAAATTCGCTTGAAATTTTAAAGAAAAACGGCGCTTTAGTGGTTGAGCCAGTGCTTAAAACTCTAGCTTGCGGCGACGTTGGTAAGGGCGGTCTTGCAAGCCCTGAGATGATAGTAGAAGCTGCCATTAAAAGGTTTAGCAAGCCACTTTTTGCAGGCAAAAAAGTGGTGATAACTGGTGGTGCGACAACCGAAAAGATAGATGATGTAAGAGCCATTACAAATTTCTCAAGCGGAAAGATGGCAAGAGCTTTGGCTAGAGCCTTTTACTACGCAGGTGCAGAGGTAAAACTGCTTGCTAGCTTTGAAACCACAAACGAGCCATTTGAGAGCTTTAAATTTAGCTCAAGTAGCGAGCTTTTAGAGCTTTGCAAGAGTGAGTGCAAGGGGGCAAATTTACTTGTAATGTGCGCTGCGGTGAGCGATTTTGTACCGACAAAGATAGATGGCAAGATAAAAAAAGAAGACGTTGGAGAGAGCTTAAATTTAAGCCTAAAGAGAAATGTCGATATTTTGCAAAGCTTAAAAGAGTTTAAATGTAAAATGATAGGCTTTAAGCTTGAAATTTCAAACGAAAGTGCTCTTAAAAGTGCAAGATCAATGCTAGAAAAAAAAGGGCTTGATGCAGTTTGTCTAAATATTTTAGGCGAGAAAAATGGCTTTGCAAGCGAGCAAAACGAGGTAAATTTCATCACAAAAAATAACGAGATTTTACTACCGCTTGCCTCAAAAGATGAGATTGCAGGGCGTATCGTGGAGCTAGCAGCAAATTTATGATAGAGCAGATCTCACGCGTCCAAAAGATAGCAAACAACAGCCAAGCTCCGTTAGTAGCGATAAATTCGTCCTTGCCACTTAGCATTTTGGTGAGCCAAAAGGTTGGCTTTAACAGATACATCTTAAATTTCGCAAATAGGAATTTAAACACAAAAAGCGTAAAAGAGCTAAACGTAGGCTCAAGATACTGGGGCGAGGTGCATAGTCAGGGCAAAAACATCGTCATAAAAAATTTATACGAAAAACCAAGAATTTTAGATGAGGACGTTTTGGCTGATGGGCTAAATTTGATAGAAAATTTGGTAAAAAACGAGAATTTATCGTGGCTTTACAGCTATTTATTTAAAAACTTAAGCGAAGTTAAAACAAAAGATGAGATGAGAGTGCTGGCAAAAATGCTCTTTGCCCTGCAAGAAAATGTCGTGCATATACCATTTGCGTATAGCGGTACAAACGGCATTTTTCAGCTTAAAAAAGAGGCAAATGAGATGAGAGTTTTTCTTGTTTTTTCAAATTTTGCGCCGCTTATTTTTAAATTTAAAGATGAAAATTTATATGAGATCGCAACTCCATTTAGCAACGTCGCAAGCTTGCTAAAAAGCGAATTTGGCACCGCAGTTGTGGTACAAAACGTAAGTGCTCTTTGGAGTAAAAAAGAGCAGATAATTGACTTTAAAGGCTAGATATTGAACAAACTTAACCACCTAGCTATCATCATGGACGGCAACGGACGCTGGGCGAAAAAGCGCGGATTTTTGCGGACAAATGGGCACGAAGCTGGGGCAAATGTGGTGAGCGATATGTGCGAATTTTGCATCGATAATGGGGTGAAAATTTTAAGCCTTTATGCATTTAGCACCGAAAACTGGAAAAGACCGCAAAAAGAGGTTGATTTTTTGATGAATTTGCTTAAAAAATTTCTTCTTTTAAAGCGTGATGATTTTATAAAAAATGGGATCAAATTTAACACGATCGGTGACATCTCGCCATTTAGTGACGAGCTAAAAAATGAGATATCAATCACCAAAAGTGCGACACGTGAGAACGCAAATTTATTATTAAATTTAGCGATAAACTACGGCTCAAAAGATGAGATCATTAGAGCTGTGCGAAAACTAAATTTAAAAGGCTGCGAGATAAATGAAGCGAGCCTAAATGCGGCACTTGATGAGAGTGAGCCGGTGGATCTTCTCATTAGAACTGGTGGCGAGAGCAGGCTTTCAAATTTCATGCTCTGGCAGGCAAGCTATGCGGAGCTATTTTTCGCGCCGACACTTTGGCCTGACTTTGGTAAGGATGAGCTTGCAAGCATTGTGGCTAAATTTAAAGATATAGAGCGAAGATTTGGCGGAGTTTAGTGAGATAATGGATATTTTGGTCATTTTTTTTGCCGTCTTTGCTTTTGTTTTTGGCATCTGCGTAGGCTCATTTTCAAATGTGCTAATCTACCGCTTGCCACGAAGTGAAAGTATAAATTTCCCAGCCTCTCACTGCCCAAAATGCTCTCACAAGCTAAATTTTTATCACAATATCCCGCTTTTTTCATGGCTATTTTTAGGCGGCAAATGCGCCTTTTGCAAGCAAAAGATAAGCCTTGTCTATCCACTCGTTGAGCTAGCCTCTGGATTGTTTTTTCTGATCTGCTTTTTTAAAGAGTGCGGCGAAATTTTAAGCGTAGAAACCTTGCTTTATGCGCTATTTTTAGGGCTTTGCTTTATCATGCTACTAGCCCTTAGCGTCATAGACATAAGGTATAAAGCCGTGCCAGATGCGCTTCTTTTTGCGGCGCTGTTTTTTGCATTTGCCTACGCCTTGCTACTTTTTATCTTTAAAGGAAATTTCGCTCAAATTTTAAATTTAATCCTCTTTGGTCTTTTGTTTTGGGCGCTGAGATTTGTCGTGAGCTATGCGATGAAAAAAGAAGCCATGGGCAGTGCTGATATCTTTATCGCAGCGATCATCGGAGCCATTTTGCCAGCTAAATTTGCCCTTGTGGCGATCTATCTGGCGGCACTTCTTACGCTTCCAGTCTATGCGATCGTTCGCAAAAAGGGCTATGAGCTAGCCTTTGTGCCATTTTTAAGCTTGGGACTGCTTGTCACCTACGCTTTTGATGGGCAAATTTTAGAAATTTTAAGGTTCATTTATGAGTAGAGTAAATAAATATCTTTTGTTTAACTTTTTAGGCACGTTTGCATCGCTATTTAGTACGCTTTTTTTGATCATGTCGATCGTCTTTTTCATCCAGATCGCGCGTATCACCTCATATATCGAGATCAGCTTTGGCGAGCTCTTTAAACTCTACTCATTTATGCTCCCACGCGTGCTGCTCTTTGTCGTGCCTATCGCATTTTTCGTCTCACTTGCGATGACGCTTTTTCGGCTATCAAAAGAGAATGAAAGTATCGTTATCTTCACACTTGGTGGCTCGCCAAACAAAATAGCAAGATTTTTCTTAGCTTTTTCAGCCCTTTTAAGCGCTGCCTTGCTGGTAGTTGCCATCGTCATGATACCGATAGCCGCCCAGCTAAATGCAAATTTCATCGACTATAAAAAGACAGTCGCAAAGCTAAATTTAAAGCCAACCCAGTTTGGACAAAAATTCTCCGACTGGATGGTCTATGTGGGCAGCGAAAGCGAAGACAAAAATGGCACAACCTACAAAGATATCGTGATGTTTAACCCATTTGTCAAAGACTCACAGCGCCTAATAACCGCCAAAAACGCAAAGATCATAAACGTGGGCCAAAGCGTAGAGCTCTCTTTAAACGAGGGCAAAATGTATGACATCAGAGATGAAATTTATCACCAAAGCAACTTCAAATCAATGAAGATAAGAACCGCCCAAAGCGAGGAGATAAGCGACGTTGGCAGCATCAAAGAGTACTGGATGGATGCAGCTAGCAGCGATAAACGCAGAAAAGACCTTAGCACCTATGTCCTAGTGGCCCTCTTCCCGCTTGCTAGCACGCTCTTTGCGATCAGCCTTGGCATCGTTACGTATAGATACGAAAAGGGTATGGTCTATGTTGGCACTTTTGGCGTTTTATTTGGCTATTTTACGCTCATAATGCTCTTTTCATCAAAGCCAGCGCTTGCGATACCGCTTATATTTTTCGTATTTTTACTAGCTGGCGTCTTGCTTTATAAAGCCAAGATCACACGAAGATACTGATGAAAATTCAGCTAATCTACAGCTACGATGGCTCGAAATTTCAAGGCTCGCAGACCCAGCCGCATGAAAACGGCGTAGAGGATGAACTTGCTCGCGCCCTAGCTCACGTTGGCATTTTTGAAAGAGTGATCTCTAGCTCGCGCACCGATAAAAGCGTGCACGCAAACAACCAAAGCTCAAGTGTCGTTTGCGGCGATTACTTTAAAGACTTGAGACGCTTACAGGATCTTATAAACCGCCATGCACATCCAAGCATTCACATAAAACGCATAAATTTGGTGGATGATAGCTTTCAAGCGAGATTTGATGCGGTCGCAAGATCGTATAGATATGTGATAGATCATGGCAAATTTGATGTTTTTAGCTCAAATTACAAGGTATTTTTGCCTAAATTTGATATCAAAAAGGCAAATGAAATTTTGCGAAATTTTATCGGTGAGCATGATTTTAGCGCATATATGAAAACTGGGAGCGACACAAAAAGCCCAGTGCGCGAAATTTATAAAGCGTTTTGCTATGCACGCAAAGAGCAAACTATCATAATTTTTAAGGCAAATGGCTTTTTGCGTGGTCAAGTGCGCCTCATGGTTGCAAATTTGTTAAAAGCGCTAAAGCAAAAAGACGGCAGCGAGCTCATCAAAGCTTCACTAAATGGACGTCCTGCCCTAACTCGCATACCAGCACCTGCTGAAGGGCTATATCTAAATAGAGTTTTTTATAAATTTAACTAATCTCAAAAGTGGTCTGAAAATAAAATTTGAGGAGAAAAGGATGGTGCGCCCGAGAGAATTCGAATCTCTGACCTTTTGAACCGCAATCAAATGCTCTATCCAGCTGAGCTACGAGCGCACATGAAAAATTAAGTTGTGATATTAACCAAACTTTCCTTAAAAAGAGATTGTATTCATTTTAAATTTATAACCTTTTTAGTAAAATCCTTTGAGCAAAAGGAGCAAAAATGAACGATTTTTTCGATAGTCTAAAAGAGATCAAAAAAGAGCTTACAAAAGAGCAAGGCGTGGCAAAAAAGCCCCAAAAAGAAGCCGCTTCTCACACAAAAGAGGAGGCGATCTTGCACAAAGAACAAAAGCTAAGAGATGAGTTTTTGGCATATACAAAAGATAGCAATATCAGGAAAATTTAACTTTGGAACGCTAGTTGCTTTAAATGGGGATATTTTGAATGGAGAAACCCATGAATATAACCCAAACTTTAGAATCTTTAAGCATTTTAACCGATAGCGACGCTCTTTTTTGCGAGCTTCGCGCACTGATAAGTAAAAATTTCACAAAAACCCTAGCAAACAAAGACAAGATCATCTCTTTTTACGAAGAAAGTGAGATCCCGCAACGAAAATGCTTCTTAAAATTTATAAAAAAACTCTACGAAAAACAGGGCAACGAGCTTGACGTAACCTTTGCAAAATACAAAACCATAAAACTATCTTTAGTGCAAAGAAACGCCCTAACAAATATCTACAACATCGACATTGAGTTTTTATATGGCGAGATGATCTTTACGCTAAACAACACTCCAAGAGCTTTTGCTAGCTACATTTTGCAAAATTTTAAAGACAATGAGTCTAAATTTGATGAGAAAAATCATAAATTTAGCCTAAAAATAAAAAAAGATAGCGACTTTGACTTGATAGAAGAGATCATTTCAAGACGCGAGCACCTAAAATTTATAGTAAATTTTAACTACAATGAAATCAAATTTAAAGAGTTTAAAAGAAACTACAAGATCCAAAACTCGGCCAAATTTAAAAGTCGCTTCAGCGCTTTGGCAAATTTACTAGAAGAAAATTTTGAAATTTTAGGCTGCTCGAACAATGATAGCTTCGAAACCGTAAGAGATAGCTACCTAGCCCTTGCTAAAATTTATCACCCAGACAGGCACTCAAGTAAGAGCGAAAGCATAAAAAATGAGTATAACGCTAAATTTAAAAAGATCCAAGCAGCTTACGAGGGGCTAAAACCATTCTTTAAAAATCAAGATAATTTTATAAAAGTTGGCTAGATAAGATAACACTTAATATAAATTTAATCGGCGGTTTTTGCCTAAGAGCATTTATCGTTCTTGGAGCAATTTATATATTTTAATAAACTTTCTTCCTTT
>NZ_PIQW01000009.1:0-117576 GCF_003048445.1 Campylobacter concisus
ATAGACTGGCTCAATCGATCACTTGTTTAGATTTCAAAGATTGACTAATAGTTTTAACAATTGTAAGTTAAAAGAACAACGATAAGAAAAAGGCTTTATTAACGTTGAAGTTAAAGGTGGTTTCTCGTTTCGTGAGCTGGAATTATATATGAGGGATGCTTAAAGATAGTTGAAATAATTGCAAAATATTTTATAAATTTAAATTTTATTTCTTAGGTAAAAATTTTGGAGAGCTTCCTTGCTCTCCATTTTGATTTAGCACTGCCTTTTAGCAGTAAATTTACATCTATGATTACATAGGTTGTGTTACATCGTCCTTGATCTCAACAGTAACAGTTGTTCCGCTAGCATCATTTGTATATGCAGTATAACCGTCAGTTGATGCACCTTTTTGCCAGCCGGCATCTTTAAATTCTACTTTGTCTCCAGCGTCAGCTGTTATTTTTAGTGTATTGTCACCATCTGTTAAGCTTATGACATCACTTAGTTTAACGCTTAAAGTAGTATTTTGGCTCTTATTAGAGATATTAAGTTCTTCAAAGTTGTGTGCTTGGCTTGCAATACTATCTAAATTTATAGATGTTCCTGGATTAGTGATAGCTAGTTTGTCATAGCCAGTACCACCGTTGATGTCGTTGTTATTGCCTTTGATCCATCCAACTGTTATAGTATCATTACCATCACCTAAATTTATCTTAGAATTTACGACATAGCCTCCAGCTTCTATAACATCATCGCCACTTCCAGTTACGACTTTCGAGTTATCTATGTTTGTGCCAACTTTTAGTTTATTATTGCCGTCACCTAGATATACACCGTACTCTTCTTCAGTTGTTCCTGCGATCTTACCGCTAGCATTCCATATATAACCTCTTACTTCTACATTGTCATCACCGCTTCCAGTTGTGACTTTAGAGTTATCGATATTAGTTCCAACATCAAGCTTATTATTGCCATCGCCTAGATCTACTGTTGACTTACCAGTTATATAACCATCTCCCTTGGTAAATTTATTATTCGCCTCGTCAAAGCCGGTTTTAACTATATCATCACCACTACCCATTTGAACTTTAGAACTAGATATATTTGAATAAACACTTAAATAATTGTCCCCATCACCTAGATTAATCTCAGATCCATCAGTGACATAACGACTACTATGACCTGAAGTTCCGACTACTACCTTATCATTGCCGCTACCACCTATAATGGTTCCGGTATCGACATCTGTGCCTATTCCTAATTCGTTGTTATAGTAGCGAGCTCCATTGCTATTAACTACATGGCTAGCTACTTTACTATCTGAAGCTGTGTTGCCAACAGTATCACTTATCTCGACACTTATTTTTTCATTAGGGCTAATAGTTCTTGTTAAATTTACCCTCCCATCAAATTTTCCATTAGCATCAGTAGTAGCTCTACCTATCTCATGGTCATTTGCATCTTTGATGATAAATTCTCTATTGTGTTCGTCTGAGCTAACTGAGATACGAACATTTTTAGTTAGTTTGGTATCACCTTCACCTAGATTAATGGTACCTTTATTGCCCAGAATACCTCCTAAGTATCCTCCTATACTTATCTTATCATTTCCTTTACCAGCTAGTACTTCAGCCCCACCTGTAACATTGTCACTAATATTAAGAATATCATTGTGGTCACTAAGAGACATTTTTCCACCTGTTAAATTTCTTACTGGCAATGGCATAGTCCCTGTACCTGGCAAACTACTGCTATCTGCAACAAGATCAACACTTTCTAGTGTGATACTTACATGCGTATCTATATCTATTGCATACTCGCCACTTGTCTTGCTAGAGCCACCAATAGTTGCCTTGGCTGTAAATTTATGCTCGCCGTCATTTAGTGGAGTGCTAGGCGTAAAGCTCCAGTTACCATCTTTGTCAGCTGTAGTTGTGCCTAAAGAGTGTATGCCATCAAAAATTTCTATCGTAGCAAATTTATCTGCTTTGCCTATTAACTTTGGAGTTTTATCGTCAGTCTTGCCGTCTTTTGATACATCTCCTGTCACGCTACCAAAATCATCATGTACGGTTGTGATAGTAACATCTTTAACATTTACGGTCTCACGGAAGACATAATTTGCAATGTCACTTGCGCTATCGTTACCATTTAGATTAAGATGATCTGTGATGGTCGCATCAACACGAGTTGCATGAACAAAACCAGTTTCATCTCTACTATATAGAGTTATTTCAGATACATCTAGAGCACTATTATTTACTGATGGGATACCTGCATGTATGACATCACCACTTGCATCAACCTCGTCAAATGTCACAGTGCCATCAGCAGCTTTGTGGATAACAAATGTCTTCACAGCTGTTGGAGCTGGATTATCATCTGGATATTTTACTACGCCAGTATCTGCATAAATTTTGTTATAGTCAGTTATAGCAACTGTTAGTTTGTCGCCATCTGAGAAGATACTTGGTAGCTTGATACGTGCTGTGGTGTGGTGTATATCACCATCTAGTCCAGCGTACTCCATTTTCATACCAATAGATCCAGGTCCGCCATTGCCTACTATGGCTGGATCAAATTCTTTGCTGCCTTCTACAAACATAACAGTTGGGGCTTGCATACTTTCTCTACTTATATACCTAGAATTCATACCCATACTCGAATCATCTTCGCCTGTTATTTTTACTTCTATACCACGTGAATGTGTGTGATCATAGTTGGCTGTTGGCATATCGTGGATATCTATACCAAATTTCTCGCCAGCGCCATTTGTAGATGTAAGACCTGATTTTATAGGTGTCTTATCAGTCTCTGAAGTGATCTGATCAACCGTCATAGAGCCATCAGCTGCTTTATGAACTAAGAAATACTTATAAGCAGTCGTATCTGTGCCACCTGTTGCAGCTAAAGATGCAGCACTAGGTCCAAAACCATATTTTACGGTTATAACGTCGCCATCTTGGATATTATCAGGTAATGATATACGAGCTGTGGTATGGTTTATGTCACCATCAAGTGCAGCCGTGGCTCTATCATACCTCCTAGTAGTATCTATGTTGCCAGTTTTCATATCGCTTAAAACATTACCATTCTTATCAAGCTCTACAAATTCAATGTCAGCCATTTTGACATTTTCAAATTTAACACTTGAAGTAGCTTTAAGGGTTGTGCCTTCTAGCTCAGCTGTGATACTAGCTGCATTTCCGAGGGCTGTTTGGTAGTGGTTATAGTCATAACTAACCTTTATACCATTATCGCCGTCAAATATATTGTTGCCTTTTGTGTCTATAACGCTTGTAATATTGCCACTAGCATCTTTATGAACTGTGTAATAGTCATTTATACCAGTGCCTATAACGTGGATCTTGCTGCCATCCTTTGCAAGGTTTGGTATGCTGATAGTTGCAGTAGCTTTTACGCCATCCTCAGCATAGTTCTCACCTCTTGTGATAGTGCCGTTGCCATCTGCATCATCATTAAATTTGATAATAAATTTATCTGGAGCAGTAGTCTCGCCTGTGGCTGTGTTGCCAGCGCCATCAGTAGCCTTTGCAGTCACTGGAGTGTTGTCTTTTGTCGCATCGTCGCTGATAGTGACCTTGCCACTATGTGGATCAAGCTTGAAAGCACCTGTTGGAGCTGTCGTCTTGCCAGGAGTGCTATCTACGACCCAGCCAGCGCTTGGGTTTTTGACCACGGTGATTGTTTGCGTGTTGCCGCCATTATCTGTGTATGAAATTTCAACCTTTGTCGCGTCATTGTCGTGAGATACTACTTCAACCGTTCCGTCATGTTTTGGTGTTAGCTCGACGCTTACCTCGTGATCTTCATCTATATTACCCTTAGTTGGATCGCTTGGGTTAGATGGGTTGTTAGGATTAACTATCTCAGCACTAATTGGGTTATTACCAGGTTTAACTGGAACATCAGGGATGCTTACCTTACCACCATTATCAAGATCTCCTTTAGTGATCTCTTTCTCACCTACTTTATTTCCATTCTCATCTTTAATGATTACTTTATCACCTGGTTTTACACTACCATCTGTTGGAACTATAACATCTACAGGTGTTTTACCATGGTCATTGTCACCAGCTTTGTTTTCATCATCAGAAATTTTGCCATTATGGTCTTTATCTTCTGGGAATTCTATCTTAGATGGTTTGTTTGGAATTCTAGTAAGGTCTGGGTTAATTGTTGCTGCACTGCCACCAGCATTATCGGCTGCGCCACTTACGCCGCCCACCCTCTCAGCACCTCTTGCGCTGTTTAGATCACCTATAGAGCGGAAATTTTCATTGATATTTGAGTAGTGACCGCCCTCATCAAACGACGCTGCACCAAGACTAACGCCATCTCCACCACCAGCGGCAGTCTCCTCTATTTTTGTTAGATCTTCGCCGTTTAACAACGCTTTTTGCAAGTCACTAACATCTGCTACAGTATTTGGTTTTTATCCTGCGGCTACATTTTCGTCAAGCTTTAACGACTCATCACCCAAGATGGTGACATCTTTGCCATTATCCATTGAAACTACGGCTTTAGAAGAAGCTGAAGAGGTCTTTACAACCTCCCCAAGATATAAAGCGTCGCCAACTTTTAAAACGCGGCTAACGCCATTTTGATCTACAGCTACCACTAAGCCTGAGATTTGTTTGATTACTCCTACTTGAGTTTGTATGTCTATCCTTATCGTAAAATAAATTTTACGTAATTTTAAGACATTTTAATCTTCTTTGTATATTGTACTTGGTACAGTTGTGATATTATTGTGCTGCGATAACCTCAATTTCTACAAGTGCATCTTTTGGCAAAGTCTTCACAGCCACCGTGCTTCTGGCTGGATATGGCTCTTTGAAAAATTTAGCGTATGTGACATTTACCTTGGCAAAATCTGCCATATCTGCTAAAAAGATCGTAGTCTTTACGACATTATCAAAACTAAGTCCAGCCTCAGCCAAAATGTTTTGTAAATTTGTAAGTGACTGCTCGGCTTGTGCCTCTACGCTACTACCTGCAAACTCGCCCGCTGGTGTGACGCCAAGCTGACCTGAGATAAATAAAAATCCATTCGCACTAATCGCCTGAGAATATGGTCCGATCGCTTGCGGTGCATTTTTAGTTGAAATTTGTTTTTTCATATTTTATCCTTTGAAATTTGGCAAAATCCTACTATAAATTTCTAAATTTTTAGGCACCAAAGGCTATAATGAACAAAATTTCAAAAGGACAAAGATGCAAATAACCCTTGCACCAAACGAATTTTTAGATGGCTACGTGCTTGGTGCGCAGCTCGCCAAAAACGCTAGCATCTCATCAAACGCCTATCTTTTTTGGAAAAATGCTATCAGCGCTAAATTTGAAAACTCGCGCATCGTTTTTATTAGAAAAAAGAGCGTCCCAGAGAAATTTAAAAACGCGCTAGAAGAGTGCACGCCCTTAAATGGTCTTGTGCCAACTGGCGTTTTTTGTTCATTTACCTCGCTTGCCCCTTCGCACCTTGTCGCCAAAAATGGCTCTAAAATTTATGATCTTTTTGAATTTCATGAAATTTGCGGTATCAAATTTTTAAATTTAAAGAAATTTTATGATGATTTCGAGCTTAACTACTCGTATAGAATTTATATAGAAAAGTGCAAATTTTTCTCGCCAGCGCCCTTTGAAAAGCGCATAAAACTGACTGAGACTATGTGTCTTGGCTACTACTAGCCACCTCGTAAACGATTAGCGCCTCAGTTTTGTAGCCCTCCATCCTATCTTTATATAGTAAAATTTCGTCATTTTCTCTTTTGGCGTAAATTTTAATGTGAGCGGAGTTTGTTCTCTCATCGTAGTCCTCATATATAAATTTAAACTCCTCACTATCCAGCGTGATAAACTGCAGCGCCTGAAACGAAACAGCAAGCACTATCTCCTCGCTAATGCCACTTGTTCTAAATTTATCAGCCAGCTTCACTACAAACGACCCCACGTCGCTAAAATACTCCTCAAGGCTTTCATACTCGCTTTCAAAAACTACTATCTCATTTAACGACCACTCATTTTGCGTCTTATTTTCTTCAAATTTCTGACCTTTTTTGATGGTGCTTTTTAAAAATATCCCTTGTGGCTTTGAGATAAAGCCCTCGTTTAAAATTTGCTTTAGTTTTAAATTTACTAGCTCGCTTTTGGTTTTGGTGAAAAATTTAAGTAGTGGCTTTGCTTGATCGTTGTAAAAAGTTTTCATCTTGGGAGAAATTCCGCTAGCTGGGAGCTAGCGGATCAAATTTAGATCTTTTTATAAGGCGCTTGACCGACTTCGTAGAAGTTATTGCCCTCGCAGTCGATAGCGACTATCGCTGGGAAGTCCTCTACTGTGAGTCTTGCGACTGCCTCTGGTCCTAGCTCTGGATATGCCAAGACTTCGTATTTTTTGATACTTTGGCTAATGACCGCTCCAATGCCACCGATAGCGACCATATAAACACAGCATGATTTTTTCATAGCCTCGACTACGGCGTCGTTACGGTAGCCCTTACCGATCATGCCATTTATGCCGACCTCGTTTATCATAGTTGGTGTGTATTTGTCCATTCTACCGCTTGTTGTTGGGCCTGCTGCGCCGATAGCTTGGTTTGGCTTAGCTGGTGTTGGTCCGACGTAGTAGATAGTCTCGCCCTTTAGCTCAACTGGCAACTTCTCGCCGCGTGCTAGAGCCTCTGTTAGCGCCTTGTGAGCGGCGTCACGAGCAGCGATGATAGTGCCTGAGATTAGGACATTGTCGCCTGCTTTTAGGCTTTTTACCACCTCTTTATCAAATGGTGCTGTTATTCTTTTTACTTCTGACATGTTATCTCCTTAAAGCTCGGCGTCTGCGTGGCGTGCAGCGTGGCAGTTAATGTTTATGGCTACTGGTAGGCCTGCGATGTGAGTTGGATACCACTCGACATTTACTTTTATAGCAGTTGTATCGCCGCCAAGTCCTTGAGGACCGACGCCTGTTTTGCTAGCAAGCTCAAGAAGCTCATCTTCAAGTTTTGCATATCTTGCATCGGCGTTTTTGCTATCTACTGGACGAACTGCAGCTTGTTTAGCTAGAAGTGCTGCTTTATCCATAGTGCCACCTATGCCAACGCCTATCGTCATTGGAGGGCAAGCGTTTGGTCCAGCGTATTTTACAGCCTCTAAAAATACCTTTTTAACGCCCTCTATGCCATCAGCTGGCACAAGCATTTTTAGTATTGATTTGTTCTCACTACCAAAGCCCTTTGGAGCGACTTTTATCTTTAGCTTATCGCCTGGGACGATCCTAGTGTGGATGACGGCTGGGGTGTTGTTTGTAGTGTTTTTTCTCTCAAAAAGCGGCTCAGCAACGACTGATTTTCTAAGATAGCCCTCGGTGTAGCCCTTCGCAACGCCCTCATTGATCGCATCTTCGATATATCCGCCTTCTATATGCACGTCTTGACCGATCTCTACAAAGACAACCGTCATACCTGTATCTTGACAAATAGGCGCAACGCCCTCTTCTGCTAGCTTGGCATTTTGCAAAATTTTGCCCAAGATATCCTTGCCAAGAGATGAGCTCTCAGTGGTTTGAGCTTTTGTAAAAGCAGCCTTTAGATCTGGTGTAACGACGTAACAGGCTTGTTTGCAAAGCTTTGCAACAGTCTCTTTTATATCTTTTACGTTTACCGTTCTCATTTATCCTCCTCGTAAAAAACAATTTTTAATTATATAAATTATATGTAAAATTTAAGATTAAATTATAATATTAAATTTAATCACCCAACTTCGGTGTTTAAATACTCTTAAGCAACTTTGGATAAACTACAATAAACTTAAATTTCAAAGGAAAAGTTATGAATTCGTTAGTCATCGTGATACTTGTTGTCGCAGTCATTTTTGTCTTTTTCATCAGCCTTTACAACTCGCTTGTTGCAAAGCAAAACCAGGTAAAAAGCGTGGAGGCTGGCATCGACGCACAGCTAAAAAGAAGATATGACCTCATACCAAATTTAGTAGCTACTGCAAAAGAGTACATGGTGCATGAAAAAGGCCTACTAGAAAACATCACTGCCCTTAGAGAGAGTGCTAGAAGCGCCTCAACAAATGAAGAGAAATTTGAGCTAAATAACAAAATTTCAGGCTTGCTAAATGGTTTAAGAGTGAGCGTAGAAAACTATCCTGATCTAAAAGCAAATCAAAATTTGCTTCACATCCAAAGCACACTAAACGAGGTTGAAGAGCAAATTTCAGCTGCCAGACGTGCTTACAACTCAGCTGTTGAAATTTACAACAACGCCACACAGATGTTTCCTTCAAACATCGTAGCTTCAATGTTTGGCTTTCACAAAGATGTATTTTTTGATATCCCAGAAAACGAGGCAGCTGCTCCAAACGTCGGTGATCTTTTCAAAAAATAAGGCATAAAAATGCAAGCAGACGAACTAAAAGGCATCGATCTAAGCGACCTTGACGAGCTTGAAAAAGAGCGTCTTGCTATGGGGCAAAAAGCCTTTAAAATGATCGTTTATGGCTTTCTTGGCATCATAGTTGTAAGTGGTTTTTTGGCATCACTGCACCTTGGAAATTTATTTTTCTTTTTGCTAATCGGCGGAGTTTTTTATCTTGGCAAGACGATAAATGGGCTAAAAAACGAGCTTATAGCAAAATTTAAACAAAAAGTAGTTGGCGTCATCGTAAAAAACTATGGTCTAAATTTCAGCGCAAATAGCGGACTAAGTTTGAATGATTTTTATAAAATTTATGACGCTGACGTAAATAGACACTACGCAGAAGATATGATCTACGGACAGATCGATGAGACGCAGTTTAAGCTTTGCGATTTTTATGCGGCAAAAGAGACACAAGGCGAGAAGCGCACCACCACAACGGTAAAATTTCAAGGCATTTTGCTAAAGGCTGAGTTTAAAAAAGAGCTAAACGCCACGATCTACGTCTGCGATAAAAAGCGAACATCTGATCTAAGAAGTGATGGCGAGCTAGCTGTGATGGATAATCCTAAATTTAATGAGCTTTTTAAGACCTACACGACCGATCAGATCGCTGCTAGATACGCTCTGACGCCAAAGCTGATGGAAAATTTAACCAGTCTAAGAACCAAATTTAACGCCCCGCTTTCGGCGGCATTTTTAAAAAATGAAATTTTCATCGCGATCGACCTTAGAAAGGACAGCTTTGAGCCTGATCTTAAAAAGCCGATAAACAGCAACGAGAGCGTGCAAAACTACATCGCAGGAGTTAGCGACTTTGTGGAGATTGTGCGTGATCTGGAGCTAAACAAAAATATCTGGAAGAGCTAAATTTATAAAATGCCAGATAAAAAAATCAAAGAAGGCGACATATTTTACGTCTATAATGACTATTACAAGAGATATTTCTTTGGCAAAATCTTAGTTGATATTAAAAACCGCCTTGTAAAGCGAGTAAATGAGGGTCTTCTTTGGCCGCTTGATTTTTTTAGTGACTGCTATTTGGTTGCTGTTTATAAAAATATAGTAGATGCGCCGGTGCTAAAAAGCCGTGAATTTATCATCCCGGGTAGCTTCATCTACAAAAGCAGTTTCAACCGCAAAAATGAAGACGGCATAAAGTGGGTCTATTATGATCACGAAGATATCAACTACCATGAGCTAGAATTCCCAGAGTATATCATCAGTAGCAATGATAAAATTTGCCTACAACGGGGAGAGCTTAGCATACCAACTAGCTTAACTCGCACGCAATATGAAAATGAATTTAACATTACTGGCAGCAAAACTGGTGGCATAAACTACTCAAATGCCCTGCTTTTACAAGGGTTACCAGCATATAAAGAGAGGATAGACTATAGCGATCTTCGCCTTTTGCCAGAGCTTCGTAAAAAGCTCTATGAGATGATAGGAGAGGATCCAGACATGCCGTACTACAAGCTAGCATTAAAGCACGGTAAAGATCTAGCACGCTTTTATCAAGATAAATTTACACATAAAAATATATAAGCAAATTTGGCTACAAAAGAGCTATTAAGAGGCGTTTTAAAATTTAACAAAAGAATTTAGCTCTCTTGCTTCAGCCTAGATGAGCGCGATAGAGAAATTTATGACGAAATTTTGTAGTATCGCATCTACGAGCCAAGGCTAATTAACTTTAGTAAATTTAAATATCACAAGCAAGATTACTCGGCTACTTGTACGAGCGGTTGATAAATTTTAAAACTAGCAAGCCATTTTTAAAAATTTATAACCAAATTTACAAAAAAGCGGTGCTAACGTTTTAGAGAGCTATTTAAAAAGGTGGTATCGCTTTAAATTTTGTGATTTTAAAAGCTAAATTTGATGGCTTAAAGTCTTTAAAAAGCGCAATGCCACTTAAATTTACCCTATTTTTTTATGATTTGACGAAGTTAAATTTAATGGCGAAAAAAGCCATTAAATTTATAAACTAAGCCTGAGCAGGCTCCTCTTCTTCTTTTATCTTTTTTCTAACTTTTACGCGTGAGATGCTAGCTCCGTCCATCTTTCTCACCTCGTAGTAGCAGTTTTCATCTTCGATCTTGTCTCCAACTACTGGCAAACGACCGATAAGATTAAAGACATATCCGCCGATAGTGACTTGATCAGTCTCTTCATCAAAGCTTATGCCAAGAAGCTCTTCAACGCTCTCTAGATCGTACCTGCCTTGGAATTCATAGATGTTTTCATTTATCTTTTTGTAGTGTTGATCGACCTCGTCGTGCTCGTCGTTAAAGTCTCCAAGCACCTCCTCCATGATATCCTCCATCGTAAGAAGTCCAGCCGTGCCGCCATACTCATCAACGACAAGTGCAGCTGAAATTTGCTCCTTGTTCATCATCACAAGCACTTTTGATATAGAAAGGCTCTCAGGCACGATGACAAATTTACGCACGATCGCGTCAAAACTCTTCTCTTTATCCTCGCTAAAGTGCAGCTGTAAGATATCTCTAATGTGTATCATGCCCAAAATGATATCTTTTGAGCCGTCTATATAAGGGTAGCGAGTATATTTAGACTCAAAAACGACTTGCAAATTTTCTTCAAAGCTCTTTTGTTTGTTTATACAGATCATGTCGCGTCTTGGCGTCATAACCTCTTTTGCGACCGTGTCACTAAAATCAACTGCATTTTTGATAAGCTCAGTCTCAAAGCTATCAAGCACGCCGCCCTTTAAGCTCTCGCCAACGATGATCTTGATCTCCTCTTCAGAGTGCGCTAGCTCATTCTCTTTTGCTGGCTGGATGCCTAAAATTTTAAGTCCAGATGTAGCTAGGATATCAAAAAGCTTTATGATAGGCGAGAAAAGTATCCAGAAAAAGTGAAGCGGACGAGCGATTTTAAGCACTGCTGATTCTGATTTGGCTATGGCGACTGACTTTGGAACAAGCTCGCCCATAACGACGTGAAGTAGTGTGATAAGCGTAAATGCGATCGCAAAGCCGACTGTATGAACTAAGATATCGCTAAGATTAAAAACATTTTTAAGTGGGGCTTCTATAAGCCTTGCGACTGCTGGCTCACCGATCCAACCAAGAGCAAGTGAGCTTAGCGTGATGCCAAGCTGAGTGGCGCTAAGATAGGTATCAAGCTTGTTTGACATCTCAAAGGCAAGCTGGGCGTTTGGCTTTTTCTCTTTTATAAGCTCTTCAAGTCTAGACTTGCGAACCTTAACAAGGGAAAATTCCGACAAAACAAAAAATGCGTTTAGTAAAATGAATATAATGGCAAGTATTACCATTAAAAGCGAGTTATCGCTACTGGGGTACAATTATGATCCTTAAGAGTTAAAAATTTTGGCTGATTATAGCGAATTTATATTTAGCGGTCAAATTAGCCGCGCCCAAAAGTAACAACATTTCTTAAATTTAAGATTTATAAAAAGTTCTTAAATCATATTTTGGTAACATTATTTTCATCACTAAAATTATGGATTTTACAATGAGCAAAAAGAATTTTTCATCACGCTGGGCGTTTATACTAGCCTCAGTTGGTTCAGCCGTTGGTATGGCAAATGTTTGGGGCTTTCCTTACAAGCTTGGCACAAATGGTGGTGGAGCGTTTTTACTCATCTACATATTTTTCGTAGCGCTTTTTTCTTACGTTGGTTTAAGCGCTGAGTATGCGATCGGCAGACGAGCAAAGACTGGCACGCTAGGATCATATAAATTTGCTTGGCAAAGTAGAAATTTAGGCGTCATCGGTAGCATCGTTGGCTGGCTCCCACTTGCTGGCTCGCTTTGCATAGCCATCGGCTACGCTGTCATCATCGCTTACGTGCTAAAAGCCCTTACCCAGGCGCTTACTGGCTCATTTATGAGCGTTGATACAAATGTTTGGTTTAACTCATTTGCACTTCACGAGTACTCGGTCCTGCCCTATCACTTCATAGTCATCGTTGGCACGCTTCTTACGCTATTTTTTGGAGCAAAAAGCATCGAAAAGACTAATAAAATAATGATGCCACTATTTTTCGTGTTATTTGCCATTTTGGCTACAAATGTCGCGATGCTTCCAAACGCATTTGAGGGGTATAAATTTCTATTTATCCCTGATTTTAGCAAGCTTGAAGATCCGATGGTGTGGGTCACAGCGATGGGTCAAGCCTTTTTCTCGCTCTCTATCACGGGATCAGGCATGATAGTTTATGGAGCATATCTTTCAAAAGACGAGGACATCGTAGAAAGCGCCAAAACTACGGCATTTTTTGACACGCTTGCAGCCCTTGTAGCAGCGCTTGTCATGATCCCAGCAGTCTTTGCCTACGCTATGGATCCAGCTGAGGGTCCAAAGCTACTTTTCGTAACGCTTCCTAAAATTTTACAAAACATGATCGGCGGTCAAATTTTTGCGATCATACTATTTACCGCGGTCATCTTTGGTGGCATCACCTCGCTTCAAAATATGTTTGAGGTGGTAGCTGAGTCACTTATGCATAAATTCCCACGCCTTAGTAGATTTTGGGTGCTTGTGCTACTTTGCGTGGTTTGCTTTGGCTTTGGAGCGTTTATGGAGCCTATTAGCAGTTGGGGACCTTGGATGGACTTTGTCTCTATCTACATCATCCCGATCGGCGCGGTTATCGGCGCTATATCTTGGTTTTGGGTCATTAAAAAAGAAGAAATTTTAGATGAGATAAACTCTGGAGCTAGCAAACCTTATGGCTCGCTCTGGTATTTTGTGGGTAAATTTATCTACGTTCCGCTCACGCTTTTACTCTGTGTGATCGCCATTAGCAAGGGAATTTCTTTTTAACTTAGCCCATCAAAAGACGAGCTAAGTCTAAATTTGAAGTTATTTTAGCTTTTTAGAGCCGATATAAGTAGCAAAGACCTCTTGCGAACCATCTTTTTTAAAGAGTATGACGTCGTATTGCTCGGCTTTGCCGCCTTGCTCCATACCCTGACTCTCCATAGGCATGCCAGGCACTGCGATACCAACGGCATCTTTTGGTTTAAGCTCCAGCAGGCGCTTGACCTCATCAGCTGGCACGTGACCCTCGATGACGTAGCCATCAATGATAGCTGTGTGGCAGCTTGAAAGCTCTAGTGGCACGTGAAATTCTTTTTTAACCTTGACCAAGTCATCTACTTTGATGGTCTCTTCGCTAAAGCCAGCCTTTTGCATAGCACTCGCCCAGTTGCCACAACAACCGCAAGTTGGGCTTTTATAGACCTTCATATCGGCCCCAA
The DNA here is from genome assembly GCF_003048445.1 of Campylobacter concisus. Lineage (GTDB taxonomy): Bacteria > Campylobacterota > Campylobacteria > Campylobacterales > Campylobacteraceae > Campylobacter_A > Campylobacter_A concisus_BF. Next base: position 13,673 of record NZ_PIQW01000009.1, read on the forward strand.
GCGCTAAGGTCGCACAAAAGCTAAGAGCTAAAAATGCAAATTTCTTCATCATTTTCCTTTACATTAAAATTTGCAAAATGATATAGTTTGGGTTTAAATTTTATATAAATGCTTAACCCTTGCCTGCTATAATTGCCAAAATTTACAAAAGGCACTTTATGTTTTCATCATTTTTCAAAGATAAAAAATGGGCTCTTTGGGCTTACGGCGGAGCGATATTTATCATCTTGCTGCTTGTCTATCAAACGCATCTAAATGTCCGCATCAACGAGTGGTATAAAAATTTCTACGACATCATGCAAAACTCAAAGGATCACAATGTAGATGAGTTTTGGCAAGGGATATTAAATTTCTTAAAGATCGCCATGCCTTATGTCGTAACCTACACGGTGATATCGTTCTTTGCGAGCCACTGGGTCTTTCGCTGGAGGGAGGCGATGACCTTTAAGTATCTCAAATTTTGGCGAAACTGCCAAAACGACATCGAGGGCAGCTCACAGCGTATCCAAGAGGACGTTTATCGCTTTGCCAAGATCATGGAGAGCCTTGGCGTGCAGGTTTTAAAGGCATTTATGACGCTGATCGCCTTTATACCAGTGCTTTGGGAGCTAAGCAAAAGCGTGAGCCTGCCTTTCATCAAGGATATCGAAGGCTCGCTAGTTTATATCGCGCTACTAATTAGCATCGGAGGCCTCATCGTATCGTGGTTTGTGGGTATAAAGCTGCCACACCTTGAGTATAACAACCAAAAAGCGGAGGCGGCGTTTAGAAAAGAGCTAGTTTATGGCGAGGATGATAAGCTTAAATTTTGCCAGCCAAACGTCATGCTAGAGCTTTTTACTGGGCTCAAACTAAACTACTATAAGCTCTTTTTGCACTATGGCTACTTTAATCTTTGGCTCATCTCATTTTCGCAAATTCTTGTCATCGTGCCTTACATCATCATGGGCAATGGCCTATTTAGCGGCGTCATCACGCTTGGCGTTTTGATCCAAGCTAGCAATGCTTTCTCGCAGGTCAGAGAGAGTTTTAGCGTCTTTATCGATAACTGGACGACGATAACGGAGCTAAGATCGGTTAATAAGCGTTTGAGAGAATTTGAGAGAAATATAGGCTATAAAGCGTAGGGGTTAAATTTACATACTGAAGAAACTCGGATAAATTTTAAAATTTTATGAACGAGTAATTTCGGCTCTAAAATTTGAGCTAAGCGATAAGCGAAGCCAAATTTTAGTAGTCAATTCTTGCGAGTGAATGAAGTTTTAAATTTTACAAAGACAGCTTGATTGAATTTGTAAATTTCTTTTTATCCAAAAGGGAGACAAGGGGACTTGAATTACGAAGCCGTCCCCTTATCCCCCTTTTTAAATCCCCCAATCCCCTCGCACGTTAGAAGTGGCATGCTTCAGTGCTTCGCACTGCATGCGGTTTATTGAAATTCTAGTAAATTTTAAAATTTATGAAAAATCAAAACCAACGCAAAATTTAAATTTATCCCTTCGTTTAACAATGCATATCCAACTCAGGCTATAATACGCCAAATTTTAATCCAAAAAGGATGAAAATGAAAAAATTTTTACTTACGTTATTAACAGCTAGCATGCTTATCACAGGCTGCACGAGCGTCACAAAGTCAGGCGTCGTGGGCGCAGATCGCAAGCAGTTCATGCTAGTATCTTCTGAAGCGATGGAGCAAAGCTCGGCTCAGGCTTACGTAAAGACACTAACAGCTGCTAGAAGCAAGGGCGAGCTAAACGTCGATCCGATCCTCACAAAAAGGGTTCAAGATATTGCAAAAAAGCTGATCGCGCAAACTGGCGTTTTCAGAGAGGATGCCCTAAAATGGAAGTGGCAAGTAAATGTTATCAACGAAGATACGCTAAATGCTTGGTGTATGCCAGGTGGCAGGATCGTCGTTTATAGCGGTATTATTAAAAAGCTAAATTTGACAGATGCACAGCTAGCAGCGGTCATGGGTCACGAGATCGCCCACGCGCTTAGAGAGCACAGCAGGGAGCAAGCGAGCACCGACCAACTCAAAAACATCGGCATCTTCGCAGTCGCAACCGCCACAGGACTTGGCGATCTTGGCGCAAGCGCTCTAAATTTAGCTAGCCAATACACCATATCACTACCATTTTCTCGCTCACACGAGACCGAAGCTGATCACATCGGCACTGAGCTAATGGCAAGAGCTGGGTACGATCCAAAAGAGGCGGTTGAGGTTTGGGTTAAAATGAGCAAGATGAATGTCGGCAAAATACCTGAAATTTTAAGCACTCACCCATCAAACGAGAGCAGGATCAAGGATCTAAAAGAGATCGCAGCAAAGCTTGAGCCGGTCTATCAAGCAGCCAAAAAAGGCTAGGCTTGATCGAGCGAGCAAATTTAAGCGACCTTGAAGCGATCACGCAAATTTACAATGACTACATCTTAGAAAGAAGTGCGACTGCTGATATGCGGCCAGTTAGCACAAAGGAGCGAGAGCCTTGGTTTAACGCCCACGGCGGCTCGCGCCCTATCTTTATCTACAAAGAAAATGATGAAATTTTAGGCTACTGCTCGCTAAGTGACTTTAACCCCAAGATCGCTTACGATATAAGCGTAGAGATAAGCATCTATGTCGCTAAAAAGGCTCTTAAAAAGGGCATCGGCAAGCAGCTTTTAGCCCACAGCCTAAACGAAGCTAGAGAGCTAAATTTAAAAAACATCATCGCGCTAATCTTTAGCAAAAACGAAGCAAGCCTTGGGCTATTTTTGAAATTTGGCTTTGAAAAATGGGGCGAACTGCCTGGAGTTTGCCTGATGGATGGCGAGTATAAAGATGTCGTTATCTTGGGGCTAAAGCTCTAAAAGCCAAGCATTAAGCAAATGAAGATATAATCACCTTCTTCTTGGGTAGATGTCCGAGCGGTTTAAGGAGCACGCCTGGAACGCGTGTGTGGGGCAACTCACCGAGAGTTCGAATCTCTCTCTGCCCGCCATTATTCATTATTGTTAGCAAATTTAAAAATTTATGCACTATTTATCACATCGACCTTGAGGAGCAGAGGTGGCGTGCGCATAGCGAGCACTAAAATTTTCTCCCGACATTGCAGCTTACCGCACCGCAAAATCTCTTGCCAAATTTGGCCTCGACGATGAGCACAAGCACAAAAAATATCTTCTCATCATTTAGCCTTGCGATCTGGCGCAGGGTCTGGCTGGCGTCATTAAATTTAACATCATTTTCGCGCAAATTCTTGCAAAACTCAGTCTCGTCAAAGCCAAGCATGCGTGAAATTTCACTGATAGTGTAAGGCTCAAGCGAGGCGATGATGCGGTCCATGTTACAGATCGTTGGATTTTTGCGGTGTGTGGTGACGTCGATTATCTCATTTACGAGCTTTACTAGCTTTCTTCTGCGGTTAAAAAGGTGCAAGATCACGGCACAAACGATCAAAGCTCCTGCAAATTTATGCGCACTCATCATCCACTCGCTATAATCACCCATGGCAAAATTTAGCCCAGTAAATGCAAGCAGGCAGATCCCACAGGCAAGAGCACAAACAAGACAAAATTTATATATCACTTCTACTTTAAGCAATGCAAATTCCTTAGTTTTCTTGAAATTATACACCCCTGAGCAAAAAATGAAGGGCGCCAACTAGAAATTTAGCTGGCGCGTTAGAGTAAATTTTACTAAAACTTGTAGTTAAAGCTGAGATTAAATGTGCGTGGATCGCCATAAACCATCATGTTTTTGCCGATGCCTTCGTAGTATTTTTTATTAAAGAGATTGTCGATATTTAGCTGCACGTCAAAGTTTTTACCAAATTTATATCCAAACATCAAATTTGCCAAGGTGTAGCCCTTTTGCGTGATCTCATCTGCGCCTTTGCCAGTGTAAATTTTGCTCTTATACATAGCTCCAGCCCCTACTCTAAAATCCCTAAATTCATACTTTGCAAATAAATTTGCCGTGCTTCTTGATGAGTCGGTGGCGTATTTTTCACCATTAGCATCTTTTGCGTTAAAGTGCGTTGCACCAAAGCTTAGGCTTAAGTTTTTAGTGATCTCACCGTTTAGATCTAGCTCGACGCCCCTACTTGTCACGCCTTTGCCAGCTTCATATATTTTGGCATTTGTCGCTGGATTTATCTTGCCAGTATCTATGCCAAGCTTGTCTTGCACGATCTTAAAGACGCCAAGACTTGCTTGAAGCGCCCCGTCAAGATACTCGCCTTTGATGCCCACCTCATAGTCCTTGCCTTGGATCGGATCAAGATACTTGTCGTTTGCGTCCTTTACGCTTTGGGGTTTAAATATGCTCGTGTAGCTAGCATATAGAGTGTGGTTTGCTCCGATGTCGTAAGTGATGCCAAGATATGGCGTGATCTCATTTGTGAAATTTCTATTGTCTTTGCCGCCCTCGATCTCGTATTTGTAGTAGCCACCCTAACACCTAGCAAAAATTTAAGCTCATCGGTGATTGATAGTTTATTTGCCGCGTAAAATGCCTTTTGTATCGTTTTGTCTTTGTTATTTTGATCTTCGTAAGGGAATTTTGGATCATCAAGGTGTAAGTTTTTAAAATCGATCCTGCTTCTAGCCGTATAAGCAAGCCCAGCTGGCGTAGTCCTTTGCAGCCAGTAGCTACTTACCTTATCGCTACTTTTTTTATAGTTGTTATACATCGCGCCAAAGACAAACTCATGGGATAAATTTGCTATCTCGTAAGGGATATTTGCGTATGCATCGACGTTGTGGATATTCTCCTCTCTTTTGTTTGCATAGGCGCTAAGATCGCCTATATTGCCAGTACCGTCTAAATTTACCACTCCGCCGTAGTAGAGTAAATTTGAATCAGTGTTTGCCCGTCTAAATGAGTAGCTTAAATTTAAGCTCGCTTCATTTTCAAAGTAGTGTTTAAAATCAGCGTAAAAATCAAGCGTTTTTATATCCCACCTAGTCCAAGGCTGAGAGAAAATTTCATTTTTACTAAAATTTGTCCTAGAGCCATCTGTGTAAAATGCTGGCATGCCGCCCCATCTAACGCCGCGACGTCTTAGCTCTTGATAAAACGCACCAAGGCTAAGCCATGAGTTATCGCCTATGTCGCTATCGACTACGCCATAAATCGCGCTATTTTTGCGGTTGTAATAATCCATATAAGAGTGCGACTTCTCATGCATAAAAGAAAGCCTTGCTCTAACGCTTTCGCTCTCATTTACTGGCGTTTGCACATCGCCATTTACACCGTATCTATCGTATGAGCCAGCACTTAGTCCAAAATTTCCTTTAAGCTCCTTTGAGTCTGCTCTTTTTCTTATGAAATTTAAGCTTGCAGCTGGGTTGCCAGCGCCTGCAAGTAGGCCATTTGCCCCTTTTACCACCTCAACTCTTTCATAAGGCAGCAAGCTCATATCATTTGCGCCAAGGCTAAAGCTAGGCATCGAATCAAGCAAGTAATAATCTATCTTAAAGCCACGAGCCGTCGGATATACGCGCTCGTCCCATTTATTTAGCGTGACGCCTGGGATATTTCTAAGAAGCACTTGATAGTCCTTGATACCTTGATCTTTTAGCCTTGCTTCTGTTAGCACGGTTAGCGACTGGGGCGTTTGGCGAGAGGTTAAATTTAACCTAGTTGTACTCTTTACAAGCTCTTTTGCAAAGTAGTTTGCATCGTCTCTTCGCTCGCTCTCCACAACATCGACCGCTTCTAAAACCTTCTCATTTTCACTAGCATAAATTTGAGGCAATGCCAAATTTAAAGCAACTAAGCTAAATAAAATTTTTTTCATTTTTTCTCCTTTTAAATTTTCTAAACCACAGATAAAGCCCTGAAATACTCAAAACTAGCGGCGAGATGCCCACTATAAACCAGATAAATTTTGTAGTTTGGTTGTAGTTTCCAAAGTGCGATCTTCTAAAGGCTGAGAGGATTTTCTCGCTTAAATTTGCATTTTTTATGTCTAGGACGCTAACTAGCTTGCCGCTATCTTTGTCATAAGTGATCACGCTCGAGTATTCGTTATGCAAAAAACTTTGCCATATCACGTAGCCAAAGATGCGGATGTTTGCTCCTTGCATGAAAGGCAGCGATATGAAGTGTGGCTCAAAGCCTTTGATATCCTTTTTGCTTCGCGCCACCAGCTCATCAAGAGATAAACTTTTGTTGTAAATTTTTGCGTCTATCACGAAGTCATCTTTAAACTCTGGCGCGCGTGCCATCTGAAATTCCCACCAAGCGCCACTTATGCAAATGAGAAGCAAAACTGGCGTGCAAAAAATTCCTATTATCTTGTGGATGTCATTCATGAAAACGTTTAGGCCATTTACGCGCAGTCTAAGCAGAGTTAGCCAAAATTTACGGTAGATCACAAAGCCGCTAATGCAGATAAAAAATGTAAAAATAGCTGTTAGAAAAAGGATAATGTTGCCACTTTTTTCAAGCAAAAGCTCCTCATGGATATGCGCCAAAACCCCGAAAAATCCCTCATCATGCGCAAGTGGCTCGCTCTTTATCTTACCGCTAAAAGCATCAAAATAGATAAATTTCCACTCTTTTTTGCTGTCATTATGCTCGATTAACCAAATTTTGTCACACTTTTTAGGGTTTGCATCGATATTTACACCAACCATCTCGTAGCCGCCAAACTTGCTTGCGATGATATTTCTTAGCTCGTCAAAGCTAATCCTTTTGCTTAAATTTTCTTTGTTTAAATTTACATTTACGATATTTGGGATAAAAAGGCTGTTTAGTTCGTCTTTATAAACGAGGATCGCACCGCTAAAGCAAACTACAACAAGTGGGATAAAAAAGAGAAGCGATAAATATGCATGCACCTTGTAAAAAAGCTTTAAATTTAAAAATTTCACCCCTTTAGCCACCTTTTAAAAGTTAGTCTTGATAACAGCTCGCAATTTTATAAGATTTTTGCTTTTATAATTTTTAAAACCATTATCAAAATATAATTTTAAAAAGAAAGTGACGTTTGTGAAATTTGAGTTTGCAAAGGTAAAAAATTTGATTTAAAAAAGAGAGACAACTCCTCTTTATGTAAGCGGAAAAGCCAGAAAAGGGGGAAGCAAAGTCTTAACCGCTACAAAAAGGAGGGTCCGTTTAGGACGATGAAATGTTATTATTTAAATATAAATTTTAATGAAATTTTTAGTTAATAAAAAAGAAATTCTGCGTAATACTAAAGTCAATCGCGATATTTAGGCATTTTATAAAGAAATTTCTCTTTTAAAATGGTAAAAATATATGCTTTGCATGAAAGCAAAATCACATTTGAAATTTCATTTTTATTACTATTAAACGTTGTTTGTAATGTTTAATTTAGCGACGTAAAAAGGTATCTCGCTAAATACGCTTAAAAACTCGGACAAATTTTAAAATTTCATGAACGAGTAATTTCGGCTCTAAAATTTGAGCTAAGCTGCAAGCGAAGCCAAATTTTAGTAGTCAATTCTTGCGAGTGAATGAAATTTTAAAATTTGTAGCTACTAACTAAAAATTTAATTTTTACAAAAAAGGTTCAAGCAAATTTTAAAATTAGAGCTGGCATATCACGGCTCTAAATTTAGTGGCGAGTGGCTACGAGACCTAAATTTAGTAGTCTGCTAAGGCGAGTGAGTAAAGTTTTAAAATTTATAAATTTGCAAATAGCAAATTTCTCTTTTAAAAATACGGACCTTAAATTTAGAAACTCTTTTATCCAAAAAGGGAGACAAGGGGACTTGAATTTTGCTTCGCTAGCTCGCAACTGCGGGGCAGACACGAAGTCCGTCCCTTATCCCCCTTTTTAAATCCCTCGTCTGCTTGCAGTTACGAGACGAAGTCGAAGTAAAAACCCCTCGCACGTTAGAGGGGCATGCGATAGCACTGTCGTGCCGCATGCGTTTTATGTGAGAGAATTTATAGTAAATTTTAAAATTTCATGAACGAGTAATTTCGGCTCTAAAATTTGAGCTAAGCTGCAAGCGAAGCCAAATTTTAGTAGTCAATTCTTGCGAGTGAGTGAGATTTTAAAATTTGCAAATTTGTTTTATCAAGTTAAATAAGTGTCGGACAAATTTTAAAATTTGCAAAAAAGCTCAATTAAAAATTCTTAGGCACAAGCTCTAGGACGTTGCAAGCTCGTTTGCTGCCCATCTTACAAGCTTTATCAAGGGCGTTTGCAGATAGATCAAAGCTCTGCTCTACGCCGTTTCCTTGCAGATATTTTGTAGCTAGCTCGTAGCAAGCTTCACTGCTACCATTTTCACAAAGCGACTTAAAGACTTCGTAAGATTTAACCAGATCTTTTTCAACGCCAAGACCTCGCCCTAGCATGTCAGCATATAAAAAGCAAGAAGTTTTGTCTTTGTTTTCGCACTCGCTTGAAAGCTTTTTAGTAAAGCTCTCACAAGCTTTTGCGTCACTTTTGTTGATGCAGTTTTGCATATTTTCATCCCAGTTTGCACTTAGAGATAAAACGGCAAAGGTTAAAAATAAAATGGATTTTTTCATAAATTTCCTTGAGAGAGATAAACCCCCTTTGGGGGAAAGGGGGTCATTACAAAAAGGAGGTTTCTTGTTGGACAAGTGGAATAATACAAGCCTCGTCTAAATTTAAAGCCAACTCTTATTTAACAAAAAACAATCAAACAAGATCTCTCTTGCTAAAGCCCAAATAGCCGCAAACTAGCAAGATCGCGCCAAGCACTAAAGGGTAGATGATCGCATAAGCTACGAAGGTCGCTTTTGAAAATGTGCCTAATATAAAGTAAGATGCAGTGCCTATGACTGCTAAATTTGGGTCAAAAAGGCTAAGTGCGGCTATCCTAAAAAGCTCGATCGGATTTAACATAGCGATAGAGTAGATGACGTACTCATCGACAGAGCTTCGCATAAGCAGCCCAATGAGCGCTAGGTCGATAAAAGCTAGCATGATAAGCCAGAGCAAAAACGCCACACCTTGGCCTGTTTCTTGGTTTTTGATAAGGCTTGAGATAAAAAAGCCAAGTGACAAAAAGACGATACTTAGGCTAAAAAGCAGACCAAAGTAAAGCACAAGCACGCTCCAAGGTATCGACACGCCCTTTATAAAGCCAACCACCACGCAAAGCAAAAGCGAAAACAAAAGCGGCACAAAAACGACAAATGTCCGCCCAAGCGCCTTGCCAAAATAGTACTCTTTAAGGCTTAGTGGGAAGCTTAGTACGTACTCAAGCAGGTTTGTGTCTCTGTCTTGATTTATGCTTCTAACGGTTGAGATGAGGATAAATATCGGCACGATGATGACGCAAATTTGTATAAACAAAAGTAGCGCCCTTGTTAGTCCAGAAAAGCCTAGCACGCGCGAGTCGGTCACTCCGCTAAATAAAAATCCTATCATCAAAGCAGAAAAAAGAAGCGCATAGATCGCAAACCACCTTGAGCGAAACGACTCTTTTACGTCAAGTTTTGCTATTAAAAAAAGGTTATTCACTCTTGCTCCTTAAATTTTCTTCTTTGATGATCTTACCAAGGTCCATATAGACGCATCTATCAAGCAAATGAGCGATCTCATCTATGCGGTGTGAGATGAAAACTAGTGTCTTTTTTTGCGTGAAATTATCAAGTAAATTTTTAAAAGACTCCCTTGCTTTTACATCTAAATTTGCCGTTGGCTCGTCAAACATCAAAATTTCACTATCTTTTGCAAATGCAATGGCTATTAGCATCTTTTGCTTCATACCGCCAGAGAGCTTGTAAAAGGACTTGTTTAAATTTGCGTGCAGATCAAGTTCTAAAAGCTTGCTAAATTTCTCTATCTCTTCAAATTTGACATTTGAGCTTTTGCAGACAAACTCGCAAAGCTCACGCAGGCTAAATTTAAGCGGTGGTGGAGTTTGCGGTACAAATGAGATAAACTTTAGCGCCTCTTTTCTATCTTTTAGGGTATTTACACCCTTTATCGCGACGCTTCCGTTATTTGGCACAAACTCGCCCAAGATGATACGCATGAGCGAGCTTTTGCCAGCTCCATTTTGCCCAAGTATCGCTATCTTTTCGCCAGCTTTTACATTTAGACTGACGCTATCAAGTATCTTTTGTGAGCCAAAAATTTTCGTTACTTCTTTTATATCTATCAAAAAAATTCCTTATATGAGTTTCTTAAAGCCGTTGTCAAATTTAAGCGCATCTTGGTGGCAAACGTCGATACACCTGCCACAAAGTGTGCAGTCAGCCCCAGCTATCCTAAAGAGCTTTTTACTATCATCAGTTTTTGCGCCCTTTTTTGTCATAAAAAGCACGTGTGGCACTAGGCAAACATCGGTGCAAACTAAGCAGTGATCGCACCTTTCTTTATCCCAGCTGACCTTTATCGCATTTGGCTTTGCTAGTAGCGAATAGGTCGCTCCAACAGGGCAGACATATCTACACCAAGCCCTGCGTGAGAAGAAAATTTCAACCACAAGCATGGCTACGACTAGCCAGATAGCGTGAAAGTAGCCATAGATGATAAATCTTGAAAATATCCCAACGACGTTAAAAATTTCAAAGACTAGGCTTGAGCTAGCAAAGCTAAGAGCCAAAAACAAAATAGTAAAAGCGTATCGCCACTTTGTGTCAAAAACTCGCGGTTTTACTATCTTTTTGGCGCGTAAATTTTCATGGATCTTCTCGGCTATCTCGCTTATAAGCGAATATGGGCAAACCCAAGAGCAAAAACCCCTGCCACCAAAAATGACATAAAAAGCCAGGATGCTAAGTGATCCAATCAGCAAATTTACATGAATTTCATGCGTTGCCAAAAAGACTTGCAAGCTCATAAATGCGTCTGCTAGGTGAAAGCCAAGTATCCTTGAGGCGCTGATGTCGCCCTCTAAAATTTGCACATCGACCCTGTAAGAGAGCACAAATAAAAGATGCACTAGCACGATGGTAAAAATGCGCCAAAAACGTATGCTCGGGCGCTTTTTACCATCTTTTGTAGTCGTTATTAGCGTGCTTAGAAAGCTTACGTTTCTAATGGTCGCACGAACGTTATATTTATCCATTTTTACTTTTTAAATTTAGAAATTTCATCAGCAAGGCTGTTTAGATCGCTGTCGCTAACATTTGTTAGCAGTCCCTTCATAAGCGTGTTTTGCACCTTGCCAGCCTTATAATCAGCTAGTTTTTTTAGCAGATCCTCTTTGCTTAGATGAGTGATGTCAGGCGCTACTATGCCTTTGCCATTTGCGCCGTGACATGGTGCGCAAGAGGTTAGGTATTGCTTGCTAACGCCTTCATTTTGCGTCTTAGCCACGCTTAGGCTTAGCTCTTTTACCTTTTTTAGCTCATCTTCGCTGGCAAATTCCTCGCTAGACTTTGACTGCTCTTTTGAAACATTTTGCTCCACTTTTGGCTGAATGCTAGCTTCTGCTTTCTCCTTTTTAGGCGGAGTTTGGCTTAGCATAAACACCATGATGCCACATATCAGCACCGCTAAAATGATCGTTATGATTTTTCCGATTTTCATTGTTTGCTCCTAAACTGCGCATTAAAATCGCTTATCTCTTTGGCTAGTTTTCTAATCTCACTCTCATCCATCTTTTTAACAAGATCACGCATCAGCACATTTACCTTCTCTTTGTTTTTATAAGCGTTTATCATCTTATAAATTTCATCTTCGCTCTTTGTTAGAAGAGATGGTCCGATGATGCCATTTGCATAGTCGTCGTGGCAGGCTGAGCACTTTGTAATGAAGTCCTTGCTAAGTCTGCCCTTTATGAGCCTTAAATTTATAGTCTGAAGCGGGCTTTTTACCATGGCAAGCGCTCCGATCTGGCGGCTTACGTTGTTATCTTCAAGTCCAAATTTAACGCTTTTTTCGCCGTGCATGTCGTATTTTATAAATTCATTTTGCTTATTTGCACTCTCGTTGTTTTCATTTTTTTCGACCTTTATGCTAGCACTCGTGGCTACTTTTGCGCCTTGCTCGCTAACAGCCTCTTGCGCTTTGTCCTCACTCTTTTCACAGCCGACAAATAGCAACGCAGCAGCTACTAAAGGTATTATTACTCTCATTTTTTCTCCTTGTAAATTTCATCATAACTCATCTTTGGGGCGATATTTATGATCTTTGTTGGGCAGACCTCAGCGCAAACGCCACAACCCACGCAGCCATTTTTTATAAGTGGTAAATTTGCCTCGCTCATTGCTATTGCGCTATCGCCAACTGGACAAAGCGTGACGCAAAGATCGCAAATTTGACCGATCTTGCCTTTTATCTTATCTTTTAGCGCCTCTTCTCTGTCGTTATAGGCTTTGCGATCAAGCAGATGCTTAACGCCAGCTTCGCTTAAATTTTCTCTTTTCACGCTCAAACAGGCCGCCGTGTCACTTAAAACTGCAACGCCCATTTTGACATCGCCCACGACCTTTGTGGCGTGATCGAGCGCACCGCTAGGACAGGCTAGCACACATGGGAAAAGGTCGCACAAGTAGCAGCCTCGCTTTTTGGCGTCGATGTGAGCTGAGCCACTTGAGTAGCCATCTTCTATATCAAGTAAGCTTATGCTGTGATAAGGGCAGACTTGCACGCACTGACCGCATTTTACGCAAAGATCATCAAAGTCATCAACAGCACCTGGAGGTCTAAGATAGAGTTTGTCGCCACTACTTTTTGGCAAAAACTTGCCTATGGCGTATCCAGCCACCGCTGCAGCTGAGCCAATTATCATAAAATTTCTTCTATCCACGTTTCGCCTTTAAAGCGTTGAAATTTGAAACATCAAGCGGTTTTATCCTAGGCGAACTATCTTCAAGTAGCTTTATGGGCTCAGAAAATGGAGCTAGTTTAGCTAAGAAATTTAAGACGCTAAAGACGCTTGAGCCATAGAAAAACTGCAAATTTGGATAGTACTGCCAGAGCTGATCGATGTATGAGAGGTGCAAAAATGGCGTGTCACCGTAGCCATCTTTATCTCTATCAAAGCTCTCATACTCATCATAGTAGTTCTTGCTCCACCTATTTAGTAACATCTTTTCGCCTGGAGTGTCGTTTACGACGATGTCCATGTTGCCGATAAAGTCGTTGTTTTCAAAGATACTTGTGCCTTGCGTAGCGTGAAAATAGACGCCAACTACGTTGTGTAAAATTTTATTGCCTATAAAATTTATAGTTGATCCCGGCTGAAACGGCGAGTTATCAAGCAAGATGCCACGCGCGTTATAGACAAGGGTGTTGTTTTCTATCGTAAAGTCAGACACGTCCTTTAGTCCGATGCCGATGCCAAAGGCGCCGTCACTATCCATAACTAGGTTATTTTTTATATTTGAGCTAGCTGAATACATAAAAAACATACCAACAGCGTTGCCGATAAATTCGTTATTTTCAACTAAATTTTGATTCGCATACATGAAGTGAAGCGAGTATCTGCTGCCAACTGCTTTGTTGCTTAGAAATTTATTGTGGCTTGCGTACCATGCGACCATGTCACGGCTGTCGCGGATGTTGTTGTGCTCGATCAAATTTTCATGGCTATACCAAAGTCTCACCGCATCGCCTCTAAAGCCAAGGCTAGCGCCTTTTTTTGAGGTGATGTTGTTTTCAGTGATCTTTGAGCTACTGCACTCTTTAAAGTCAATCCCAAAAAGTACATCGCTTATGTCGTTTTTAGAAATTTCAACGTTATTTGCCTTGTCACAGCCTATGCCAGCGTCAAGCTCGCCAAGGTCGTTGCCACTGCCACTTATCTTTAAATTTTTAAGTGTCACGTTTGAAGCTATGATCTTTATAACACTGCCCTTGCCGTCACCTTTTATGTGGGCATTTTTGCCTTCTCCTATGATGCTAAGAGGCTTAGAAATGATTATATTTCCTTCATAAATGGCATCCCCCAGCTTTATCACATCGCCAGGGCTAGCGTTATTTATCGCATCTTGAAGGACGTTTGCAAAGCCAAAAAGTGGCAAAAAAACAAGGGCAAATTTAGAAAATTTACGCATTTAGCTCTTTTTTCTTTGAAAATACCGCAAGTATGCAAAGCACGCTCATCACCATCATCACCCAAAAGCCGATAGTTGGATAAGAGTGCGTTGTAAAGTGCGCCACGCTACCATCACCTAAGACTGTTGGCATAAATGGCTTGATCTTAAAGGCGCCCCACTCTTGCATATTGTGTCCATACCAGTATAGCCAGCCTACAAATGCGCTCATAAATAGCACAGGTGCGATGATGGTTGGCACCATGAGAAGTGAGTTAAATTTACCGTCATAGTATAAAAACGCAAGCATGCAAAGTGTGGCGATAAGTAGATAATAAGGTGCGATCGCTCGCTCGACATTGCCGCCATGCTCCATAGGATACATACCGATGTAGTGGTTTATCGTATTCATCTCGTGCACGTCGCCACTATATCCATCTACGTGAAAATATACTGGGATGCCATCTGGAAAGGCTGCCTTTGGATAGTTTGGCGCTTCAAGAGATACGTACCAGATAGGGAAAGATGGTGTGCCGATCTCTGCTTTTTGCTCGATCATCTTATGAAGATCACTTGCCACCTCTTTTGGCAAAAGGTGGTTTTTATACTGAAAAGAGCTATAAAGATCGTAGATAGTGTAAGCATAAGATGGTAGCTCGTCGCCATTAGCTATGCGCTCCTTTGCTCCGTGCCAGCCAAGAACTGGCAGAGTAAAACAAACGCTCATGATGATAAGTGCAACAATGGTATAAATTTTATATTTATTCATAATCTCTCCTTTAAATTTTAAAATTTAGCCTAGCAAAAGTTAAATTTTAAAATTTAAAAGGGGCAAAGATGCCCCTTAAAACTACATGCCTGCGTTTTCGTCTATCCATTTTAGATACTGGATGATATTTTTGATCTCTTCATCGCTCATGTGCTGATTTGGCATTCTAAGTTTAAAGAAATCAATCATCGCTTTAACGTAGTCGTCATTATAGAATTTAGCAGGGTCTTTTATAAAGTCTGCTACCCATTTTTCGCCGTTTTCATGTCTTAGCAAGACACCAGTTAGGTCTGGGCCTGAGCTTACTTGACCGATGACGTGGCAGCCATTACATCCGCCTTTTAGATAAGCTTCTTCGCCTTTTGCAGCAGCTGGGCTCATCGGAGTTGCGATCTCTTTAGCTAGGTTGTTTTTAGCTCTTAGACCAACGTCGGCAGTTTTTACCATGTATTGCCATACTTGGTACTCCCAAAGGATAGCGCCATTTACGTCGCCTTTTTTGTAAGCTTCATCAGCTTTAGCTTTTACCTCTTTGATGTGGCCGTATTGATCAAGTGCGTCATCAACCAAAGCTTTTACTTTTGGATATTTCTCATAATGTTTCTCTTTTAGGTATTTAACAACCTCTTGTATAACATCATCAGTTGCTTTGTTAGTTGCGATTACTTTGTCGTACTCAGCTTTTAGAGCCTCTGGACTTAGAGTTTTTAGCTTGCTATTTTTTGCAGATTCATATTTTTTATTTGGATCTTTAACAAGTAAGTAACCCATCATCTCTAGGTGAAGTGCTGAACAAAACTCGGTGCAGTAGTATGGGAAGACGCCTTCCATATCAGCTACGAAATTTACTGAAGCAGTTTTGCCAGGCTCAAGTGAAGCGTGGATGTTGTAAAGGTCGATGCCAAAGCCGTGAGTCTCATCTTGAGCGCGCTCTAGGTTTGTTAGGTGGATAGTTACGTTATCGCCTTTATTTACCTCGATGTGCTCTGGGTTGATGTGGCTTCTGATCATTGTCGCATAGACAGTTACGTTTTTGCCGTTTCTCTCAACTCTTTCTTGACCAGCTAGAGTTGCGTATGGGCTAGCCTCGCCTGTTCTTGAGTTTGTACCCATGTTGTAAGTAAGCGCTGGAGTTAGCTTGCTAGCAGCGATTGAGACAACGTCGTGTGGCTCACCAAGTGGGATAGGCATATCATAGATTAGATCCATTTTTGCGCCAGTGATGTCTATTAACTGGTGGTTTTGTGGATGGAGTGGGCCAACTGGATTGAAGCGATCGATTGAAAGTTTATCAAGAGCGATTGCGTATTTGCCCTTAGGTTTTGCTGATTTGCCTTCCATTGTGTCAAGGTGACCGATGTTGTAGTGAACATTTACTTTATCTAGCACTTTTAAATTTTTGTAGTCCCATTTTACGATTTGGCTATCAACGTAAAGTGAAGTATAAAGTATGCCATCTTGTGAGTCAAATGATGTGTGCAGTGGTCCAAGGCCAAGTTCTACTTGTCCGTGCATTGACTTTTCTCTATCTAAGATAGGTATGCCATATGGGTCAGTGCCAGCGTACTCTTTTTTGTCGATTAGCTCTTTGATCTTTTTAAAGTCATAAACTGATGCGTGAGTATCAAGCTTACCGCCAACGATGATGTATCTGCCATCTGGGCTTACGTCACAACCGTGTGGGCTCTTTGACTCTGGGATCAAAAATAGTGCTCCAGCTTTTACAGCAGCTTCTATCGTAATCACTCTATGACCATTTATAACTTTGTAGTTTTTCTTGTCTTGTGCAAGTTTTTCTAAAATTTGCCAGTTATAAACGTGCAAGAAGTCGGTGTCATTTCTACTAGCACCCGCCTCAAATGGAGGAAGACCTTTTTCGATACCACCTGTATACATCTCAGTGTTTATCGAGTTTGTAAAGCCCCAGCCGTAGCTCTCGCCCTTACCAGCGTCGCTTAGGTCTTGCCAGTATGGAGGAAGTTCAAGTGAGAAAGATGCTTTCTCGTCGATCTTACCTTTTGGATAGTCAAATTTCCAAAATGTCACAGCACCTCTATAAACGGCTTCGTAGTCGTCCATTGAGTGATAGTTATCATCAAGTGGAGCTGCGTACTGGCTAGCTTCGATGACGTACTCGCTGTTTGGAGTGATGAAGCTACCGCCGTGCTCACTCTTCATGATAGGGTTTACGACCATTTGAGTTGTCTCAAAGTCTTTTAAATTTATAACAGCGATCCTTGGGTTTGCCTTGTCGTTGATAAATAGATAATCACCAACATACTCACCATTTTTCTCAGTGAAATTTGGATGGTGTGTATCGCCCCAAGTTATCTCCTTGCCCCTGATGTTGCCTTGTTTTAAAACAGCTTTTGACTCATCGTCATAGCCATATCCTTGCCAAGGCTCTGGGGTGAAAACGCCGATGTATTTGTAAATTCTCATCGACGGAACGCCATAAACTAGCACTTGACCACTTTGCCCGCCAGATGAAAAGACGATGAAATCATCTTTTTTACCGCTTGGCTGGTAAGTCTTAGCAGCTGCAAGGACATCTTTTTCGCTTAGCCCGCGCTCTTTCATGACTTTTTCAAGGTCACTACTAGCAGCACAAGCAGCAGTTAAAGATAGCCCAAGCAGTGCAGCACTTGCGACACAAAATAACTTTTGCATTTACTCTCCTTTTTAAAATGAATTTATCTCTAAACTCTTTGTCTTATTACCTAGATCCACGCCAACAAGCACGTTTTTATCTATAAAAATTTCTTTTATCTCGCCGCTAAAAAGCTCTTTTTTGCTCTTTAGCTTAAAGCTTTTGTCAAATTTATAGATCACTCCGTCCTCGCCAGCTACTAAAACCTCATCTCCCACGCACGCAAGAGCTGAAATTTTAGATCTTAAAATTTGCTTTTTAGCTCCACTTTTAAGATCTAAAATTTCTCCGTTTCTAAAGCCTATGAAAATTTCATCATCGCTAAATTTACAAGCGCTCACTGGCGCAAAGCCAACGTTTTTTTGCTCTTTTACGTTAAGCTTGCTATCAAGCAAAAACGCCTTGCCATTAAAGCTAGTAAAAAATGCTCCCTCACCAAGCGGTAAAAAGCTAGAAATTTTATAAACATTGTTAAAATTCTTTGATATAAATTTTTTAGAACTCTTGTCAAAAATGGCGATCGTTACGACATTTGCCATATCGCAAGCGACGTAAATTTTATCTTTATCTAGCAAGATATTTGAAACCTTACAGCCAACATTTGGCAGAGCAAATAAAAATTCCTTCTCGCTAGCTACCTTTACGATCTCGTTGTTTAAATTTGCAACGTAAAAAGAGCTCTCATCAAAAGCACATCTTTGATCTTTGTAAATTTTCTCCTTTAGCCCTAGGCTTTTTGTCTCGCCATCTTTTACAAAGATGATGTTTTGACTATTTTCATCGACGAAACAGCCCTTACCCTCGGCAAAAAGCGCTATCAAAGATAAGCTAAGACATAGCAGAAATTTCATTATCTAGGTTGCTTTCATCGTAAATTTAAAATTTGTAAAAACTATACAAGCATAACTCTTAAAAGCAAATTAGCGATTAATTTACTTTTTTAAGCATTTAAAGAAAAATATCAATAATTTTTTTTAAATTTTGCCATTTACAATAAATAGACTTTAGAATTTAATGGATAGAAATATACTTTTGATAAAATTTATTATCTATAAAAATTCGTATTTTAGGTATATTCTGCATTAAAATTTAAATTATAAATATTTTTTTAAAAAAATTATTTAAATTAGATAATTATATTAAGAAATGAAAAATCGCTCTTGCGTTTTGAGCGAAGCTTAAATTTTAGATTTTTGATATTTTTTTGCTTAAATTTGCTGATAACTTAAATTTGCTTAAATAGGCTATAATCTGCCAAAAAAGGAGAGATAATGCTAACACATTTAGATGAAAAAGACCGTCCAAAGATGGTCGATGTAAGCCCAAAAGATCCAACTAAAAGAGTAGCAACTGCTAGCGGGATCATCAAAATGAGCAAAGATGCTTTTAAGGCGATCAAAGAAAATACCGGCAAAAAAGGCCCAGTCATCCAAACAGCCGTCGTTGCTGCGATAATGGGCGCTAAAAAGACAAGCGAGCTAATACCTATGTGCCATCCACTGGCCATTTTGGGCGTGGATTGTGACATCGAGGAGCTGCCTGAAATTTGTGCTTTTAAGCTTTACGTGAGCGTCAAGATAGAGGGCAAAACAGGTGTTGAGATGGAGGCGCTAACAGGCGTGAGCGTGGGACTTTTAACCATTTACGACATGGTAAAAGCCATAGATAAGGGCATGCAGATAGACAACATCGTGCTAGAGAGCAAAACAGGAGGAAAAAGTGGCGAGTATATGCGATCTAAATAATAAAAAAGCAAAAATCGACTACCCAACACACTGGGAGTATAAAGTGATATTTGACGCTGGCGTAAATGCCGAAGAGAAGGTAAAGGAGATAGTAAAAGATAGAGAATTTAAGCTAGTTTTTTCAAAATTTAGCAAAGATAAAAAATACGCTAGCTACGACCTAGCTGTGCTAGTTTTAAGTGAAGAAGAGAGGCTGGAGATTTTTTCAGCGCTAAAACACGAAGCAAAATACGTTTTATAAGGCAAAAATATGGATAAACTTGAACAAAATTTACGTGATTATAAAGATAGCGATGGGCTACTAACTAGCATAAAAGCTCTTTGCAACGACTTTTTTAAGGATGTCACAGACAAAGACGAAAACACACTGCCTGATCTTTTGAAGCAAAAGATGAACGAGCTTTACGACAAGATGGACAAAGAGAGCCTAATAAATGCTAAAAACCTAAAAAGCGCTATGGAGGGGATAAACCAAGCTCTAGTTAGCGGCGAAGAGAAGGAGCTTTATGAGCTATTTGATAAAAGAGATGGGATAAATAGAGCGATCGAGGCAAAGCGTGAAGAGATAAAAAATAGGCTAAAAATTTCATTTGAAGCGGCTGAAGAGGTCGTAAAAGATAGAGATTTTGGCGAAAAAGAGGAAATTTTAGAGCTTTTAAATAACGCGATCATTAGAGAAACAAGGATGCTTGGCATCTTAAAAGAGAGCGCTCAAATCGCATTTTTAACGACGCTTGAGGGCGCAAAGGACGTAGAAGAGACCGCTGGCGCGATAGCTAAAAATATGACCTATTCTGCGATAAGAGGTGGGGAGTTTAGCAAAGAGCGAATGTTTGAAATTTCAAAAAATATCATCAGTGCAGCGGGGAATTTAGCAAATGAGGGGCACATCTTTGCAAAAGAGCTCATAAAAGGCGCGATAAATGGTACGAGAGATGGCATTTTAAGAGCTATTGAAAAGCTAAAAGATGAGGCTAAATTTGCTCCAGACGAGCTAAGGCTAAACTCACAGCTTTTAAATTTAAAAAACGTAGATGAAGAGTTTATAGCGCTTCTTAAAGAGCTTGAAAATGAATTTGATGGCGTAGCTAAAAGCGAGATCGAAAGCGTGATAAATAGCGAGCTTGACACAAATCTAGCAAAATTTAAACGCATAAGTGATCAAGCGATAGAGCAGATCAGCTCAAGGCTTGAAGAGCTAAAATCAAACGGCGTTGCAAAGCTTGTGAGCGAGGCGAACAATAAATTTGAAGCTCTAAAGCAAGAGCTAAATGACAAGAGCAAAAAACTAAAGCTAAATTTTGACGCTAATGATAAACTTGAAGGCCTCAAACAAGATATCGCGGAGTTTGAAAAAAAGGCAAACGACAAGCTTGAAGATATCAAACAAATGGATATAAAAACAGAAGCTAAGAAATTTGGCGATAGAGCCTATCAAGCCGCAAAAGACTTTTTAAACGTCATAAAAAAAGATAAAAAAGAGGAGTAAATTTGCCAAGCTTTTTGGCAAATTTATCATTTTGGCTAGGTCTTAGCCTAGCCATTTTACAACTTAAATTTATAAAAATAGATAGAGCAAAAACGCACCCAAGATCAAGCGG
This sequence comes from Campylobacter concisus, assembly GCF_003048445.1. Classification (GTDB taxonomy): domain Bacteria; phylum Campylobacterota; class Campylobacteria; order Campylobacterales; family Campylobacteraceae; genus Campylobacter_A; species Campylobacter_A concisus_BF. Next base: position 34,368 of record NZ_PIQW01000009.1, read on the forward strand.
TAGATGACAAAAGGTAGCATCCTGATCCTTGAGATGATCCCCATAAATAGCTTCACGCAAATATAAGCACTAACTGCACTTATGATGACGCCAAGGGCTATGTCACTCCAAGGAAGCGCGTTTGGATCTTTTATGAGCTTGATACTCTCTAGGCCGCCAGCTAGGATGATGACTGGGATCGACATCAAAAATGAGAAATTTGCACTGCCTTTGTGGCTAAATCCTAAAAATAAGGCTGCTGTCATCGTTATGCCTGATCTTGAGACGCCAGGGATGAGTGCCACAGCCTGCGCTAAGCCTATGATAAGAGCAAATTTTATGGTCATTTCATATTCACTCTTGTTTGTCGAGCGAAGATCAGCAAAGTAAAGTGCGATGCCAAAGATGATCGTAGTAACAGCGATCACAACGCCACTTCTTGCGTACTCTTCGATCACATTGTTAAACAAAAGTCCAAAAATCCCCACTGGGATAGTGGCAAATCCAACGCACCAGACAAGCAGGCTATCGCCTACCATCTTTCTTTGCGCGATCGAGGCAAAAAAGTCGCGAAGTAGCTTAAAAATCGTATCTTTAAAATAAAAAAGTATCGCGCTTAGCGTACCAACATGCACTGCCACGTCAAAAGCAAGCCCTTGATCTGGCCAGCCAAGTAGCTTTGGCACCAAGATGAGATGAGCCGAGCTAGATATCGGCAAAAACTCGCTTATGCCTTGCACCAAGGCCAAAACGATAACGTGAGAAATTTCCATAAAATGCCTTTTTTGATTGTAGATTGCAGTTGGGGATTTTACTCCCCAAAGTTAAATTTTATATAAGTTCGCTAGAAAAATTTGCAAGCTTTTGCGGAGTAAATCCGAAGTGATCAAATAGCTCGTTCGCCTTGCCGCTGGCGCCAAAGCTGTTCATGCCATAAACTGCGTCGGCAAATTTATACCACTCATAGCCAGTTGCAGCCTCAACTGCAATGATCGTTGTGTTTTTATCTAAAATTCTAGCCACATACTCAGCTGGCTGCTCGCAAAGCAGGTCAAAACAAGGCGCTGATACGATATTTGCGCCGATACCTTGCTCAGCTAGAAGTGCGGCTGCTTTTACACAGAGTGAGACTTCGCTGCCGCTTGCTATAAATGTGATTTTTGCATCTTTTGCCGAGCTTAGCAGATATGCGCCATTACCAACCTCGCCAAATTCGCCTTTTGCAAGTGGGTCAAGCCCTTGGCGACTAAGCACAAATGCACTTGGAGCGTTTAAATTTAGAGCCGCGTGCCAGCTAGCTGCGTTTTCGTTGCCATCAGCTGGGCGGAAAGTGTAGAAATTTGGCATCGCTCTAAATGTGCTAAGTTGCTCGATAGGCTGGTGTGTCGGACCATCTTCGCCAACGCCGATGCTATCGTGTGTGAAGACAAAAAAGTGCTTGATGCCCATTAGCGCTGCTATCCTTGCACTTGGCTTTAGATAGTCGCTGAAGATGAAAAATGTCGCTGAAAATGGCAAGAAAAGACCGTATCTGGCGATGCCGTTGTTGATAGCTGCCATGGCATGCTCTCTGATGCCGTAGTGGATATTTTTGCCATTTGGGAAGTCACCCATGCCCTTTAGCTCGGTCTTGTTTGAAGGAGCAAGATCTGCGCTACCGCCGATAAAGCCAGGGAGTTTTTTAGCTATCTCATTTAAGATAACGTGGTTTGTATCTCTTGTAGCTAGCTTTTTGTCGCTAAAATCTGGAAATTCGATCTTGCTAAAGTCTGGATTAAGAAGTGAGTTTAATAAATTTTTGCCCTCAATGCTTAGTGCCTCGACCTTTTTGTTCCACATAGCCTCTTCAAGATCGCCCTTTTCTACTGCGCCTCTAAATCTTAAAAGCACGTCCTCGTCGATGGCAAATTTCTTCTCAGGGTCAAAGCCAGCTGCAGCCTTTGCCTTTTTTATGATCTCCTCGCCAAGCGGTGCGCCGTGGCTGTGGTGGCTGCCCTCAAGCTCCATTGCGCCGCGTGCTATGTGCGTGTTTGCGATGATGAGATATGGCGACTCTTTCTCGCTAGCTTGCTCAAGCGCAAATTCGATCTGGTTGAAGTCATGTCCGTCTATGCGTGCGACCTCCCAGCCCTGCGCCTCAAACCTAGCCTTGACGTCCTCGCTAAATGCTATCGCTGTGTCGCCCTCGATCGTGATGTTGTTTGAGTCATAGATGAGCACAAGGTTGTCTAGTCTTAAATTTCCTGCGATTGAACATGCCTCGTAGCTTATGCCCTCTTCAAGGTCGCCGTCGCCGCAAAGGCAGTAAATTTTATGATCGATTATTTTATTATCTGGCTCATTCAGCACGTTTGCAGCGTATTTTTCTGCCATGGCTAGACCAACTGCATTTGCTACGCCTTGACCAAGCGGGCCAGTAGCCATCTCAACGCCTGGAGTGTGAATTTCTGGGTGTCCTGGGGTGTTTGAGCCAAGTTGGCGAAAATTTTTGAGCTCATCTAGGCTTAGGTCGTAGCCGCTTAGGTGCAAAAAGCTATAAACCAAGCTTGATGCGTGACCACCGCTAAAAACTAGCCTATCTCTGTTTAGCCATTTTGGATTTTTAGGGTTGTGTTTTAAAAAGTTGCTTAAAACCACCATGATATCGGCTAGGCCCATAGGAGCACCTGGGTGTCCGCTGTTAGCGTTTTGCACCATATCAGCGCACAAAAATCTTATAGTATCGGCTTGTTTTTTTAGCATATGATCTCCTTTTATTGCGTCAGATTATACAAAAAAGTGATTAAAACTTGCCTTGCGTTTTTGCCCAAAATGTCTAAAAAGTGATATAAATTTACGAAATTTACGCACTATCTTAGATGCTTGTCTGCAAGCTCTAAGATCATCTTTGCGATATTTGTATCTACCTGTTTTAGTGCCTCTTTTATCTCGCAAATAAGCTCATCTTTTTTCTTTTTTGCGCCAGATAGGCCTAGTAAATTTGTAAATGAGTTTTTAGCTAGGTCGTTATGCACGGGCTTTCCAGCGGCCGCTTCGTCGCTTGTAAGATCGATGATATCATCTTGTATCTGAAAAGCAAGCCCAAGCTTTAGTCCGATATCATAAATTTTCTCGCACTCTATTTCGTTTAAATTTACTATCACAGCGCCCATTTTTAGGCTTGCAGCGATGAGCTTTGCGGTTTTATGGATGTGTAAAAAGACTAGCTCATCAAGGCTTAGCATCTTGCTAGAGAGGCCAAATTTAGCCTTTGCTCTTTTGATGTCCTCTTTGTTTGTATTTTCAAAAAAACAATCCAGCGCCTGGCCTAGCACCATGCCGCTAACGCCAGCATTTTCGCTTAAAATTTCAACACATTTTATACGTGTGTCAGCTGGCAACTCAGCGCGTGAAATTTCATAAAAAGCATGCGTATTTAGCGCATCTCCTGCAAGTATCGCAGTTGTCTCGTCGTAGGTTACGTGAAGCGTTGGTGTGCCGCGCCTTAGGCTTGCATTATCCATAGACGGCAGATCATCGTGGATGAGCGAGTATGTATGCATCATCTCAAGCCCCAAAGCCACTCTCATCGCCTTTTGCGTGAGGCTTTTATCGACATTTTCGACCACACCTAGAAGCAAAAGCGCCCTAAAGTGCTTGCCTCCAGCCTTTAGCATAACGCCAAGCGCCTCCTCGTAGTAAGGATGAAAGCTAGGCGCCTTTGGCAAATTTGCATTTAGAAATTTTACGAAGTCCTCAAGTAGGCTCATTTTGGCACTCTTGCAAAGAACTGAAAGTCGTTTCTAGTAAATAAAAGCACGAAATTTTGCAGATCGCTGATCTTTTCTAAAAGCTCCTCGCGGCTATTCACACTCTCTTTGTTGTAGCCTAAAATTTTATCGCCGATCTTGATGCCAAAAATTTCAGCATTTGACTTTGGCTCAACCTTTGTAACTACTAAATTTTTATCAACCGTGATACCATAATCCACCAAAACTTTATCATCAAGCAAGCTCTCAGGCGACTTTGGCATGACGTTTAAATTTGGCAGATCAAGGCTTGAAGGGGCGTCAATGTCGAGGCTTTGGTTAAATTTCACATCTCCGCTTACTGGCACTTGAAAGAGTAGCTCTTGCCTATCACGCTTCACGATGATATCCAGTTTTGCGCCCTTTGGAGCAAAAAGCACCATCTCATTTAGCTCTCTTAGGCTCTTTAGTTTGATGCCATTTACACTAACAAGCTCATCATCTACCATCATCATCTTGCCGCGGCCCAGTGGATCAACAAGACCCACAAAAAATTTATCCTCTTTTTGCAAGAATTTCACGCCGATATCGCCGTAATATACGTCATCGTAAGATACAAAGTGCTTTAGATAGCGGTTTGGTATAAATTTATCAGCTCCAACAGCTATGCCTATCATCTTACAACAAGGCGTGTTTATCTCGCCAGTCGCGTTATACTCGAAGCTTAGCGTGTCAAAGTCGCCTAAATTTTGCCCCAAAGACTTGATGTGACCCATGACGGTGTTGTTAGAGTCGTTTAAGATGCCAACCCAAGTGCTCTTTTTTATGCGCTCCTCGTTGGTCTCATCAGCCATCACGACAGGGCTTAGCTCCTTGCTAGAGCGCACTAAGAAAAGCTGCAAATATGGGTCAAATTTGACATATTCGCCAAGCGGAGCTCCCTCGCTTTTTGGCACTGCGATCAAATTTTTCGTGATAGCCACGCCAAAGTGTTTATTTACCGAGACGATTGAGTTTTTGTTCTTTTCAAAGCAGGCGTTAAAGTCCTCTTGCGTAGGCCTAGGATCGGCGTTTAGGCAAAGCGCTGATAGCAAAAAAGCAAGGGCAAATTTATATTTTAGTCTCATTTTATCCCCATCGAAGCAAGGCCGCCAAGCATCCTTGAAGCGGTGTTTTTCTTATCAGCCTCAACTGATTTTAGCACGTCATTTACGGCACTTATTAGCAAAATTTGCATGCTCTCTTTATCTTCAAGCAAGCTATCATCTATGCTGATATCAAGTATTTCGCCGCTGCCGTTTGCTCTCACGCTCACTAGTCCGCCGCCGCTTTTTGCGCCAAATTCTTTATTTTTGCTCTCTTCTTCCATCTGCTTGGCCTGTCTTTGCACATCCTCAAGCATCTGCCCCATCTTTGAAAAGTCAAATCCCTCAAACATCGACTACTCCTTTATGATCTCGTTTTTGTTATTTACATGCACGATGGTTGGCTTAAATTTCTTAGCCTTTTTAAATTTCATACTAGCATAAGCCACGATGATGACCACGTCGCCAACGCAGACCTTTCTAGCAGCTGCGCCGTTTAGGCAAATTTCGCCTTTTTTGCCCTTGATCACGTATGTGGCAAATCTCTCGCCGTTATTTATGTCTAAAATTTCAACCTTTTGATTTTCTATCAAATTTGCAGCCTTTATAAGCTCCTCGCCGATGCTGATCGAGCCAACATAGTTTAAATTTGCGTCTGTTACGACGGCTCTGTGGATCTTACTAGCTAAAATTTCTATATTCATTTTTACCTCTTTAAAAGCTCTTTTACTACTTCTTTGTCGCTAAATGGGTGCTTGACGCCCTTTATCTCCTGATATGGCTCGTCGCCTTTGCCAAGTATGACAAGCGCCCAGCCAGGCTCAAGCTTGCTAATAGCCAGTGCGATCGCCTCTTTGCGGTTGGCATTTCGTATCAAATTTTCATTTTGGCTCATGCCAGCGCAAATTTCATCGATTATGCTCTCTGGCTCTTCGCTTCTTGGATTGTCACTTGTGACTATGCAAATTCTTGCGTATTTTTGGGCTATCGCTCCCATTTTAGGGCGCTTTGTCCTATCTCTGTCACCGCCTGCGCCAAAGACTGCGATCAAATTTAGATGTCTAAGCGAGTTTAGCACCTTTTCTATGCCATCTGGCGTATGAGCAAAATCCACGATGACTAACGGATCGGTGCTAACGACCTCCATCCTGCCGCTCACACCTTTAAATTTGCTTATCGCCTTTGAAAGTGCGGCCGCTTCTGGGCGCTCTAGCAGGCAAACGGCGCCAAGTGCTGCGATTAGGTTGTAAAGATTAAACTCGCCTTGAAGGCTTGAGTCTATCTCCACATCGCCATTTGGCGTCTTGATAACTGCGTCTATGCCGTCCTTTAGCCCATAAACTATCGGCGCAAAGCTAGCTGGCTTTTTGAGCGCGTATGTGTAGGCGTTTTTTGGGTTAAATTTAACTCCGCCATCGTCAATGTTTATGAGCTTTACGCTCTCATCGTCAAAAAAGCTTGATTTTACCCTAGCATACTCCTCCATGCTCTTGTGGTAGTCTAGATGGTCTTGAGTTAGGTTTGTAAAAATTTTAAGGGCAAATTTTAAGCTCTCTATGCGCTTTTGAGCGATCGCGTGCGAGCTAACCTCCATCACGAAGTACTCACAGCCCTGCTCGCTGGCTACTTTTAAGTATGAGAGCGTCTTTAAAATGGCACTTGTCGTAAGCGCCTTGTCATCTATCTGCTCGCCCTCTATAAATGCCCCTCTGGTGCCACTTAGGCCGCATTTTTTGCCTAAATTTCGCAGGGTTTCGTAGATAGCCGCAGCCGTTGTGGTCTTGCCATTTGTCCCTGTAATGCCAACTATTTTTAAATTTTCGTCTATTTTTAAAAGCTTTTTGCACTCTTCAAGGGTGATTATCTTAGCGCCCTTTTTTACCGCGTGTTCTACAAATTTCGCATTTGCAGTAGTTTGCACAAAGTATGCACCCTGCTCGCACTCGTTTGAGTCATCTGTTATGAAGCTATTTTCTACTGATATTTTCATCGTTTTGTCTTTTTTGTATCTCTTTAAAAAGCTGATCTATACGCTCGTCGCCGCCAAACATCACCGCCGCACTCTCAAGGTAGTTCATGCTCATATCGATGAAGTCATTTTTTATCAAATTTCCTAAAAACTCCAAAAAATCGTCTTTGTTTGAGATCATCACTTTGGTTGAGAACATGATGTTTTCAAAGACCTTTTTAAAGCTGCCATCCTTATAAACAGCCCTTTTAAAGTCCTCGTAGCTGATCGCATCTTGCTCTTCAAAGTACTCGCTCTCCTCGTCTCTGGACTCTAAAATTTTTAAAATTTCCTCCACGCCCTCGTCGTCCTCGCCAGCTCTTACTTTCGCCATGTAGTAGTCAAACAAGAGTTTTGCCTCTTCGGCATTTTCCTCGCCAAGAGAGCAAATTTGTATCAAAAATAGTAAATTTTTCTCCTGCGTCTTTTCGTAGGCTAGTGAAAAGTAAAAGATCGCATCTTTAAATTTAGAGCGTTTGAAATATTTTATGCCTATTTTTTTATAATCTATCAATGTCAAATTCCTCGCCTATTGGGACATTTATGACCTCAAGCTCTGGATGAATGTCGATGCGAAGCTGCCTTTCGATGCCGTATTTTAGCGTGGTTGTGCTAGCTGCGCATCCGTGACAATGCCCTGTGAGCCTTACGTAAATTTTGCCGTTTTTTATGCCAAGTAGCTCCATGCCGCCGCCGTCATTTTCAAGCATCGGTAGCACCTTTTGCAAACTCGCAGTCACTGGTTTTAAAAGCTCTTCATCACTAAATGGGATCATATTTTTTCCTTAAATTTTTTAGCTATTATAGCAGATAAAGTGCAAACAAACGTTTTCTAGGCTTTTGCTGGGGGCGTTTTGGCTTTAAATTTTGGTGGTTTTTTGTGAGAAAAAAGGGCAAATTTGCCCTTTAAATTTAGTTTAGTAGAAGTGATTTTATATCGATTTTATGCTCTATCATCTTGCTCTCAAGCATAAATTCTTGCGTAGCTTCAAGAGCTTTTATATCATCAGCCGTGATCTTTGAGCTAAAGTCGTACTGAGGATACATGCTCTTTACCGCCTCTATGCTAAGTCCAGTCTCTTCAGCTGTAAATTTAAGCGCCTCATCCTCGTTTGCTTTGATGTAGTCTAAAATTTCGTCCTGAGCCTTTTTAAATTTCTCAACTACATCTTTGTGCTTTTTATAAAACTCTCCGCTTGTTGCCGTGACGATGACCGGAGTGATGACGCCTTTGCCAGTTGTCACTACATTTAGGCCTGATTTTTGAGCGTTGTAGGCCGCTGGTCCTGCAAGAAGCGCTGCATCGACGCTGCCGTTTTCAACTGCGGCTTGCGCAGCTGGGATACCCATAGAGATGAACTCTACGTCATTTATACTAAGTCCGCCAAGCGCTAGGTATCTCACCAAAAGCTCGTTTAGGATAGTGCCTTTTGGGCCTGCTACTTTTTTGCCTTTTAGATCTTTTGGCGACTTGATGTTTTTGTCTTTTGAAAATATGACAAAGGCTTCAGGTGCCCTTGAATAAGCGCTTATGATCTTTATATCAGCCTTATTTGCAGCTGCTAGTATGACAGAAGTGCCGCCCACGCAGTTTAGAAACTGGAGCGAATTTGAAGCCAGAGCTTGCGTTTGCTTCGCACCTGAGGTGATCTCAGAGTACTCAACCGGCACGCCAAAAGACTTCGCGTAAAAGCCTTTAAATTTATCGACGATCGAAGGGACGTTTAGCGGCGATTTGACATAGGTCATGCCGATCTTATCTAAGCCCTCGCTTGCGTTTGCGACTAGACAAAACAAAGAGGCCGCACACAAAACCTTAAAAAACTTTCTCATACTTACTCCTTTTAAAAATTTCCAAGATTATATAATCTTTTGCTTCATTTTGGTTTTAATTATCATTTTATTTGCCTAAATTTCACTCAAAATTTTGCGTTTTATCGCTATTAGCTCCTCACTTAGCAGATCTCTTGGTCTTGCTAAATTTGATAGATCGTAGTTTGACTTTATCCCGCCCTTTTCAAGCAAGATGATCTCATCAGCCAAAAATAGCGCCTCATCGATGTTGTGAGTGACAAAAAGGATGGTTTTGCCAGCTTGTATTTTTAAAATTTCAGCCTGCATGCTAGCTCTAGTAAAGGCATCAAGTGCGGCAAACGGCTCATCCATAAGGATCAAATTTGCCTCGTACGCAAGCACCCTAGCAAGCGAAACACGCGAGCTCATACCGCCAGAGAGCTGCGAAACTGCGGCAAATTTAAAGTCACTAAGCCCTATCATAGATATCAAACCATCGATCTTTTTAGCCTCGATCTCCTGCTTTTTAAGCGCAAATACGATATTTTCATAGACATTTAAAAACGGCATAAGACGGGGCTCTTGAAAGACGAAGCCGATCTTTGCTTGCTCTTTAAATTTTATCTCGCCAAAACTTACGCTCTCAAGGCCTGCTATAAGGCGTAAAAGCGTAGTTTTGCCACAACCGCTTCTACCAAGTATGACGGTGATCTTATCTTTTTTTATGCTTAAATTTAGCTCTCTTAAAACGTCGATCCGCTTTTCGCCTATAAAAAAATGCTTGGATAAATTTGAAATTTCTATCATTTTTCACCTCGCAAAAGGCTAAATTTCGCTATCAAAAGCAAAAAGAGCCTATCTATAAGCACGCCGCAAATGCCGATCGTAAAAATGCCTACAAATATCCTATCCGCGCGTGAAAGCTCCTCTGCGTCAAGGATTAAGTAGCCTAGCCCGCTTGAAGCCGCTATCATCTCAGCTCCGATGATCGCGCGCATGGCGTAGCCAAAGCCTATGCGCATGCCAACAAAGATATCTTTTAGTGCGCTTTTTAAGATGATCTTGTAAAAAATTTCAAATTTGCTAAAGCCAAAAATTTTGCCAACCTCGATAAGCTTTATATCACAGCTCGTTAGCCCCTTTTGGATACTTAAAAACATCGGGAAAAACGAAGCTAGGATGATGATGATGATCTTTGGCGTCTCGTTTATACCAAACCAAAGCACCAAAATGGCGATCAAACTAAGCGGCGGGATGTTTCTAAAAAACTCCAGTATCCACTCGTAATAAACGCTGATCTTTGGCAAAAGTGCCGCTATACCGCCAAGCACGAGCGCTAGGGCAAACGAGAGAGCATATCCTGCAAATATGCGCTTAAAGCTGATGATAGTATGCGTGGCTAGCTCGCCGCTTAGGCTCATGCTATACATCGTCTTAAAGGTCGCAATGGGGCTTGGCAAGATATACGGCGTGAAAATTTCTAGCTCGCAGACGACCTGCCAGATGGCAAAGATCGCTATGATCAAAATGCTCTTTTTAAAAATCTCCCTCACAGCCCATCTCCGTTGTGACAGCCGTTTTCGCAGTATAAAAGCTCGATGATCTGGTAGTTTTTAAGCTCGCTAAATTTATATGAAAGGGCGTTTTCTATCTTCTCTTTACTGCTAAGGCTTAGGGTTTTTACGCCCAAATTTGTAAAAAATCCCGGCGGTACCGGACTTTGCTCGATACTACGCATCTTTAAATTTATAGCGTTTTGCTCCCTAAAGCTTTTCCACGTCAAAAATGTGGTTCGCGCTAAATTTAGCCCCATGCCAAGCTCTGCCAAGTCCTCACAGGGCGTCGTCACGTAAAGCCACTCGTCCTCTTTTAGCTTTGCGCTAAGCTCAAGCGCGCTTTCTATTAAAATGGGGTTTAAATTTGAGATGAGATCGGCTTGCTCTTTGAAATTTGCCCTGATGAAATTTACAGCCCTCGGACAGCGACTATCGTAAATAAGCTCACTTTGCGCAAGAGCGTTTTTGTATGCGTTTTTTACGCTTTTAACGTGGTCTTTTTCGCACTCTACTACGCTAAAACCTTTGTTTTGCAAAATTTCTTTAAGCGCTGCAAAGTCGTAGATGTTTTTTACAACAGGATTTAACCAAACCACTTTTTTCATGAGAGCTCCTGTCAAATTTAAAAGTAAAATGTAATAATTAAAATCAAAATTGTATCACTTGAAAGTAAAAAGATGGCTTTGGAGGTTAAATTTATAAGAAAACAGCTAGGCTTTTACGTCTAAATTTCGCTTTTTCTGGCTTTTCTCCATTAGCTTTAGTATATCTATGCCATTTTTTTCAAGGCGCATTAGTTCCTTAAGATAGGCAAATTTCTCATCTTTATTGATGTCGTAGGTCGCTAGTTTCTCACTTCGGCCGATCACCGAGGCATAGACCTTGTTGCCGTCAAGCTTGTCCGTGTTTTGCACATTGTAAAGCGAGAGCACGCCCTCTATCACCTCTTTAAATTTCGCGCCGCTCTTCATGCCAGCCTTCATCAGCATTAAAAATCTATGCCTGCTCTCATCGTCAGTGAAATTTATACTTTGCATTGTCTCGTATTCGATCGGTGGCTTGTTTGTGCTAGTTAGCATTGAGATAGCCTTCTTGCCTATCGTAATGCTCTCCACGCCGACCCTCTCGCCAAGATATTGCCTCAGCGCATAGTCCAGCCACCTATCTTTAAATTCTTCTACGCTCATGTCCTTATCAAGTATCTCAAAGCCCTCCACGTGGCTCTTGTATCTAAGTCCGAGCAAGGTGCCGCTATCATCTTTTGACGTGTACTCTTTCGCGAAGAGATCGACGTTTGTTGGATAGTATCCGATGATCGATTCGTAAAGCCTTCCAAAGCCAAGCGCCTCGGTCTGATTGACGAAGCTTTTAAGCTCGTTTATCTCATCTTGGCTCATTTGCTTGTCGTATCCCATGAGTTTGCCCCAGATGCTTATCTTGCCATTAGCGGCTATGCCTGTGAGTGAGTTATCTCTAGCAAATTTTAGCGGCTCATCATCTTTGCTAAATTTGCTCTCGCTAGCGCTACCTAAATTTATCTGATTGGTGTTTTTGGCTAATTTTTGAGATGATAAATTTAAGGAAATTTCGTCTGTGCTAGGCTTACTACGGCTAGCGCTTTGCTCTCTAATGTTTTGAAAGCCGCTATATAAATTTACATTAGCTCCATTTACGCCACCTATCATCTCAAGTCCTTTGTAAGATAGTTAAAACAAATATCGTCTTTTTAAAATAATGTTTGATACAAAAGCATATTTAAAAATTTATGGAGCATTTTGCTTTTAAAATTAGGCTGTTTGAAGCTGGCTAAATTTTAGATATTTTATTATTTTGCTATTTTTTGAAATTTACCTGCGCCATTTTTTATTGCATTTATCCAATATGTTAGCTTTGACTGTAAATAGTATATTTGCCAAAGTATTTAAATTTAGACCATCTCTGCCCTCGTAGCCACATTAGTCCAAGCCTTCTGGAACCTATAAAAGTGAGAGTTTCTCAGCTTTTTGGATTGTAAATTTGAAATTTGTTTTTTGAATAATTTAAATTTGAGATAGTTTGTCTGGATGATTTGCCTTGCTTTTGCATCATAAATAAACTTCGCAAATTAGCTTATAAATTTGACCCAGAACCACTCAAAATAGAAATAACCTGCCTAAAGCAAATATCACAAAAAATCAACGAAGTAAAATTTAAAAACTACTGGATCTAAATTTAGAAATTTATGGTGTTAGCTTTGAAATTTAATAGATAAGTTGAGCTAGAAATTTAAAACCTCATTTTGGAAGTTTTTGGCATAAATTAAAAAGCGTCTGCTTGCATTTTTGTGCTTTAAAAACGCTATAAATTTACTTACACTAACTATTTTAACCTATAGCATCAGCTCATCTAAAAGCCACGAAATAAAATTTATAATGCTCCGACTTGTAAATTTGCCACAGTCCAAGATGGATAAATTTAAAGCAAAAACTTTTTAAAAAAATAAACGTAAAAAGATAAATTTAGAAAGAAAAGAGAGCCAGATAGGCTCCCTGGGGATTATTCAGCTACTAGCTCTATATAAGCCATCTCGGCTGCGTCGCCTCTTCGAACGCGAGTTTTGATGATCCTTGTATAGCCACCGTTGCGCTCTTTAAATTTTGGAGCTACTTCAGTAACTAGTTTATTTGTAGTCTCTTTGTCTTGCAAAGAAGCAAATACTGCTCTATGAGCGTTAGAGTCGCCCTTTCTAGCTCTTGTGATAAGCTTTTCAACATAGCTTCTAAGCTCTTTTGCTTTTGGTAAAGTTGTCTCTATCTTTTCGCTTTTGATGATAGCTATCGCTAAATTCTTAAGCAATGCAGATCTATGAGATGACGTTCTACCAAGTTTGCGATATCCGTGTTTATGTCTCATCTATTGTCCTTTTATTCTTTTGCACTCATTTGTGATTTTAGCTCGGTTATTTTCTTTCTGAGTTGCTCTTTGCTATCTTTTAACACATCGACACCAACTGGATAGCCTATCTCTTCCATAACCGCTTTTATCTCTTCAAGAGATTTTTTACCTAAATTTTTAAGCTCTTTAAGCTCATTTTCGTCCATCAACGCAAGCTCACCGATAAATCTAATATCGGCTTTGTCAAGGCAGTTAAAACTTCTAGCGCTTAAATTTAGATCTTCTACACTAGAAAGTAGCTTTGAGAACTCGCCGCTTGCACTTGAACTAGCAACTGGGGCGCTAACGTCAATATCTAAAATTCCTTTAAATACTGACATTTGTTGATACATAGCTTCTAAACAATTTTTAAAAGCTTCTACTGGACCAACTTGACCATCTGTTGTTATCGTAAATACGATCTTCTCGTAGTCTGGGTCATCTTCAACCAAGACGTTTTGTATCTCATAAACTGCTTTTTTAACAGGTGTAAAGAAAGCGTCTAGTGCGATATACTCGTCTTCGATCTCTTCTCTGATCTCTTCACTAGGAACATATCCGATACCTTTTTGGATGATAACTGAGAAATTTAACTCAGCATCTTCGTTGATGGTTGCAAGATATGCATCTGGATTAACGATCTCAACTAGGTCGTTATTTAGATCAGCTCCAGTTATCTCTTTTGGTCCTTTAAAGCTATACTCTATAACTTCACGCTCGCTGCCGCTTTTTAATTTAAATCTAATCTTCTTCAAATTTATAATAAAAAATGCCACGTCCTCAAGCATGCCACGCATACTATCAAATTCGTGACTAACGCCTTTTATCTTTACGCCGATAGGAGCAAAGCCTACTGTGCTTGTGTAAAGAAGACGGCGTAGTGGGTGAGCCAAAGTAACAGCATAACCTGCTTCAAAAGGATATGCTGTAATGTTAGCGACATTTTCGCTAACACTTTTAACTTCTATTTCAGTTGGCATATAAGCTGATGTAGTAATCTTTCTCATCTTTATACCCTCTATTATTTTGAGTAAAGCTCTACTATAAATCTTTCCTCAACAGGAATGATAACCTCTTCTCTTTCTGGATTTCTAGTGAAAATTCCAAATTTTTTCTCTTTTTCCACATCTACCCAAGCAACGATGCCAGTTTGAGCTGTAAGATCGATCGCGCGAACGATTTGTGGATTGTTTTTAGATTTCTCAGCAACTTCTACTTTAGAGCCTGGCTCTACTCTGTAAGATGGGATATCTACTCTCTTGCCATTTACTAAAATATGTCCGTGAGTTACAAGCTGGCGAGCAAAACGACGAGTCGTTGCAAAGCCCATTCTGTAAACAACATTGTCTAATCTCTGCTCTAGTAGTTGAACCAAAAGAGCACCAGTGTTGCCCTCGCGGCGTGCTGCTTCTTGGAACAATCTTCTAAATTGTTTCTCTGAAACACCATACATAAATTTAGCTTTTTGCTTCTCGCGAAGTTGTAAGCCATATTCACTTATTTTTGCTCTTCTTTGTCCGTGTTGTCCTGGTGCATAAGGTCTTTTTTCTAAAGCGCTTTTACCAGCAAGTCTTCTTTCGCCTTTTAACGCAAGAGACACACCAAGACGTCTTTCTAATTTTTCAACAGGTCCTGTATATCTAGCCATAATAATTTCTCCTAATTTTATCTAATTATACGCGGCGGCGTTTTGGCGGTCTGCAACCATTGTGTGGTAAAGGTGTGATGTCTTTGAAGAAAGTTACTTTTATGCCTTCAACACCACCTACACTCTTAACAGCCGTTTCACGTCCGCTACCTGGACCTTGAACCTTGATGCCAACTTCTTTAATGCCGTGTTCTTTTGCTTTATTTAAAGCATCTTCTACAGCTTGTTGAGCTGCATAAGGAGTTGATTTTTTACTACCCTTAAAGCCTAAGCCACCTGCACTACTCCATGCAATAGCATTTCCCATTTCATCAGTTACAGTTACCATAGTGTTGTTAAATGTTGCACTGATATAAACGATACCTTTGGCTATGCTTTTTCTAACTACTTTTTTCTTAACAATTTTTCTTTTCGCCATTTATTATCCTTTAACCCTTGCCTTACTTAGTAGCCGCACCGACAGTTTTACGTCTGCCTTTTCTGGTTCTAGCATTAGTTTTAGTCTTTTGACCACGAACAGGAAGACCCTTTCTATGGCGAAGACCTCTATAACTTCCAAGATCCATAAGAGCTTTGATATCCATAGCAACTTGTTTTCTTAAATCACCCTCAACGACGTGGTGCTCTTGAATTTCTTTACGGATAGCTGCCGCTTCGTCTTCGCTAAGCTCATAAACTCTCTTGTCGTAAGAAATTCCAGCTGCGTCAAGGATTTGACGAGATTTATAAAGACCTATACCATAGATATAAGTCAAACCATACTCGATTCTCTTTTTGTTTGGTAAATCTACACCTGCAATACGTGCCATGCCTTATCCTTGTCTTTGTTTATGTTTTGGATTTTCGCAGATAACACGAATTATGCCACTACGTTTGACAATTTTACATTTGTCACACATCTTCTTTACAGAAGGACGAACTTTCATTTTAGTCTCCTAAAAATTTATTCCACTTTTTTAGGGGCTGCATCAGGTCTAAAGAAATAATTTAAACCAACTATTTTCAAAATAAGTGGGGAACTTTGAAAATAATTCTTCATACAGCTTTTCGCAAAGCTTGGATTTTACCCAAAACCAGCTTTAAATTTACTTAGCATATTTGCCACAAAATCAAATTTACTTATATCTATAAGTGATCCTGCCCTTGTCTAGGCTATATGGCGTAAGTTCTACTTTTACGCGGTCGCCAGGCATTATCTTTATATAATGCATTCTCATCTTTCCGGCGATATGACATAAAATTATATGTTTGTTGTCAAGCTCAACTTTAAAAGTTGCATTTGGCAGTGCTTCAACAACATTTCCATCAATCTCAATGACATCGTCTTTTGCCACAAACTCTCCTTTCTTTAAATTTGCTATAAATTTTACGCTTGGCTTAAAATTTCGGCTTTGCCATTAACTATCGCCATGCAATGCTCATAATGGCTAGTTCTCAAACCATCTTTTGAGGTTACTTTCCAGTTATCGCTTCCTAAAACTGGCGTGCCATCTTTTTGGCAGATCATCGGCTCTATACAAAAAACCATTCCCTCTTTTATCTTTGGTCCAGCTTTTGGGTTGTTTCCTTCAAGATAGTTTGGAATTTCTGGCTCTTCATGTGGCCTTTTGCCTATGCCATGACCGCAATATCCGCGCAAAGGTACATATCCTCTACCAAGAATAAATTTCTCAAGCTCGTAGCTAATCTCTTTAAAATGCATACCAGCTCTTATAAAATCAATCGCAAAATAAAGCGCGTCTTTTGAGCAAGCGATCAAATCCTCGTCATCTTTTGAAATTTTACCAACCCCAAAAGTCCTAGCCGAATCGCCAAAATAACCATCTAAATTTGAGCCAATATCAACACTAACGATATCGCCCTCTTTTAGTTTGTATTCGTTTGGAATTCCGTGTATTACCACTTCATTGACGCTTATGCAAGCTGCATTTGGAAAGCCATAAAGCCCTTTAAAGGCAGGTTTTGCTCCAGCGGCTCTTATCATATCTTCGCAAATTTTATCTATCTCAAGAAGGGAAATTCCAGGTTTTATGATCGTAGAAACATGATCAAGTGTTCGAGCGACGATCTTGTTCGCCGCTCTCATTTTCTCTATCTCAGCTGGTCTTTTTAGCGTGATAGACATTTTATAGACCTACTGCACTTAGAGTTTGGTATTTGTTTGTATAAGACTGAGCTTCTATACGTCTCATAGTATCAAGTGCTACTGAAACCACGATAAGAACTGATGTACCACCAAAATAAAATGGTACGCCCATAGTCTTTACAAGTACCCAAGGTAGTGTTGAAATGATACCCAAGTACAAAGCACCACCTAAAGTTAGCCTGCCAGCTACTTCATTTAGATAGCTAGCTGTACTCTCACCTGGTCTAACACCTGGGATAAATCCGCCTTGTTTTTTCAAATTTTCACTTATATCTTTTGTGTTAAACACGATAGATGCGTAGAAAAACGCAAAGAAGATGATAAATAAAAATGTCAAAACGTTAAACATATAGCCATTTGGACTTAAAAAGTCGTTGATAGCCTGAATTACTGGATTTGTGCTAGCCTGTAAAATAGTACTTGGAAACATCAAAATCGCGCTAGCAAATATTGGTGGGATAACGCCACTTAAATTTACTTTGATCGGTATATAGTTCATTATACGCTTGTTTTGATTTTCCATTATCACTTTTCTTGAGTAAGAAATAGGGATACGTCTTTCGCCCATCTCGACAAAGATAATAGCACCAATGGTAGCTAGAATGATCACCAAAATAGCAATTACTGTTAGGAAATTCATCTCAGAAGTATTTACCAAATTTACAGTTCCGCCGATCGCACTAGGTATGCCAGAGACGATGCCCGCAAAGATGATAAGACTTATACCATTGCCTATACCGCGCTGCGTGATCTGCTCACCTATCCACATAAGTAGCATAGTGCCAGTTAGCATAGACACAGCAGAGATCGCGATAAATAAATTCATATCTATCATGATAGCTTGCTCGCCACCACGACCGCTTAAGCTTTGAAGTCCGATAGAGACGCCGATTGATTGTACAAGAGTGATAACGATGGTTGCATAACGTATGATTTGCATATATTTTTGCATACCGTCGCGCTCTTTTTTCATCTGACCTAACTTTGGAAATGTCGCTGCTAGAAGCTCCATGATGATCGAAGCTGTGATATAAGGCATGATACCTAGAGATATGATACTTAAACGCTCAGCGGCCTTACCACTAAACATATTAAATAGACCCAAGGCGTTGCTATTGTTTGAATTGAAAAATTCTTTAATTACGTCGACATTAACACCAGGAACTGGCACATAAGCCAGTATCCTGTATGCGAACAAAAATGCCAACGTGATCAAAATCTTGTTGGTCAGTGTTTTATCCATTATTTTGTTCCGCTAACGCTAACGTTCTCGTCTTTGATCTTTGAAGCAAGAGCTTTTGCGCTTGCACCGATTAGTTTTATCTTAGTAACGCTCTTTGAAATTTTATGAACGCTAGCTATTGTTGCGATTGAAATTTCCGCAAGCTCTTTTATAGCTGCGATCTTTTCAACATTGATAACATAAGGTTTTTCAAATTTAGAAGTAAAGCCTACCTTTGGAAGACGTCTTTGAAGTGGTTGTTGTCCGCCCTCAAAACCTCTTTTTTCATTGTAGCCTTTTCTCGCTCTTTGACCTTTATTACCTTTGCCAGCAGTTTTGCCATTGCCGCTGCCTTGACCACGACCTATTCTTTTAGTTGCATGAGTTGAACCTGCAGCAGGTGTTAATTTTTCTAATGCCATCTTAACTCCTTTCTCTTAGCTTTTTAGCAAACTAAGTGCTTTTATAGTAGCACGAACTACGTTTGCTGAGTTGTTTGAGCCAAGTGATTTAGTAAGGATATCCTTAATACCTGCAAGCTCGATAATAGGACGCGCACTACCACCAGCGATAACACCAGTACCTTCGCTAGCTGGACGAAGTAGCATTCTACTTGCGTTGTATTTTACCTCTACGTCGTGAGGGATAGTTGTGCCCTTGATCTTAACGTGGATAATATTTTTAAATGCGTCGTCAATCGCTTTTCTCATCGCATCTGGTACCTCTTTAGCTTTGCCATATCCAAAGCCAACTAGACCATTTCTATTACCTACAACAACTAAAGCTGTAAATCTAAATCTACGACCACCTTTAACAACCTTTGTAACCCGACCGATATCGACGATTACTTCTTCAAATTCTTCTCTATTATATTTTTCCATCGATTTTCCTTTGGGTTATAGCTTGATGCCATTTTCTCTTAAAGCTTCAGCAAATGCTGCGATAACGCCATGGTATAAATAACCATTTCTATCAAAAATTGCAACATCTATCTTCTTAGCTTTTAAAGCCTTAGCAAATTCTTTAGCTAAAGTGACCGCACCTTCTTTGTTTGCTTTTATGCCTATTTTTCTACCATCAACTGCAGCTAGTGTAGTAGCTGTAACGTCGTCAATCGCTTGAACATAAAGAGTTCTGTTTGATTTGAAAATAGAAACTCTTGGGCAAGTTGCAACACCAGAAATTTTACCTCTGATTCTTCTTTTTCTCTTAATTCTAAGAGCGATTTTTCTTTTTAGTACTTTTGCTGTCATTTACCGCTCCTTACTTCTTAGATGTCTTGCCCGCTTTGCGGATGATACGTTCTTCTAGATATTTAACGCCTTTGCCTTTGTATGGCTCAGGTGGTCTAAATCCTCTAACTTGAGCAGCCACTTGACCTACTACTTGTTTGTCGTCACCTTTGATAGTTATAACGTTTTTATCAACGCTAGCTTCAACACCTGCTGGTAGCTCATAGTTGATAAGGTGTGAAAAACCAAGAGAAAGCTCTAAAATTTTACCTTTTGCAGCTGCTTTGTAACCAACGCCGTTGATCTCAAGCTGGCGAGTAAAGCCATGAGTGATACCAGTTACGATGTTGTTAGCAAGTGCTCTATATGTTCCCCAGTAAGCTCTGCTTTGGCGATCTTCGCCCTTTGGAGCAAAAACTATATGACCATTTTCTATCTTGACATCAACGTGACCTTTTGTATCAAGCTCTTTTAAGTGATTGCCCTTTTTAAATTTTAGGACATTATTTTCAACACTAACGTCTACACCACTTGGGATAGCGATAGGCTGTTTTCCAATACGTGACATTTTTTTCCTTTACTTGTCTAGGGTGTTCCTACATTTACGAATAAACACCACAATGCCGTAAATTTGATCGTCAAATTTGACGAAACCTTCATTTGAATTTCTAAATTTAGCTTTGGCGAAATATAAAATTTCACCTAGCTAAAAAGAAATTTTAACCTTAAGTTATAAGGTCAAAATAGCGTTTTTAACGCAGTCTATTACCAAACGGTGCAAAGAACCTCGCCGCCAACGCCAGCTTTACTTGCCTCAATACCGCTCATAACGCCTTTGCTTGTGCTAACGATAACTGTTCCGTAACCATTTTTAAAACGCTTAATGTCGTCTTTGCCTTGATAAACACGGCGACCAGGTTTTGAAACCCTTTTAAGCTCATTTATAACGCTTCTGCCGTACTCATCATACTTTAAAACTACATTTATAAATTTCTTGTTACCTTCTTCGATAACGTTGTAGCTCTCGATATAGCCTTTTGCTGCAAGGATAGAAAGAGTAGCCTCAACAACCTTAGAATGAAGCAACTTAGCAGTCTCAAGTCTTCTCATACTTGCATTTCTAATGCGTGTTAATCCATCTGATATTAAATCGTTCAACATTTCTCTTCCTTACCAACTTGCTTTTTTAAGACCAGGTATTAGGCCTTCGTTAGCCATTTTTCTTAGGCAAACACGGCAAATTCCAAAATCTTTATAAACAGAGTGCGGACGACCGCAAATTTGGCATCTAGTATAGCCGCGAACCGCAAATTTTGGCTTGCGTGCAGCTTTTGCTATCATTGATTTCTTTGCCATTTTACTTTCCTTTTGCAAACGGCACACCAAATAGCTCTAGCAATTTGAATGCCTCTTTATCGTTTTTAGCCGTAGTAGCAATCGTAATATTCATACCATGAGTTCGTAAAATTTTATCATACTCAACCTCTGGAAACATTAGCTGCTCGCTAAGACCGAAGTTATAGTTTCCACGTCCATCAAAGCCATTTTTTGGAAGACCACGGAAGTCTTTAACTCTTGGAAGAGCAACGCTGATTAGCTTATCTAAGAAAGCATACATTTGCTCTTTTCTCAAAGTTACTTTGATACCAACAGGGAAACCTTCGCGAACTTTAAAGCCGGCAACTGATTTTTTAGCATCAGTGATAACCGCTTTTTGTCCAGCGATAAGTGAAATGGTATCAGCCATATTTTGAAGCACTTTCTGATCTTTCGCAGAGTCTCCAGCGCCTACACTGATCACGATCTTCTCGAGCGCAGGGATAAGCATTGGATTTTTGATGTCAAATTCTTTTACGAGAGCTGGCTTGATAGTTTCGTTAAATTTATCTTTTAATCTACTCATATCTCTTATCCTTCAACTTTCGCGACGTTTGATATGTCAATTGGCATCTCTTTATTTACGTGACCACCATTTGGAGTTTTTTCGCTTGGTTTGATAGCTTTTTTAGCTATTTTGCATCCCTCAACTATAACCTGACCTTTTTTTGCAAGAACTGCTAAAATTTTACCAGTCTTGCCTTTATCGTCACCAGCGATGATCTTAACAGTATCGCCTTTTTTGACTTTAAATTTTACATTAGCCATTATAAAACCTCCGGAGCTAGCGAAACAATCTTCATAAAGTTAGCATATCTAACTTCACGTCCAACTGGTCCAAAAATACGAGTGCCGACTGGCTCTTTTTTGCTATCAAGTATAACAGCTGCGTTCTCGTCAAAGCGGATTAGCGAACCATTATCTCTTTGAACCTCTCTTTTAGTTCTTACAACAACAGCTTTTACAACCTGTCCTTTTTTGATCTTGCCATTTGGAAGAGCTTTTTTAACAGAGCAAACTATGATATCGCCAAGTGTAGCGTATCTTCTTTTGCTGCCGCCAAGAACTTTTATACACATTAACTCTTTTGCGCCGCTGTTATCAGCAACTGCAAGTCTTGTAAAACTTTGAATCATTACTCAACTCCCTTTGCCAATACAGCTTTTAAGCGAAAATTCTTGCGAGCTGAAAGTGGTCTGCACTCAACTGCAACAACTGTATCGCCTGCTCTTGTCTCATTTTTCTCATCATGAACTAAATACTTTTTAAAGCGTTTTACAAATTTATGGTATCTTGGGTGCATAACGCGTCTTTCTACCAAAATAGTAGCTGTTTTATCTCCAGCTTTTTGTAAAACAACACCTTGAATTTCTCTTTTTAATGCCATTTTACGCCCCTTGTCTTGTTGCACTAATTGCAGTGTTGATCTGAGCTATCTCTTTGCGAACAGCACTAATCTCATTAGGGTTGCTTAACTGCATAGTTTTTAGCTTTTGTCTTAAAGTAAATAAAAGCACCTTTTTCTCTTTTAGCAACGCGTTTAATTCTGCAACGCTCTTATCTTTTAACTCAGTATATTTCATTTTCACTCTCTCGCGTTACAAATTTTGATTTGAAAGGAAGTTTGTGTAGAGCCAAAGTTAAAGCTTCACGAGCCAACTCTTCGTCAACACCAGCCATTTCAAATATTATACGACCAGGTTTAATGTTCATAACCCACTCTTCAACTCCTGCCTTACCTTTACCCATACGAGTTTGTAGAGGTTTTTTAGTAAGTGGCTTATCAGGGAAAACCCTAATCCAAATTTTAGCCTGTCTCTTTACGTGACGAGTTAGAGCTTGACGAGCAGCTTCTATTTGGCGTGAATTTACTCTACCAGCCTCAACAGCTTTAAGTGCAAATTCGCCAGTTGCTAAAGATGCTCCGCGAGTCGCATAACCACGGTTGCGACCTTTCATTTGCTTACGAAATTTCGTTCTTTTAGGCATCAACATAATTATTTACCTCTTCTTGCTCTACGTGTTTTCTTAGGTGCTTCTTCTTCAGTTTTCTCAGGTTGAACACCCTTTTGAAGAACCTCACCTTTAAAAATCCATACTTTAATACCTATGTTTCCATAAGTTGTATGAGCCTCAGCTACACCGTAATCTATCTTTGCTCTAAGAGTATGAAGCGGAACGCGACCTTCTAGATACCACTCGGTTCTTGCCATCTCAGCGCCACCTAAACGACCAGCAACTGAAATTTTGATACCTTTAGCGCCTGATTTTTGAGCACCTTGGATAACTTTTTTCATAGCACGTCTAAATGCGACACGCTTTTCAAGTTGCATAGCTACGTTTTCAGCAGCAAGTTGAGCTGAAGCTTGAGCTTTTCTTTCTTCTTTGATATTTACATTTACTTCTTTGCCGATAAGTTTGCTAACTTCGTTCTTTAGGTTTTCAACATCTTGGCCTTTTTTGCCGATGATGATACCAGGACGAGCTGCAACTACGGTTACACGAAGTTTTTTAGCCGTTCTTTCGATTAGAATTTGGCTAATTCCTGCATAGTAAAGTTTTTTCTTTAAAAATGCACGAATTTTGTAATCTTCACCGATATTTTCAGGAAGACTTTGTTTGGTTGGAAACCATCTAGATTCCCAGTTGCGGTTAATTCCTAGTCTAAGACCTATTGGATTTACTTTTTGTCCCATATTATGCTTCCTTCTTTTCAGGTTTAGATACTTCTACCATTACATGAGAAGTAGGTTTGCGAATTTTGCTCGCTGTTCCTCTTGCTCTTGGTCTAAATCTCTTTAATACAGGACCAGCGTCAACGCGGCAACTAGTTACTACAACTTCTTCTGGCTCAAATCCGCCATTTGCTACTGCTGAGCTAATAGCGTTTGCTATAAATTTAGCACCACGATTTGGCATAAATTGCAAGCTTGCAAGTGCTAGCTCGGCATTCATACCTTGAACTTCTCTTGCTATAAGTCTTGCTTTTGTAGGAGAAAGTCTTACGAATTTTATAATTGCTCTACTCATATTATCTCCCCTTACTTGCCGATTTTCTTTTGCACTGAGCCTTTGTGACCCTTAAATGTGCGTGTTGGAGCAAATTCGCCAAGTTTATAGCCTATATGATTTTCTGTAACATATACAGGAATAAAGCTCTTGCCATTATGAACGTTAAATGTTAGTCCAATCATTTCAGGTACAATCGTGCTACGTCTTGACCAAGTCTTGATTGGTTTGTTATCGTTTGCATTTTTTGCGGCAATAACTTTTTTCATTACATGATCATCTACGAAAGGACCTTTTTTGAGTGATCTTGCCATCTCTATTTTCCTTTCCTTCTTGAAATTATAAGCTTATCGCTAGCTTTTTTACGGCGAGTCTTAGCACCTTTAGTTGGTTTACCCCATGGAGTAACTGGGTGACGGCCTGAATTTTTCTTACCTTCACCACCGCCGTGTGGGTGATCAACTGGGTTCATAGCAGAACCACGTGTTTGTGGGCGGATACCGCGGTAGCGATTACGTCCAGCTTTACCTATAGTGATGTTAGCCCAGTCTTCGTTGCCTACTACACCGATACTTGCCATACACTCAGCTAGTACTTGTCTCATCTCGCCACTTGGCATTCTTAAGATAACATACTTCTCTTCTTTACCCATTAGCTGAGCATAACCACCAGCTGAACGAGCTATCTGAGCACCTTTACCAGGTTTTAGCTCAACGTTATGAACAATAGTACCAACTGGGATAAATCTTAATTTCATAGCGTTGCCTGGTTTAATATCTAGTGAGCCCTCATCGATAGATGCGATAACGTCGCCAACATTTAGTCCGTTTGGTCTAATGATATAGCGCTTTTCGCCATCTTTGTAAGCTATAAGAGCGATACGGCAGTTTCTGTTTGGATCGTACTCGATCGCTTCAACTTTACCTTCTATACCAAATTTGCGACGTTTAAAGTCGATGATACGATAAAGTTTTTTTGCACCTGCTTCTTTATGTCTTGAAGTTATACGACCATTGTTGTTTCTACCGCCAGTTGCAGGTAGTTTAACAAGCAAGCTTCTAACGCTTGGTTTAGCTGTTATATCTTCAGAGCTTAGTCCAGTCATATATCTACGACTAGGTGTATATGGTTTATATGATTTTATAGCCATCTTACGCCTCCGTATTTTCTAGGCTTACGCCTTCAGGTAACTTAACGTAGAATTTCTTTATCTCGTCACGTTGGCCTGCTCTTCCTCTAAAACGCTTAACCTTGCCGCTAATTCTAAGTGAATTTACGCGAACAGGCGTTACTCCAAAATACTCTTGTAAAACCGCTTTTAAGCTGTTTTTTGTAACTCTTGGTGAAGTTTGGATAACAACAACGCCTTGTTCTTGAAGGCCTAGAGTTTTTTCTGTATAAATAATTGTTTTGATATCAGTTATATCCGCCATTTTAGCCCTCTTTTGTTATAGTTTTTAGTGCAGCTTTTTCAATGATAACCGAACTAAATGTAGAGACAAGATAAGCATTTACCTCATTTGCATCTACTACATAGCAGTTTGCTAAATTTCTAAAAGCAAGTAGTGTTTTATCGTCTAGTAAATCTTTAACGATAAGTGCATCTTTTACTTTTAAATTTTTGATGATATTAGCTGCATCTTTTGTCTTTCCAGACTCGATTGAGATGCTATCTACTGCGAAAATTTTACCATCTTGTGCTTTTGCTGCCAAAGCGTACTCAAGAGCTAGTCTTTTTTGTTTTTTATTGACTTTTTGAAAATAGTTTTTCTCGTTTGTTGGACCAAATGCAACTGCACCGCCTACCCAAACGTTAGTTCTAGTTGAACCTGCTCTTGCACCACCACGTCCTTTTTGTCTCCATGGTTTTTTACCACCACCGCTTACAAAAGCACGGCTTTTAGTATGAGCCGTATTTGCTCTTATACCAGCAAGGTAAGATTTTACATAAAGATATAGGTTGTGCGGATTTACTTCAGCGTAGCTTGCAGGAAGCTCTAACTCGCCTGAATTTTCAAATTTATCGTTTAATACGTGAATTTTACTCATTTTACAATCCTTATTTTACCCATTGCACCATTGTGACCAGGAACGCAACCTTTTACAACTACGATGCCATTTTGAGCGTCAAAGCTTATTAGCTCGTTTTTAACAGTAACTTTCTCATTGCCCATGTGTCCTGCCATTTTCATACCTGGTTGAACACGACCTGGCCATTCGCAGTTACCAATTGAACCGTGGCGTCTGTGGAAACGTGAGCCGTGGCTTTTTGGACCACCACCGAAACCATGTCTTTTTACCACACCTTGGTAGCCTCTACCTTTTGAGTTAAAGCTAACTTTTAAAATTTTAGCCTCATTTAATGGTGTAAAGTCTAGGTTTCCAACTTCGCTATTAGCTACTTCAAGCGTAGCAAATTTGTTAAATTCTGCAGTCAGATTGTATTTCTTTTGCTGACCAGCGATAGCTTTGTTGTTTGCTTTAGTGTGGGCATACGCTACGATAGCACGTTTGTTTTCGTCGATCTCACATACTTTAGCCTCAACTAGCTTAAGTAGTGTAACTGGCGTACTCTTCGTGGCAATCGTTCTACTCATGCCTATTTTTTCTACAATATATTCCATACTCTTATCCTTTTGTCCGCTTATTTCATCGCACGAACTTCGACATTAACTTCTGGAGCTAGGTCGAGTTTTGTTAGGCTATCTACAGTTTCTGGAGTAGCAGCTACGATGTCAAGCATACGAGCGTGTATTCTCATCTCAAACTGCTCACGTGAGTCTTTGTTGATGTGTGGAGATTTTAAGACTGTATAGCGTTTGATCTTTGTAGGCATTGGTACCGGGCCACGAACGTCGGCACCTGTTCGTTTGACAGCTTCTACGATTGCTGCAACAGTGCGGTCTAGAACTCTATGGTCGTAAGCTTTTAGCTTTAACCTGATTCTTTCCATGTGTTTTCCTTTAAAAAGAACTTGTCGCAAACTCGCGACCTCTTTACATCAAAATAACTCGCATAGGATCAAGCGATCGTACGAGCAAGACATAGGTCTTTCGTAAAGAGATAGGGATTTTACAAAAAAGCTATTATAGTTGTCAAGAAAAACGCTATTTTTTGTTGAATTTTGATTAATTATTTCCTTTTTATAAGGAAGGTATCTTGTAAATGGAGAATTTATTTTTCAAAAATTTTATAAATTTCTAGTATAAATTTTTATTTTTTATTTCTAAATTTTGTTTATTTTTTAAAATTTAACACAATATTTTCCTTTTTAAAAGGAAGTGGCTATAATTTCAAAAAGCCAAAAAGGTCAAATTTGAAAAGTTTAGAAACGCTCTATCAAGCACCCATTAAAAATACTAAATTTATCCCCAGAAAATATGAGATCATCTCGCCAAAGACGCTTATCATTGGTGCTATTTCAAGTGGCAAAACAGCCCTTGTTTATGAGTTTTTGAGCCATTACAAGAGCGAGGAGAGGCTTTATATAAATTTAGACGATCTAAGGATAAATAGAGCCTTGCTTTTAGCAAATTTAAAAGAGTTTTTAGAAAAAAATGCCCAGATAAAGGTGCTTGCAGTTGAAAATTTACAAGCCGCTGATCTCATAAATTTAAGCTTTTTAAAGGACGCTGCACTTGAGAATATCATCCTTACAAGCAAGGAATTTTCACTCTCGCTTGAGGGCTTTGTGCGTATAAATTTAAACTATCTTGACTACGAGGAATTTATACTATTTTTTAAGAAAAATTTAGACCAAGACCTGCTTTTTAGCTATTTTTTAGCTCACGGCAACGAGATAGCAAGTGCCTTTTTGGACTCCAGCGAGGTCACAGCTCACTTGCAGCAGCTCTTAAGAGCAAATTTAAACGAGCAAAGCATCGCTATCTTAAAAGAGTGCGCAATAAAATGCCACGACACGATAAGTGCCTTTGGGATTTATAAAAACCTAAAAGAGCAGATGAAAATTTCAAAAGATAGCGTTTATAGCGCGATAAATTTGCTAAATGAAAGTGGATACGTGGAGTTTGTGCCAAATTTAGATGAGAGTAGCACGAGTAAGAAAATTTACTTTACAAATTTCGCACTTCGTAATGCTTTGTGCCTAAAAAAGGACTTTCTCGCTGTCTTTGCAAATGTCGTTTTTTGTGAGCTACTTAAATTTAAAGATGAAATTTACTACACAAAAGAGATCGATTTTTTCCTTGCCAAAAAGAAGCTTGGGATCATCTGCGTGCCATTTTCTGCGCCTGAGATCGTCTTTTTGAAATTTAAAAAACTCCACGCAAGCCTAAAAGAGCTAGGTGTTAGCAAACTTCAAATAATCAGCGTCGCAAACCAAGCCGAACAAAGCATCGAAGGGATAAAGTGCGAGATCTTGCCATTTTCTAGGTGGAGCCTAGGTTTATAAATTTAAACTCTTTGTTTGATTATCATTTTAAAAGTCTAGAGATAAAATAGTTATAATCAAAAAAACTATAAAGGACGGACATGAGAGCATTTTTTGGGATCTTATTCATCGCTGCAAGCCTTTTTGGCTATGAGATAAACCACGAAAACTGGGCTAAATTTTATAAATTTAGTGGCGATGCAAATGGTGTGAAATTTGAAGTTTATATGAACTATTTTAAAGATGAATTTGAAAATTTCAAACAAACCAAGAGCTTTAAGGTCCCTCCTAAGATAAGCGGCCACATCTTTTTTGACGGCACAAAATACGACTACGAGAAGGGCTCTTTTGAGCAAAATGGCAGTGAAATTTCATCACTAAATGCGGTCTCAGACAAGATAAATTTAGACGTTAAAAACGAAAATGGCGAGCTAAAAGGCAAGATAATCGTCAAAAACAAAGCCTACAACGCCACCGTAAAAGAAGAAAAAGAGTATGAGATCCTAAATATCGGCATCCAAATGACCGAGGCAAACGGCACGAGATATGAGGCGATCACTAACGATATCTTCGCTAAAGACTCAGCCAAAAAGTATAAAAACAAGCTTCTTGCAGAGTTTTACGACCTAAAAAGCGAGCGAAAAAAGTGGCCAAATAGCCAGTATGAGAGCTTAAAAGATATCTACTACATCAACGATAAGATCAAGAGCGTTTGCACCTATAAAAATGAAAAAACAAACTGCGAGGTGATCTCGCTTGCGACAAACAAAAAACTAAAGCTAAAGCAAATTTTTAAAGATATAAACGACAGCCACCTAAAAGCGATCCTTGCAAATGCTGGCGTGAGCGACAACTTCGTGCTTTCGCCACTTGGACTTACATTTTTAAATGAGGAGCAAATCAGCGTGCCACTTGATGAGCTAAGACCTTACTTTAGCGATGAAGTCGGACTGTAATGGCTAAAATTTGCGGTATCGACGAGGCTGGACGTGGGGCGCTGGCTGGGCCACTAAGCGTGGCTGCTTGCGTGCTAAATAGTGAAATTTCTGGACTAAACGACTCCAAAAAACTAACCGCAAAAAGGCGCGAAGAGCTCTTTAAAGAGATCACAAAAAGCTCAAATTTTCTAATCGCCTACTTCTCAAACGCCCAGATAGACGAGCTGGGACTAAGTGAGTGCCTAAGGCGTGCGCTCAAACTTTTCAAGGCGCATTTTGAGGGCTTTGAGATCATCTATGACGGGAATTTAGACTACGGCGTTGGCATCACGACGATGATAAAGGCCGACGGCAAGGTCGCTGGGGTAAGTGCTGCTAGCATATTAGCAAAAGTAAGCCGCGACCGCTTGATGAGTGGTTGGGATAAAATTTACCCAGCATACGGCTTTGCAGGGCACAAAGGATATGGCACGAAGTCGCACCTAGATGCGATAGCTAAATTTGGCTACTCAGACTTTCATAGAAAAAGCTTTGTCATAAAGCCAAAACTCACGCAAGGCTCGCTATTTTAGCTGCGTATTTCATTATCTTTGCTTGCAAGAGTCTTTTAACTCTTGCAAGTTTTTTTTCAAGGCAAGTTTAGATTATTTTTTAGATGCAGGACCATCTTTTGCAAAAGCTTGCAAATATCTAAGAATTCTTGCCTTTTCCTCATCGTTTATTTTTGCAAAAGATTGCATAGCCGAAAGATATGCTTCCCACTCGTGCATTGAGTGTTCTTTTGGTTTATGTGCAGCATGGCATGAACTGCATGTATCATAGTAAAAAAGGTCTACTTCGTCCCAAGCTTCGACTTTATTATCACTAAGCTCACCAGTTTTTACCCAAAATTTCATCTTAGGCTTTGCTGTATCATCTTTTAAACTAAGTAATGTCAAAAGTGGCTCTTTTTTATAAGCTAGAACCTTAGGGTTATTTGCAGCAACTTCTCCACTAACCTCGACAAGGCTTAAATCGCCTTTCTTCTCCAAAACTTTAACTTTCGAACCTTCATAAATTTCACCAACTACCTGATTGTTTGTTGTATCAAAAAGATCAGTTTTTATATCAGATACGAAAGCATCTTTTGCGAATATAAAATTCGCCAAAATTGCCATAATTATAACTATTCGCATATTTTAAGCCTCAATAATTTTAGGTGGTTTTATGCCTTTGTACTCTCCGGCATCACTTTTTCTAATACCTACCAAGCATGTATCTACACTAGTAGCTTGTGCCATACTAGATGTTGGAATGCTACTTGTTAATATATTTGCATTACCAGCTTGGCAAACTCCATTCTCATCAAGATCTACCCAGGCACCTTCTTGTAAAGCAACTACTCCACGCATTATATTTTTAGTTACAACAGCTCCTGCTAGGATTTTACCCCTTGAGTTAAAGACTTCGACTGTATCACCATCTTTTATACCAAGAGTTGCTGCATCTTCATCATTTATAGTTATAGGTTCACGATTACCAACTTTATAAATCTTGCGGATAAAATTACTATTGTCTGCTTGCGAGTGGATCCTATAAAGTGGGTGTGGACTTAAAAAGTGGAATGGAAATTTAGCAGTTAATTTTTTGTTACCTAACCATTCTGCTGGCTCAATCCATACTGGGTGACCTTTAAAATCATCAAGTTTATAATCAGCAAATTTTTGGCAGAAAATTTGGATCTTTCCACTTTTTGTAGCCAATCTATTCTTAACTGGATCTGCTCTAAAATCAGCATGACGAGTAAAATTCTTCGCCTCTTCACTAGGCTCAAACTTCATAAATCCTTTCTCCCAGAATTCGTCAAAACTCATACGATCAGGGCAATCACTTCTTTCATAAAGTTTTTTAATATGCTCAAATTTATCCTTACCACTGCTAAATTTCCTAAATGCCTTATCTGAAACCATTTTAGCCATATCCGCAAAGATATCATAGTCACATTTTGACTCATAAAGTGGCTCTATAACCTTCTTCATCGCATACAGATAATCTTGCGAAAATGATCCTCCATAAGTGATGTCATCACGCTCTAGCTGGGTTGCAGCAGGTAGTACAATGTCAGCATATTTTGATGTAGGAGTCCACCAAGGATCTTGTGATATAACAGTATCAAGAGTCCTTAAAGCTTTAATCATCTCATTTGCATTAGGATGATGCCCTAATACATTTGCACCAGTTGCATAAAGAACCTTTATTTTAGGGTATTTAATCTTTTCGCCTTTAAATTTAATCTCTTTACCTGGATTTAGGATTGCTTCACTTATTCTTGAGGCAGGGATCACTTCTTCAACCTCATTTTTACCTTGAGGTAAGCCGGCAGGAAGCTTAACGTCGCAAGCGGCTTGACCATTACCAGAATAGTGCATAGAAAGACCAAGACCACCGCCTACAAGACCAATTTGTCCGATCATAGAAGCAAGCACTATAAGTGCCCATTGAGCTTGTTCTCCATGGTGAGCGCGCTGAATAGACCAACTGCCAGCGATGAAACTACGATTAGATACAAGCGTATCAGCAAGAGATTTTATAACCTCCTCATCAACGCCAGTTATTTTAGAAGCCCAGTTTGGAGTTTTTTCTATCTTGTCCATAGTTTTGCCTAGCAAATAAGGAACAAATTTGTCAAAGCCATCTGTATATTTTGCAATAAATTCTTTATCGTATTTCTTTGATGTGTATAGATAATGCATCATACCAAGCATTAATGCAACATCAGTATTTGGGCGAATTTTTATCCATTGTGCATTAAATTTTTTAGCAATAGGTGTGTATTGTGGTTCTATAGTTATAAATTTAATACCAGCCTTTACGTACTCATCATAAATTTCATTGTTTGCACGGTTTGCAACTTTATAATCTACTTGATTGCATTTAAAAATATCTGCACCCCAGAGCACATAAACTTTTGTATTTTCCAAAATAGTCTTATGTGAACTTTGAAGTGAATAAACTTCTAAATCACCTATAATATCGCCATTTACACGACTTGCTGCACCAGTAGAATAATCACCATCAGTGATAACAGATCCACCAAAAACTGTATTAAAAAATCTACCTGGCAATGAAACGCAGTTATGAAGTAGTCCTGGGTGGCTCCAACCATCATAAGCGGCGTTAAAAATTTCATTAGACTTTACACTTTTTAGTTTATTGACTATCAGTTCATATGCCTTGTCCCAACTCACGCGAACAAATTCTTCTTTACCGCGAAGCTCTCTTTTGTCTTTACCTTCCAAATAGCTCTTTCTAACACAAGGAAATTTTACGCGAGTATCACTATAAACACGCTCTATCCAAGCATCATTTAGTGGGTATTTTGGATCTTTATCAGACTCTTGTGGGCGAATTTTGATGATCTTGCCAGACTCATCTAAATCTGCATAAAACGCACCAAATCCGCTTGCATTTGGAA
Organism: Campylobacter concisus; assembly: GCF_003048445.1. Classification (GTDB taxonomy): domain Bacteria; phylum Campylobacterota; class Campylobacteria; order Campylobacterales; family Campylobacteraceae; genus Campylobacter_A; species Campylobacter_A concisus_BF. The sequence continues at coordinate 66,847 of NZ_PIQW01000009.1, forward strand.
CGCTTTTAGCTACTTTTTCTTCTGCAAATACTGGAGTTGAGCCAAGGGCTGCAGCAGCTATTGCACTTGATTTTAAAAAATCTCGTCTTGAAATTTTCAATTTTACTCCCTTTCAAAAAAATTTACTGTAATTTTACATTGCAATTTCATAAAAAGATCATTATTAATATTATATTTTACTTAAACTATATAAAATCAGATCATGAGAAATATATTAGAAAAACTAAATATAGCTGTGATATTAAAAGATAAAAAAACTGAAAAATTAGTTATTGATAAACGCAAGTATTTTAACAACATATATATTTGGAATACAGAAAATTTTGTAAGCTCATTTTGTAATTGCTGTACGAGAATAGATGCAATAATACTTGATTTAGATACATTTTATGAAAGTAGTGAGCTTATAGAGTTTGAAAAAATACTCGCACTATCAGAGCACCAGCATTTTATTTTTTTAGCCAAAAATCGTAGAATTTATTTAAAAATGCTCTCAAATTTTAATGGCGGGGATTCGATTATTTTATTTAAACCCATAAAACTTGCTGCCATCTTAGACAACTTAAAAATATTAGTCCCTATGCCTGAAATAAATTTAGTAAAAATTACTAAATCATTAAGTGTAGATATACAAAATGAGACAATCTATTTAAATAATGAAGCCATTTTTTTACCAAAAAAATTACATAAGTTGGCTTTGCTTCTTAGTTCTAATTTAGAACAATTAATACCTTTTGAAGAGATTGACGACATTGTCTTTGACGGGGGAGCGGAATCAAATGCTGTAATATCAAATCTAGTAGGTACTCTAAAAAATAGATTAACACTAAATATCAAAAATATTCGTTCACGTGGATATGTCTTGTATAAAGATACTTAAAAAGTATGACTAAATTCAAATTGTTTTAAAACATAATTTTAGCCACATTACATGGCTAAAATGGGGGTTTAGAAATTTGCAAGAGGCGCAAATTTCTAAATGAAATTTATATTTTTAAAAGCTCAGCTTCTTTCTCTTTTACGAGAGTGTCGATCTTTGCGGTGTAGGCGTCAGTTATCTTTTGAACCTCATCTTGTCCCTTTTTGCTCTCGTCTTCAGTTATAGCCTTGTCTTTTTCAAGCTTTTTGACCTCGTCGTTTGCGTCTTTTCTCACGTTTCTTATACTAACTTTTGCCTTTTCGCCCATAGCTTTTGCGTGTTTTGCATTTTCTTGACGTTGCTCGACGGTCATCGGTGGGAAAAATAGCTTAACGCTCTCGCCGTCGCTGTTTGGATTGACGCCGATATTTGCAGCTTGGATGGCTGATGAGATCGCTTTTATCATGCTCTTTTCCCAAGGGGTGATAGCGATAGTCGAAGCGTCGCTTGTAAGCACGGTGGCTACTTGATTAAGCGGAGTTGGCGAGCCATAATAATCAACCATAACGTTATCTAGGATGTTGATATTTACCTTGCCAGTTCTAAGTGTTGTAAAATCGCGTTTTAAAGAAGCGATCGCCTTTTCGCAACCCTCTTTTTGGGTATCGTAAATTTTATTTAGCATTGGTGTCCTTTATTAGAAGTTTTGTACTTCTGTGATGATCTACTTTTAGCGACATTAACACTTTGCGTTTATCAAGCGGTGGATTAAATTTACACTCAAAAACGCCATTTGTCATAGGTACTTTTCTAAAGCCATCAAAGCCAGTCATGAAAAAACTGCCCTCACTTGCGTTAGTGTCGGTCTTGATGATGAGCTTGTCGATCGCGTTGTTTTGCGGATAGCCCTCTGGAAATATCCACTGAGCATTTAAAAATTTACTATTAAAAGTTAGCGCTATCTTTGTGCCGTTCATCACTGGCGTTCTGTAAAGATCATAAACGTCACTTTTATCTGAAACTGCGCCTGAGTTTTGATTTAAAAGTGCCAAAAAGCCAAATTCTTTTGCCAAAGAGACGACCCTACTATCGATCTCACCGTAAGGCACTGCGAAGTATTTAGGCTTATAACCCATATGCTTTTCAAAGGTCTCAACACCCTTTACAAAGTCCTCTCTTAAGGCCTCATCACTAAGTTTAGTCATCCTTGGATGAGCGTATGAGTGATAGCCGATCTCTCCGTAAGCTTCTAACTCTTTGATCTGATCAAAGTCTAAATAATCACCATATTTGTTCGCGCTTGCCTCTACATAGACCATCAAAGCAAATGGGTAGTTATACTCTTTAAAAAGCTCAAGAGCGTTATTGTAAAAGCTTTTGTATCCATCATCAACGGTGATAACAATCCAGTTATCAGGGATCGGTTCGCCAGCATTTACCGCATCGACAAGCCTTGATAGCTTAACAACTTCGAATCCATTGTTTTTAAAGTATTCAAACTGCTCTCTTAAATTTTGGATAGAAATATCTGTGCTAACGTGTCTTGGATCGTCAAAGCGGTGGTAAACTAGGATGTGAGCGTCTGCCAAAGCAAACGTTAGCGTCAAAAGTGACGCTAAAAACGTTTTTATCATTGTTATTTTACTGGATTTTGTGGTGCGCTAGGAGCTGCTGGCACGTCGTTTGATTTTGGTATGACTAGAGATTTGCTATCGACACTATCAACGATAGAGCGTTTTAGATCTTTGTTGTAAAAATATCCAAGCGCAAGTGTGTTTAGAATAAACAAAACGCCTACCACAAAGGTAAATTTAGCTAAAAACCCAGCTGGTCCTTTTGCTCCAAAAAGGCTCTCGTTGCTTCCACTGTATGCTCCAAGACCGATAGATGAGCTCTTTTGGAGTAAAACTGCGATCGTGATAACGACAGCTAGAACAAATTGCAAGATTAAAAATATTAAACTCACGAAATTTCCTTTAAATTTTTTAAATAGTTTGCGATTATACAAGAAAAGATTTAAATTTTTAGTTAAAGTTCTTTTTCAAGCTCATAAAGCTCGTATCTTATGCTTTTAAAAAGCTCGGCTCGCTCTAAATTTACAAGCTTAAAGCACTCTTCAAGCACGCGAGCGCTCTCCTGGGCACGCTTGAAATTTGCAGTGATAATCTCGTCTAAATTTGATCTTTCTTGCTCGCTTTTTGTGCTGGTTTTTAAAACGTCGTTTTGAGAATTTCTAAATTTTAAAAATTCTTTTTGTGGGATCTTTGCCTTGTGGCGGAGAGATTTTATCTTATAAGCGAGCTTAGCGTCATCAAAGACATATCTTTTTATATCTTCAACGACGCGAAGCCCTTCTTTTAGCCTATTTAAATTCGCATCTATCACTCGGTAGATGCGCTCGTCATTAGTCATTTCTATTAAAAATGCCTAAAATTTGTAGTAATGATGTAAATAAATTTACAAAATCAAGATACAAAGCAACTGCGCCTTCAACCGGCGTCTCGTAGTTGCCACGGATGATATTTTGTGTATCAAAAAGTATGTAAGCACTAAATAAGATCGATGAAATACTTGCGATTACAAGTTGGAACATCGTGCTTTTAACGAAAATGTTGATGATCGCTGCCACAACGATAACTATCAAAGTTATAAACAGCATCTTGCCCATCGTTGTAAAGTCGCGTTTTGTATTCATCGCAAAGACGCTTAACGCACCAAATGCAACTGTTGTCAAACCAAATGCTTGAGCCACGATACTAGCGCCACTTGGCATAGCAAGGATCGCTGAAAGTAGCGGAGTTAGCGTAAGACCGCTTACAAATGTAAATGCAAAAAGAAGTATTAAATTTAATCCCTCTTTGCGTTTAGCTGCCATTAGCCCAAAAAGCAACACAAACTCTAGTATCACAAGTCCCCAAAACAAAAATCTATTTGCCGCAAAAACGCCAGCAATGCTAATGCCTACGTAAGCGCCAGCAGTAGCTGAAAGTAGTGATGCTGCAAAAAGTTGATAAGTTTGTTTTATAAAAGTGCTTAGTGAGCTTTGAGAATACGCAAGCTCTTCTTGATTTTGCTTAGCGTAGTTTCTATCATACAAACTCATTTTTTCTCCTTATGAATTTTTTCGGTGAGTTTAGCCTAAAATAATTAAACAATAAATAAAAAGAAGTTTAATAAAAAATATTAGTTTAAAGTCCGTTTTAGAGGGCATTTTTTTGATTAAATAAAAGTTGCTATAATCGCGATAAAAATATAAAAAATGGAGATAAATTTTATGGATGATTCAATACTTGAAGGTGCAGTAAAATTTATGGAAGATGGCTTTTTAGAGCATGAAGAGCTCTTTAAAAGCTTACAACACAAGCAAGATCCGCACACGCTTTTCATATCATGCGTGGATTCAAGGGTCGTGCCAAATTTGATAACAAACTGCCTACCAGGCGAGCTTTTTATGGTACGTAATATCGCAAACATCGTGCCACCTTATAGGGTGAGCGAAGAGTTTTTGGCGACCACTTCGGCGATCGAATATGCGCTTGAAGTTTTAAACATCAAAAACATCATCATTTGCGGGCACTCTGACTGTGGTGGATGCGCGGCACTTTATGTGGATGAAAAGAAGCTAAAAAACACTCCAAACGTTAGAAACTGGATCAGGCTAATAGAGCCGATCAAGCGAGAAGTGCTTAAATTTACAAGTGACGATCCAGCCAAAATGGCGTGGCTAACCGAGAGGCTAAACGTGATAAATTCGATAGAAAACATAATGACATATCCAAATGTAAAAGAGGAGTATGAAAGTGGCAAGCTTCAAATTTATGGCTGGCACTACATCATAGAAACTGGCGAAATTTTTAGCTACGATTTAAAAGAGGGCACGTTTAAGCTTTTAGCGGACAAAAGAGGCGAAAATGCGTAAGTTTCTAACCATCATCCTGCTTTCTTTCATAACTCTTTTTGGCGCTGATAACAACGTAACGCAAGAAGACGATATCATCAGCATAACAAATCAAATTCAAACCCTAAACAGCCAGATAAACATCATAAAATCTCAGCAAAAAGACCTAAACGCTTCAAAGATCGATAACTCAAATTTGATCACTCTTCAAAATAAAAAGAACGCTCTTTTAGAGAAAATTCCGACTTATGTTATGCAGATCGAAGTCACACAAAGCGATATCAATAAATATAATCTGCAAAAAGAGGCGCTAGAGAAAAAGGTAGCTAGGCTAGAGAAGCAGTCAAACAAGGACGCCTATATCCAAAGTGCTATCGAGCTTGAGAAGATGAAGGTTGATTACGCTTACTACTCAGCGCTTATTAGTCTTGAAGAGATCTTTAAAAAGGGTGCTAAGGCAAATTCTATAAAAGAAGTGATAGATAATGGACTTTTAAATTTACAGACAAATTCTTATGTAAGTATAAAAGATCTAAAAGACTCATTAAATGACACTTCAGGCTCTTACGACAGCGCCTTTTTTGACCTTGAGCTGAAAAAAGAGAGTGAAGAAGAAATTTTAATCTATCTTAAAAATAACGCCGATCTTCTAAGCTCAAGCATGCTCTTGTCTGAGCTAAATTTAGTCGATGCAGTCGAGTATATAAACAAAACAACAGCCATAAATTCAAGCAAATTTAACATCGGCAAGATCGTTGTTATCGTTGCGATATTTTTATTTTTCGTCTCGCTAACTAGAATTTTAGCCAAGCTCACCTACTGGGTGATGTCACTCGTCGCTTCAGGCGAAGGGGTAAAAGAGGCTAAAAATCAGATCGTTGATATCATCAAAAAGCCGATCTCAGCACTTCTTATCATCTATGCGCTAAACATCTGTATCGGCATTGGATTTTATCCAGTGCCAGTGCCTCTAACGGTAGCAAACATCTTTTCTATCATCTATATAGTCGCATTTTCATGGCTTGTTCTAACCATACTAAATGGCTACGGCATCGCTATACTCGACAAGATCGCGCAAAAAAGCAAGCGTAAAGAGGTGATAAACCTAGCGCTAAAAGTGATCTACGTGATCGTGTTAATTATCACACTTTTACTGATCCTTCAAAAGCTTGGCTTTGATATCTCAGCACTCATCGCCTCACTTGGTATCGGTGGTCTTGCTGTTGCCTTCGCTGCTAAAGACATCATCGCAAACTTCTTTGCATCTGTTATGATGCTCTTTGACAACTCATTTTCACAAGGCGACTGGATAGTTTGTGGCGACATCGAGGGCACAGTCGTTGAGATAGGATTTAGAAAAACAACAGTTAGAAGCTTTGATAACGCCCTTATCTTCGTGCCAAACTCAAAGCTAGCGAGCGATCCTGTTAGAAACTGGACCAGAAGAAAGGTCGGCAGACGCATAAGAATGGTTATTGGCATCGAGTATGGACCAACTACAGAAGAGATCAAAAAATGTGTAAATGACATCAAAAATATGCTGATAAATCACCCAGATATCGCTAAAAGCGAAGATATTGCGGCTAATAAAAGAGGTCTAAAATATAGACAAAACATAGTCTCAGTTGATGACTACGCTGGATATAAGTCAAATTTATTTGTCGTGGTTGATGACTTTGCTGATAGCTCGATAAATATCCTAGTTTATTGTTTTGCCAAAACTATCGTTTGGGGAGAGTTTTTAGATGTAAAACAAGATGTAATGCTAAAAATTATGGATATTTTAAAGCAAAATGGTCTAAATTTTGCCTTCCCAAGCCAAAGCTTGTATATCGAAAATATCAAAGATAAAATTTAAGGAGAGAAAAATGAGTGATGATTTTGACTACGAAGAGGTAGAAGAAGACTACTCTGAATTTAACGATGAGGACGAGGATAGTAGCGATAGCTATGACTATAACTACGACGAAAATGACTACAACTATGAAGATAGCGATGAGGATGAGGATAGTTACGACTCGTATTAAAATGGTCTAATTAAATTTAATGGATGAAATTAACGGAGAGAATGCTTGGTACAGGAATTTATAGAGCAAGATAGCTATAAGGCTATCGATGACATTTACAAAACGATATTAAACGTAGCGATAGCAAGTAACGCCTTTGTCTTGATCGCGCTTTGTAGTTTTTACTTTGACTTAACGATCATTTTTATCTGTTTTTTATTTCTTTCTATTAGCACTGCTTTAAGGATTAGATTTAATATCAAATACAGATTTTTAATCTCTGCCATCTTTCAACTAAATGTCATCACCGCAGTTATCGCTGGCGTTGTTGGCATGGGCTGGAGCTCTAATATATGGATAACACTCCTTGGCGTTATCTTTATAAACTACTTTTTGGCTTTTAACCAAAGACTTCTTACCTACTCTGTCTGCCTTCTTGAGCTATTTATCCTTTTGTGGCTATATCTTACATATAAAGATAAAGTAGTTGAGATAGACTCCATGGTACAAATAGGCTCAACCTGTATAAGCGTTTTCTTTACTTTTTACTTGGTCTTTAGACTTTCGTTTTTCTCTGACGCGATCACATCTAGTGGCTACAAACAGATCAGCGAAGAGAAAGAGGAGATAGAGAGAATTTCTAAGTATGACTTTTTAACCGGTCTTTTAAATAGACGCTCGATCGAGAGAACACTTAGATATGAGCTAAAAGAGCTTAGGGAGAAAAGCAGTGACGCAAATTTAGTCGTTATGCTAGGAGATATAGATAACTTTAAAAAGATAAATGACACCTACGGACACGATTGGGGCGACAAGGTCTTAAAAGAGATCGCAAGGGCTTTGCAAGATACTTTTAGAGAAAATGACCACATTTGTAGGTGGGGTGGAGAGGAATTTCTAGTTATCTTGCCTGAAGTTAAAACTGAAGATGTAAAAAAAGTAGAAACCAGACTTGGCACAAGGATAGCACAGGTGAAGTTGCCTGATAAGAGCTCAGTAACCATGACCTTTGGTCTGGTTCTTTGTGCAAATGGTGTTATAACTGATATCGACACAGTCATAAACAAAGCTGATAAAAAGCTATACGAGGGTAAGAAAAATGGCAAAGACCGCATCGAGTATGAGATCATGAAGGCAAATAAGGACAAAGACAATGCCTAAAATTTCACTTTATATCTCACAAAAGATCATCGTCTTTTCACTTCTAGCTGTACATACTTTTTACCTAGTTATGTTCTGTCTCATGGGCGAAGAAATTTTGGCTGTGGCAAACATCCTTTCTGTTAGCATATATCTTTTTGCACTAAAGATACTCTTTGATAGCGAAGAGAACAACAAGATCGTAATGCTCATCTTGCAAGTAGAAATTTTACTCCACGCCTCACTTTGCGTCTTTATCCTAGGTCTAGGCTGGGGCTTTGAAATTTTATTTTTAACATCGACAATTAGCCTCTTTTTCTTATCAGTTAGCTTTAAAATGTTAAGCAGAATTATCTCTTTGCTAGATATCGCGGCATTTTTACTTTTTTATCTAGTGATAGATATACCAGCAAAGGACGATCCTTTATACAAAGAGATATTTTTTGTATTTAACCTAACTGCATCTTGCGTGTTTGCCGTCCTAACATCATTTTTACTAGAGAGCTCAAATTTATTTATTTTCTTAGGCATCTTAGAAGAGAAAGAGTCTGCTAAAGCTGTCTTTAACCACGACCCACTAACTGGACTTTTAAACCGCGCTTCGATGCAACAAATTTTTAGACAAAAGAATTTATTTGACGGCAATGACTTTGCTATCGTGATGTGTGATATCGATAATTTTAAAAAGATAAATGACACCTACGGACACGGCGCAGGAGATGAAGTGCTAAAAAATCTCTCTGCAATTTTCAAAAACGCATTTAGAAATGAAGATAGGGTTGCGAGATTTGGCGGTGAGGAGTTTTTGGCTGTTATCTTTGACGTTAAAAAGGCAAAAGCAGTTAGCATCTTAGAGCGTATCAGAGAGACGCTTAATCAAAATGTCGTTGAATTTGAAAACCATAGGATCATAGCAACGATGACCTTTGGCGTCGTGGCTCACAGTGGCAACACTGAGGTAAATATCGAGCGTATGATCAAGCAAGCTGACGAGCTGCTTTATGTCGGTAAGCGTAATGGTAAAAATATCGTTATGAGTGCGGATTACGATCCAAAAGGATAAATTTAGAGGCCTAAGCCTCTAAATTTTAATGTCCATACATTATGTTTGGCAACCAAAGTGAAATTTGCGGTATATAAGTAACCAAGATAAGGCCAAAGAACAAGGTTAGCGTCCATGGCAAGCACGCCACAATGACCTCTTTTAAGTTCATATTTGTAAGACCGCTTGCGACAAATAAATTTAGTCCAACAGGCGGAGTGACCATACCTATCTCCATATTTACAACCAAGATGATACCAAAGTGTATAGGATCAACGCCTAGTTGCGTAGCTATCGGAAGCAAGAGCGGCACCATGATCATGATAACGCTTGAAGGCTCCATAAACTGACCCATGATAAAGAGCAAGATATTTACAAATATCAAAAATCCTATCATGCCGATATTTGCATCAAGTATCATCGATGCGATCGCTTGCGGGATCTGCTCGCTAGTTAGCAAATATGCAAAAACAACGGCGTTTGCGATGATGAAAAATATCATAGCTGTTGTAAGGGCTGAGTCTAGGCAGATATCCCAAAGATCTTTTATCTTTATATCTCTATAGATAAAAAGTGAGATAAATAGCGCATAGACCGCACTTGCTGCAGCAGCTTCAGTCGGAGTGAATATGCCTCCATAAATTCCGCCAATAACCACAACGACGATCAAAAGAGCCCAAAATGCTTTTGCAAATTTCTGCACTCTTACTTTAAGTGGCTCAGCCTTAGTCGCTTTAAATCCAAGCTTTTTTGCGCCAACGTAGGTTTGCACAAGCATCATGCCACCAAGCATAAGACCTGGCATAACGCCCGCCATAAAGAGCTTACCGATGCTAACCTCTGCCGTTACGCCGTACACGATCATAACAACCGAAGGTGGGATCAAAATGCCAAGCGAGCCAGCCGTAGTTATGCCACCCACTGCATACTCTTTTGGATAGCCAGCCTCTTTTATCGCTGCAAACATTATTGAGCCAATAGCCACAACCGTCGCAGGCGAGCTTCCAGAGACCGCTGCAAATATGATGCAGGCAAATATCGCACTCATAGGAAGACCGCCTGGCAAGTGCCCGACCATAGACTTTGCAAAGTCGATGATACGTCTTGCTGAGCCGCCTTTACTTAGTAAATTTCCAGCCAAGATAAACATCGGGATCGCCATTAGCGAAAATTTATTGATACCATCAAAAATTAACTGCGGGATCGTAGCGATGTCGATATCTGTAAAAAATATCATCGTTAAAACAGTACTTGTGCCTAGCGAAACTGCGACTGGCACGCCTATTAGCATCAGTGCAAAAAGTAGGATAAATAAAAATGCTATTGTCATCTTTTTTCTCCTTAGTCTTTGACTACGCTACCGTGAGCTAGCTCGTGCGCTTCGTTGCTTACGACCTTTGCTGCAGGCGTTAGTGCTACTTTGATAGCCTTTTCAGCCGAGCGGTAGCTAGCTGTGACGAAGGCTATTGGAAGCACTAGCATAGGGACCCATTGAGGTATGCCAAGGTCTATGATCATCTGCTCGATCTCGTGTAAAATTTTAAGATAATCAACCGAATAAACCGCGATAAATATCAAAAAGACAGTTGTTAAGATATGCGAAAAGAGTAAGCACGCCTTTGCAAGCGCTGGTGGAAATTTCTCCACCAAGATAGTTACGCTCACGTGGATGCCCTTGTTAAAGCCATACGCTGCGGCAAAAAACGCCGACCATATAAATAGGTAGTTTGATAGCTCGCTCGCCCATGACCAGCTTTTGTCAAAAAAGTATCTAGCCACGACGTTGGCAAAGGCTAGCAGCGTTCCACTAGCTAGCCCTAAAACGGCGATAGTTTTATTAAGCGAGACTATCAATATATCAAGAGCGTTAATGAAATTCTTCATTATTTTGTCTCGATTGTCTTTTCTATAAGCTCTTTGCCGATGACATCGTAAAATTTAGGATAGATAGCCTGCATAACTTTTTGCCATTCAGCTTTTTGTGCATCGTCGATCTTGAAAATTTCTAGCTTTTTAGTCTCTGCTATATATTTTTCAAGCTGAGCTATGACGTGAGCGTCCTCTTTAGCTGTCTCTTCTCTCTCGTAAGCTGTAGCTTCGCTTAGAGCTTGTTTTACATTTGCTTTTAGATCATCTGGTAGTTTGTTCCAAAATTTATCACTCATAACAACTAGATAGCCTAGATATCCGTGGTGAGAAAGTGTAAGAGAGCTTTGAACCTCGTGAAATTTAGAGTTATAGAAATTTGAAAGTGGGTTTTCAGTCGCATCAACTACGCCTTGTTGAAGTGCAGAATAAACCTCTGAAAATGGTAGAACTTGTGGGTTGCCACCGATCGCTTTGATCTGCTCTTCAAGCACTTTTGAGCTTTGAATTCTAAATTTTTGTCCTTTTGCATCTTCTGGAGTGAGGATAGGCTTTTTGCTTGAGCTAAAGTGCTTAAATCCAGCATCCCAGTAATCAAGCGCTACAAAGCCCTTCTTAGTCACAAGGCCTTTTAGCTCCTCGCCAACTGCACCGTCTTGAACCTTGTGAAGGTGGTCTGCATCTTTAAAGATGAAAGGTAGGTCAAATAGCTGAAACTGCGGCACGATAGGTGTAAATTTAGAAAAGCTTGGAGCTGCCATTTGGACGTTGCCAAGCTTTAGCGCGCCAAATACTCTATCATCATCAAGTAGCTGAGCTGATGGGAAGACTTGAACTTTTATCTTGCCGCCACTTAGCTCTTCAGCACGCTTTGCAAAAAAGTCAGCTGCCTTACCCTTTGGCGTAGAAGCTGCGACAACGTGAGCAAATTTGATCGTATAGACCTTATCAGCACCAAATGCTAAGCCACTGATGGCACATGTAAAAAGTAAAGCTTGTAAGAATTTCATCTTTCATCCTTTGTAATAGTTTTGATAGGTGCATTATAAATTTCAAAAATAAAAATTTAGAAATTTTGTTTCATAAATTCACATATCTTTATTTTTATATGTGTATTTTTGTAACATTTTTGACCAGAAATAGATAGTTTTTGCTTTGTAAATTTAACGTAAAAATTTATTTATCATTTTTATAGTCTATTTTTGTTACGTTTCTACACATATTTTTATATTATTTTTTACATTTAGATAAATTTAAATTTACTTTTCTTGCTTTTGCAAAGCCAAATTTGCTCTTTTAGGATATAAATTTTCACTCTTTAACCATAAATTTTTAAAGTAAATTCACTCATCTTTTAAAAATAAAAAAATTAGCTTTTATAAAAACGCCCTATTTTTGGCTTAAATTTTAAAAGATTTTGTTTGTTAATCTTTTGTGGCTATAATGCGAAATAACAAATTTTATTATTAAGGAATTATTATGTTTGAACTAAGAAAACTTCCGTTTGACGCAAACAACAACGCAGTAGTAAGTGCTAAAACCTGTGAATACCACTACGGCAAGCACCACGCAACCTATGTTGCAAATCTAAACAATCTCATAAAAGATACAAAATTTGCTAACGCTTCATTTTACGAGATCCTAAGAAATAGCGAAGGCGGCCTTTACAACAACGTCGCTCAAGTCTATAACCACGACTTTTACTGGGACTGCATCGCTAAAAAAAGCGGGATGTCAAGCGAGTTAAAAGCTGCGATCGAGGCAAATTTCGCAAATTTTAAAGAGGAGTTTTTAAAAGCAGCTACAACGCTTTTTGGCTCAGGCTGGGCGTGGCTTGTATTTGACCCAAGCAGCAAAAAGCTAGAGATCGTACAAACTAGCAACGCAAAAACTCCAGTGAGCGACGGCAAAGTGCCACTTCTAGTCGTTGATGTTTGGGAGCACGCTTACTACATCGACAACTTCAACGCTCGCCCAAAATACCTAGAGACATTTTATGAGAACATAAACTGGGAATTTGTAAGCCAAGCTTACGAGTGGGCGCTAAAAGAGGGTCTTGGCTCAGTTGAGTTTTACACAAAAGAACTACATAAATAATATCTGGCGGGAGCTCCCCGCCTTTAAATTTCTGCTTTTTACTCAAATTTAACTATCAAATTTACCATTTTATAAAGAGAGCGCAAACACTTGTTTTGACAAACGGTCTTTTTATAAATTTAAAATCAGCATGAGCTAGCTCATCTTTAAATTTCTATTTTCTAAATTTTAAAATCATCAATTTTTTCAGCAAAATCACTTTTTGAAAGATAATACGATCTTAAATGGCTCAAATTCTTGTTTTGGCAAGTGAGTTTTCTTAAATTTAAAGCTGGCGCAAGATATCTCACTTTCAAATTTCTTTTGAGTTGCTAAATTTAGCAAGCAATAGGCGCGATATTTATAGCTTTGAAATGACATAAAATACTCGTTTTAGCTACCGCCCTATTTTGATGCGGTGGCTTTCACTTTAAATTTAGCGCTATAAAACGAAACCAAAACAACTATCTCACCTTTAAATTTATCAGTAAAACTTACTTTGATATTTAAGAAATGGAGCAGTATTTGTTGCTTCAAAATGCTCCAAGTAGATTTTTGTATCAAGCAAGGGCGGCTTAAATTTCAAAGCCACCCAGCCAAAATTTATCTTTTTGAAGTGTATAAATTTATCCCCTTTTGCAAGCGTTTTAACCCTTCAAGCACCCTTTCGCGCTGCGTTGCGATATTCATACGAAGGAAAAATCTATCTCCTCTGTAAGCGTTGCCGTCATTTAGCCAAAGTCCCGCTTTATCGCGCAAGAAATTCATAAATTCGCTCGAATCCTCGCAAAACGCACTGCAGTCAAGCCACAAAAGGTAGGTCGCACTCGATGGCAAGAGCTTCACTGGCAAGCCTTGCTCTTTTATGAAGTTTGCAACGACCTTTTTGTTTTCAAAAAGATACTCTCTTAGCTCATCAAGCCATGCCTCGCCCTCGTTAAAAGCGGCGATTGCGGCGATGATCGCAAAGGCATTTGCCTCGCCAACCTCATCGTAGTTGATAGCAGCATTTAGTCTTGATCTGATCTTTTCATTTGGCGTGACGACGGCTGAGCTTTGAAGGCCAGCTATGTTAAAGGCCTTTGTTGGCGATATGCACGTTATGGAGTTGTTTTTGCACTCCTCGCTAACGCTGATAAATGGTACGTAGCTTAGCCTAGGGTCGGTTATGTCGCAGTGAATTTCATCGCTAATGACCAAAACGCCGTGCTTGTAGCAAAGCTCACCTATCTTTTTTAGCGTCTCTTTGTCCCAAATTTTACCTATTGGATTGTGGGGATTACAAAGTAGCATCATGGTCGTTAGTGGCTGGGCTAGCTTTGCCTCAAGGTCGTCAAAGTCTATCTCATAAGAGCCATTTTTGTAAACAAGGTCGTTTGATAAAATTTCACGGCCGTTGTTTTTTATGCAGTTAAAAAAGACGTGATAAACGGGCGCTTGCACTAAAATTTGATCTCCCGGGCTGCTAAATCTCCTAATAGCCGTCGAAAGTGCTGGTATGACGCCCGTGCAAAAGCAGATCCACTCGTTTTGAAACCCCACATTGTGACGTCTTTGCCACCAGCTCCTTATCGCCTCATTCCACTCTTTTGGGATGAACGAGTAGCCAAAGACGCCGTTATCAAGGCGCTTTTGCAAGACACTTAATATCTCAGGTGCAGCCTTAAAGTCCATATCTGCAACCCACATCGGCAAAACGTCATTTTTCATACGCCATTTTGATGAGTTTGTGCCTTCTCTGCTTACTAATGTGTCAAAATCGTACTTCATAGCTTTTCCTTAAATAAAATTTTAAATCAATTATAACCCAAAAGATACTAAGATGATTTAAAAATTTAATACCCAAAAAGGAAAAATGATGAAACTAGCTCAGGCTCTCATCCTAAGATCTGACACGCAAAAGCGCATCGAACAGCTAAAAGTTAGGCTACTTAGCAATGCAAAAACGCAGGAGAACGAAAGTCCAAGCGAGGATCCAAAGCTTCTTTTAAAAGAGCTTGACAAGCTAACAAGCGAGCTTTTCACGCTCATTTGCTCTATAAATTTAACAAACTCAAGCGCTAAATTTGATGGCATGAGCCTAACTGAGATGATCGCTAAAAAGGACGCTTTGACGCTAAAAGCAAACGTGCTTAGGGAGTTTGCAACAAGCGCTAGTCAAAAAGTGGATCTTTACTCAAATAGCGAGATCAAAATTTTAAGCACAGTCGATGTTAGCGCGCTTCAAAAGCAAGTGGATGCGCTTTCAAAAGAGATCAGAGAGCTCGAGATGAAACTTCAGGAGGCAAACTGGGCGATTGAACTAGTAGAGTAAAATTTATGGTAAAAATTTAGCCAAAAGCGAGTAAAAAACCATACATTGGCGGCTTGCGAAGACCAGGCAAAAGCTTAAATTTAGTCTTAGCAATCTTACAAATGCAAATTTAAAAAGCACTTTTACTACCACTTACTGGTTTGGCTATATTTTGGGTGGGTTTGGGGAAAATTAATCTTTATCATGTAAAATTTCGTAAATTTTTAAAAAGGAAATTTATGAAACTAGACACTCTCATCGTAAAAGGCATCGAAGCCAAAAACAACCCAAACAAAGCGGTTGTTCCGCCAGTATTTTTAGCTAGTACCTTCGTGCAAGATGACCTTGAAAATTTTCAAGAATTTGCCTACTCTCGTGGCAACAATCCTACGAAAAAGGCATTTGATGATATCTTTGCTAAAGTTGAAGGTAGCAAATATGCATTTAGCTTTGGCTCAGGCATGGCAGCAACAGCAGCCGCACTTAGCCTTATAAAAACAGGGCAAAAAGTCCTGCTAAATAGCAACGTCTATGGTGGCACATATAGGTATGTCACGACTGTTTTTGAAAGCCACGGCATAAAGAGCGAATTTATAGATGATCTAAATTTTTTAAGCGAAGATGACATAAGCGACGACGTGGCAGCTATCTTCATCGAAACTCCCTCAAATCCTCTCTTAAGAGTGACTGATGTCGCTAGAATTTCAAAGATCGCTCATAAAAAGGGTGCTCTAGTCATCGTGGATAATACATTTTTGACGCCTTACTATCAAAAAGTGCTTGAGCACGGAGCTGACATCGTAGTATATAGCGCCACAAAATATATCGGCGGACATGCTGACGTGATCGCTGGTATCGTCACGCTAAACGATGATGCTTTGGCTGAAAAGATCAAATTTGCCAAAAACACGCTTGGTGGCATCATCAGTCCGATGGACGCATACTACCTAATACGTGGGCTTAAAACGCTTAGCGTTAGGTTTGACAGACAAACGCAAAATACCCATAAAATCATCAAATTTTTAGAGAATAATGACGCCGTTAGCATGGTGCATTTCCCTGGCTCATATAGCGAGCAAGAGGCAAAGATGCAAGCGGCTCAAGCAAGCGACATCGGCGCTCTTATCTCATTTGAACTTGATGAAAAATATGATGTAAATAAATTTGTAAAAGCGCTAGAAATTTTTGATCTAGCAGTGAGCCTTGGTGGCGTAGAGAGCCTTATTTGCAGGCCTGCTACGATGACGCACGAGGCATATCCAAAAGAGTTGCTAGATAAGATCGGCATAAAGCAAAATTTGCTTCGCCTAGCCATCGGCATCGAAAACGTCGATGATCTAATAGCTGACCTTGATCAAGCATTTAAAAAAGCTAAAAGATAAGGAGAAATCATGGCAACTACAAAATTTAAAGGCAGTGAGGTAAATTTAAGCGGAAATGAGCTATTTGTTGGCTCTTATGCGCCTGAAGCAAGAGTCGTAGCGCAAGATCTTAGCGAATTTAGCGTGGGCGGAAATAATGGCATAGAGGTGCTTGTCTGTTTGCCTTCACTTGATACTGGCGTTTGCGCGGCAGAAGCACGTAAATTTAACGAAAAAGTAGCCGGCAAACACGGCGTAAAGCTTAGCATCATCTCAAACGACCTGCCATTTGCGATGGGGAGATTTTGCACGACTGAGGGCATAGCAAATTTGCGCGTGGGAAGCGACTTTAGATACGGCGAATTTGCCCAAAATTACGGCATGCTAATGAGTGATGGGGCGCTAAAAGGCTTGCTTGCAAGAGCGGTCTTTGTCATCAAAGATGGCGTCATCATTCACAAGCAAATCGTCCCCGAAGTGACCCAGGAGCCAAACTACGACGCAGTTTTTGACGCTATAAAACAAAGCGGCGGATGTGGTTGTGGCTGCGGCTGCCATTAAGATTTACTATGCAAATAGCCCAGCTATGATGGCAAAGAGCTGACTGCCTGTCACCACTAGCTCACCAACCTCTTCTACACCCCTTAAAACTGGCCTTATTTGGGCTAGTTTTAGGCCTGATTTTTCTTTTATTTGTTCATTTTTTGGTGGCAAGTCTTGCGTGATGCTTGCGTATTTTTTGATGACCTCTATCACCTGCTTTATCTCATCTGGCAAATTTTCATCCAAATTTTTAGGCAGTGAAATATATAAATTTTCACGGCTTCTAGTCAGTAAGACGTAAATTTTTCTATAAAAAAGTGCCCTTTCATTTTTATATATGGTTTGCAAAAACGGCAAAAAGTTGTGGATGATGACATTTTGCGCTTCAAGGCCTTTAATGGACTGTATCGTCAAAACCTCTACGTTTTTACCCTCTGGCAAGACGCTCTCTTTTATGGCATTTACAGCGACCTTGCTATTACTTAAAATGACGCTTGTTTCGCCATTTGGTAAGGCTTTTAGGCACTTTTTAAGTCCCGCAAATTCATCAAGCTCAGCTACTTTTATGCTGCCATCTTGCAAGATGCACTGGATGTCTGAGATGAAGTCTTGATTTAGATAAAAGCTCTTTTTGTAGTAGTCATTTATCGCTGAATCCTTTTGTAAGATCTCAAATGCGCACCTAGCGATGTTTGAAGGTGTTCGGTAGACGTTTTTTAGGTTTTTCACGCGCCCTCTCATATCGATGCGCTCAAATTTTGGATGGTGAAAGATGTCGGCGATGTTGTTCATCGTGTATGTGTAAAATTTCTGCGCCTCGTCGATGAAAAATATGCAGTCCTTTATCTCCTCGTAGATGACGCGCATAAAGCCAGCTGGCATATCCTGGGTCTCGTCACAAAGGACGTAGTCGATCGGATGCTTTGCAAGGTGGGCCTTAAATTTCGCTCTAAACTCGGCAATCGCTTCGTCTGATTCGTAAATTTGATACTTTTGGCTGATGTTTGTATTTTCATCCATGCCAAGCTTTGCTTCATCAAATTCTATACGTTTTAGCAGCGAGATGATCGGATAAACGGCTATGTTTTTGTTTATAAATTTATCGCCAAAGCTTGACTTGATATTTTGGGCTAAATTTTTATTAAAGCAAAGCACGAGAAATTTCTCATTTTCGTCACGCTCAAGCCTATTTGCAACAAAATTTGCAAGTATCATCGTCTTGCCAGTGCCAGCCACGCCTCTGATCACGCGAAAACCGTCAGTGTAGCCGTTCATGATACTAAGCTGCTTGTGGTCAAAAAACATCACTTCATCTTTCGTGATTATCGGGATTATCTTTTGTTTTAGCCTGCTTTGATTAACAAGCATTTCTGAAATTTTAAGAAACTCTTTTTTGTTTGGTAGCGTGCTTATAGAGGAGTTGAAAAACTTAGCAAAGATGTCCTCATCTGTTAGATCGTCCTTGAAAAAGGTGTGATTTTTTAAATTTAGATAGCTTGGATTTTTCGCGTAAAATTTACTAGCCTCGGCCTTGCTTATAGAGGGGAAAATGACCCTGTACTCGACATTTATAGGCACTTTTTTAAGCTCTGATTCTATCTTTGCAAGAAGCATTCTTTGATAAATTTTCACCTGTTCGTATGGATTATTTTCATCCATTTGCTCAAGGTCGCTCCAGTTTTTCACCTCGATGACGTAAATTCCAAGCACTGGATGGAGCAAAAGCAGGTCGATCTCCATAGAAGAGCCTGCAGGATCGTCGATGCTCGCCTTTGGGATGAGATAGTAGTTTTCATCGCCTTTTTGGTTTAAGATTTTACCGATAGCCTCGAGCACATCGGCCTCACCCTGCTCACCTTTAAAGATCTTACTAAAAATGCTTTTTATGTTCATAAACCACTCCTTTAAATTTTTAACAACTTTGCTATTTTATAAATTTTAATCTTAGAGTTTGAAACCGTACATTGTTAAAATTTAGTTTGAGATTAAATTTAAGCCTTACGGGTGAATTTAAAATAAATTTTTATGGTAAAAATACAAATTTATAAATTGGAGGAATAAGAAAAAATGACTGAAAAAATAAAAGATGATTTGAAATTTAAAGTGGCCGGGAGATAGGGATTCGAACCCCAGGAGGCTTTCACACCTCAACGGTTTTCAAGACCGCCGCTTTCGACCGCTCAGCCATCTCCCGATTATAAGATTTGTGATTATAGCCAACTTTGCTTAAAATTTGCTATAACCACTAAGAATTATTCTGTTTTTTCTTTGACGTAACTAGCGCCGTCATTGATCTTCTCTTTAGTCCATTCTTTGGCGTTGTGGCTATCTTCTTTTACGCCGTGCCAAGTGTTTGAACAACCTACTACAAAAAATGCCATACATACTATTAAAAGCAATTTTTTCATCGTTATCCCTTTATGTGGTTATTTTTGAAGTTGGAGGCGACACCCGGATTCGAACCGGGGATCAAAGCTTTGCAGGCTCATGCCTTACCACTTGGCCATGTCGCCGTTTTGGTGGTGCCCGAGACCGGACTTGAACCGGTACGGTAAAAACTACCGAGGGATTTTAAGTCCCTTGCGTCTACCATTCCGCCACTCGGGCAAAATTTAATGGAGCGGGAAACGAGATTCGAACTCGCGACCCCAACCTTGGCAAGGTTGTGCTCTACCCCTGAGCTATTCCCGCATTAAAGGTTGCAATGTTATCCAAAAGTTGCTTAAAAATTTATTTTATAAAAACGACTTTCAAAAAAATGTAAGCCATAAAAAGATAAAATACCAAATCTTTTGGGGTTATAGCTCAGCTGGGAGAGCGCTTGAATGGCATTCAAGAGGTCGGCGGTTCGATCCCGCTTAACTCCACCAACAGACGTTTTCAGGGGTTTTCAAACCTTGTCAAAAAATGCTTTTCAAAGCCCAAATTTAGGGCTTTTACCACTTTTTAAGCTCTCATCTCTTATCATTGCATTTCATCTAATATCACTCTTTTGAGTGTATATCTGAGTGTAAAAAAATATTTTTTCTAACTTTTTACACTCAAAATTAAGGGTTACGAAATGGCAAGCTTTGCGAACGATTTGGCACTAAAAAAATTTACACTCAAAAATAAAATTCGTGAGTGGGTAAAAGATGACGGAGTGAAATTTTTATACGTGCTTGCATACAAGACCCAAAAAGAAACCACCAAGACCTTTTATTTCAAATATCAAGAGAGCGACGAAAAGCGAACAACAAAACAAATCAGGCTAGGCAAATATCCAAGCATTACGCTAGCAGAAGCAAGGGCGAAAGCCTTAGAGCTCGAGAGGCTAAGAGATAGGGGCGAGGATTTACAGCTAGCCACGGCCAAGCAAAAGGCTATCACGTTTAAAGATGTAGCCGATGAGTGGATAGAAAAAGAGCAGAGCAAAAGCCTCGTATCGACTAAGAAGCAAATAGGGCGTGTAAAAAATCATCTCATCTTTTATTTAGGTAGCAAAGAGATAACCGCTCTAAAGCGTAGAGATTATATGCAAGTAATCGAGCAGATACAAGCGCGAGAAACGAAAAGGGAGCTAACCCACGAAACATCAGAGCGGACTTTTAGACTACTCCGTAAAATCTTAGATTTAGCAGTAAATAAGGGCTACATCGAACACAATCCAACACGAGATATTATTTTTAATGATACTTTCAAGACCTCATCAAATAACCACTACAAGGCAATAACTGAGCCAAGCAAGCTAAAAGAGCTATTAAGAGCAATGCAGGACTATCAAGGCTCGTTTTGCACGCAGCAAGCGTTAATATTTGGAGTGCATACCTTTTTACGTAGTGCAAACGTGAGAGAACTAAAATGGCAATACGTGGATTTTGAGAATAATTTAATCACGTTTCCAGCCGAGGCGATGAAGTTAAGAGAAGTTTTTTATATACCAATGAGTAAGCAGGTCAAGAAGCTTTTAAAAACAATGCTAGAGCATAAAAGTGGCGATTTTGTTTTTCCTAGTGGCATAAGTGCGACAAGACCGCTAAGCGATAGCACACTAAACCAAGCGATTAAGCGGTTAAACTTCGGCGATGAAATGGTATTTCACGGCTTACGCACGACAGCAAGCACCCTATTAAATGAAAACATCAAAAATCACGGCTTTAGCAGTGATGTGATAGAGCTTTGCCTAGACCATAAAGAGCGAACAAGCGTAAAAGCTATTTATGACCGAAGCCAAAGGCTGGACGAGCGAGCCAAGCTTATGCAATGGTGGAGCGATTATTTAGATAGTTTGGTAAAGGGGTAAAAGAACAATGACAGAGAACAAAATTGACTTAAATGAATTATTAGAAATGGAGAGGGATAAAATAATGTTAAAAGATGAGTTATTAAATTTTTTGTCGCGATATGCAAATAAATACCCACAATTTCAAAGCGAGGCTAGTATTTATGAGTTAAAAGAAAGTTTAATTTTTTTAAAAGATTTTAATACTGATGGCAATTCTTACGTAGATTATTCCGCCAAATTTGCCATAAATAAATACATTCAAGATTTAGAAGCCATAGCCAAGAAAAAAGAACGCAAACAAACAAGAGATGAACGCCTACTTAAAAAAATCGAAAAAGCTATTAATGCATTATACGATATAAAAGAGGATTTTTTTATGGGCGAAGATATTGACGAAGAGGACCACAAGGCTATGTACCCCGATGAGATAAAAATACGTAAAAACATAGATGATTTAATATACGCACTTTACTTAAAAATTGATTGTTATGAAAAAGATGAAAATATTACGCCTACAATAGCAAACAAAAAATTTGATAAAGCTTTTTTTGAACTTCTAAACGAAAGAAAAAAGAATAATAATATTAGCCCCCTAGAGTTAGCCAAAGCAATAACGCAATTAAGAGTTACCATAAGAAACATTTTTAATAATAAGCCAAATATACGGACAAAATCCAACAAATAAGCATAAAAAATACCTCTAAAAATTTCTTACATTACTTTCGATGTAAGAAATTTATTTTTTACATTAAAACTAATGCATTTTTTTAAAAACCTACATTAAAAAACAAACATCTTTTATTTTTCTAACATCGATTTTAACGCTATTTTTCTACTAGCTATTAATATTTTTATTTATTAATATTCTTACATCAAATCAATTTAAGCACATCAAGCTTGCAAGCATTCAGGCTTAACCATTTGAGAAAAATTACATACAAAAGGATTAAAAAATGCAAAACAAAGCACTACTAAATTCAAAAGAAACAGCGGAGCTTTTAGGCGTGGGAGTATCAACACTTTACAGATACAAGAAATTAAGCGATTTTCCGAAACCTATCTTTTTTACAAATGTTACAAAACGCTTTAAAAGAGATGAGGTCGAAGCCTTTATCAACAAAAGACAAAACGAGGGCAGACCATTACCACAAGGGGGCGAAAGATGAAAGCTTTTAAAGACGATAACGAGGCTAGGCTATACGGGCGTTTTTATACCCATTTATCCAAATACCCCGAGATTAAGGCGATTTACGCGCAGACGGACGACCAGGATCAAAGCGAGCTACGCGAGGGCGTGACTAAAGCCCTTTGCGTAGCTTTTGATTTATTTGAGGAGCGCGAAACGGAGCTAAATCAAAAGAGTATATGCGAAATAGCGCGAGAGTGCAAAGAGATAAAAAGCGCGCCCGAACTTTACGTAAAAATGCTAAAAGAGTGCTACCCCGATATTTATCTCAAATCTCTACAAGACGAACAAAGCGGAGACGATACGGCGGACTTTAAGCCCGTAGCCTTTGATTTGTTTTGCATTTTGACCGAGCAGGCGAGAGAGCTAAACGCATTACGAGACGAGAACAAAAGGCTAATCGAAACCTTTTTTATCAATAGGAGTACGCGATGAGTAAGCTAGTATTTACGCCTAGCAAACTTTGCTTTAGTGCAGGCGATGAGGTTATGTTAAAAGCTTTTAAAAAGCATTTGCATATCTACAAGGTGACGAGCCTGGACGGCGTCGCTCAACCTTTGCTAGATTGCGCTTATGATTTGTTTCATATCGTGCAGACGCAAAGCAAGAGCATAAAAGAGCTAGAGATAAAAGCAGGTATAAGAGAGGAAAATAACCGATGATACGAAGCAGACATAAAACGGCGTTAGTAAAAATGATGTGGGACGGAACGGAAATAACCGCGGGGCGAGTATTTGGCATAAGTAACGCCAATCAGTATTTAGTAGAGCTTTTTAGAGAAAAAATCGTTAAATTTAGATGGTGCACGGACGCAAATAACCCTAAAAGGTGGTTTAAATTATGGCGTATCGACGATTTCCAAAAGGCTAAAAGATATTTAGGGAGCAAAATATGAGCGCAATAGTAGCATTTAATGATCTAAATTTAGAGATTTCGGAGTATCAAGACACTTGGGCTTTGTCGGATAGACAAGTAGCACAAGGTTTTGGAGTTACACAAGAAGCAGTAAGAAAACAAAGAACGCAGGGCGCGACTGAATACATCGAGGGCGTGCATTATTATTACAAAAATACGTATAATGACGGTAAAGGTGGCGTATATGATACACCCCCGGACAAATCGGGCGGGGGGTCAAGAAATACCCAAAAAATGGTATTTTGGACGAAAAAAGGCGTAATAACTCTAGGCTTTAAGCTAACCGAAACACCTCAAACAATAGCTTTTAGAGATTGGGCTAGCGATTTTATCCTAAACAACAATAACCACCCTACTACTATTCAAGAGCTTTTAGATAATCCTCGCTCACTTGCTGAGCTGGCTCTAAGATATGCTGATACGTTAGAGCAAAATAAACACCTAGAAGCTCAGGCGGTAGAAAATAAGCCTTATATAACATACGCTAAGACGATAGAGAGTAGCCACGGCGATTTAAAAATAGGCGAATATGCGAAAATCCTTTGCGATAAGAGTAAAGGCGTAATTATAGGACAAAACCAGTTATTCGCTCTAATGCGCGAACTAGGGATTTTGATGTTTAATAATGAACCTTTGCAAAAGTATCTAAATATGGGCTATTTTAGACGCAAACCGCGACCATTTACAAAGCCAAACGGCGAGCAATGCTTAGACCTTATCACTCTAATAACGCCAAGGGGTCAAGTAAAGTTAGCTAAAAAGCTAATCGAGGCTATAAAAGCTAAAAATACGCCTCGAATAAAGAGCTAATTAAAGAATTTTAGGGGTGGTCAAGCCGAGCAAGTTTAGCCACCCTTAACAAGGTTACAAACGTGGATATTTTAGCAGAAGTTGAGAGTATTATCAACCCAGCCGAGAGCGGAATTTACATCGACACGATAAGGGCTACATTTTTCAAAAAAGCTATTATTCAAAAGAACTATACAAAAATGGAGCTTTTAAACTCAATCGCTCGAAAGTATGGCAAAAAATGGCAAAAGCTGGATAAGCAGACAGCAAAAGCCGTCAAGATAGAACACCGTTTTGAGTTTCGAGATTATGAGATAGTTAATATTTATATGCTTAGCGATTTGCCTATTTTCTACGCCACGCTAAAAAACGCAGGCAATGAGCCACAAAAGGCGTTATTTGAAGTTTATGGGCTTAGGCAATATAATAAGACACCTCCACCAAAAGAATTAATAGCGGAGCTCCTAGGCGTGATAAATAACGTTTCATCACTTGACCTTTGTTTTGATAAGGATAGTCCATTTAACCTTGAAGTCTTTTGCGATGAGGTTATTAGCTTTGAAAATACCAAGTATCTAAAAAACAACGATGTATTAAGTAGAGTGTATTTTTACGACAAGGCAAAAAAGAATAATCTAAACTTGCCTATCTACCGAGCCGAAGCCGTAGTAAGCATAAATCCCAAAAGTAAAGATAACCCCTTGCCACTCAAACAAAGGCTAAATTTACAACTCCCTTACGCTCTAGATGAGTTTAAATCCATACTAGACAAGACCACTAAAGAACAAGGCACGAGCAAGCCCTACAAGTCAAAAGAGAACAAAAGAGAGCTAAGAGCATAACCAGCCGAGATTTTGGCTCGTTACCTCAACGCACGGATATTTTTATGCGTTAGCCTAATTTTTGGCTTACGTAGCAAAGCCCCCTAACAATGAAACCCAAACAGCCCTATTGTCAAAGCTTGAGCCTTGCAAGTGAAACGTAAAAGCTCCATACGTTAAACGTAGCTAGCTTTAAAAGATGACCTAGATTTAATCTACCTCATCGCTTTACAAAAAAATGAAAACGGCTTTTAACCTTAAGCCAAAATAGCCCTTTTTTAGCTTGCTTAAGTTTTCATAAAAAAGGGTATTGCAAAGCGTTTCACTCTCTACCATTTTTTTGGCTATTTTTACCCTTTTTGTATAAGCCAAAAATCAAAGCCAGCACCGAGTGGCTAGAGCTTAGCACGCAAGCCACGCACGAGCGAAAATCACAATTTAAGAAAAGCAACGTATAGTGTGCCCTTGTAAAACTACCCTACAATGACCTTTTTGTTACAAAAAATCTCCCCTTATCCTTAAATGAAAAAATTAATTATCAAGAGGGCTAAAAATAATCGGGGTCGGCGGTTAAAAAAACGAGCAAGCTAAGCACTAGAACGAGCGTAAAAGCCCTATTCTAGGCGGTAGCTTTGAGCTGGGTAAGTTAAATTTAGGTAGCTTTAAAGGGGGGTCATCACAGCTGACACCCTAGAGGGTAACACGTGTAACGTTACATGTAACGGACGAACTCGTTACAAGATGATATTAATCCTCGTTGTTTTCAGTGTAAGGCTTAACCACCTCAACGATTTTATCCATATCAAGCGATTTAATGTAGTTTTCAAGCATAAATTTTAAATAAGGTGGATATGGAGTGCGTGACCCCCAAGCATTAACGGTTGCGTAAGGGATGTTGGATAATTCACTAAGTCGTTTTTTATTGATACCAGCTTTATTTAACAAGTTTTGAAATTCGTTTTTATCCATTTTTTAACCTTTATTTTTTTATGAAATAATAGCATAACGCAACAAAAAATAAAAATAAAATATTGTTATGCTATTTTAGTTAATAATCTTTTAAGTATCATTACAATATGATTTTTCTTAAAATTAATAGCGTAAATATACTTTTAAAGGAGAACAAATGTTAATCCCAACCAATTCAGACAGACCAATGTTTAAAAGGTTTCATGAGTTTGTTATCGAGCAGAACAATGGCAACACAGAGGTAGGCGAACAAACGCTTTACGATGTAGCATACTCGCTATTTTATGAGAGCCACACGCTAAGAAGTGAAAGAGATAGAGCCTTTCAAAGCCTAGGCAGAGCAAACGCACTATTTGCCAAATCAGAGGAGCAAAACGAGCAATTAAGAGCCGAGATAGAACAAGCAAAAGCAAAGTTTGAGAAGCTAGCTAGTAATTACGTTACCTTGTGCGATGAGATGGCCGAGCTACAAAAAGAAAACGCAGAGCTAAAAAGCAAATTATCACTAAAGGGGCAAAAATGAAGTTAGTTTTTAATGAAATCAATAAGAATTTTGAGTTAGGCGTTGAAATAACTTGCGTATTAGGACAAGTATCTACCCTAATGCTAGCACTAGCAAATAAACACGAGAGCATAGACGACAAAGAGAGATTAAACGCTACTTATCTACTAAGTGGCATTTTGCTTGATATTGCCTCAACGCTTGATGATTATGCACTAAAAGACACGAAAGCGACTAAGGAGCAAAGAAAATGACGGCCAAGAGATACGTAAAGTTATACGAGCTTGAAAAGGCTCGAAGCTTTGATGAGCTAATAAACACACTAGAGCAAAGCGAGAACATCAGTAAAGAAGTAGCCATTTACCAAGCAGGGGCTAAGGCGTGGATATTTGTAGATTATTACATTAACGAGCTCAGGCACGCAGAAGCACAAGTAAAGCACTTGAAAAGACAGCTTGACCGCCTAAGCCCTAGCGATAAAAGCAAAGAGGACTTTAACAAAAATAATCCCTTAGAAGCCAAAGGGATTTTTAAATGGCATAAGCCCTTAAAAGGTGCAAGCTTGCAAAACGATATGCAAGCAAGCTAACCATAATCTAAAGGGGCGAGGCTAGCCCCTAACCTCATCACGCCACGAGAGGATAAACAGCCTTTTTCATAAAATACTGAAAAAATCAAAAGGCTAAATCAATGCTACCAAAAGAGCTTAACACACTTGAAACCTTTTTTAAAATCCTTGATAAGTTTTACCCAGACTGGGAGAAGCGAGCAGATGATTATTATTTAACCGAAATAGCCTTTTTAATCCTAAGGATCTTTAATAGCCCTTACACGGACGAAACCGTTATTAACAATTTACGAGTTATGAAAGTGAGTAAATATGATAAAGAGCTAGCTAAAATTTACGCTTTGCCACTAGAGGCTTACTCGTGGATTATGCAAAATAGAATGAAGCCAGATAGGGTAAAGGCGAGCGCAAAACGATATGTAAAAAATACGATGTAAAGAAACGGCTATTTATTTAAATACCAAAGCATAAAACAGCAAAGAAACAGCAAAAGCTTTCGCAAAGGCAAGAACCGGAGCAAGCGAGGTTTTAAATAGTAAGTGCGAAAAGTTACCACTAAAAAGAATGGGAACAAAAATGAGCACTCAGCTGAAGCTCAAATAACGCTATTATCGGCACAAACTCAAAAATCAGAAATAAAAATGAGCGCCTAAGTGAATACCATGCGAATACTAGTAAGCACGTAATAAGCGTATAAAGATTGCAATTAGTGAATAAAAGTGAATACCAAAATAGAACGTAAGCCACCTTTTAACAATACAAGCTAAAATAATCAAAAGAAAGGGTTGCAAATGCAGACATTAACCATACGAGCAGATGAAGCACTAATAAGCCAAATAGTAGCAATAAGTAAGGCTCTAGCTAATACGACTAATCAAAAGCTAATTATCGATGAGGATTATCCGATTTACGACGATGGCAAGACGATGAAGCAAAGGATAGCCGATTACGAAGCGGATATTGAAGCTATCAGACGCGGAGAGCTTGAAACCTATCCACTAGAAACGTTAAAAGCCGAGATGGAAAAATGGTAGTTAGACGCACAGCACGTTTTAACCACGAATTAAAAGCTGCGTTTGACTTCATAGCCAAAGACAGCCTAAACAGAGCGCGAGAGTTTAGAAACGAACTTATCGCAAAGATAGAACGCACAGCACAGACGCCTTTTGTTTGCCGTAAGTCTATTAATTTTAACGATGAGAGCATAAGAGATTTGATATTTAAAGGCTATGTGATACCTTACTTGGTAGATGATGAGGTTATTTATATACTAGGCATTTACAAGGCTAACGAGTGGCAAGTGTGAAACGTATAAAAGCAATAACGTTTCACAAAATAACCTTAATTAAGTTTTCGAGCAAAAAAGAGATGAAAACTAATTTTTCTTAAGCCAAAACGACCACTTTAAGCCTCCGAAACTTAAATTATTTAACTTTACAACTTCACAACCCCATATTTTAGGCACTTATGATAGTTTTGTATTGAAAACTAAACTTTTCATAACCAACAAATCAAACACTAAAAGCTTAAAAAGCTCGAGTGTATAAATGAGTGTAAAAATTCTTGATTTTAATTTTATTAAAAATCGATAAATACGAGCTTTAAAGCTAAAAACATTTTCCGCTTAACTCCACCATGATTTTAATCTCTTTTTTGCTCACAAATTTTTTCATTTTTCACAAAATTTTACGTCAAATATATGTAAAAATTTAGAATTCTTTCGCTACATTTACAACATGCAAAATTTAAAACAATATGTAAATGAAATTTTAAAAAATCACCATGATGAGCGTGTATTTAGCTTTGAATTTGATGGGCAGAAATTTTGGTTAAAACGCATTGAAAAGAGTATCGAAGGCAGCTTTTTAACTAAAATTTTTAAACCAAACCCTTATAGGTCATTTGCCGCCGAGATAAAAAAGCTTGAAATTTTAAACGAAGCAAATGCTCCTGCTCCAAAAATCGTGCTAAAAAGTGATGAATTTTTTGTTATAGAAGATGTCGGTGAGCCAGTTTCTAGACTATTTAAATATAGCGCTGATGAAAATTTTAAGCATGAAATTTTACTAAAAGCAGCTCGCGCATTAGCTGGACTTCACACTCTAAATTTCGCGCACGGACGCCCAGCACTTAGAGATATTGCCATAAAAAATGACGAGATAAATTTTATTGATTTTGAGTCAAAATTTTTTAGCGATGATCTAGAGCTTAGAAAGTGCCGTGACCTGCTAGTTTTCATCCACGAGCTCTACCGACAAAAAATTTCAAACGAGCTTGTAAAAGAGGCGATCAGTGAGTACATTAAGGCTAATGGCAGCGAAATTTATGAGCACTCTTTGCGATTAATATTGAAATTTAAGCCACTTTACTACCTGCTAAGGCCGTTTAAATTTTTAGATAAAAAAGATCTAAATGCGGCTATTTCAACATTTGAGCTACTTTTGCCAGCTGCAAAATCCAAAATCACATCCAGATAACTAAAAAAAATCTTCTAAATTTTATCTCTGCTTAACAAAAAATAAATTAATATTCGTTATTAAAATCTAAAAGGAGATATATGCTTTTCAAGCGTAACAAAATCATTTTCAACATCCACCTAATAATCGGTCTGATCGCGACTATACCGCTACTTATCATGACACTTGCAGCGCCATTTGCCTCTTATAGAGAGGAGATCAAGTCTGCGATAAATGAAAAATATATAAATTTAGCGCCTAGCGAAAAGCCAAATTTAAGCTTAAGCGAGATCCTCGCCAAAGCAAAAAGTGAGATCAAATTTGATACGCTTGAAAACGTGCAAATCGGTGGCGAAAACAAAGCCTATAGCATCAGCGTCACTAAAGATAAAAAGCTCTTAAATTTCTTCATAGATCCACGCACTGGCGAGGTGATCAGCGAGGACTGGGGCGAGAAAACTCGCATGATAATACTAAGCCTACATAGAAATTTAGGCCTTGCCCTGCTTGATAGCAAAGTCCCAGCCAACATCGGCAAGCAAATAGTCGCCATTAGCTCCATCATCATGGCGCTTCTTGCCATCAGCGGGCTCATCCTCTACGCACCAGCGATCAAGCGAAATTTACTAAATTCGCTAAAGATCAAAACAAATGCAAAGGGCTACGCCTGCTTTTACAACCTCCACACGAGTCTTGGCACCTACGTGGCGATCCTGCTTGTCGTGATGTCGCTAACTGGTCTTTACTGGTCTTATGGCTGGGTCAGAAACAGCGTAAATAGCATATTTTTCGAGCTAAAACCAAGCCAAGCGCAAAGAGCAATGCCTCAAAGAAATTTAACCCCAATAAGCGATGATAAATTTAAAGAGATCGAGACTGCGGAGCAAATTTTTAAAGACAATGTCACGCTAGAGCTAAAATCACTCACGATAAACGTGCCTGAAAACAACCAAAGCACCTACACCATAAACTACGAAACTAGCGAGAGCCAAGTGGGCAAACTAAAGCTTGACGCGAGCGCTGGCAAGATCAAAGAAAACAAGCTTGTTAGCAAGGCTGAAAGCATCCCAGAGGCAAAAAAGGCTGGCCGCAAGGTGCTTAGCCTGCACACTGGAGAGATGTTTGGCGAGGTCGGTCAGATCGTCTTTGCCATCTCTTGCGTGATCGCCGTTTTACTAATAATAACTGGCTTTTTGATGACCATAAAAAGGAGCAAAGCCATATAAATAAAAGTAAATTTTTACCTTGCTTTGGGTAAGATTTTAAGAAATTTTTACCACAAACAAGAGAGAAATTTATGAACAGAAAACGCATCTACAACCCAAGTTCAAATGAAAATTTGACCGATAGAAGAGTCTTTAACGGCAACCCACACGGCATTTTAAATTTCACCAAGGCAAAATACGAGTGGGCGTTAAAGCTTTGGGACCTCATGGAGGCAAACACCTGGTTTCCAAAAGAGGTCGATACCACCGACGACGTGCGCGACTACGCCTACAACCTTACAGAGGCTGAAAAGCGCATGTACGACCTTGTCTGGAGCCAGCTCATCTCGATGGATAGTTTTCAGACAAACAACCTAGCTGACAACATCAACCCTTACATCACCGCACCAGAGATCAACGCCGTGCTAAGCCGCCAAGCCTACGAAGAGGCAAACCACAGCAAGTCTTACGCCGTCATGGTCGAAGCGATCTGTGACAACACCGACCTCATCTACGAGATGGAGAAGCACGACGATGTCTTACGCGAGAAAAACGACTATATCTCAAGCGTTTATGAGGAGCTTGCAGGCGAAGTGACTGATGAGAAGCTACTTCTTGCGATGGTTGCGAACCAAATTTTAGAGGGTATCTACTTTTACAGCGGCTTTACAGCGATTTACGCTCTAGCTCGCGCTGGCAAGATGCTAGGCTCAGCACAGATGATCCGCTTCATCCAACGCGACGAGATCACGCACCTGCTTTTGTTTCAAAACATGATAAATTCGGTCCGCAAAGAGAGACCCGACCTTTTCACACCTGAGACTGAGGCGAAAATTTATGATATGTTTGAAAAAGCTGGAAATTTAGAGATCAAATGGGGTAAATACATCACCCAAAACCAGATAATGGGCTTTACAGACGATATCATCGAGCAGTACATCCACTATCTCATCGACCAGCGCCTAGTTGCGATCGGTCTAAAACGCAAATACAACGTCGCTCACCCGATCAAATGGGTCGATGACTTTGCTAAATTTAACGACCAAAAGTCAAATTTCTTTGAAGCAAAGGTGACAAACTACAGCAAAGGAAGTATCAGCTTTGATGACTTTTAAAAATGGCATCTTAGCCCTTGTCTGCGTGCTTTTTGTGGGGTGTGCGAGCAGTAGTCAAAGGATAATTGATCAAGCAAATAAAAATAATCTCGAAAATTTCTACGCCTACAAGCTTGTCAAGATAAAAGAGACAAACCAAGCGGAAGTCTATCAAGAGATGCCAAACGGCGAAATTGCACCAAGTTTCGCGCCACTAGGATCCGTTCTGGGAAATGACGTGATGCTTGGCATAAACAAGCAGTGCAGCTTTGAAGCAAAAGACCTAAAAGAGGTAAGAGTGGTTTCACATGATGAGACTAGAGGTCTAGGCTTTGAGGTCTGGGTTTTTAATGATCCACTCTCACAGCGCGATGATAAGATCACAGCTATAAGCGTTATTTTAAAAGCTACACCAAACATCGGTGGCACGGATATAAACTGCAAAATTCCGAAAGACTGCCACGATGAAAAACCTGTGACATTTGTATTTGAAAAATAAATGAGCGAAAATTTAAATCTAATAAGCCTAACTTTAAAGGCAAAAAATGCAACAGACCGCCTAGAAGAGCTTGCAAATTTAGTTGAGGCTGCGCCTGAAAACTCTCTCCTGCTTGCAAGCGAGCTTTGCATAAGCGGCTATGATTTTGACGGCTTTTTTGCTGGGGCGAACAAAGCGATGCTTGGTGGCATGATAGGCAGCTTTGATGCGATGCTGCTTGAGCGCTTGCAAGAGGCGCTTAGCCCAGATAAATTTCTTGGTTTTACGCACCTTAGCAGCCTAAACAAAAGCGCAGGCCTCGCTCAAATTTCAAATCTAAATCCGCACCAACCAAAAATTTATAACGAATTTTTACTTCTTAACTCAAACAACGTCTTTCATTCGCAGTTTAAGGCTGAGCTTTTTAGGCCAAATTTAGAGCACGAGATCTTTGCTACTGGCGAAGTGAGCGATATAAATGCATTTACATTTAAGGGGCTAAAGCTTGGCGTGCTAATATGCTTTGAGCTTCGTGATAGCAGGCTTTGGGCAAAGCTAAAAGGATGCGACATCATCATGGTGCCAGCCATGTGGGGCAAGGCTAGAGAGGAAGCCTACCTTAGCCTTTGCAAGGCACTTGCGATCGCAAATAACTGCTACGTCATGATCTCAAGCTCGCTAGATCTTGAGCTCGCTGGGGTCTTTTTGCCAGATGGCACGCTAGAAGCAAGCGCAGTTTTTGACGCAAATTTGATCACGCAGATAAAGAAAAATTTAGGGCTTTTATAAATTTTAAGATAAGCTTTAAATCGTATAATAACGATTTAAAATTTGTTTAGGATAGAAATTTTGACCCCATTAGAAGCGATAAAATGCCAAAATTTAGCTAGCGACATAGCCGACGAGATCACGCTAAGTCCGCTTTTGTTTGACGCGATATCAACGACAGAGCGCGAAATTTTCGTGCCTATCCCGGCACATGCTTACAAGCTTGACGCACAGCCGATACTTGGCAACCAGTGGATCAGCTCGCCGCTAACAGTGGCAAAGATGACGATGGCGCTAGAGTGCGAAAATGTGGATAACATCCTAGAAATAGGCTGTGGCAGCGGCTATCAAGCAGCGATACTAAGCAAGCTCGCACATAGAATTTTTAGCGTCGAGCGCATAGAAAAGCTAGCCATGGAGGCAAAAAAACGCTTCGAGACGCTAAAGATCAAAAACGTGCACGTAAGATATGATGATGGCAACAACGGCTGGCGAAGCTACGCGCCGTTTGATAGGATTTTACTCTCGGCTGCTGCTGATGAGATCTCGCCAAATTTATTCGCTCAACTAAAAAATGGCGGCATCTTGGTCGCTCCGATGAAAAAAGATGGCAAGCAGTTTATCGCTAAATTTAGAAAAGATGAGAGTGGAAATTTAGAAAAAGAGTTTTTAGACGAGTGTCTTTTTGTGCCACTTCTTGAGGGCAGAGAGTAGAAATTTCGTAGCTATTGCCACCTAACCAGCCACTCGCCGCTAGGGTGCTGCGTAAATATAAGATCATCAAATTTTGTAGTTTCTTCGCCATCTGCCGTGATAAATGTAACACTAAAACTAAATGCGTTTTTGGCGATAAATTTCACATTTTCTATACTCAAGATATCTACGCTGTCGCTACAAGTGCCACTAGTCCTTTTAAAATGGCTATCATCTCTTCTTAGCGTAGGTGCTCTTATGCCACCTTCCATAAATTTATCATTTTTATTAGCCTTATAGCATGCCATATTTGCTAAAAATTCCTGCATCCTAGGCTTTGCGCTATCAAATTTAGCTTGATACTCCTTTGACACCTTAATGCCTAAAATAGCACCTGGCACCGTCTGACCAACCAAATCTCTACTTTTTGTTGGTGTTGGCTCGCTTTGTGGTTCGCAAAAGGCAAAGCTACTAAAAACAGCACAGAGCACAATGGCAAGAAGTGATTTGGTTTTCATTTTTCTCCTTTTTAGATAAGAGCCATTCTACCTCGCATCACTTAAAGGTTGCATGAGTTATAAATTTAAGATCAAATTTGAGTTTTTGGGAGGGGCAAAGCCTAAGCCTTGCCATAAATTTAGAATTTATAAGTGTAGCCTGTGTAAATTCCCACGGTTGTATCCCTTAGCTGAGCGCCACTATTTTTCTTATAAAATGTCTTATCAGCTTTTAGACCAAACTCTAGTGCGTTGTGAGCGTCAAATGAGTAGATACCGCCAGCTTTTGCGCCAACTAACAAACCTTTGAAATTTTTCTTGCTAGTTTCGTTTTCAAAGCTTTGTCTAACACTTAGATAACCAAGACCAGCATAACCGCCAAGCACGGCTTTAAAGTTTTCTGTGATGTTTGGAGTGTAGTCAGCGCCTGCCAAAAGCTTATGTTTGCTCCATTTTGCGTCTGCTTCGCCAGCATTTTTTCTAGCTTTAAAGTCGTAGTAGTAGCCACCATACGCTCTATAGCTGTCAAAATCATAACCGCCATAAAAGCCAAGTCCGTAGTGACCTTTGTTGAAGTTATTTTTTTCGCTTTTTGCGATATTTTTAGTTTTGATCTTTGAGTTGAACGAATAATCGCCCTCGCCACCGACAAATGCACCTTGCGCAAGTGCAGCTGAACTAACTAAAGCTAAAACCAAGCTTGATTTTACAAGTAAATTTTTCATACTTCTCCTTTAAAAATTTTCGTGATTTTACTATTACGCGTTTAATCTATATGAAATTTAAATTTAACAAAGCCCTATTTTTCGCTATTTTTAGCCTTTAAAATTTAAATTTATTTATATTTACTATTAAATTTTAAAATTAGAAAAAATTTTCATCAAAGGAGAGAAAATGGCACTAGATAAAGAGCTAGTAAATTTCGGTGAAGAGCATGAGCTAAATACGATCCTTTCAAAATTTGGCAAATCACAAAGCCAAAAAAATAGAGCAACACTAGGCGAGCTTGGCAAAAAATGCAAGGAAAAACTTGCTAAAAGAGTGCTAACTCAAGACGAATTTGGTGAGTTTGTAAAAGCACACCTAAAAGAGCTTGAAGACAAAAAAGCTTAAATCTCTGGGGGAGACCCCAGAAAATCTTACTTGCAATCCTCTTTTGTCAAATTTATCACAGCAAAATTTTTGCCGTTCTCGTAGTTATATATCCACGAGGCTTTGTCGATAAGAGGGTTTTTACTACTACAAAAGTCCTCTTTTAGCATTTCGGTTTGCATCTTTTTAAACTCATCTATCTGATTTTTATTAAATTTACTAAATTTAATATCCTCGCTATCATTTATAACAAACGTGGTTTTTAGGGTCTCATTTTCGCATGTAGCACCCATTATTACGCTATTTTCATCGACTCTTGTGGGAGCTGGCTCATCGATCATGCTTACAACAGCTTTAATAAATGCATTATCACAATCAACTGCAAACGTAGCCGTCAAGAGTATAAATAGAGACAATATTATTTTCTTCATTTTGTGTCCTTTTTGGAAAGTATATTAAATTTAATGGTAAAAATACTAGAGATAAATTTGCGCCCAAATTAGGGCGCAAATTTCTTAAGGAGGGAATGTTTAATATTAAAATTTATAAGTGTAGCCTACGTAAAGACCGATGTTGCTCTCTCTAACTCTGCTAACGTCATCTGCCTTATAGAAAGTGTAGTCAGTTTTTATGCCAGCTTCTAGGATGTTGTTTTGATCAAGTAGGTACTCAGCACCAAATTTAGCGCCTAAAACAAATCCTGTGTCATAGAATTTTTTATTCACATCATCTCTTGTGATAGAAAGTCTTGATACACCAGTGTAACCACCCGCAACAAGTTTGATATCTTTGGTGATACTTGGAGTGTAGTCAACGCCTGCTAATAAGCTGTGTTTTTTCCACTTAACATTAAATTTGTCGTCAGTGTCATTGTTTATTTGTTTTTTTGTTTGAAAGCTATAAAAATAAGCACCGTAAGCTCTAAAGCTGTCAAAATCATAACCAGCTTTTACACCGCTGTTAAATTGACCTTTTCTAACGCTTGCGCTCTCGCCGTCTGTTGTTTTCTCTTTCCAATTTGACGCAAAAGAGTATCCGCCCTCGTAACCAATAAATGCTCCCTCTGCCATAGCAAATGAGCAAACCGCACATGCAATCATGCTAGCTTTCAAAAATGAACTTTTCATTTTCAATCCTTTAAAAATATAATGTAAATGTAATTTTACGGATTTTTATTTAAAATATTATTAATTTATAATATTAAATAAGCATTGATAAATTTACTTTGTTTATGAAATTCGTATTTTAGGGATTTATAAAGATAAATTTATAAAATTTTGAATTATTAAAAAGTAACACCTAGTCGTAAAATTTCAAACGACTAGGTAAAATGCTATAAAATTTCTCTTATGAGAAGCTGTGGCGTAACAAGTCCGCGGAACGAATTTTTAGATACGCAAAAGATGATATCTATCATTTCGCCTACTCTAACGTGCTTTGTAAAGTTAAAAAACAGCGCCTCAAGCGTTTTGTTGTCTTTTTGCAAGATAAGTTTTAAGTGGTTTTGATCCCTGCCTATGAGCCTCTCGTTCTTCACGACAGCGTTTTCTATCTTAAAGACTGGGCGTGGATTTTTCTGTCCATACGGCTCATAAAATTCCAAAATTTCAAGTAGCTCAAAGTCTATCTCGCTTGGCATTATGTCGCCAAGTAGCTCGTCTGAGCTTTTGCACTCTTGCATATTTAGGCATGAGCAGCTTTTGTTTATCGCCTCTTTAAATTTTTCCAAATTTTCAGGCGCAAGAGTTAGCCCTGCTGCACCTTTGTGACCGCCGTAGCTTGTTAGCAGATCTTCGTGGCTTGCGATGAGTGATAAGATATCAAGCTTGCCAACGCTTCTAGCACTGCCTTTTGCGCGGCCTTTATCTATGCTAAAGACGATAGCTGGCTTTGCAAAGTGCTTTGCAAGGCGGCTAGCTACTATGCCTATCACGCCCTCGTGCCACTGCTCTCCCCAAGTGATGATGACCTCATCGTCCTCTTTTATGTCCTTTAGCGAGCACTCAAAGAGTTGGCGCTCCTCCTCTTTTCTGGAGTTGTTAAACTCGATAATCGTATCAAGGTAGTTGTAAGCCTCCTCGATGCTCTTTGCACGCAAGAAGTTAAATGAATTCATCGCATCGTCCATGCGTCCGGCTGAATTTATAAGAGGCGCTATAAGAAAGCTGATATCATCACACTCAAATTTATCCTTGCCGTAAAACTCTTTTATGACGCAAAATGCCGAGCGCTTCGAGGCATTTAGCTTGCAAATACCCATGCGAACGAGCATCCTGTTCATATCTCTTAGCTCCATCATATCAGCGATTATCGCGATGGCTAAAAGCTCTAAAAACTTGCTCATATCGTAGTTTAGCTTGCAAACATCCTTTAGCGCTCCAACCAAATACCAAGCCACTTCAGCACCGCAAATTTCGATATTTGGAAAGTTGC
Source organism: Campylobacter concisus (assembly GCF_003048445.1). Taxonomy (GTDB): domain Bacteria; phylum Campylobacterota; class Campylobacteria; order Campylobacterales; family Campylobacteraceae; genus Campylobacter_A; species Campylobacter_A concisus_BF. Next base: position 104,661 of record NZ_PIQW01000009.1, read on the forward strand.
AGTCCTCTTGTTTTGGATTGATGATGGCGTAGGCTTCTGGCAAAATGGCTGGTGGCATGTGGTGATCTGTGATGATAAGATCGATGCCTTTTTCTTTGCAGATAGCGGCGGCGTCATTAGCTGAGATGCCGTTATCGACGGTGATTATTAGACTCACATCGCTTGCAAGCTCGTCGATGATCTCAGGGTTTAGGCCGTATCCGTCCTTAAAGCGGTTTGGGATCTTTACTAGGTAGTTTTTTACGCCAAGATCGTCAAAAAACTCGGCTAGAATCACACTTGAAACCACGCCATCAACGTCATAATCGCCAACAATAGCGATATGTTCATTTCTCTCGATCGCCTCTTTGATGCGATTAGCGCCTTTGTAGATATCCTTTAGAGCGCTTGGCGTTGGAATTTCACTAAGTTTTTTGTGTATGTCGTTACAAAATCTACGTGCTAGTAAATTCCTAATATCCTCTTTAGTTAACATAGCTTTGGCAAGGACTTTTTGACGCCCTGCCAACTTTTACTAATGCTATTTGCTCACTTAAATTTACGCCCAAACTGCCAAAAATTTGGCAACAAAAATGCTTTTTTTTCATCGTAATCTTTCGTCTTTATTTTGAATGCTTTGATTATATCTTTTTGAAATTTAATTTCTTATAATTTTCATTGAAAGTAAGATTTTTAGGGCAAAAAACTTTTGTTAAATTGATACTCTTTATAAATTAGCCATTGTAAATTTGAAGTAAAAAATGAGAGAAATTTTAAGTAAAAATAAGGGGTCATAAGACCCCAAAAATTAAAATTTATATGTGTAGCCTAGGTAAGCGCCCATGTCTGTTGCTTTGACATTATCAATATCGTCAATGTTATACCACGATCTATCAATTTTTACACCAAACTCAAGCGCATTATGCTCATCAAAGCTATACTCAGCACCAAGTCTTGTGCCAAGTAACCAGCCAGACTTAGTAACATCATAACTAGCCCTAACAACATTTGTATTAAGTCTAGATTTAAAATTCATTACCGAAATACCAGTATAAAGTCCTGCAATTAATTTAAAGTTATCTGTAATAGCTGGAGTATAGTCACCACCTATTACGAATTTATGATTTGTCCATTCTGTATCTAATGAACCAGTTACGCCGTTGATTGAACCTCTATCGCTATCTTTAGCCTTTGCATGATAGAAATAACCACCGTAAGCTCTAGCTACGCCAAAATCATAACCACCTTTTATGCCAATATTTGGTCTATTGTCTTTTATGCTATCGCCATCACTGCTTAACTTTGAGCTAAAGTCGTAGCCACCTTCTAATCCGACAAATCCGCCTTGCGCTAATGCAAATGAGCTAGCAAGTGAAAGTGTTAAAACACCTTTTAAAACACAATTTTTCATGTTAATCCCTTCAATAGTAATTATGGTGCAATTTTATGTATCATATACTTTATCTTTACTTAAATATTTTTGCAAATTTATCATTTTACGTGATTAGCCAAGCTTGCTTTTATAAAGCCTAGTATCACAGGGTTTGGTCTAGTTAAGCGGCTAGTAAATTCAGGGTGACACTGCACGCCTACAAACCACGGATGGCCTTTTAGCTCGATCGCCTCTACTAGTCCGTCGCTTTCGCCACTTACTATTAGACCAGCCTTTTCAAAGATATCTTTATATTTTGGATTTGCCTCGTAGCGGTGGCGGTGGCGCTCTTTTACGCTCTTTGCGTTGCCATAAATTTCAGCCAAAAGCGTCTTTGGCTTGATGTCGCAGTTATAAGCACCAAGTCTCATAGTGCCACCAAGTGGACTTGTGTGCGTTCTTATTTGCTTTTTGCCGTGAGCATCGATGAAGCTATCTATTAGATAGATGATAGGATTTTTGCACTCTTTGTTAAATTCCATAGAATTTGCATCTTCTAAACCCAAAACATCCCTTGCAAACTCGATTAGTGCCAGCTGCATACCAAGGCAAATTCCAAGATAAGGTATCTTATTTTCACGAGCAAATTTTATAGCCTGCATCTTGCCTAAAACGCCCCTTTCTCCAAAGCCGCCAGCTACTAAGATGCCATCCACGTCTTTTAAAAGCTCATTTACATTGCTCTCTTCTATCTTTTCGCTATCTATCCAGCGTAAATTTACCCTAGCGTCCAAATTTGCTCCAGCATGGATGATGCCCTCTGTTAGGCTCTTGTAGCTCTCTTTTAGATCGATATATTTGCCTACAAAGGCTATTGTAGTTTCGTTTGTTGGAGCGATGATCCTTTTTACTAGGCTATCCCAGTTTGCCATGTCTGGTTTTAGCTCACCAAAGCCTAAATTTTCAGCGATCGGCGTTAATATATCTTGCTTTAAAAATGAAAGTGGAATTTGATAGATACTTGCGCTATCTAAGCTTTCTATGACGCAGTTTTTCTCCACACCACAGCTTGCTGCGATCTTATCTTTTAGCTCGCGGTTTAGTGGCATTTCAGATCTGCAGATGATGATATCTGGGCTTATGCCGATGCGTCTTAGCTCGCCTACGCTATGCTGGGTTGGCTTTGTCTTTAGCTCGCCAGCTACTTTGATAAATGGCACGAGCGTTAGGTGGATATTTAGCGCTCTTTTTTTGCCAACTTCTACTCTTAGCGCTCTTATCGCCTCTAAAAATGGTAGTCCCTCGATGTCGCCAACGGTTCCGCCGATCTCAACGATGAGCACATCTTTGCCCTCGCCTGCTTTTTTGATACGATCAACGATCTCGCCAACGATGTGAGGGATCACTTGTATAGTCTTTCCAAGGTAGTCGCCACGGCGCTCTTTTTCGATAACTGAGCTATAAACTCTACCTGTTGTGAAGTTATTATCCTGACTTAGGCTCTCATCTAAAAATCTCTCGTAGTGACCAAGGTCAAGATCAGTCTCAGCGCCATCATCTGTGACAAAGACTTCGCCATGCTCTAGTGGGCTCATCGTGCCTGGATCTACGTTGATATATGGGTCAGCTTTTAAGACGCTCACCTTTAAGCCAGAATTTTTAAGTAATGTCGCGATAGACGCAGCTGCGATGCCTTTTCCAAGTGAGCTTAAAACGCCACCTGTGATAAAAATATACTTCGTCTCTTTTGCCATCAAAATTTCCTTAACTTTAGTTATTTTTTAATCTGCCGATTATACCCCTTAAATATTTAGTAAGGCATTAATCTTGCAATTTTTAAAAATTATTCTTTAAGTTTTTTTGTTATAGACTTCGACATTATGATTAAAAACTGCTTAAAAAACATCGCCTCTTTATATGTAGACGGCTTTAAAAACATGAAAATAGGCAAGAAACTATGGCTTCTCATAGCGATAAAGCTTATCATTATGTTTGGGATATTAAAGGTCTTCATCTTTGATGAAACTCTTAATACCAAATTTCAAACCGACGAAGAAAAAAGCGAATTTGTAATTCGTAATTTAATAAAGGAATAAAATGTCTGAGATGGATTTTGTTGATTGGTCTAGGGCTCAGTTTGCGCTGACTGCCATTTACCACTTTTTGTTTGTCCCACTTACGTTGGGGCTAAGTTTTATTATCGCCATTATGGAGACGATATATGTCAAAACTGGCGATAAGGCCTGGCTTGAGATAACGAAATTTTGGCTAAAGCTCTTTGGTATAAATTTCGCTATCGGTGTGGCAACTGGCATCATCATGGAGTTTGAGTTTGGTACAAACTGGGCGAATTACAGCTGGTTTGTAGGCGATATCTTCGGTGCTCCGCTTGCGATTGAAGGCTTGCTAGCATTTTTCATGGAGAGTACATTTTTTGCCATTATGTTTTTTGGCTGGGATAAAGTTAGCAAGAAATTTCACCTATTTTCAACTTGGCTTGTTGCGATCGGTTCAAATTTAAGCGCACTTTGGATCTTGATCGCAAATGGCTGGATGCAGTATCCTATCGGCATGAAATTTAACCCAGACACCGCTAGAATGGAGATGCAAAATTTCTTCGAAGTCGCGCTAAATCCACTTGGCATTAGCAAATTTTTACACACAGTAACTAGCGGCTACACTATCTCAGCTCTTTTTGTGATAGGAATTTCAGCTTGGTTTTTGATCCAAAAACGCCACATCTTGCTTGCTAAAAAAAGCATCGTCGTTGCTAGTGCATTTGGTCTTATCACTTCGGCATTTTTACTACTTAGCGGCGATGAGAGCGCATATCTTGCAGCTCAAAAGCAGCCTATGAAACTTGCAGCCATGGAGGGACTTTACAAGGGTGAGCAAAACGCTGGCTTAGTTGCAGCTGGCATTTTAAACCCAGCTAAAAAGCTTGGCGATGAGAGCGATGCCTTTTTGTTTGAGATAAAAGTACCTTACGCACTTGGCATCATGGCAAACAGAGAGCTTGACTCATTTACACCAGGCATAAACGACCTACTTTATGGCAACAGCGAGCACAATCTAATAAGCGTAGAAGAGAAGATGGCAAAAGGTAAAGTAGCTATCGAAGCTCTTAAAAACTACAAAGAGGCTAAAAAAGCAAATGACGAGAGCTTAATGAAAAGCTCACTTTCAAATTTAGAGAGCAACCTAAATTTCTTAGGATATGGCTATCTTAAGGACGCAAAAGATGCTGTGCCACCAGTTGCACTTACATTTTATAGCTTCCACATCATGGTCGCTCTTGGCACATATTTCATAGCTCTTTTTGCTATCACTCTTTATCTAAATCTCTCAAGAAAATATAAATTTGAAAACATAAGAGCATTTTTGTGGATCTGCCTCTTTACCATACCACTTGGCTACATCGCAGCTGAGGCTGGCTGGATAGTAGCAGAGGTCGGTCGTCAGCCATGGGCGATACAAGATCTCATGACCGTTGGCGTAGGAGCTACAAATTTATCAGACTCAAACGTGAAAATTTCATTTATATTATTTGCTGTTTTATTTACGGTCTTGCTGATTGCCGAGATCAAAATCATGCTTAAGCAAATAAAGATAGGATTTAATGACCATGCATAGTTTAAGCTTAGAAAATTTACAAATTTATTGGTGGTTTATAGTTAGCCTTCTTGGCGGACTTTTGGTCTTTATGATGTTTGTTCAAGGCGGTCAGTCGCTCATCTTTAGCCTTGGTAAGGACGAGCTTAAAAAAGATATGCTCATAAATTCTATCGGTAGAAAATGGGAGCTTACATTTACGACGCTTGTTATGTTTGGTGGCGCGTGCTTTGCGGCGTTCCCGCTATTTTACGCTACTAGCTTTGGTGGCGCTTACTGGGTTTGGCTAGCTATCTTATTTTGCTTTATCATCCAAGCTGTAAGCTACGAGTACCGCAAAAAGCCTGATAACTTCTTGGGTGCTAGAACTTATGAAATTTTCCTTTTCATAAATGGCTCACTTGGTGTTATCCTTATTGGCATGGCGGTTAGTACATTCTTTAGCGGCAGTGACTTTGTGTTAAATGAGCACAACTTTGTCGAGTGGAAAACTCCATTTCGCGGTCTTGAGGCATTGGCAAATCCTTACTTGTATTTGCTTGGCATAGCGATGTTTTTCTTATCTCGCGTAGGCGGCTGCTTGTATCTTATAAACAACATCGCTGATGGCGAATTTATACAAAACGCTAGAAAACAGCTAATTATCAACACCGTGCTATTCTTGCCATTTTTCTTAGGATTTCTTGCTTGGATACTTACAAAAGATGGCTTTGCATACGACGCAAACGGTGTAGTTAGCCTTGTTGCTTACAAATACGCTATAAATTTGATCGAGATGCCTGTCGCTGGTGTGCTACTACTTGTTGGCGTGCTTTTGGTGCTTGTTGGAATTTTCCAAGGGGCATTTACAAAAAGCATCCGCGGAATTTTTGCTTATGGCGTTGGCGTAACGCTCGCTGTGACCGCGCTATTTTTGATAACAGGACTAAATGGCACTGCATTTTATCCGTCATTTAGCGACCTTTCTAGCTCGCTAACTATCAAAAATGCAAGCTCTAGCCACTACACACTTGGCGTTATGGCCTATGTTAGCTTGCTAGTGCCAGTAGTGCTTGCTTATATCTTCATCGTCTGGAGAGCGATAGATAGCAAGAAGATCACGCAAGATGAGATCAAAAACGATCATCACGCATACTAAGGATAAAAGATGTTAGAAGCAGGAATTTTTTTGATACTTTGGCCAGTAACGCTATTTATTAGCTACAAATTTGTTCTTTTTTCTCTTAAGAAATTTGACACAAATAACTAAAATTTAGGGGCATTTGCTCCTAAATTCTTCTTTTATTTTTACCTCTTAAAACGACTTCTTTATAAATTTACTTAAGCCTCTTTTTATATAAGCGTTAGTTTTGTGTGAAATTTGGGGAGTAAGATATCATTAAATTTCACAAAGGAGCGAAAATGAGCAAGAATTTCTTAGGTTCTGTTGCCCTTGCGGCTGTTTTGGTGAGTGGTTTTGGCTTTAGTGCTCCACTAAACGCTGGAGTCTTGGCTCATCAAGTAAAGGTTCAAGGAGAGCTTGGCTCAGTCTTTATAAACCCCTACGATGTATCGCCGCTAACTGCTATCATCGATAGAGCCGGCAAGGACATCAAAGATATCCACGTCAAAGTAAAGGGCAAGCCAGATGGTGGCATAGATATCGACTACAACGTCTCAGAGCATGCCTTGCTCACGCATGATGGTGTGCCTATTTGGGGGCTTTATCCCGACTATCTAAACGAGGTCGTGCTTAGTTATACATTTAACGGAGCTAAAAAGGTAGAAACTTATAAAATTTACGCCCAGCCTATCGTCACATATAGCCGTGATTTTAGGTTCTCACACATGCAAAAAACTCGCGTCAAAAAGGTCGATCCTGCCTTTAAAAACAGGCTCTATCTCATAAACAACACAATAACAAGCGTCTATAAACCGCTTGATTGGAAAAATGGCGGAGCTGCTAGCTGGAACGACTTTACCGAAAACTACATCGTAGATACCAAGGGCGAGGTCAGATGGTATCTTGACTATCAGAAATTTTACGACCGCAGCGAGAGAAGAGTGATGGATGGAGGCATGATGATGGGATTTCATCAGCTAAAAAACGGCGATATCAGCTTTGGTATGGCTCAAAGATATCTTAGATATGACCTCATGGGAAAAGAAATTTACAACCGCCCACTACCTAGAGGCTACATCGATCTCAGCCACGAGGTGATGCCACTAAAAGATGATCACGCACTTCTTAGAGTAGCAAAATACAACTACCACCACAAAAACGGCAAAATTTCTCACACCATAAGAGACCACATCATCGAGGTCGATAACACTGGCAAAGTGGTAGAAGAGTGGAATCTAAATGAAATTTTTGGCAACAATGTTTATCGTAGCAACCTCATAAAGGCGCTTGATGCTAGGGCTGTTTGCCTAAACATAGACATGGACGCAAAAGAGATCAAGATAAGTGATGATCAGCCATTTGGCGATGTCACCTCCACTGGCACAGGCAGAAACTGGGCGCATGTAAATTCTATCTCGTATGATGAGAGCGATGATAGCATCATCCTTTCGCTTCGTCACCAAGGCATCGTAAAGATAGGACGCGACAAGAAAGTAAAATGGATACTAGCCTCGCCTGATGGCTGGAGCGAGGACTTTAAAGCAAAAGTGCTAACTCCAGTCGATAGTAAAGGCAACAAGATAAAATGTGAAAACTCAAAATGCGAGGGCGAATTTGACTGGTCATGGACGCAGCACACCGCATGGCTAACGCCAAGATACGAAAACAAGGGCGACATAAAACACCTAAGCGTCTTTGACAATGGCGATGCTAGAGGCATGGAGCAGCCAGCCTTTAAAGAGGAGAAATACTCCCGCGCGGTTGAATACAAGATAGATGAGAAAAAGGGCACGGTTGAGCAGACTTGGCAGTTTGGTAAGGAGCGTGGATTTGACTTTTATAGTGCAGTCACTAGCAACGTCGAGTGGCAAAAGGATAAAAGCACCTACTTTATCTCAAGCTCAAATGTAAATTTACTCCGCCCTGATAAGACTATCAAAATGGTCTTAGTCGAGATCGACCCAAAGACAAATGATATAAAATTTGAGATGGATGTGGATTCTGCATCAAGAGATGATGTCGCTTATAGAGCGATGGTTATCGATCCAGAAGTGTTTAGTTATTAAATTTTGGTGTGAGACCCCCTCTCACACCGAAGTATATTAGTTATTATGTTGAAATTTATAAATTTCTTCTTTGACGCTAGTTAGGTCAAAATTTATCGCTCGCTCTAGCTCTAGCAAGCTTACATCTTCGTCTATCTCAAGAGCCATCGCTATCTCGTTTAGCTCTTTTGCCTCGTCGTTTGCGAGGATCGCACTCTTAAAACTAGCCTCATCTATCTGGCCAAATTTTGAAAAGATCGATTTAAATTTATCTTTTAAAATTTCTCTACTTAGCTTTTTATCTTCTAAAGCCTTCTTCGTGCCGCCATTTCTGTTACAGGTTCTAAATATAAAATCTATTGTTTCATTTACTTCATCGAGTAAATTTTTTGTCTTCTCGCTTTGCATACAAACTCCCTTCACCGCAAACAAATTCAAAGCAAGGCAGACCTCCTGCCCTGCTTATATTTTTAGACTAGATAACGTGGATCTCGTCTTTGATCTGAATAGTTACGGTGTTGTTTGTATATGTTGTGTAACCATCTTCTGAAGCACCTTGATGCCATCCGCTGCCTTTAACATCCTCTTTTAGATCGACTACATCGCCTTTATCACCTGTGATTTTTAGCGTATGTTTATCATCAGTCATATCTAGGACATCTTTTATGCCAACTTTTAGAGTAGTGTTTTTAGCACCAGATATGTCAAGCTCTTCAAAGTTGCTAGCAAATTTTGAGATATCGCTTAGGTTTACAGACTTGTCAGGATTTTCTAATACTAACTTATCATAACCAGCTCCACCATCTACTTTGCTATTATCTAGGTCTACCTTGCCAATAGATAGAGTATCGTCTCCTGCGCCTAGATCGACTTTAGAGCTATGGATATAACCACCTACTTTTATCACATCATTACCCTTGCCTGTTTCAATAGATGAGCTATCGATATTTGTACCGACAGTTAGTTTATTGTCGCCATCACCTAGTTTAATAGTTGAATAATTTGTTATCCAGCTATCACCAGCATGTTGCCACTTACCTACAACCACTTCATCATTGCCACTTCCTGCAAGAACAGTTGCTTTATCGATATTTGTACCAACAGTTAGAGTATTGTTGCCATCGCCTAGATTTACAACAGCGTTATCGTTTATCCAGCCTTTAACAACGGCTGTATCATCGCCTTTTCCTAACTCAATAGTTGAACCATCAATATTTGCGCCAACATTTAGCTTATTGTTACCATCTCCTAGATCAATCTTAGATTCATTAGTTATATAGCCAAAACCATTGCCTTTTAGTCCAGTAGTCACTATATCATCACCACTACCAGTTTTGATCTCAGAGTGATCTATATTTGTACGAACTCTGATCTCATTATCTCCTTCGCCTAGATCGATCTTAGAATTTGCTGTTATATAGCCATCTGGTTTGCCTTTCTCGCCAACAACTACTAAGTCATTACCATTTCCAGCTACAACAGTAGCAGCATGTATGTTTGTACCAACATCTAGCTCGTTGTCATAGTAGCGTACTCCACTCACTTCTATGTGGCTAGCTGCCTTACTATCACTAGCTTTATTACCAGCTGCATCGACTATCTCTACACTTAATTTCTCGCCAGGTTTGATAGCTTTGTCTATAAACATATCAAATTTGCCATCAGCATCAGTTTTGCCTTCGCCTATTTGAATGTTATTTTTATCCTTGATGATAAATTTAGCATTGCGCTCATCTGATTCACCAACAAGATGTGTTTTAACTATATTAGCTCCACCTTCACCTAGGTCGATTTTAGTACCTCTTGATGATAAACCACCTAAATAGTCTCCAATAACTATCTTGTCGTTTCCTCTACCAGCATTAATAACCACACCATCCGTAACTACACCACCGATTGCTAAAGTATCATTACCATCACATAGATTGATATTAGCACGATTATTTACCGAACCTTTTACTTTTACGTAGTCATCGCCAGTTGTAGTCGGAATATGATTACCTCTGCTAATTGTATTCATGATAATAGTTGGCTTACTAATATGAGCACCAGGAGTGCCACCTTCAGCTATTGGAGTAACTTCTGTCAACTCTATCCTTATAGTAGTATCAACATCTATAGTTGCTACATTTGAAACACTTTGAGCACCAGAAGTCCTACTTGTAGCTATCGCAGTTAGTTTATGCTCGCCGTCAGCAAATGGAGTTTTTGGTGTAAATTCCCAAGAACCATCGCCGTTATATTTGATCACTCCATCGATAACACTATTGCCATCTTTGATTGTAATAGTTGTACCAGGTTTTGCTGCGCCTTTGATAGTCGGTGTACTATCGTTTGTTAGTCCATTATTTACACCAAGGATATTTCCTACTTTACCGTTATAGCCAGCCACATCGTCACAAACAGCTGTGATCTTAACAACGCCTGCATTTGTCTCTACATCAGAAGATGATTGGTCAGATCTGCTTCTGTTTCCAGCTAGGTCAGTTGCTTGTACGACCATATTATGCTTACCATCAGCCATTGGCTCTTTTGGCTGTATTGTCCACTTACCATCTTCGCCGGCTTCAGTTGTGCCTATTACTTTGCCATTATCGATAAGCTCAACAAATGCACCTTTTTCAGCCTTACCTTCAAATACCGGTCTATTGTCGTTTGTTAAACCACCTTTAACATCACCATGATATACGCCACCTTCTACGTTATCAGTGACCTTTTCTATAGTTGGCTTAGGTGTTACAGTATCGACATCTATATTAGCTGCATTGCTAGGTTCGCTGTTCACCCCTAGGGCATTTTCGGCTACTGCAGTAATGCTATGTTTACCATCAGGTAGTGCTGCACTTATCTCTGGTGTAAACTCCCAGTTGCCATTAGCATTAGCTTTCGCATCCCCGATCCACTTGCCATTGTCGTAAATATTAACTTTTATACCAGCCTCAGCTGTACCTTTGATAGTTGGCATATTGTCATTTGTTAGACCACCTTTTACGTCAAGTACGTTACCTACTTTAGTATCTTTTTCGTAGCCCTTAACATCATCAATAACCTCTTTGATAACTGGGGATGTAGGAGCAGACTTGTCAAATTTAACTGTATCCCAATGCTCTGTACTGACATTACCAGCTTGATCTACTATCCTATAAGATGGAGTTTCGAAGCCAGTTTTGCCTTTTACAAAATCCGCACTAAAATCATCTCTTGCAACTTCACCTTTAGCTATGTCAGCAGCGCTTAGGGTTAATATAGTCACCCACTCTCTATGGCTATTAGACACTTCGATTCTATCGCCTACTTTTGCATCTTCTGGTAGTTTGATAACCCATTTTAGTTTGCCATCAGTTAAAGCAGATGCTTCAGTGGCTGTCAAGATGTTGTTGTCGTCTGCATCAGCTGTGATCATTACTTTTGGAGCTCCTGAGGTAGTATCAACAGTTACACCAACAGTATCAGAATCTGGGCTATTTGTGCCTGCTTTATCGGTTGCTTTAACAACAAATAAATGACGACCATCTTCTAGTTTTGGAAGTACAAATTCCCAAGTACCATCTCCTTTGGTAGTTGTAGTCCAATCATAAATAACTTCACCATTAACAAGAGAAGCTTTAGTTAAACCATCTATCCAAACTTTAACAGTTGAACCAGGCTCAGCTGTACCTTTTAGTGTTGGAGTGCTATCATTTGTTAGGCCATTTTTAACATCGCCATTTACTACGCCACCAGCCGTATTATCTACAATCTCAGTAATAACAGGTTTAGGGCAGTTGGTGTCAATGTTAATCGTTGCAACATTTGATGGATCGCTAACATTGCCGGCTTTATCTGTTGCTATAGCTGTTACATTATACTCACCATCAGCAAGTGCAGTTTTTGGTGTAAATTCCCAGTTGCCATTAGCGTCAGCTTTTATAATGATGTCTTTGCTAATAATATCGTTACCATTTTTAAGAACGATTGTTGCACCAGGCTCAGCTGTACCTTTAAATGTAGGCGTACTGTCGTTTGTTAAGCCATCGTCAATGCCAAGAACGTTGTTGCCATCTTGTATTCCGCCATATTGATTATCTGTTACTTGATCGATAGTCGGAGTCATAGAGGTTAGGTCCACATCTATACTGCTAGTTACTGCTTCACTTGCATTGCCTGCTTGATCAACGATCTTAGCTGTTACACTTGAAGTTTTACCATCAACTACTGGTACTTTAACCTCTATATAGCCAGCTTTTACGTCATCTGCAGTTACAGTGTGGTTTTGCTCTTTGCCATTGTTAATAGTGTATTTGATCACATCGCCTTTAACAACATCTGGGAAGAAAGAAATATGCGCTTTTGTACTAGCGTTATCACTATCACTGCTGTTTTCTGCTTTATTTAGCTTGCCATCTTTTGGAGCTGTGTCTTCAACAAATGTGATTGTTGGATCGCAAGGAGCTGCATTATCACCTTCGTGTTTTACATTGCCAGCTTCAGCTTCACCTTTACCAGTGTTGCCAGCTTCATCAGTGATCTCTACTGTAACTTTATCGCCTTTGTTGATTGGCTTAGTAGTTTCGATTGTAAAGCTTTTATCAGCTTTTACGTTATCTCTACCTATTTCATTACCAGCTTGATCTTTGATAACTACTATAGCACCTGGAGTGTCAGATCTACCCTCTACTCTACCTTTTTCTGATGTACTATCAGCTGGATCGCTCATATCTATTGGAGTTACTTTGACATTCTCTACACTTGGAGCTATTGTATCAAGCTCTATTGTAGCCTCATTACTTGAACCACTCTCACCAAATTCGTTCTTAGCTATAGCTG